>JAFGOY010000065.1 GCA_016926255.1 Anaerolineae bacterium | reverse complement strand
TTCATGCGGTTCCCCTGTTAGCTGGTGGCTAGACACCTACCATTCTAACAAGTTCCGCATGAACGCTTTTATCTAGCAATCAAGGTACTGTGTTTCTTTTTTATTAAAACATAGAGCGGAGCAGCCTGATGCGAATACTATTGACGGGTCATCGTGGTTATATTGGTTCTATCTTACTTCCTATGCTGATTAATAAGGGCTACGAGGTCGTTGGTCTGGACAGCGATATATTCGAAAAATGCACCTTCACCGGGGAACTGGTCAATACACCTGAATTGCGGAAAGACGTTCGTGACGTCGAACTGGATGACGTCAAAGGTTTTGACGCCGTTCTGCACCTGGCCGCCCTATCAAATGATCCGCTGGGCAATCTTAATCCTGAACTCACCTATGAAATCAACCACAAGGCATCCGTACGACTGGCGGCATTGGCAAAAGAAGCCGGGTGCCGTCGCTTTCTATTCTCCTCCTCGTGCAGCAACTATGGCGTTGCAGGAGAGGACTTTGTTAAAGAAGATTCCGATCTTAATCCCGTCACACCCTATGGTGTCTCGAAGGTCCGCGTCGAGAAAGATGTCTCCCAGCTGGCCGATGAAAACTTCAGCCCGGTCTTTTTGCGTAATGCAACCGCCTATGGGGTATCGCCACGCCACCGGTTCGATATCGTTTTGAACAACCTGGTTGCCTGGGCCTACACAACCGGGCTGGTCTATATCAAAAGTGATGGCACTCCCTGGCGACCAATCATTCATGTTGAAGATATTGCACGTGCATTCATCGCCATACTGGAAGCGCCTCTTGAAACCATACACAACGAGGTATTCAACATTTGTGTCAACGAGGAAAACTACCAGATCCGCGATATTGCCGAGATCGTCGCCGATGTTGTGCCTGACAGCCGGGTCGAGTATGCGCCCGATGCCGGGCCAGATAAGCGCAGCTATCGGGTAGATGGTTCGAAAGTCAAGCAGATGGTACCAGAGTTCAAACCACAGTGGACCGCCCGCAAGGGGGCCGAAGAACTGTACGCGGCTTACAAGGAAACCGGATTGACCCTGGACGAATTTGAGGGACCAAAGTATAAGCGATTGGCCCATCTGAAGGAACTGCTGGATCAGGGTCTTTTGGACGAGACTCTGCGTTGGATAACCAATTAATTGCGTGTCACCTTCATTCTCAGCATAATAAGGGACGGAACTAGTCACACGGAGCCCAGATATCGGTTATGGGCTCCGTGATATAGGGGTGCTAAAAATTGAATATTGCCTATATAATCGCCGCCCATCACTTACCTGAGCAGCTTGTCCGGCTTGTCGACCGGCTTGATGCTGACAATGTAATGTTCCTGATCCATATCAACCGATTGACCGAGGATGTATACCAGGCCGCTTATCAGGCTCTTGGTGACCGGCCTAATGTCGCATTCATTAAACGTCACAAAGTCCATTGGGGAGACAATGGATTAGTCAGGGCCGTGTTCAGTGGGTTCGAAGAAATATATGAACGCAGTCTTGAGGTTGACTACGCTCTCAACCTGAGTGGCCAGGACTATCCGATCAAATCAAATCGCCAGATCGTAGAGATTCTGACTGAATATAAGGGGCATCAGTTGATGGAAGTCTTCCCTCTGCCCCGTGAAAATCGGTGGGGACCGCATGGGGGTCTGTTCCGGGTACAGAATTACTATTTCTGGATGTTGGGCAGGAAATTCCAGTATCCCCCAACTAATATGAGCTGGTTGCCGCATATCAAACGCCAGCTTCCACACGGATTCCGTTTGCATGGTGGATCAGCGTGGGCATGTTATACCAGGGACTGCATTGATTATCTCTACGAATTTGGTCAATCTCGTATTGGGCAAGACTTGCTTCGCTTCTTCGACCACACCTTTGCCGCACCGGAGATGTTCTTCCAGACAGTGCTCATGAGTTCCTCCCTGGCCGACACTATTCTTCACAAAGATATGTGGGAAGTACAATGGGAAGAAGGTTCTTCACGTCCAACTATCTGGGTCGCTGAACATCTCGATATTTTGAAGAAATCTGATCGACTCTTTGCTCGCAAATTCGACCCCAGAGTCGACACAAGGATTATGGATTTGCTTGACGAGCAGGTTTTAGAATACGCACCCCGTTGACTCCGGGCTGCGTTGAAACGGCGTCGAGGATCATGGTCTCGTTCTTTCACTCCGTCGATAGCAGCAACAATCAACGCCGGTTGTCAACATCCTCGACGTTCTGTCGAGCTTCATGCGCCAGGAACCGTGCTGCCGGTTTGGGTCGGCAGCAGTTGAAGTGAGAATAGTATGATTGAAGACGTTCAAGTCATTCCGCTCAAACGTATTCCTGATGAGCGCGGAACCATATTGCACATGCTACGGACCGATGCTCCGCACTTTATACAGTTCGGGGAGATTTACTTCACTACGATCTACAAAGGTGCCATCAAAGGCTGGCATCGCCACCGGGAAATAACACTCAACTACGCCTGCGTTTTTGGGCGTATAAAACTGGTTCTATACGATGAGCGGGAAGGATCGCCAACATACGGGAAATTGATGGAAATCTTCCTCGGCCCTGATAATTATTCGTTGGTGGTTGTCCCGCCAGAATTGTGGTCCGGGTTCAAAGGGATGAGTGAACCCTATTCAATAGTTGCTAACTGCTGCACGCATACTCATGATTCCAGGCGCACCACCCGGCTCGATCCATTTGATCGCCATATTCCGTATGATTGGGCGTTAAAGAATCGTTGACTTGCGAGTCGTTCCTGTCGGCTTGGGTTCTACCGACACCCTACGATCTGGGCCGGTGTCCAATGTAAAAACGAATTGGTTTGGGGTCACTGTATGATGATTTTGTCGCAGATGTTAAAGGTTAAACAGGAAAGCGAGGGCTAAGATGCCTGTAGCGGATAATGTTCGGATTGGAGAGAATGTACGGATTTTTCATCCCGACCTGGTAAATATCTACAAGTGTGAGATCGGGGACGACACAACCGTTGGGCCTTTCGTCGAAATTCAGGGCGGGGTAGTCGTCGGTAGCCAGTGTAAAATATCTTCCCATTCATTTATTTGTGAAGGGGTGACCATCGAAGATCAGGTTTTTGTAGGCCACGGGGTGATGTTTATCAACGACATTCGCCCCCGTGCGACGACAGAAGATGGTCAACTGCAAAATGCCGATGACTGGGAATTAGTAACAACGTTGATTAAACGGCGTGCCTCTATCGGCAGTAATGCAACCATCATGGGTGGGATCACAGTTGGCGAAGGTGCGCTGATCGGCGCGGGCGCGGTCGTTACTCATGATGTGCCTGATTATGCTATCGTAGCCGGGGTTCCGGCCAAGGTGATTGGTGACGTTCGAGATAAGTAACGGTTCCCCCAGCGAATCAGGAGTTGTTCCGAGTGAGACCTTCTTGCTCACACCTGTTCGAGTCGATGGGATGGCCAGTTGACCAATAACTCGGTTTTGGGTGGAAGCACAAATCGCGAAGATGCAAGGGTGATAACAGTGAAAGTTCTATGTGGAGACTGTTTCCTCTCCAAAACTCTATATCCTCCAGGGGGTAAGGTGCGACCACCTTTTTCTCTGCGTACAGTTTGCCTTGACTTTAATCATGTTGAATATAAACTCTTCGTACTGAAAGCACCTGCCGCTGTTGAAAAACCGAAGGAACAGGGAATATGAATCTGGTTTATCTCATCATCGCCCACAAGAATCCTTCCCAGATTCTCAGGCTGATTGAACGTTTAGACTCCCCCAACAGCTATTTTGTCATACATATTGACAAGAAAAGCAAGGATGTCTACCGCGAACTAGCCAGAGCCCTGGCCAATCACTCTCGATGCCATTTCGCTAAACGAATCTCGGTAAGCTGGGGAGCGATAACGCTCGTTGAAGCGAAGATAATGACATTTCAAAAACTGTGCCAGCTGGGTATAGATTTCGACTTCGCTATTGTTTGCAGCGGGCAGGATTATCCACTCAAAAACAATACTGAGATCAGAAACAAACTTGAACAATATCGAGGAAAAGAGCTGCTCGACATCTCCCGACTGCCGAGAGAGACCTGGGGTGAAGAGGGCGGGTTTGGTCGATTCAACCGCTACCATTTCCTGGTTGGAAACTATACTCTAACCTTCCCACCCTATACGACAACTGGCTGGAAAGGCTTCATTGCCCGGATATCCCCTGAGTTCCTCAAAAAACGGCCCCCACTTCCATTTGGATATGTTCCCTATGGGGGAGCCGATTGGTACTGCCTGACAAAAGAAAGCGTTTCTTACATCAATCACTTCCTTGAGTCTCAAGAAGGGCGAAAGTTTTTGAACCGTTTTAGATATACAAGCAATAGTTCCGAGATAGTCTATCACACCCTTCTCGGAAACTCTCCATTCAAGGACAAGATCGCCAATTACTTCCCCTGGCATATCGATTGGTCTGCCAATAATCCAAATCCCGCCATTTTTACCCATGATCGTTTTGAAGAACTTGCCAATTCTGACAAGCTCTTTGCGCGCAAGTTTGACATAAATGTCGACTCGAAAATACTGGATATGATCGACGAGCATCTATTGGAATAAGCATTGACATTATTAAAATTCTAATCGATCATTCGGAACCACTCAGCAACCCAAAAGCATGAGGCATCTGACATTCAGAAGGCCTCATGCTTTCTCATACCAAACAACCCGGGAGCCTTGACTAATGTACGTACAAACTGCTAATATTGTGACGACGTTCACAAATAGAGCCAGTGAAATGTGGCTAGTGAGCATACGTTAACCTGCATCTCTTTAACCCGTTAGCGACCGGTAAAGGACATCTTTTCATGAGCTATAAGATCATGCCAAAGTCCGCGCTTAACGACTGGGTGCAACATTTAAGACAAAAATTCACCATAGTTGCCCCAAAACCCAAGCACGGACAGTTTGTATTCGGTGAAGTGACGGATGCTTCGGAATTTGCTCTGGATTATCCCTCGACGGTGCTGCCTCCCAAGAAATACCTCGTTCCCACACAGGAAGAACTCCTGAGCTACAGTCTCGATGGCAGTCATTTCGAAATGAGGACTGAACCAGTTCCAACTGTTGTTCTTGGCGTCCATACCTGCGATCTGCACGGCATCAAGCTGCTGGATCGAATTTTCAGCCAGGGTTATACCGATACACACTACAAAACACGTCGCAACAGCCTTTATCTGGTCAGCTATGAGTGTTTCGAACCCTGTACGGAACACTCATTCTGTCGCAGCATGGGAACCCTGAGCGCAACCGACACCTTCGACCTGCACATTATCAATCTGGGTGAAGACTTCGCCTTCGAGATCGGCACTCAAAAAGGCGAATCGCTGCTGGAAGGGTTCCAGAGTATCTTCAACGTTACCGAAGTCGATATCGAGCGGATCAATACCGTTCACCAGGAAAAGTGGCAGCGTTTCCCCTACCGATTGGATTTCGATGTCACCGAGTTAGCTGAGCTTCTCACGAACAGTTACACTTCCACCTACTGGGATGAACTTGGCGATATCTGCCTGGGCTGCGGTATGTGTACACAGGTTTGTCCTACCTGCTACTGCTTTGACATCCACGACGAGGTAGACCTTACTCTTGACGGCGGCCACCGCGTCCGAACGTGGGACTCCTGCCAGATTCGCATGTTCGCGACAGTGGCAGGCGGACACAATTTCCGGGCAGAGCAGGCTGCGCGGCAGCGCCACCGCTTTATGAGGAAAGGCAAATACCAGGAAGACGCCTACGGGCTGGTCGGCTGCACCGGCTGCGGTCGATGCGCCCAGGCCTGTCTGGTCGACATCACACCGGTCAAAACCTTCAACGAACTGTATAAGCGCAGAAACAATATCGCGGAGAAAGAGACGGAGGCAAAATGAAAACATTGACCGAAGTCGTAACTAAATCGCCTTCGATTTACCAGCCTGTCCCTGCCCGTATTGTCTCTATTGAAGAGCTGACGGAAACCGAGAAACTGTTCACGGTCGCGCTACCCGGAGGACTTTCTCTGCATCACTCGCCGGGTCAATTTCTCCAGATTTCTGTGCTGGGGATAGGCGAAGCGCCGATCAGTATATCGTCATCGCCCAGCCGCAGCTATGGCACATTCGAACTCTGTGTCCGCCGGGTAGGAGACCTGACCACCGCGCTCCACAATCTCAAACGCGGCGATATCATCGGGGTGCGCGGCCCGTTCGGTCGCGGCTTCCCGGTTGGGCGGCTGCGCGGCAAAGACCTGATCTTCGTAGCGGGCGGACTGGGGCTTGCCCCCCTCCGTTCTCTGATCTACGAGGTGCTTGACCAGCGCGGGAACTACGGCCAGTTGAGCGTCCTCTACGGTTCACGCTGTCCTTCCGATCTGCTGTTCAAGGACGAACTGGCAGAATGGGAAAAACGCGACGACATGACATTGAGCATCACCGTCGATCATCCCGACGAAACCTGGTTCGGGGAAGTTGGCTTGGTTCTCAACCTGTTCGACGATATATACCCCAACCCGCGCAACGCAGTGGCAGTTGTCGTTGGCCCACCGGTCATGTACCCATCAGTGATTGAGCGGCTGCTCTCGCTGCAAATCCCCGAAGGCAGTATCTGGTTAAGTTTCGAACGCCGGATGAAGTGCGGCGTCGGGCGCTGCGGGCACTGCCAGCTGAACCACATCTATACCTGTCGAGAAGGGCCGTCATTCTCATACTCGGAAATCAAGGACCTGGAGGAGGCACTGTAATTATCATGGCTCAATACGAAAGATACATCAGGCCCAAGGTCGCTTTCTTCGATTTTACAAGCTGTGAGGGGTGCCAGCTTACCGTTCTCGACTCACTGCAAACCTCGCCCGAACTGCTGGATATGATCGAGATCGTCGAGTTCCGCGAGGCAATGAGCGAACGGAGCAACGAATACCAGATTGCATTTGTCGAAGGCTCATGCACCCGCCCCGCCGATGAAGAACGACTGAAGACAATTCGCAGTACGGCAAGCCTGGTCATCGCGCTGGGTGCCTGTGCCCATCTGGGCGGCATCAACGCGATCAAGAATCTCAGGCCGCTCCCCGAAGTTCGAGCCGATGTCTACGGCGACAAAGCCGACTGGTACGATACTTACGCAGCCCGACCTATCAGCGCCGTAATCGACATTGATGGATTCATCCCTGGCTGCCCCATCGACCGGGACGAATTCATCCGTGTTGTCAAAATGCTGCTGCAGGGCCGCCAGCCCATCATCCCTGATCATCCGCTGTGTATCGAATGCAAACTGAAAGAAAACGTCTGCCTGTACCTTCGCGGGAAAATCTGCCTTGGCCCGATCGTCCGGGCAGGATGCGGGGCGATCTGCCCGACCTACGGAGATGGCTGCGAAGGCTGCCGGGGGTTGATCACCAACCCGAACCTCGATTCGATGAAGATGGTTCTGGAAGAACACGGCCTGAGCTTCGAGGAAGTGGAACAAAAACTCTCCATGTTCATGGCTTATCAGACGGCAGGGATCAAATCAGAGGCCGAAGGAGCCACCTCATGACCGACATGAAGATCAACGTCCATCACATCACCCGCGTCGAAGGTCACGGCAATATTGTTGTGAATGTGGTCAACGGCGAACTCGAACAATGCGATCTGGCTATCGTTGAGACACCGCGCTTCTTTGAGGCCATGCTCAAGGGTCGGCATTATAGCGAGGCGTCACATATTACCTCGCGCATCTGCGGGATTTGTGCCACCGGGCACGCTACCGCTTCTCTCCGCGCGACGGAAAACGCACTTGGTGTTGTGCCTACCAAACAGACCGAACTGCTCCGGAAACTGGCCTTTTTCGGAGAGATACTTGACAGCCATATCCTGCACGTTTATATGTTGGTTGCCCCCGATTTTCTCGGCGTGGGCAGCGTGATCCCGCTGGCGAAGCAGGAACCCGAAATCGTGATGCGGGCGCTGCGAATGAAAAAACTCTCCGGCGACCTGTGCGCGATCATCGCCGGGCGGCACACCCACCCCATCGCGATGACAGTTGGCGGGTTCACCCACTACCCGACAAAAGAGGAACTTCTCGACATCCGCAAGCGGTTCGAAGCTGTCCGGGTCGATCTAAAAGAAACGGTCGATCTTTTCGAGAGCCTCGATCTCCCGGCCTTTACGCGAGAAACGGAATACATCGCCCTACGCAAGCCGGATGAGTACGCTTTCATTGATGGCGAGATCGCCAGTTCCGACGGTGGCACATGGCCGCTCGAAGACTATCTTTCCGTGACCAATGAATATCTCGTGCCGCATTCCAGCGCCAAGCACGCTAAAAACAAGCGCAACTCGTATATGGTCGGGGCGCTGGCCCGGATCAATGTCAACTTCGATAAACTGCATCCTCATGCGAAGTCTGTCGCCGAACAGCTTGGCCTTGCCCCGGTTGTCACCAACCCCTATGCGATCTCGGTTGCCCAGGTGGTCGAGATCGTTCACGCGGTCGAGGAGTCCCTGAATATCCTCGACGAGTTGGTTGGCAACTGCCTGAAATGGGAAGAGCCGGTCAAGCCGAAGCGTTTATCCGGAGAAGGCGTTGGCGCTGCCGAAGTACCGCGTGGAACACTTTTCCACCACTACACCATCGAGGATGGAGTGATCCAGAAAGCTAACTGCGTCATTCCTACCGGGCAGAACCTCGCCAATATCGAAGCCGATATGCGCGAGTTGGTTCCAACCATCCTTGACAAGAGTCAGGCGGAGATCACCCAATCGCTCGAGATGCTCGTCCGGGCTTACGATCCCTGTATCTCGTGTTCGGCACATCTACTGAACGTGGAATTTGTCCGGTAGCCAACCGGGAAGAATAAGAAGGAACACGGGGCGACCTTCACCGGTCGCCCTGCTCGTTTATATAAGGGTACGATGGACGATCAAACGCCTGCCACAACGTTGATACTCGCCCTGGGAAATCCTCTCCGGGCCGACGACGGAGTCGGTGCTGCGGTGATCGAGGCACTGCGCGATCACCGGTTGCCGCCCGATGTCGAACTGCTCGACGGTGGCACACCGGGCCTGGAAACCGTCCTGTATTTTGAGGGACGCAGCCGGGTGATCGTCGTCGACGCCGCCGATATGGGCCTTGAACCGGGCGAGTGGCGGCGATTCACATTAGGGGATGCCACACTCAAATCGAACGATATGGGGCTGCGCGGCACGCTGCACTACGCCGGGCTGGCAGAAGCGATTGCCCTGGCCGACGCAATGGGCGCGCTGCCGCCGGAACTGATCATATTCGGCATTCAACCCGAATCGATAGGCTGGGAGCCAGGCCTCAGCGAGCCGCTGTGTGCCGCAGTCGACATAGTAGCCGGGAAGGTCCTCGCCGAGATCAGCTAGCTAGCCGACTGGGCCAAATGGCGATCAACGGAGAAGCCGGTCAGGATCATCAGCAATAAAAACGTATTGGTGATCAATAGAGGCATCATCCCCAGCTTCAACATGACCTCCCCAGCGAAAATCCCCAGGCTCGTCTGGAAGATCAGCCAACCCACATAGACTACCAGCGGCCAAGGCCACAGCTCCGACAGGAACAATCCGAATTTATCGGAGAGTAGCCCTTTGCGTTCCGCCAGCGGACGGTTGATCTGCGAGCCAACCGCACCGGCCAGCACGCCCAGCGTTGGAGGGGTGAATCCAGCCCCGATCAGCATAAAGCCAATCGACAGCAGGATCAGGACCAGCCAGCCGCGCTCGTGTTGAAGAAAAGCCGCCACCCAGACGAGAATCGCCACCCCGATGATCAGGGTCAGGATGCCTGCCAGCAGGAAGTTCGGAACAAGCGTCATCGCCGGGAAACAGGCATGCCAGGCCGATTCCATCTGGCAGGGTGCGCCAATCGCCGCGATCAGAATGCTGCCGGTCGGCAGGCTGCCCTGGCGGACTTCAAAGACCCCATGCGCCATGCCGAGCAGCCCCGCATAGAGACCCAGAACGGTCGAAACAGTCCGTATGGCACGGTTCATTATCGACTGCTCCACCCGGTCAACCGGCTGATCGCCCGCGGGTCGATCTGCCAGCCAAGCACGAGTTCAACCCCACCAAGCACAAAATACATCCACTGCAACCAGTGAACAGGCGGGCCAAGACTGATCACCTGAATGATGATCCACATGATCAGGAACAGGCCGAGACCCATCGCTGCAAGGCTGGCATACTCGTGTCGCCGAAACGACAGAAACGCACCGATCAGGCTGCCCACCCCGTTGACCATAAGCAGGAATATGCCGGGGATCAGGAAATTGGGGAAAGGCGACCCGACCAGCATATCCATTGACATCCCCAGCCCGGCCCCACTCGGATCGGAGATCAGGACAACTGCGGCAGGGATCGCGCCAATCCCAATAAAGACCTGCAAAACACAGAGAACAATGTTCAACCACTTTTTTATTTCACTCATTTTTTGTTCTCCTTACGTTTATCATGGGCAAGGGCAGCAACCGGCGACAGTACGATCAGCGCGATGATGAATACAGGGATCAGCAGAATGCCCCAGATGCTGTTGCGTATAAAGTCATTGAAATAGTAGCCGACGATCCACTGCGCCAGCAGCCAGATCGAAAAGACGATCAACGTCCACGGCCACAGGGCCGCAAAGAAGCCCGCCGCCCGCCCAGGCGGCTTTAGCTGCCTGTCGATACCAGTGCCAACCACCCCACCGACGATCCCGATCAGGGGTGGGAAAATCCCTCCACCCACCAGCAGCATGGTAATCGACAGCCCCAGCAGCACCCATCCACCGTGCTTCCGATTGAGGAAGGCCAGCGACCAGATCAGCACCATCAGGCCAACGGCGACGGAGAGAATCCCCGAAATGAGGAAGCTGGGGATGATCGTCATGGCCGGTTCACAGGCGTTCCATACCAGTTCAGGGTCGCAGGGCGGCCCCATCGAGGCGATCATGATACCCTCTGGCCGGGTCGGGCCTTGCAGTATCTCGAATATGCCATGTTCGATACTCGCGCCACCTGCAAAAATTCCGAACACCAGGGCCGTTGTTTGCACTGCACGGTTCATATTTGCTCCTTTGCCAGCCTGAACAACCCCACACTGATCATTATCCACCAGACAAGCCACAACAGCATATTGACGAGCATCAAAATATTAGCAAACGAAGATGCGATAACCCCGACCGCGTCACCGGCGATGGTAAATATGCCTGCTGCTATTCCTGTATACGCAGCAGCTTTCGTGAAAGTGTCACTGCGCAGCATAATGATGGATATCAACAGCCCGGCAATGGCAATGAAGAAGAAGCCCAGGGTTTGGGGGGTTGCCATCCCCAGCGAAGTCAACATATCGCCCACCGCCAGCAGAGCCGTCCGTTGCGTTTCTGAAGTGGCCGCCGCATATTGATCGCTGAGTGAAACCGCAGAAAGTAACACCACGCGAGGCACGATGAAAACCGGGATTCCGATCAAGGCGAAAAACGCAGCGATGGTCATAACCGGTTCGTTGACTTTTCGGAGAGCCACATAGAGGGCCAGAAACATCAACCCCAGGATAGCAATGGATAGGGTGTCCAGCGCGTTGATATACAAAAGGCCCAGAATCCTGTTTTGTTGAAACAGGAGAAACCATTCTTCTGTAGCGGTGGGAAATGGCTCTTTCCCAAAGATGATAGCGAACATCTCGATCAGGTAGAAACTCAGGGTGATCAGGGGGGCTGTGCCGCCAATCCGGTAGAGGGTTTTCCAGTTGGAGTGATGCCGTATGTCATCAATTGTAGAACTCATCTTTTCGCTCCCGGTCTGTACAACGATGGATTTAATCAGGATTTGATGCAACTATTATGTACTGTCGGGCGCGGGTTCGAGTGGAAGCCAGACGTTGAACATCGTCCCTTCACCCGGTATGCCGGCGCTCTCCACTTCGATAAGCCCCGCGTGCTGATCGAGAATCTCTTTGGCAATTGCCAGCCCCAGCCCGGTGCCAGGCGAACCCGACCTGTATCCAGATTCACCCCGGAAGAATCGCTCGAATATCCTTGCCTGTTCCTCCAGCGAAATTCCCGGCCCTGTATCTTGAACACAAAACCCGATCCATTCCTGCTCATGAAAGGACTCGTGGCAGGTCTGCACCGTCACACTGCCCCCGGCAGGGGTATAGCTCAGAGCATTGGTCAGTAAAACCCCCAACACCTGCCCGATCAACCTGATATCCATCTGGATGTCTGGTAAACCGGGGGTAGTCTCAACCGAAAGTTCGATACTATTTTGACTGGCAATTAGCTTTCGATCAGACACATACTGATCCACCAGATCATTGAGATTACCCGTCTTTTTCTTCAGTGTCTGGTGCCTCTGATCGATACGTGACAGCAGCAGAAGGTCTTCGATGATATGTTCCAGGCGTGCAGCTTCCCGCTGCAATATCGGGAAATAGGTTGCTGACTGCTCCGGCTTCAATTCCAGCAGATGCAGGTATAACTTGAGACTGGTGATCGGTGTGCGCAGTTCATGCGACACATTCGAGACAAACTCATCCTTTACCCGGCTTAGCACCCGGAGTTCTTCGTTTGCCTTTTCCAATTTCGCAGTTCGCTCTTGAACGGCCACTTCCAGATTTTGACTGTAGTTCTGAAGCTGCCGGTACAGGTCGGCATTTCGAAGCGCACTGGCGACCTGTGTCGCCAACGCTTTCAACCGTTCTGCATGTTTCTCATTAAACGACCCAATATTGACCGAATCGACATTCAAAAAGCCAATCACCTTGTTCTCGATATAGATGGGCATTCCCACATATGACTGGATCGTGCGTTCGGCCCTGCTTTTTGCCCATCCCCGGCGCTCGTGTATATCAGGGATGACCAGCGGCTCACCGCTATCGATCATTTCCTGAAGATGTGGCAGATTGGCTAATAAATACGGTGTATTATACGCGGGTTCTTCAAGGCCATGCTCTTTATAGCAGTCACAGCTTTTGACAACGCTTACCGTCGAGCCAGAATCATCGATCAGCATGATATTGGAACCCTGATGGGGCACCAGCTTGCCGACAGCAAGCAAAATATCTTCAAACAGGCGATCAAAATCCAGTGTCTGGTTGATCGCTTCAGCCGTTTCAACCAGGGTCGTTGCCAGTTCGCGTTGTTCGTGTTCGGCCTTTTCTGCCTGAATGCGCTCGGTGACATCCGTCCCAACGATGATGATACTTGTAACGCGTTCCATCTCATCTCTGAGTGGGGACAAATGCATTTCAAAAAACAACTCGGAGATTTCCATCAGTGCAACGAGGGACTCGCCGGCAAAAGCCTGATGAATACAGTCCGTCAGCTGGGGGAAACCTTGCCACAACTCGTAGGCCGATAGACCGATAAGCTTCTCAGGAGTATAGTTCAGGACATCCAGCCCTCTTCCTTCTGCCAGAGTAAAAACACCCTCCTGATCCAGGGCAAACAGGACAACCGGTGCATTCGAAACAACAGTAGAAAGGCGTTTCTCCAAAATCGCCTGCATCCGTTCGACCAGCCGCACATTTTCAATCGCCGTCGCAGCCTGAGCCGCCAGTACCAATAACAGATCGACATCATGCCGGGTGAACTGACGCCGTCCAACCTGATTGGCTGTTGCCAGTATGCCGATGATCTTCCCCCTGGCGATGAGTGGGACGGAAACCATCGAGCCTGCATCAATCTGCCACAGGCGATTCTGCTGAATATCATCGCCTATCGGTGACAGCACCGGCCTGCCGGAACGAAGCACCTCCCCCGTGATTGAGGTGTCCAGCAGATCGTAATCAAAACCATCTGTTAGCCGACCTTCGACTATCGACAGAAGGACTTTTCTCTGGTCACTATCAACCAGATAAATTTGCGATTGATCGGTATTGAGGAGATCGTCGCAGTGCTGGAGCATCGCTTTACACAGTTCCGGAATCTGTGTTTCGCCCAGAATGCTGTGAGCAGCCTTTAGCAGAGTCCTGGTTTCGGAAAGAGCCGTTTCGGCAGTTTCTCTGGCCTTTTGCGTCTCTTCTACCGATTCCGCTAACGCAGCGGCCTGACGCTGCAGTTGTATGTTTTGTGACCTGATCTTTAGATGCGTTGACACCCTCGCCAGAACTTCGACGGGCTGAACCGGCTTGGCGATATAGTCAACACCGCCGACATCAAACCCTTTTATTTTATCTTTGATATCCGTCAGAACGGTCATGAAAATGACCGGTATCCCTTTTGTGCGTTCATCGGCCTTTAGCTGGCTGCACGTCTCAAAGCCGCTGATACCCGGCAGTTTCACATCCAGCAAAATCAGGTCGGGTTGGGCATACTGTGCCTTTTGGAGACCGCTTTCCCCATCACGCGCAACGAGCACTCTAAAGTGAGCGCTTTCTAATAAAGCAGAAATGACACTGAGATTCGCTGGCTCGTCGTCGACGATCAGGATCGTGGCGAATTCTGACCCGGAGTGGTAGTTGGGTGACGAAACCATTGGAGTTACTCCAGATATCGCATAATCAGATTCAAAAGGGCTTTATCCTCAAAAGCGTTGACCATCCGGCGCAGTTGATCGGTAAACGGGTGATATTGTTCCCCTAACGCTTCGATACGGTCAGCGCTATCCTTGATTGCACGCATATCACCCTGCTTCGCCAGGTCGAGCAGCACTATCAACTCGTGGCGAGGGGGAGGCACTAACTCGTCTACCGCTCGACGCTTCCGGGAAGGCTTTTCACCTTTCTCTGCATAAATCCACTTCAGCTTCAGATGTCTTTTCAACAGAGATGCCAGATTGGGCCAGCTCACCGGCTTGGGGAGAAAGGCATCGAAACCGACTTCCTGGCTCAAAACTCGATCTTCATCAGACACACTGGCCGAGACAGCAATAATCGGGACCTGCGCCAGCTGCGATATCTGGCGGATTTGCAGCATCGACTCGAACCCATTCATCACCGGCATTCGGCGATCCATCAGGATCAGATCGGGCAGTATTTCCTGGGCTTTCTTGACTGCTGACTGGCCGTCTTCAGCCTCAATCGTTTTGAAACCTAACGGAGTCAACATATCTACCAGAATATTGCGATTAGATGCTATGTCATCCACGACAAGAATCGTATATTGAGGGCCTTTATAGCTGGTTATGATTTGATCGGGAGGCGGTTCAACCTCCACCAGCACCTCATCCGCCACAAGCAAGGCGACGTCAAACGAGAAAAGGCTGCCCTGAGCCGGTTCACTCTTGACCTGGAGATCGCTGCCCATTAACTGAACCAACTGGCGGCTGATAGCCAGCCCCAACCCCGACCCTTCGGCCCGGCGGCTTCGTTCGCTCACTTGCTCAAAAGGCTCGAAGACGCGCTTGATCTGTTCGGATTCAATACCGATTCCCGTGTCTTCGACCTCAAAACGAACACGAACCTGAGATTGCGGATGCCTTGCCTCAGATACCGGTTCTCCCAGACATCTCAGGCGTAGGATAACCTGCCCGGCATCGGTAAACTTGACGGCATTATCTAACAGATTGAACAGCACCTGCCGGAGCCGGGTTTCATCTGCGTTGACCACCTGCGGCGGATCACCTACCACGTCATAAGAAAATGACAGATTCTTCGCCGCTGCCCGTGAATAAAATATACCGGCAATACCTTGCATGAAACCGGGCAAATAGAAAGGAGCAGGATAAAGTTCGATCTTACCCGCTTCGATTTTGGCGATATCCAGAACATCGTTGATGAGGGTCAGCAAATGCTCGCCGCTTTGCTGAATGGTATCGAGGTTATTGATGATATCAGGATCCAGTGGTCGACGTTTTAGCACCTGGGCATAGCCGAGAATGGCATTAAGCGGTGTGCGCAGCTCATGACTCATATGGGCCAGAAACACACTCTTGGATTGGTTGGCCTTCTCAGCCGCCTGACGGGCTTTCTCTTCGACCTTCCTGGCTTCTTCCAGTTCCCGCGTTCTATCCATCACCTGGATTTCGAGCTGACGTTTTTGCTCTCGCATTGATCTGAAACGCAGCGCGAACCCTCCCAGGACAGCCCCCAGCACAGTGACTATGATCAAACCCTGAAACCATACCCTTCGCCAGAACGGGGGAACGATTGTTATCTGAAGCGCGATGCCTTCCTCGTTCCAGATTCCATCGTTGTTCGAGCCTTTGATCCTGAGCGTGTAGTTCCCCGGTGGAAGCCCTGAGTACCGGCCAAAACGCTGTGTTCCGGCCTGATACCAGTCTTTATCATAACCTTCCAGCATATAGGCGTATTGATTTTTCTCTGGAAGCGTATAGTTCAGGGCAGCATACCCAAACTCGAAGAAGTTATCCTGCCAGTCGAATTCAACTGCTTGCAGTTCTGTCAGCGCCCGGTCGAGCCCGATTTCCTCCCCACCCTGAGTGAGCGATGTCAACACGATAGAGGGAACATTCGGATTATCCCGAATCTGATCGGGGTAGAAGCTGTTTACACCGTTGACACCGCCAAACCACATCTGCCCATCATGGGTGAACCAGGCCGCCGCATCCAGGAACACATCACCTTGAAGCCCATCACCTTTACGATAAACCCGGATCTCTTCCGTATCAGGGTTGAATCGTACCAATCCCTCATCGGTTCCCATCCACAGATTGCCGCTGTTGTCTTGCCGAACAGTCATCACGGCATTCGAGGGAAATCCGTTTGCCTTGTTGTAAATCTGGAATGTCTGGTTCTCCTTGTCGAACCTTGCCAGCCCGCCCCCGACCGTTGCAACCCACAGATACCCCGGTGTGAACTCATGCACTTCAAATATCTGGTTGGTGCCTAGGCCGTCAGGATTGTCAGGGTCCTGAGCATATTGCACAAACTCCCCGGTCGTTTTATCGAATCTAAAGAAACCGCTGGCAAGCGTTGATATCCAGATGATCCCATCGGCATCCTGGTATAGATGCACTGCATTTATGTCCGGTTGATGAACCGTGAATTCTTCCGTCTCTTTATTAAAGCTGAAGAAACCCTGCCAGAAGGCTCCCATCCAGAGGATATTGGGATCGTCCTGATCCTCGATGATATACCGGATCGAATCAAACTGGGGGATGCTGGTTGGATCGTCAGGATCATGGATGTAATGCCTGGTGCACTGTCCGGTCTGCCGGTCGAAAATGCTCAGTGCCCCGCCCCGCGTTGCGATCCAGAAGGTTCCCGAACTATCTTCATAAATCCTGGTAACAAAGTTGTGCCGGATGCTGTCAGGATCATCCGGGTCATACGCATAGTGAGTGAAGGTGTCGGTATCTGCATTGTAGCGATTCAGTCCACCTGATACCGTTCCAATCCACATCACACCTTCTCGGTCTTCATAATACGGTACACCCGAATTATCACTCAGGCTGTCGGGGTTATTGGGATCGTGCTGGTAAAGTCTGAATTTCTGTGCTTCTCTGTCATACTTGTCAATCGACCCCAATTGGTTTCCTAACCACATAATGCCAGAACGATCCTGGTAAACGCCGATCACAACATCACTGGACAGACTATATGGATCATTGGGATCGGTATGGTAATGCCGTACAAACGACTCGGTCTCCTTATCAAACAATGACAGCCCGCCTTCGACGGGATACTGCCACCAGCCGATCCAGAGACGGCCCTGGTCATCTTCCTCCAACCCCATCAATCCATCAATACTTTCATCGTCGGGAATCGAAGGGTCCTGACTGTAACGTGTAAAGGTTTCGGTGGTCATATCAAACTTGTTCAAACCACCGCCGACAGTCCCCAACCAGATAATGTCAGGATCATCCTTATCAACGCGGAGCCTGGAGACCCACGGTGCGCCGAGGGTATTTGGATCGTCTGGGTCATGCAAATAGTGGGTAAAAGTCTCGGTATCCGGGTCGAATCTGTCCAGTCCAGCGCCTGTGCCTATCCAGATTCTTCCGAGATGATCTTCCATAATACTGAATACAAAGTTATCAATCAGACTATCCGGATCTTCAGGATCGTGCTGATAATTCGTAAAAGTTCCTGTAGCGATATCGTACCGATCCAGCCCGCCCGTCTGCGTACCGATCCAGAGAGTATCCGAGCTGTCAACATAAAGTGCTTGGGAACTATAGCTGATGACATCGCTGATCAGGCTGTTGGGATCATCTGGATTGTGTCGTAGATGAGTAAAGGTGTTGGATTCCTTATCGTACCGGGTGATTCCGCCACCAACTGTCCCCATCCAGAGAACACCATGCGTGTCCTCAAAAATCGCCGCTACATTGTCATTTGAGATGGAATTAGGGCCGGTGCGATAAATCGTCGTCTCATAGCCATCGTATCTGACCAGGCCATTTTGCGTCCCCAGCCACAGAAAGCCGTCCTGGTCCTGAATGATTGCCTGGTTGATCGGCATATCCAGCACAAACGGATGGTCAAACCGTATTTCATATTCCTGGGCGTGGCTCGTTGCCCCAAAACAAAAGAGGATTACAACTATAGCAGCGATACCTATGCTTTTGAGTATGGTGGTTTTCATGGGAAGGTTCCTGTGAACAATGCTGCTCAAGGTATAACGGTAAGATGGTGCCTGGATACGGGAATAAAGACAGAGTACTTTGTGCGAGAATAACCAGCTGCCGGGGAAAAGGCATAAGAAAATAAAGGTGTTCACCCTTTCTCGACCACCCGGTTACTACAGTTTTATTCATTTCTATAATTATACTCAAATTTCAGAAAGCCATGATTAGGGAGAATCAGGCGGGGAAGACAGTGTCAAACCATTAACCTGCAAACTGCAGACGGGCGAGGACGTTCAGCGATTCGCACCGCAGGATTCTCGGACAATCAACTCGATAGGCAGCAGCACCGATGCAGCCTGGCGCTCCGGAAGATCTCGCTGGGTGATCAAAAACTGCACTGCGTGGCGGGCAAGCTCCTCCTGGGGAACATTGACCGTCGTAAGCGCCGGGCGCACCATGCTCGAAAGTTCGATATTGTCTATTGATACGATGGAAATATCATCCGGGATGCGCAGCCCGCGATCCTGAATGGACGCCATCGAGCCATGGCCGATTCGTCGTTGGCGGCGAAGATCGCCGTAGTCCGATCATCGAGATCGAGAAAATAGTTGGTGATGTCATACGCCGAACGTGCCGGATGGGTCGGGTCGACGCTTCTAACCAGGGTTTCATCATAAGGGAGGTGATGTTCAAGAAGCGACTGTCGGTACCCCATCAGGCGCTGGTCGGTAATTGCCAGAAACGCGATCCGCTGGTGCCCCAGGTTAATCAGGTGCTCGACGGCAAGCCGGGCGGCGGCGGCCCGGTCAAAAATAACCGCTGGTAGGCCCAGAACGGACTCTTCAAGGCAGATCACGTTATCGACACGCTCGATCACTTCAAGCAGAAGCTGTTCTTCCTCAGGCTGCGCGACGATGAAAGAAGGTAGGATGAGGATCAGTGAGGATATTTCATCCTGGTGAATACTTTTGTTGAAAAAAACCGGGTCCTTCAGCGCTTCCCAGAAGACAAAGAAGCGAATTTGCTGATCGTACTGGTAGGCGCTGTCGAAAAGCCCTGACAGGATCAGGTTGAAATAGGGACGCTGTAAAATATTGTAGCTTTTACCGCCGGTTACAACGCCAATCGAATTCCTGGCCGCGTCGCTGCCCATCTTCAGCCGTTGGGCATGTTCATTCGGGCGATAGCCGAGTTCCTGGATCGCTTTTAGCACGCGCAGACGCGTATCTTCTGAGACCTGTCGCGGGCCATTGTTCAAGACATATGAAACAACCGACCGGGATACTCCTGCCCGGCGGGCGACATCCTGCTGTGTAACCATCCCTTTATTATTCATTCATTCGCTGCTTCCGGCTTAATCGCATATTCTCAATCGGTCAGCCATTTTGTATTGTCACTGTGACCGATACAGATGGCAGGCCCGGTGTATGTGCTGTGATCTTGACCTCGCCCTCCGTGTGGCGTGATTTTACATAAAAAGCGCGTAGTCTTAAAAAACCTCATCCGCGCCTGAAATCAGATGTCGGTAGTGCCTGAAAAAGTGGGGGACAATTGAAATAGAGACGGTTCGAGGTAGAATGGCGGCTTGTCAACAGCCGAATGATACCCGAACAGCCTATGCGAATCAACCCAACCTTCCTTGAAGTCCTATTGCTCCTCATAATCAGCTGGACAGTTTATATCTGGTCGAAATACGGAAAGAAAATTACGAGGTGGTGGAAGGCACTGTGGAAGAAACGACGAGCAGCCGCCCAACTGAAGCCGCGCTCGCCGGAAGCGTGTCCTTGATGCGCGCGAGGCTACCATCACTTTCCTCGGAAACCTCGCCGGAATAGCGTATCGTGGAAAGAACTCAAAGAACCTGCTGGTCGAAAAAAGACGATAGACACAACCGGATACGCTTGTATGAACCCGAAATGTGACTATCGAGGCGTAACCGATCCTGAAATCCATGCGCTGGTGAGTGATGGGTATCGTGGGGTGAGAAAAGACATCCTGTATTTGCGATGCCAGGCGTGTGGGAAGAAACAAACCAGTCGTCTGGACACACCGATGAAAGACCTGAAGACACCGGTGGGGCAGGTGGCGATGGTACTTACGGCAATGGCTGAAGGGCTGGGAGTCGGGGCAGCAGCCAGAGTCTTTGGGCATCATCCAGCGGCCATTGCTGGTTGGGCGGAACGGGGTGGGCTGCACAGTGCCCGACTGCATGAACAGATCCTGTTTCAGAGATTGGAAGCTGGGCATGTGCAGTTGGATGAGTTGGTGACGAAGGTAAGAAACCGGGTCAAGAAGGTTTTCCTGTGGACCGCAGTAGAAGCGAAGAGCAAACTCATCATTGCTATCAGCCGGGGCAGTCGAACAGTTGAAAATGCCTGTCTGCTCCTGCATCAGGTTGCGTTGGCATTAGCACCGGGCATTCTACCGGTGTTTGCCAGCGATGGGCTGAACCACTACCACTATGGGATTACCGCTCACTATGGACACTTCGAGAAACCACCCCGAGCCAGGAAACTTCACTGGATTCCGGATGAACGGCTGGAATATGTCCAACTCCGCAAGGAAAGACGTGGACGTAAGGTTAAGTTCCTCTACAGCATTGTTCGACTAGGGGAACGAGCTATCATTCGTGCTCGACTAGTGGCACAAGGATTGAGCGGGAAAGTTCAGACTGCCTTTGTGGAACGGAACAACCTGACCCTGAGGCATCTAATCGCTCCCCTGTCTCGACGGACCTGGTCGATCGCCTACGACCTTCATCACCTCTGGCTGCACACCATGTGGGGTGTTTGCTACTACAATTTCATCAGAGTGAATATGGCGCTGGAGGTTCGGGTGAGAGGACCCAGTAAACGACGCTATCGGACACCGGCCATGGTTGCTGGCCTAACCCAACATCCCTGGTCAGTGTCTGACTTTATACAACTCCCGTTACCGAAGTGGTGGTGGTCTGAACCCCTTCGGCTGGCGTGAGCTTATCTGGTAGACAAAAGCCCGCCGACGAGGTGGGGTAGGTGCCCCTGCCTGATAGCCAGAAAACACACCAAAACAAGCCTTCCGAACGGACAAAATCGATTATCCCCCACTTTCTGCAGCATTACCGATGAGCTAATCGAAGCGCATGGTGATTGGCTGCCTCAATACAACTAACCGGCTTATTGGCTTGAACAAACAGCCCGCATGTGGGAATTGAGGTGGCCAGGCAATCTCGTCACTTGCCGCCATCAGCCTGGATTTGCATACCGTCAATAACAACGTCGAAAACATAGTGAGCGGTTCGACATTGCGCTCCTCTACCCTGCTCGGACAAAGTGACCCCGACAGAGATGATTCTGTCGGGGTTTTTGTTCATTGTAAATTTCCAGATTCTGCCTTCTACTGACGTAGAGTATAATTCAATTCCAGGAGAACATAGAGAAACCTGAGGAAATGTCGTGCCCGGCGAACTGCTGACTACCAAGCTGTATATTCCGCCTGTACGAACCGGCCTTGTGCCGCGCCCTCGACTGATCGAGCGGCTAAACGAAGGGCTGCGCCGCAGGCTGACCCTTGTCTCCGCCCCTACCGGTTTTGGCAAAACCACCCTCCTGAGCGAGTGGGTCAGCCAGCTCGACGTTCCGGTTGGCTGGGTATCGCTGGACGAGGGCGACAACGACCCGGCCCGCATCCTGGGCTACCTGACCGCCGCGCTTCAAATGATTATCCCCGGCGCAGGTGAAACCGCGCTGCGTATCCTCCAGTCACCACAGCCGTCCTCAGCCGAAATCGTATTGACCAGCCTGATCAACGACATCACAGCCTCGACGCAGAATGCCGCTGGCCCGGACAGCTTCATCCTGGCCCTTGACGATTATCACGTCATTACCGATCAGATCATCCATGACGCGCTTGGCTTCCTGATCGATCACCTGCCGCCGAACATGCACCTGGTCATCGCCACGCGGAGCGATCCGCCCCTGCCCCTTCCCCGCCTGCGCGGGCGCGGCGATCTGACCGAACTGCGCATCCCGGATTTACGATTCACACCCGGCGAGGCGGCTGAGTTCCTCAACCAGACGATGGGATTGGCCCTCTCGGTTGACGAAGTCGCTGCGCTGGATTCGCGCATAGAGGGCTGGGTTGCCGGGCTGCGTATGGCCGCCGTGTCCATGCAGGGAATCGACGACGCTGCCGGGTTCATCCGCGCCTTTACCGGCAGCAATCGCTACATCATGGACTATCTCGTCGAGGAGGTCTTGAAACGCCAGCCGCCTGATATCATGCAGTTCCTGATCCAGACCTCTGTCCTGGAGCGCCTGACGGCTCCCCTGTGTGACGCGATCACCGGTCGGGACGACAGCCAGCCGGTGCTGGAACAGATCGAGCGCGACAACCTGTTCATCATCCCGCTGGACAGCAAGCGCCGCTGGTTCCGCTACCATCACCTGTTCGCCACCCTGCTCCGCCAGCGTCTCGACGATACGTCCCCGGACGAAGCGGTCGATCTCCACCGCCGCGCCTGTGACTGGTACGAGAAAAACGATCACTTTGTCGATGCCATTCACCACGCGCTGGTGATCGAGGATTTTGGCCGCGCCGCAGACCTGGCCGAAAAAGCCGCCGAGATCGTCCTGATGCGAAGCGAGATCAGGACGCTGCTGAAATGGATCGACGATATACCCAATGACGTGGTGCAGGCGCGACCTTTGTTGTGCCTGTACCATGCCGGGGCGCTGCTCCTCAGCGGGCATCCCCTGACCGATATTGAAGCACGTATGAAGGATGCTGCCGGGGAGAATGCAACCGCCCCTGCTCCCGGAGAGATGGCGGTATTCGATGCATTGTTTGCCCTTTTTCAGGGGGACTCTGGACCCGGAACGGCACTGGCACGACAGGCATTGGAAATGCTGACGGCAGACCGCGTGTTTCTGCGCAGCGTCGTGACCTTCAGCCTCGGGATGTCCAATATGCTCGGCGGTGATTTCGAGGCCGCCATCGAAACGCTGACCGAGTCGTCCCTTTCCAGCCAGAAAGCCGGTAACCCGATGATTGCCGTGACGGCCATCGCCCATGTCGCCGAAATTGCCGTTATGCAGGGGCAGCTTCACCGGGCCAGGGAACTGGCCGAGAAAGCAGCAGACATGGCAGTCGACGAATACGGGCGCACGCTGCCCGTGCAGAGCCTTGCCTTTTCGGGGTTGGGGGAGCTGTTCCGCGAGTGGAACGAACTGGACACCGCTGCCGCGTATCTCCAGGAGGGGATCGAACTGGCGGGCGAATGGGCGACGATTGGCGCAGTGGAAGGCTATGTCACGCTGGCCCGCGTCCGGCAGGCTCAGGGCAATGAGGAAGGAGCGTGCCAGGCCATTGAGGAGGCCTGGCACATGGCCGTCGGTTTCGATGCGTCCAGTATCGACGACATTCTTGTCGACCTCCACCGGGCGCGGCTGTGGATCATGCAGGGGGATATCGAGGCCGCATCAGCCTGGCTTGAAGCGCGCCCACCGGCCAGAGACACCCGCCATTTTTATTTCTCCGCGCCGGAGCAGGCGACATCCGCCCGTATCCATCTCGCGTTGGGTCAGACCGACAAAGCAATGGAAGTAGTCGACGGGCTGCTGGCCCAGGCAGAGCAGTTGGGCATGCAGCGTTATGTCATCGAGTCCCTGGTGTTGAAATCCCTGGTCTACCAGGCGCAGGGCGATAGTCCCTCCGCACTGGAGACACTTGAGAGCGCCCTTTCACTGGCAAAACCGGAAGGGTACATCCGCATTTTCGTCGACGAAGGCGAGCCGATGGCCCGCCTGCTGAGGCAGGCGGCGTTGAAGGGCATCCAGCCCGATTACGTCACCCGCCTGCTGGATGCCTTTCCCGGAGCAGAAGCCGGGCCGAAGGCCGCCCCACAATCTGCCGCCGGTGAGCTGGTCAGCGAGCGCGAGATGGAAGTGATGCGGCTGGTCGCCGCCGGGCTGACCAACCAGGAGATCGCCGCCCGGCTGGATGTCAGCCTGAGCACGATCAAATGGTATCTCTACCACCTGTACGACCGGCTCGACGTTCGCAACCGCACCGAAGCGATTGCCCGGTTGAAGGAACTGGGCCTCATATCTTCCTGACCGGAATCCCCCCAACTGACCACGACTCTACGATTTCTACCCACACCGTGTGGGTAGTTTTTATGCTGCCATACTGCCTCCATACTTTAGTCTGGTGACCTCTGATTCGTCCTGCTCTATGATGCGTTTAAGTATCGAATAGAGGGAGACGACATGTTGAAATTACATCAGGGTTCGAATGGTATGTATTCGGTAGAGATGACTCTCGATCTACCTGCCCGGCAGAACGGCAGCCTGATCACGCTGCAAAATCTCGAAAAGGTCTACCGGACTCCTGCCGGTGATTTCCCGGCTTTGAAGTCGATTAACCTGAGGGTAGCGCGCGGTGAATTCGTGGCCGTGGTCGGCAAATCGGGCAGCGGCAAGACCACCATGATCAACATGCTTACCGGCATCGACCGCCCCACCGGGGGCAGCGTCATCGTCGACGGGGTGGACATCCATGCGTTGAATGAAAGCGATATGTCCAAATGGCGGGGGCGCAACCTGGGCGTCGTCTTCCAGTTCTTCCAGCTTTTGCCGACTCTGACCCTGGTCGAAAACGTTACCCTGCCGATGGACCTGTGCAGCACCTATCCGCTGCGGGAGCGGCGGGCGCGGGCGCTGCACCTGCTCGAACTGGTCGACATCGCCGAAAACGCCGACAAGCTCCCCTCGGAGATTTCCGGCGGGCAGCAGCAGCGGGCCGCTATCGCCCGCGCACTGGCCAACGACCCGCCCATCATCGCCGCCGACGAGCCAACCGGCAACCTCGACTGGAACACCGCCGATGCCATCATCCGGCTGTTCCAGGAACTGGTCGATCAGGGTAAAACCATCCTGATGGTCACCCACGACAACGACCTTGCCGACCGCGCATCGCGTATTGTCGAGCTGGCCGACGGCGAAATCATACGGAGCTGACCATGCCTATACCAACCCGCTGGATCAAAGTCTTCAAAGACATCTGGAGTAACAAGACCCGCACCCTCCTGGTGATCCTCTCTATCGCCGTCGGCATTTTCGCCATCGGCATGACGACCAACGGTGCGCGTATCGTGCAGCGTGACATGAACGAACCCTACTGGGCGACAAACCCGTCCAGCACCCGCCTGTTCATCACACCTTTCGACAAGGATTTAGCCCCGGCAGTTGAATCCATGCGTGAGGTCGCCCAGGCGGAAGCGCGGCGTGTGGAATCCTTCGATATAGCAACCGGCGACAACGAATGGCTCGAAACGACCATTTATGCCATGCCAGATTACAACAATATCCGCGTCAACCAGTTTACATTAGAAGCCGGGCTGCCCGACCCCGGCCCCCGGGGAATCCTGCTGGAGCGGATGACCGCCGATGAGATCGGCGTTTCGATTGGAGACACAGTCACGGTCAAGCTGCCAAGCGTGGAGCGGCGCTACGAACTGGCGGTAACCGGCATTATCCACGATATGCACGTCATGCCGCCCTGGTTTCTGAACCGGGGCACCGCATACGTTTCGATGGATACCCTTCAATGGATGGACCTGGGCTGGTACTACAACAGCCTGGAAATCATCGTCAGCGAGAACCACCAAGATAAGCAGCACATCATGCAGGTCGCGGGCCTGGCGCGGGACCGGGTGATCGAACCGTCAGGTTACCAGGTGGTCAGCATCGAACCCTTCCTGGGCGTGGGCAATCCGGGCGATCACCCGGCGACGGCAGACATCGCCGGAATGATCCTCATCGTCAACGTGATTGGCGTGATGTGCATCTTCCTGACCGTTGGCCTGGTGGTCAACACCCTCTCCGCCCTGATCGTCCGGCAGGTGCAGCAGATCGGGATCATCCGCTCGATTGGCGGGCAGCGGCGGCAAATCCTGTGGATGTACGTCAGCAATGTTGTCCTGCTCAGCCTGTGTGCCCTGGCGATCGCCATCCCGCTGGGGACGCTTGGCGCGGGTGGCATGGCTCAACTGGTGGGCGAGATGCTCAACTTCGATATCACCGATGTCAATCTGCCGCTCTCAATCTTTCTGCTCCAGGTATTCGTCGGCCTGTTCGTCCCGCTTGGCGCGGCCCTGTTTCCCATCCTGGGCGGCACCAACATCACGGTCTACGATGCAATTTACCAGTCTGGGTTGATCGGCCGGCTCAGCATGGGTTTTATAGAAAGACTCCTCAAGAGACTGCGCGGCCTGACCACCACGCTGATCCTGTCTATCCGAAACACCTTCCGCCGGAAGGCGCGGCTGGCGTTTACACTCAGCACCCTGATGCTGGCCGGGGCGACCTTCATGGCCGCCCTCAGCACCTATACGTCCCTGATGGCAAAACTGGAGTCGATCCGGCCCTACTATCTATATGATGCCCTGATCGAAATGCCGGGTGGGGTAAATCGATATATGGCCGAACGGGAAGCCCTCCGAATCCCCGAAGTGAGCACAGCCGAGGGCTGGTACCAGACGTCGGCGACTTTTGTCTACGACGATGAAACCGAATCTGAAGGCGTGGAAGTGATGGCGGTTCCCTATGAGCCGGTGACAATGGAACCGCAGTTAATCGCCGGGCGCTGGCTTCAGGAAGGCGACACCAACGCGATCGTCATCAACGAGGACACCCTGGATCGAGTCTCGAATATCGGCGTGGGGAGCGAGGTGACGCTCAAGATCAACGGCATCGACCGCCATTACCGCGTCGTGGGGATCGTCTCCCGGCATATCTTCGGGGCGCGGGTGTATCTGCCCTACGAATACTTCGACAAGACCTATGCCCTGAACAGCGAGGTCAACGTCATCCGTGTCAGGTCGCAGCCGGGGACCTTTGGCGACGAGCGTTTCCAGACTGCACTGGCATTACAGTTGGAGCGCCGCTATAAAAATGCCAACCTCGGCGAAGGTACCAGTGATACGCAGATCCGGGTGCTCAGTATGAGCGAGAACGGCTTCCAGGTGATCCTCACCATCCTGATGGTGCTGTCGGTGCTGCTGGCCGCCGTCGGAGGGCTGGGGCTGACCGGGGCGATGAGCCTGAACGTCCTCGAACGCACCCGCGAGATCGGCGTGCTGCGGGCGGTCGGCGCGTCAAACGGATCGGTGCGCAAGCTGGTGCTGGTCGAAGGGCTGTTCGTCGGCCTGATGAGCTGGCTGCTGGGAACGCTGGTGTCCTTCCCCTTCGGGATCGGACTTGCCAACGCGGTGAGCGTCGCTACCATGCAGACCACGCTGGCCTTCAAATTCTCGACGCCCAGCATGGCGATCTGGCTGGCGCTTGTGCTGATCATCTCCACACTGGCGAGTCTTGTCCCGGCTCAAAACGCATCCCAGCTCACTGTCCGCGAGGTGCTGGCCTATGAGTAGGACTCAAAATTACCAGATACCCGGAATCAGTCGATAGCGGGTCCGCTGCGCGTACTCTTCGTAGCCGGGCAGCTCCTCGCGCAGAGTCCGGTCTTCCAGCGCGGTGCGAATCACGAAGACGGCGATGCCCAGGCCGCCGGGGATGAGCGCCGACCACGTCCCCACCGCGATGGGGAGGGCCAGGAACTGGAGAACGATACCCAGGTATCCGGGGTGGCGCACAAATCGATAGGGGCCGCCGTCCTCGACCCGGTGCCCGCGTGACTCCTGGATGCGGACGCTGGGTTCGAAGTAGCGATTGGCAACCATTGACCAGGTCAGCAGGACGAACCCAAAGATCATCAGTATGTTGCCGACAACGTATACTGGCGGTGAGACGGGAGTTGACCAGTTGTTGCGCCGATCCAGACCGGCGACAAAGGGTTGAACAAAGATCATCACGAAGTAGATTGAAAGCAGCACCAGGTCCCATTTCTTGGTGCCGACCGTCGCCTGTTTCACACGCTGTCCGCGCTGGTTAAGTAGTTCCGGGTTACCGAGAGCCAGCGCGACGCTGAGACCGATCCAGCAGGTGGTGTAGACGACAGCCATGCCCCATCCCACCCCCAGTCCAGCGAGTTCGCGCCCAGGAAAAGCATCGCCGCCGTGAAGAGGGCCTGCCCGATGTGTTTGCCAATCGTGTTGACGCCATACATGTTGACCTTCAGCTTTGGTGATTCGTCGTTAACCATATGCTGTGTCATTATTCTTTCTATCCAGAATAGTTTTCACGAATGTTGATGAGCTTCCGGGAACGTACCTAACCTGAGTTCGATACTGTTGGCGAACCTCAAAACTAGGCGGCAAGAGCCGCAAACCGAGACTGGCGAGTAGCAGCCAGTGGCAAATCGTTTAGCCAGTTCACGGCGCGCAAAATGTTGGTTGCGACAGTCGTAGCCACATGCTGCAAATGCGTTTTCTCAAGCCCAATGTAGCGAGTTTGTCGCAGACCGCTGTTGCGAACGGATTGGGATAGGGTGCCTTCTGCCCCACTACGCAGACGATACTTCTCTTTGAACTCGTCAGTTTTCTGGTATTGGCGAGCCTCTTGTAGTGCCTCATGACGACCATCAGCCCTGAGCACCATCGTACGTCCACTCTGCTTAGCCCGCGTACATTGTTGACGGTTAGGACAAAATTGACAAACACTGGATGCGAAATGAACCTGTACCACAGGCTCTCCCTGGCTGTCTTCGCTCGGATACCAGCGCTGATTCTGGTGTCCCTCCGGGCAGGTGACCGTCTGTGCCTCCCAATCGACCCTGAACTGTGAGATGTCATAAGCGCCGGGTGTATGAGCCTGCCAACTTGGGTCAGGATTAACTGGCCCGACAATGGTAACATCATGTTCAGCTTGACTACACAAAATGATGTTGGCACTGACATAACCTGCATCCACCAAGTGCTCATCCGGACAGAGATCTGCATCTGTTAGCTGACGCTGAATGTCAAGCGTTGCCGCATGATCCTGTTCATAAGCTGGGCGAGTTTCTACCTGAGTGATGAGATGTGGAAGGTCCTCATCACAGGTTTCTGTCACATGTACCTTGTAACCCACCCAGTGGCGGTCGCTGCGTTTCTTACCGTAGCGTGCCTCCAGATCAAAAGGGGAGCGGATCCAATCACTCACCGGAGGCATATTCTTCACCTCCCGTCGTTTGAGTTGGCCGTTATCCATCCAGTACTGCTGGACCCAGACCGGTTCTGTTGCAAAAAATATCAGGAGCAGATATTCTTCATCGCTTTGAGCTACTGTACAGTGTAAAACAAAGCGATAACCATGGGA
>JAFGOY010000064.1 GCA_016926255.1 Anaerolineae bacterium | reverse complement strand
CGGAAGCCTTCTGCACGGCCAACCGCAGCACCGGAACCGGTCGTTCCAGACAGCTCAAGGATCTTAGCGCCTTCGGGGAATTGCTTGTTGAACTCCTCAGCAGCGCGTTCGCCTTCCAACACCATGTTGGAACCGATATGAGCGGCATACAGGGATTCATCTGCCGAGACGGAACGGTCAACGATGATGACCGGGATACCGGCATTCTGGGCTTCTGTCAGGACAGCGTCCCAACCATCTTCAACCACGGGGGGCAGAGCAATCACATCCACGCCCTGCTGGATGCAAGCACGCATGGCTGAGATCTGGTTTTCCTGCTTCTGCTGAGCGTCAGAGAAGATCAGCGTAAAGCCCAGCTCGTCCGCAGTCTGCTTGATGGATGCGCTGTTGGCAGTACGCCAGTCACTCTCGGCGCCAAGCTGCGGGTAGCACAGCGTCATGTCAGCATAGGTCTTCGCTCCTGCTGCTTCTTCTGCAGGAGCTTCCTCTTCTTCCATCGGCTCTTCCGCTGCGGGAGCTGCTGCTGCCCCTGCGGCTTCTGCTGCTGCGTCTGCGGCGGCCTGAGCGGCATCAACAGCCGACTGAAGCTCAGAGACCTGCGCTTCCAGGTCGGCAATTCTGCTTTCCAGCGCGGAGGTGTCGACGGCAGGGGCGCATGCCACCAGCGACAGGCTGGCTACCAGAACAAGTGCCACAATCAACAAAACGTTCTTCTTCATTCGATTTCTCCTTTTGCAAATATATAAAACTTCCGCGGAGGTCGCGTATTCCATTCTGGGGAATGCACTTCCTCGCGTTCCCAACCTACGTTGTAGCCAGTATCCTTCAAAGCCGCACCACAGTGCGCCTTGCCGGTACCGGTCGCAACCTTGTAAAGAGTGTACTCCGGACTCGGTATTGAACGTTATAGAGAATTTCTGCCACCACCAGGGTCCATACGTTTTCCAATTCTCAGGCCAGTCCGTGCCTGCTTAAAGAGAGAGCCGCCTTTATTCTTACTTGCTCGAAGTCGAACTCTCTCGAATACACAGTTCCGGGCGAAGCGAGATATACCTGGGTTCAAAAACCAGATGTTCCAGGTGCCCAAAGCCAATCGCCTGTGTCAACTGACGAACCGCTGTCGAGCCTAGCTCTCGCAAATCTTGAGAGATAGTTGTGAGAGGTGGAACGAAATACTCTGCTTCGGGTATACCATCAAAGCCCACCACACCCAGGTCCTCCGGGATTCGATAGCCCTTCTGATGCGCCACATGCATAGCACCCAGGGCCATCTGATCGTTTCCAACAAATACCGCGTCCATATCAGGGAAGCTCTCAACCAGTTGCTCCATCGCCTGTGCCCCACTGCCAACTGACCAGTTACCCGATGCGGACTGCTGTTCCGAAACCGGCAGCCCCGCATCTCGCAGGGTGTCAAGCCAACCTGCCTTCCGCTGGCGAGATTCCCACCAATCCAGAGGCCCCGTCAGGTGAGCGATACGCCGGTAGCCCTGATCGATCAGGTGCTGGGTGGCTATCCGCCCACCCAAATAGTTGTCGACTGCAACGGTGGATACATCGGGCCGTTCCTGCATGGTGAGATAGATGCTGGGAATAGATACTTCGGGAAGTAGTTCTCGGTTATCGCCGATCTCTGGAACGGCCCAGATGATCCCTTCCACCTGCCTAGCGAGTAGTGTATTAATAAGAGGTTCAATATTGTTACTGCGAAAATGGGGAAGTTCTTTGAGCAAAAGACTATAACCGATCTCCTCTGCCTGTTTTGCAATGCCATTCAGCGTTTGAGATGGGCCGAGGAATTGGAGACCTGCTGTAATGACACCCAATGTAAGGCTGCGTTGTTGGATCAGACTCCGGGCAATGGCGTTGGGCTGATAGTTCAGCTCTTCAATCGCCCGCCGGACTCGCTGCCGGGTTTCCTCAGCCACATCAGGACGATTGTTGATCACACGGGAAACGGTCTGGTTGGAGACCTGCGCCATGATCGCAACATCCCTGATGGTTATCTTCCCCTTCATACCTGTTGATCCTGTATGTGAGTGCCATAATCCCGTTAACGTTCCCGCGAACGATAACGTTATCGTTATCATTCTATGACAAAATCGGAGAGGTGTCAAGCATCACATTTCAGGAAAGAGCTTTAAACTTACCAGAAGTCAAAAAAGTTTGTGCCTGAGTTTCCTTAGATTTATTAAAATATTGACAAAGTCGAAAAACTGCATTAATCTGATGTTAGTACCGTTAACGTTAACGTCAAGGTATCAATGGTCGGTCAGTATTTCTGACTCCATTTTGATTCTTATACCTCAATCAAGTTGGGTGTTGTGACAAAAATTACTATTAAACATGTCGCCAAACGGGCAGGCGTTTCGACCATGACAGTGTCGCGCGTGTTGAATAACCGCCCCGATGTATCACCCGAAACACGTAAGCGCGTCCAGGATGTAATAGATGAACTGGGATATGCGCCCAACATGGCGGCTCGTGGTCTGAAGGGTCGAAGTCATACGCTGGGGGTTGTTGCAACGGGCATCGAATACTACGGTCCCTCGCGAACCCTGGCAAGTATCGAGAAACAAGCCACTGAATTAGGACTGTCGCTCCTGCTAAGCCTGATCGCCGATCCCGATAATGACAATGGTGAAGATGCGCTCACCAGCATGCTGGCCCACCAGACCGAGGGCATTCTCTGGGCAGTCCCGGAGATCGGGGGCAACTGCGAGTGGATATGCGAACGAATACGGAACATCGGTACGCCGGTGGTGTTCCTTAATATGGAACCACGCCCCGATTTATCAATGTCTGCCGTAGACAACTTCTATGGTGGCAGACTGGCAACAAACCATCTTGTAGAGCAAGGTTACCAGCATATCGGTATTGTCACCGGCCCGCTGACCTGGTGGGAAGCCCGCCAGCGCCTGGAAGGGTGGAAGTCCGTACTGCACGAGAGAAATATGGCCGAGGATATTGACAGGCTGATATCCTACGGAGATTGGACACCCGCCAGCGGAGAAACGGGTCTTTTGCAGCTTCTCGGACAGGTTCCTTCACTGGATGCCGTTTTCGCCAGCAATGACCAGATGGCGCTTGGCGTTCTGAAAGCCGCCAGGGAAGTTGGGTTGAGCGTCCCGGAGGATCTCGCCGTCGTTGGGTGCGACAATATCCCCGAATCGGCCTTCTTCTCCCCACCCCTGACGACGATCAAACAGGGTCTATCCGAGATGGGGTTCTCTACCGTTAACATGCTGCATCAATTGATTGAAGCCAGGGAGATTGGGGAAGAGATTCCACCTTTTAACAAGTGGATAACGCCCCAACTCGTAGTCAGAAAAAGTTCGATTAACATCCGAAGATAAAGTAGTTGCTAAAAAAACACCTATGAATGTCATTCGGCTGCATGCGTCAGGTGATTTACGGTTACACTCCGAACCGGAACCGAAACCGGGCCCGGGCGAAGCCCTTGTCCGGGTGACGGCTGTGGGCATCTGCGGCTCCGACCTGCACTGGTTCGCCGATCAGGGTATCGGCGACGCGCAACTTGATCGCCCCCTCGTGCTGGGGCACGAGTTCGCCGGTGTTACTGAAGATGGCATACGTGTGGCCGTCGATCCCTCGGTGCCCTGTGGCCGGTGTGAATACTGCCAGCAGGGTCACCCGAACCTGTGCGGCGATCAGCATTTTGCCGGACATGGCACCGATGATGGTGCACTCCGGGAAATCATCGCCTGGCCTACCCACTGTTTCCACGTTCTACCCGATGCACTCTCCGATATAGATGGTGCGATGCTCGAACCGCTGGGGGTCGCCATCCATGCCGCCGATCTTGGACATCTGAAAACCGGCATGTCCGTCGGCGTGTTCGGATGCGGCCCGATTGGTCTGTTGATTATCCAGCTTGCCCGGCTTTCCGGGGCAGTCGACATCATCGCCACCGATAAGCTTGCCAATCGCCTCGACGCGGCCCGTTCACTGGGTGCGACACAGGTTTTCCAGGCCGGTGACGAAGGGCAGGAGCGCGGTGACGTATGGGCGGCAGCCGGTGAGCGAGGCGTTGATGTCGCCTTCGAGATCGCCAATGAAAGCGCCGCCGTCGAGACGGCCATCGAAGCAGCCAGACCCGGCGGCTGCGTGGTACTGGGCGGCATTCCCGGCGATGACCAGATCGCGTTCAAGGCTTCTACCGCTCGCCGAAAAGGGCTGACCATCAAACTGGTCCGCCGAATGAAACATACCTATCCTCGCGCCATTCGGCTGGTAGAAAGTGGCCGTATTGATGTGCGCGCCATCGTCACCCACCGCTTCCCGCTGGCCGACTGCGCTGAAGCCTTCAAAGTAGCTGCTGCACGGTCCGGACTAAAAGTCGTTGTAGAACCCTGATCAAAAAATGATACGATGGCCCTGTGCTCGCCATCTGATAATGAACGCGGTTAACAAAATAAGCCGGCAGTGGTAGACGACCCTGATGGTCACCCGGTAGTAGAGCGGCCAGAGGTCGCCGCTGCCTTTATGAAACCAATGCACGGATTATGGTTGCAAGATCAATGAGGCCTGTTTCGGGGTAACCCCGAAACCCTGTACTTTTTCTGGGAGCTTATTATGAGTAAATATGCAACAGGCATTGACTTCCGAACAGAATCAGGGCGGGCGGTTCTGGCCGATGTATCAGATCAAACGGAGAGATGAACATGAATAGAAACGACATCCGAAAAGCAGTTGAAAGCGGAAAGACTGTTCTTGGCATCGAGTTCGGTTCGACTCGTATCAAAGCGATGTTGATCGGTGAGGATCATAAGCCAATCGCATCGGGAAGCCATGAGTGGGAAAACCAATATAAAAACGGCGTCTGGACATACGGTCTCGACGATGTATGGACAGGATTGAAAGAAGCCTATCAGGAACTCGCCAGCGAGGTTCTTGAGAATTATGGCACACCGCTCAAGACCATTGGTGCCATCGGCTTCAGCGGCATGATGCACGGCTACATGGCATTCGATAAGGAAGGGAACCTGCTCGTCCCGTTTCGTACGTGGCGAAACACCATTACCGGACAGGCGGCAGAGGAACTCACAGATCTGTTCCAGTTCAACATCCCCCAGCGTTGGAGCATCGCCCACCTCTATCAGGCGATTTTGAACAAGGAACCTCATGTCGCCGATATCCATTTTCTCAACACGCTGGCCGGTTATGTTCATTGGCAACTGACGGGGCAGAAGGTGCTGGGCATTGGCGAAGCATCGGGTATGTTCCCCATCGATAGTACGACAAACAATTACGACGAAGGCAAGATCGAGCAGTTCAACGAGCGGCTCGAAGCGAAAAACATCTCCTGGAAGCTTCAGGACATCCTCCCCGGAGTCCTCATGGCGGGGGATAACGCGGGCGCTCTCACCGAAGAAGGCGCGAAGCTTCTCGATCCCACAGGACAACTACAGGCGGGGATTCCGCTGTGTCCGCCCGAGGGAGATGCAGGCACCGGCATGGTCGCCACCAACAGCGTCGCCCAGCGCACGGGCAATGTTTCCGCGGGAACTTCCGTTTTTGCCATGATTGTTCTGGAAAAAGCCCTGTCGAAACTATATCCCGAAATCGACATGGTAACGACGCCTGCGGGTAAACCGGTCGCGATGGTGCATAGCAACAACTGCACATCCGACCTCAATGCATGGGTTGGTCTATTCCAAGAATTTACCAATGATCTTGGTGTGGAGATCGATCAATCCAAATTGTTCGAAATGCTGTATCAAAAGGCACTCACCGGCGATGCGGATGCTGGCGGGCTGCTTGCTTACAACTATGTTTCAGGCGAGCACCTTACACACCTCGAAGAAGGACGTCCATTGTTCGTCCGTACTCCCGACAGCCGCTTTACGCTTGCAAACTTTATGCGCGTGAATCTGTTCTCATCGCTTGGCGCATTGAAGATCGGATTAGACATTCTCTTTGAACAGGAGAAGGTAACAATTGACCAGGTTCTTGGTCACGGCGGGTTCTTCAAAACCGAAGGCGTGGGGCAGCGATTCATGGCAGCGGCGATGAATGTCCCCGTTTCCGTGATGGAAACCGCTGGCGAGGGCGGCGCGTGGGGAATGGCGTTGCTTGGCGCTTATATGCTCTATAAGGCAGATAACGAGCCTCTGGAAACCTATCTCTCCAACAAGGTCTTTGCGGGAGAAAAGGTTGCAACGATGGCCCCCGACCAGCAGGACATTGATGGCTTTACAGCGTTCATGGAACGCTACAAGAAGGGACTGGTCATCGAAAGAACTGCTGTGGATACACTGAAGTAAGAGACAAAGAGTCTTTACAGGATAAACGCTATGCTACTTCAACAAATACGAGAAGAATTGGTGACGCTCAATTGCGCACTGCCTGAAAACGAGCTGGTCAAATGGACCAGCGGCAATGTCAGCATACGTGATACGGAAACCGGTTATGTGGCAATCAAGCCCTCTGGCGTGATGTTCGAAGACCTGACTCCTGAGAGCATGGTCGTCCTCGATCTGGAAGGCAATGTCGTCGAAGGGGACGCTAAACCCTCCTCCGATACGGCAAGTCACCTTTATATCTATCGCCATATGCCGGAGATCAATGGGGTCGTCCATACGCACTCGAACTACGCGACGGCCTTTGCTGCCGTTGGGAAGCCGATCCCGCCGGTGCTGACCGCCATCGCCGATGAGTTCGGCGGCCCCATTCCCTGCGGCGATTTCGCCCTGATCGGCGGCGAGCAGATCGGCAAGGTAGTCGTCGAGTCGATTGGCAGTTCTCCGGCGATCCTGCTCAAGAATCACGGCGTGTTCACCGTCGGCAAGTCGGGCACAGCCGCCGTCAAAGCGGCGATAATGGTCGAAGATGTCGCCCGGACGGTATGGCTGGCGATGCAAATCGGGCAGCCGGAAGAAATCCCGGCAGACCTCATCGCCCGGCTGAACGATCGTTACACCAACGTGTATGGACAATAAGGCATCGGGCAAGTGTTTCCAGTGCCAAAGCACTGGAAAGAAATAGGCAAAAACTTTAGATTGACACCCTACCCGTATTCGGCGTATACTGAACACAACCGGTTGCGCAACCGGTTG
>JAFGOY010000063.1 GCA_016926255.1 Anaerolineae bacterium | reverse complement strand
AGCTTCTTCTTCGGCTGCGGCTTCTTCTGCCGGGGCTTCTTCTTCAGCGGCTGCCGGTGCTTCGGTGGCGGCTGCGCCTCCGCAGGCGACCAGGAACAGGCTGGCAACGAGGACGACAATAGTGACAAACAATATTCGCTTGTGCATCTTTTCTCTCCATTGATTTTGTCATGTTTTTTAACTAGAATGGTGGTGTGGTTTCAACGCCACACTACCCGATCCAGACCAGACTTCTGTTATTTAGGCGGGAGTGAAGGTCTGGATCTTTTGTGAGATATTTTGCGTTTTTTTTCCGTAGGCAGTCCCCCTTTCTATATCGAAAAGATTGTGATAACGTTTCCATACCCTGTAAAAAAGTATGGGCGTGATTACTGTCTGCGCTAATGATCAAACGGTTGGCATGATCCGCGCACAACCAGGGTTGTTTCAATTTGATAGATATCCTCTTCCGGATCATCCTCCTGGATAAGCCGGTAGAGCATCTTGGTACCCATGTAGCCCATCTGCTCGACGTGCTGATCGACCGTCGTCAAACCCATATATGCGGCTTCGGGGATATTGTCGAACCCGACCACAGACAGATCATCTGGAATCCGGAAGCCCAGTTCCGACGCTGCCTGATAAACCCCTTTGGCGGCCTGATCGTTAGATGCAAAGATAGCCGTTGGCGGCTCATCGAGTGAAAGTAATTCCAGTCCGCGCTGATAACCGGCGCTGAAAGTAAACTCGCCGGGAAGCATCAGGCGGTCATCAAGAGGTAGACCGGCTTCTTTGAAAGCATCCTCAAAGGCTTTCTGCCGCTGGACACCGCTCATCAGTTCCATTCGCCCACCGATGTAGCCAATGCGTCGATGCCCCAGCTCGAAAAGATGGTCGATGGCTTCGCGCACACCCTGATAGTTGGTGGCAATGACTGCCGGGCCAGATGGATGGTTGATGTTCAGGTCAATCGATACAACCGGCGACACCGGGGGGAAATCATCGGCGAGCGGGATCACGATGATGACACCATCGGCCACACTGCTGTTGAGAATTGAAACGTACTGCTGCATACGTGTATTCGAATCGTTCCGCCGAATATCACCGTTGGTGTAAATGATGAGATCATAATCCAGTTCGATGATCGCCCGGCTGACACCCCGCATCAACTCAATGCAGAAAGGATCGGTCACATCGGGCATGATCAGGCCGATGAGGTTGGTCTGCTGGCTGCGCATGCTGCGCGCGGCCAGGTTCTGGGCATATCCCAGATCATCGATGACTTCGGACACACGCTGGTGGGTTTCTTCGGAAACATAGCCCTTGTTATTGATAACACGCGAGACGGTCGAAACGCCGACACCTGCGGCCTTGGCAACATCGATAATGGTGACGGAACGCCTGGTTCTGGCCATGGCATCAATTCCTGAGAAGAATGTGGAAACGTTTCCACACGGCACCATTATTACATAGAAACATTCTGGTTGTCAAGATCAAATCAAGCAGGAGGCGTATTGTGTTCGGGCAATTCATCCCGGTGATAGAGGTGCAGCGGGCCGCGCCCGGCCTGGCGATTCATGCCCCCAGCCGCAGGATCACCCCTTCGTCGGGGCCGATGGCAAGATCGGACAGGTCGACCTCACCCCGCCGATCCATCGCCGTCGACAGTTCGATCCGGGCGGCGGGGGCAATGTGATGTAAATCCAACCGGCAGGGTGCCTGCCCCAGGTTGAGCACGATCAGGAACGTGTCGGCACCATCAGCCGCCCGGCGGTAGGCCAGGATGGAACCGGCCCCGGTGCCGGGGTCGATGGTTTCGATCTGCCCGGCATGGAGGGCAGGTTCGGCGCGGCGGAGGGCGGTCAGGGCACGATACAGGTTGAGTTCGGAAGCGGGATCGGCTTCCTGCGCTGCAACATTGCGGCTCTGGCAGTCCGGGGCAAGAGGAAGCCAGGGAGTGATATCGGCAGGGGTGAACCCGGCATTGGGTGTGGCGTCCCACTGCATGGGCGTGCGGACAGGGTCGCGGCCAACGATATCGGCTACTTCGGGCTGGTTGACGGCAGGCGGGTCTTGAATGAATTCCGGGGGAATGGCGACGTTTTCCATCCCGATCTCTTCGCCATAATAGGTGGTGGGCGTGCCGCGCAGGGTAAGGAGCAGCATAAGCGCGACTCGGGCCTGTTCGGGGCCAACCCGCGTGGCGATCCGGGTACGGTCGTGATTGCCGAGCACCCAGTTCGGCCAGGCATCACCGGGCAGGAGCGACTCGTATTTTTCGATGGCCGCCTTGATGACAAGCGCCTTCCAGGGCAGATCGATCAGATGGAAGTTATAGGGCAGGTGAACCTCGTCGCCGGAGCCGTAGTATTGAACAAGCTGATCGAAGGGCAGGTAGATTTCGCCCACAAGGACACGATCCTCGTACTGATCGGTGAGGGCGCGCATCCGGCGGATGAGATCGTGGACTCCCGGTAGATTCTGGGTGTAGATATGGCGCAGCTTTCCATGCGGATCGCCGCCCTGCCAGTCCGGGTTGGGCGGCTCATCACGAAGCTGTTCGTCCTTCCACATCAGCCAGACGACGTCGATGCGGAAGCCATCGACGCCTTTGTCGAACCAGAAGCGCATCACATCGAGGATCGCGGGGAGGACATCGGGATGGCGGTAGTTCAGTTCGGGCTGCTGGGTGACGAACTGGTGAAGGTAGTACTGCCCGGTAGGCTCGTCGAATGTCCAGGCAGGGCCGCCGAAGAAGCTTGTCCAGTTGTTGGGCGGGCCGCCGTCGGGGGCGGGATCGCGCCAGATGTACCAGTCGCGTTTGGGATTGTCGCGGCTGCTGCGGCTTTCGACAAACCAGCGATGTTCGTCCGAGGTGTGGTTGGGAACCAGGTCGAGGATCAGCTTGAGGCCGTGCGCGTGGACTTCGTTGAGCAGGCAGTCAAAATCGGCCATTGAACCGAACATCGGGTGGATTCCGGTGTAGTCGGCGACATCATAGCCGAAATCGTGCATGGGCGAGGGGTAGATCGGCGACAGCCAGATCGCATCAATGTTGAGCTTCTGTAAATAGTCGAGCCGCCGGGTGATGCCGGGCAGATCGCCGATCCCGTCGCTGTTCGTATCCTGATATGAGCGGGGATATATCTGGTAGATGATCCCCTTTTGCCACCACGAAAGCTGTTCTGACACGGGTTGATCTCCTTCTGCTGGCCTGCAAGATGGGATCGGTCAGGGCGGGTCATGTAGCAGACATGCCGCTCTCTGATTGTGCCGGGGCGCGGCCCTCATCCGCAGGGGCGGGCCTGGATGCTCTGGGGGCGCTGTATAGATATGGCCAGCATCCCCACAATCCCAGCAGCAGGAACATTATCCCATACCGGTGGCGCATAAAGCTGAAATCCAGGTGTTCATTGGCGATAGAGATGAAAACGACCGTGAACAGCATCGAGAGGAACTGGACTGCTGCGCTCATCCAGTACAAATAGGGGATGAGGTTGCGTTTGGAAGTCTTGAACAGCATGAATGCACAGACAAGGGTCAGCAGGATCGTCGTCACAATGACAATGAGACTGGCATAGGGAATGATCGAGTCGAGACTGGCGAGCCTGTTGACAGCCAGCGGTGTAAACGCGCCGGGATCGTACAGGTAGTAGGGAAGCGTGACGAGGCTTGCAACCAGCGTAACGGCACCCGTCCCGATAAGCGCCGTTTTCATATTTGTAATTCGCAGCAGCACGACGAACAGGAGGGGGATCAGAATGAAGTAATAAGGACGCGACGAGAGGCCGATCCCCAGGGCAATACTGCACGCGATCTTTTCCCAGAGTAAGGCTTTGGGGATAGAAAACACTCTTATGGTAAGGAAGAGAAAAACAACGACGTAGATGCCGTTCGCCAGTAAATCACCCCCCGAAATATATTCGTATTGCAGCGTAGGCGACAGCAGCAAAACGCTCACCAGGAGAACCAGCGCAGACGCCCGATCCTTGAAGAGGACACCCGTCATATAGACAAAGACAAGCAGCCAGAAAATATTCTGATAGGCACTGTTGCCCAGGGCAACAAACGGTGCGGACAAAAGTATCGCGCCCGGAAGCTGCATGATCGCGTTGCCCAGGTGAGTCCTTTCATAATAGGGATACCGTCCTGCCGCGATGCTCCGCACGGCGATATTGAGCGCTTCGTCCCGGTCACTGCCCAGCCCCAGCTGGCCCGATGTTTCCATCGGATAGACTATCACGAAAATAGCCACCAGCCCGACTGCGACAAGCACGGCAAAAAGCACAAAGCGCTTATCGACTAAAGCGTAGATCGCCGTCTTGAACCTCATCAGAATCAGCAGTGCAGCCAGCACGATCAGGAGATAGGCCGCAATACCGGCAATGCCCGCGTATTTCTGAATCAAACCTGCCGAAGACAGGCACAGAAAGGCCAGCAGACTGATAAGTGACCATAATTTTTGCGGACTCTTTTTAATACTCTGAGAAAAGCGAGCCATTTCAGTATCCCCTTAAAAATCCGGCCAAAAACATCTCTGATGATGGCGACCCAGCCCTGGTGTGTGAGAGCCATTTTAACACGAAGCAAATTAAGGAGACAACACACCCCATGCGACTGTGGAGTGTACGAACAACCTGTCAAAATACTGACTTGCGCCTTGCCCTCTCCAGAAAACGGCGTTTCCCCTTCGCCATGAGGGCGAGGGGATTTAGGGCTGGGGCGAAGCACAGTCCCGGAATTCCGCAACTACTTTCATTTGCCACTGTTATGATCTACTGGTAGACTTCGCCCGGTAATTGGCAGCAGCAGAACAAAAAGCTCGTGTATTGGTAACATAATTTAACAATCAATCTGTCCAGAATTTGATTCGGAAGTTTCGATTTTGTATCTATCCGAAATGAACGAAGTGAATTTACGGATAGATTGAATAACCATCATGCATGGTAGGCACTGACGCATGTCCGCGTTGGTGTGCCGGGGGGGATCATCTTGGTTAAGATACCAATATATCGGGTAGAGGTGTGGCCGCGCATCATCGCTGACGGCGCCCACGGCTCCACCTCCAATATGAACTGGATAAATGCCGCCGCCCAGGCGGGAATCCCTTCGGTCACAGGATGTTTTGCTGACCGACTTTTTTTTATATCAGGCCATCTGACTCGCGCTGAGGTCGAACGCCTTGCCGCCGATCTCCTTGTTGACCCCGTCACCGAGCAGTTCGCTATCGTCGCACCCGATGATCCCGTCGACCATCCTGGCACCGACCACACCATCGAGGTGATCTACCGTCCCGGCGTCACCGACCCCGCCGCAGAGAATCTCCTCTGGTCGGCCCACCTGGTCGGCCTCGACGGAATCGAGCAGGCGGCCACCGGTTCCCGCTTCCTGCTGCGCGGCGATCTCTCCCCCGCCGATCTCACCCGCCTGGCCGTCGAGGTCTTCTCCAACCCGCTGATCCAGCACCACGCCGTCGATCAGCCCATCGCGCCGCCCTTTGTATCCTGCCAATCCGTCGACGATACCGTCGAACGCATCCCGCTGACCGAAGCCGACGATGCCGCCCTTCAACAGATCAGCGTCGACCGCCGTCTCGCACTCAACCTCGCGGAAATGCAGGCGGTACAGGCGTACTTCCAATCAGAAGGCCGCGAACCCACCGATGTCGAACTGGAGATGCTCGCCCAGACCTGGAGCGAGCACTGCTCTCACAAGACCTTCAACGCCGTGATCGATTATACCGGCCCCCTGCCCGGCGTCGATAGCATGGAGCCGGTCGAACAGCGGATCGACGGTCTGCTCGATTCGACCATCCGTGCCGCCACCGACACGCTGAACCCTCCCTGGATACGTTCCGCTTTTGTCGACAATGCCGGGATCATCGCCTTCGATGACCGCTGGGATTTAGCCTTCAAGCTCGAAACCCACAATCATCCTTCCGCCCTTGAGCCTTTTGGCGGGGCCAACACCGGAGTCGGCGGAGTCGTCCGTGACGTACTCGGAGTCAGCGCCCGTCCCATCGCCAACACCGACGTGTTGTGCTTCGGCCCGCCCGACCTTCCCGCTTCTGATCTTCTGCCCGGAGTCCTCCATCCCCGCCGTATCGCCGCTGGCGTGATTGCGGGAATCGAAGATTACGGGAACAAGATGGGTATCCCCACCGTCAACGGTGCGATCCTCTATCACCCCGATTACACCGCCAACCCGCTCGTTTACTGCGGCTGTCTCGGCATTTTGCCCCACGGCTCCAACCCCACCGAATTGAACCCCGGCGATCTCGTGATCGTCATCGGCGGGCGCACCGGTCGTGACGGCCTGCGCGGGGCGACCTTCTCCAGCATGGAAATGGATCAATCCACCGGCGAGTTGTCCGGCGGGGCCGTTCAGATCGGCCACCCGATCAACGAGAAGCAGGTGATGGAAGTCGTCCTTCAGGCCTGTGACGAAAAACTCTACAGCGCCATCACCGATTGCGGTGCGGGGGGTCTCTCGTCGGCGGTCGGGGAATTAGGCCGTAAAGTCGGCGTTCAGGTCTGGCTCGATACCGTCCCCCTGAAATATCCCGGCCTGCGTCCCTGGGAAATCTGGTTGAGTGAGGCCCAGGAGCGCATGGTTTTAGCCGTCCCGCCCGACAACCTGCCCCGCCTCGAAGCGCTTTGCGCCGCCCATGATGTCGAGATCGTCTGCATTGGTGAGTTTCAACCCACCGGTCGGATCGCCCTTTATTACGGCGATCACCTTGCCGCTGACCTTTCTACCGACTTCCTCCACGACGGCCAGCCTGCCCGCCGCATGACGGCCATCTGGGAGCCTCCCGCCCCCGCCGTGCCCGATCCCCGCCCCTCCCCCGAAAACCTGTCGGCCACACTGCTCGACCTTCTTGCCCACCCCGATATTCGCAGCAAAGAAGACACCGTCCGCCGCTACGATCACGAGGTGCAGGGCGGAACCGCCGTCAAACCCCTCGTCGGTACCGACGATCACGGCCCCGGCGATGCCACCGTCCTCGTTCCGTTGGATGTTCTCCTTGACGATCCCTCAGCGGATCAGTTGAAGGGTGTTGCCCTGTCGGTTGGCATCTGCCCGCAGTACACAGAGGCCGATCCCTATGCGATGGCCTGGGCCGCCGTCGATGAGGCTTTCCGCAATCTCGTCGCCGTCGGTGCCGATCCCGATCAGGTCGCCCTGCTCGATAATTTCTGCTGGGGCAGCCCCGACCTCCCCGACCGGCTGGGCAGTCTGGTTCGCTGCGCGCAGGGCTGTCACGATGCCGCTCTTGCCTACGGTGCGCCCTTCATTTCCGGCAAAGACAGCCTGAACAACGAGTTCATCGGCCATGATGGAGAGAAACACGCCATCCCCGGCACCCTGCTGATCTCCGCCCTCGGCATCGTCCCCGACGTTGAGCAAACCGTAACGATGGATTTCAAGTCGTCGGGCAATCTGGTCGTCGCCATCGGTGAAACCCGTGACGAATTGGGCGGCAGTCATTACACTCAACTCACCGGTCGATCCGGCGGCAGCGTTCCGCAGCCCGACGCCAACGCCCCGCAGACGCTTCGCACCCTGCACCGGGCGATCCGTGATGGGCTGATCCGCGCCTGCCACGATTGTTCCGAAGGCGGCCTCGCCGTCGCCCTCGCCGAAATGTGCATCGCCGGTCATCTTGGCGCATCGATCCGCCTTACCGATCTCCCCTGCGCCGCCGACACGCCCGCCGACGATCTGCGCCTGTTCTCCGAATCGTCTACCCGATTCGTTGTCGAAGTCCGCCCCGCCGATTTCGAGAAGCTTGCCCGCCTGCTCGACGATGTTCCCCATGCGCTGATCGGCCACGTGAGCGTAGACCCGGTTCTCGATATTCGCGGCACCGGCGATGCCAACCCGATTCACCTCACCACCGCCGATTGTGAGCGCGCCTGGCGCGGCGAATCCTCGAACGGCAGAGCCGCTGCATCGATCCGATCCGCGCTTCCCGCTCCTACAATTCACACCCGCGTCCCGAAAGTCTGCGTGCTGCACGCACGCGGCACCAACCGCGACCGCGAGGCAGCGCTGGCCTGCCGCGCCGCCGGTGGTGATCCTGAAATCGTCCACGTCAACCAGTTGATTTCAGGCGAGCGCACCCTCGCCGATTATCACATGCTGGTACTGCCCGGCGGCTTCTCCTACGGCGACGATCTCGGCGCGGGGACGCTCTGGGCCTTGATCCTGAAAGACCTCCTCGGAAACGATGTCCGCCGCTTTGTCGATTCGGGCCGCCCTGTTCTTGGAATCTGCAACGGCTTTCAGGCATTGGTCAAAGCCGGGCTGCTCCCCGGATCGCAGATCAACGGCAGCCGCCGCCCCGTCACCCTGACGAATAACGAGCGCCGCCGCTTCGAATGCCGCTGGGTGGTCCTCAGGCCGCAGCCGGGCACTCCCAGCCTCTTCCTGAACGGCCCCGATACCCTGATCACCTGCCCGGTGGCCCACGGCGAAGGCCGCCTCGTTGCCCACGACCGCCCCACCCTCGACGCCCTGAAGCAGCATAATCTCATCGCCCTGACCTATGTCGATGCGGCAGGCGACCCGGTCGATTATCCCGGCAATCCCAATGGCTCCGCGCTCGACATCGCCGGGCTGTGCAATCCCGAAGGCAACGTTCTCGGCCTGATGCCCCACCCGGAGGATCACATCTTCCCCTGGCAGCATCCACGCGCCCATCGCGGCGAATCTGGCCTCGACGGATTAACTCTGTTCAGAAACGGAGTCAACCATGCCTGATAGAAACCATCTTAAAAAAAGATATGTCGCCCCCCTTGCTAAAGGGAGCGGATGCGGAACACAGTTCCGCACGGGGGGTGATCGAACTGAACAAGCCAGGACTCTCTATCTCTTGCTTCTTAGCCCGGCGGCTTCAGCCCCGGGCCTGATAAATCACCGCCATTTCGATTCATCATTTGCTAACATATCGTCGGTACGGGCGCAGCGGACTGCGCCCGCAGGTCGCCGCAGGCGACGTCGAATTTGTAGCCTGGGGATAAATCCCCAGGTATCGGAATCATCCATATATTTTAATTCCGATACCCAGCAACCCCAGGCACCAGCCACCGGAGCAATCCCATGCTGACTCATGAATCCCTTTTACAGGCCGTCTCCTCGACCCTCTCCTCGACCCACCTGCCCGGCCTCGACGCCCCCCGCGCGGGCAAAGTCCGCGACATCTACCCGCTGCCCGATCAGCGCGTCCTGCTCGTCACCACCGACCGCGTCTCGGCCTTCGACCGTGTATTAGGCACCATCCCCTATAAAGGCCAGGTGCTCAATCAGCTCTCCGCGTGGTGGTTCGACCATACCGCCGACATCGTCGCCAACCATCTGGTCAACGTTCCCGACCCCAACGCGATGATCGTCCGCGAGGCCGACCCGCTCCCGGTCGAGGTCGTCGTCCGCGGCTATATTACCGGCGTCACCGACACCTCGCTCTGGACGCTCTACGCCAATGGCGACCGCCAGCCCTACGGCATCGATCTCCCCGACGGCCTCCACAAGAACGATCCGCTTCCCACCCCCGTCATCACCCCCACCACCAAAGCCGAGAAGGGCGCACACGACCAGCGCCTCACCCGCGCTGAGATCATCGACCGGCAGCTTGTCGTAAAATCGCTGTGGGAGCAGGTCGAAGCCGCCGCCCTTGCTCTCTTTGATCGCGGCCAGTCGGTCGCCCGGTCTGCCGGTCTGATCCTGGTCGATACCAAGTACGAGTTCGGTCTCCTCGACGGCAAACTCACCCTCATCGACGAAGTCCACACGCCCGATTCCAGCCGCTACTGGACTCAGGAATCGTATGGCACCGGCACTGACCCGGAGCACTTCGATAAGGAAGTCCTGCGGAAATGGTTCGTCGCGCAGGGCTATCGCGGCGAAGGTGATCCGCCGCCCATCACGCCCGATTTCGCGGCATACATGGCGTCGCTGTACATTTCCCTGTTCGAGCGTCTCACCGGCCAGCCCTTCGAGCCGGGCCAGCAGCCCGCCGCAGAGCGAATTATTCAGAATGTTAATGCTTATTGTCCTTAAGCCGGACGGTTCCGACCGGCTTAAGATTTGAAGTTTTGATCAAACTTTTTTAAAAGTTTGTGGGGTTATTAGGGGCGAAGCCCCTAAAGGATTTTCACAATGCAGCCACCTGTCACGATTATCATGGGGTCCTGCGCCGATCTCGATCACTGCCAGCAGATCGCCGCTGCGCTGCGCGACCTGGGCATCGACTCGCAGATGCGGATCGGATCGGCCCACAAGACGCCCGAACACCTGCTGACCATCCTCGCCGCCTGCGAATCCGATCCACGCCCCAGGGTGTATATCACCGTCGCCGGTCGATCCAACGCCCTGAGCGGCTTCGTCGATGCCCAGGTGACGGCCCCGGTGATCGCCTGCCCGCCGCCGTCTGATCGTTTCGGCGGTGCCGACCTGTTCTCGTCGATTCGGATGCCCGGCGGAGTCGCCCCCGCGCTGGTTCTCGAACCCTCCGGCGCGGCGCTGTTCGCCGCCAAAATCCTGGCCCTGTCCAACCCATCCATCAGGGAGCGCATCGCTGCGCTGCAAGATGCCAACCGACAGAAAATCATTACCGACGACGAGGCTGCCCAGCATGGAAAATAAACTCTTTCCACATCACCCCGATCTCCCCCAGGCCTGGGGGAGATGTCGCGCAGCGACAGAGGGGGACGGCCTGAATGATCTTGACGACGACCACCCCCGCGAAGCCTGCGGCGTCTTCGGCGTCTACGCCCCCGATCGCGAGGTCGCCCGCCTTGCCTTCTTCGCCCTCTACGCCCTCCAGCATCGCGGGCAGGAGAGCGCCGGGATAGCCACCTGTGACGGTCACGCCGCTTATCTCCACAAGTCGATGGGCCTTGTCTCCCAGGTCTTCAACGAAGACAACCTCGCACCGCTCAAGGGCCATATGGCCATTGGCCACAACCGCTACTCGACTACCGGATCGTCTCATATTCGCAACGCCCAGCCCTATCTTATTGAAACCATGTACGGGCCGCTCGGAGTCGCCCACAACGGCAACCTGACCAACGCCCTGGAGCTTCGCAGCCTTCTTCTCGAACGCGGAGTCGGCTTATCTTCCACCACCGACAGCGAACTCATCACTCAGATATTAGCCGCTCCCTCCACCGTCTGGTCTCCCGATTGCGTTTGCAGGAATGGGAAAAATCACCAATCACCCGATTGCTGGATCGACCGCATCCGCGCATTGATGGCCGTCGCTGAGGGCGCTTACTCGCTGACCATCCTCACCCGCGATGCCGTCTACGCCGTCCGCGATCCGCACGGCCTGCGCCCGCTCGCCATCGGCCAGGTCGATCACGGCTGCGTCGTCGCCTCCGAGACCTGCGCCCTGAATACCATCGATGCTCAGTATGTCCGTGACGTCAAACCGGGCGAGATCGTCCGCCTCGACGCGGAGGGGATCACCTCCTTCGAAGGTCGCCCGCCGGAGCAGCCCACCCTCTGCATCTTCGAATACGTCTATTTCTCCCGCCCCGATTCCCTCCTCGACGGCCAGGTAATCCACCAGGCCCGCCAGCGCATGGGCCGACAGCTTGCCCGCGAAGCCCCCGTCGAAGCTGACCTTGTGATCGGTGTCCCCGATTCGGCCACCCCCGCCGCCATTGGTTACAGTCTTGAGTCGGGAGTCCCCTACAACGAGGGCCTTACCAAGAACCGCTATATTGGCCGCACCTTCATCCAGCCCGACGACCGCCTCCGCCAGCAGGGAGTCAGCCTCAAGTTCAACCCTCTCACCGATAACCTGCGCGGGAAGCGTGTCGTCCTCGTCGATGATTCCATTGTACGCGGCAACACTTCCGGCCCGCTTGTTCGCCTTGTTCGTGAAGCCGGTGCCGCCGAAGTCCACGTCCGGGTGTCATCGCCGCCCATCCGCCATCCCTGTTTCATGGGAGTCGACATGGCCACCTACAAGGAGTTGATCGCCCACCGCCTCGGTGTCGCCGCCATACGCAAACGCATTGATGCCGATTCGCTTCATTACTTGAGCCTCGACGGTATGCTGAAAGCCATCCGTCAGGGCCGGAAAGTCGCCTACTGCACCGCCTGTTTCACCGGCATGTATCCTATTTCCATTCCTGATTGGCTGTTCGAAGAAGATCGGGACAAATTGTATTTTGAAGAGGTCTGGGGCATATGATTTTGCACAAAGCCAACCCTGATCGCCTCCTGTGGGGGAGGATTTGTCGAGTCACACTTTATCAACGAAATCACCCGTAGGGGCGACCCTTGCGGTCGCCATATCCTTTAGCCTGTGGATTTTGCTCTATGACAAGTTAATGAGGTAATCGAAGTCCGCGAAAAATATCACGCGGTTCTGCTCCCTCTCCCTTGAAGGGGGAGGGACGGGGAGGGGGTGAAAACATCGCCCTCTATTGCCTCACTATTTTGTACCCCAGGCCCAGAGAATCATTAGCCCGGCGGCTTCAGCCCCGGCTTAACGAACAGCACTCGTTACAAAGAAAGGCATTCTGACAATTGACTGACGTCAACGATCCCAACCGGCAGAACATCCTTGTCATCGGTTCCGGTGGCCGCGAGCACGCCCTCGCCTGGGCGCTGGCCCGCTCGCCCCGCGTCGATCATGTCTACGTCGCCCCCGGCAATGCAGGCACCGAATGGCCGGCCAGCCCGAATCCTGCCGCGATGCAGCCCCGCGCCGCCGCATCGAACGTCCCGATCCCGGTCGATGACTTTACCGCCCTGCTTGATTTCGCCCTCGACCACGCCATCGCCCTGACCGTCGTCGGCCCCGAAGTCCCGCTCACGCTCGGCCTCGTCGACGTGTTTCAGCAGGCCGAACTCCCTGTCTTTGGCCCGGTCCAGGCCGCCGCCCAACTCGAAGGCTCCAAGCAGTTCGCCAAGGATTTCATGGCCGAATACGCCATCCCCACCGCCGATTATCGTGTCTTCTCCGATTACGGCGCGGCCCGCGAGTATGTGGAGGCGCAGACCGGCCCGCTCGTCGTCAAGGCCAGCGGACTTGCCGCCGGGAAGGGAGTCATCGTCTGCGACACGCCCGCCGAAGCCCTCGCCGCCCTCGACCAGATCATGCGGGATCGCGCTTTTGGCGCTGCCGGTGACCTCGTCGTCATCGAGGAACGCTTGACCGGCCCCGAAGTCTCCCTGCTCGCTTTCTCCGATGGCCGCACCGTCGTTCCGATGCCCCCCGTCCGCGACCACAAACGCGCTTATGATGGCGATCAGGGGCCGAACACCGGCGGCATGGGAGTCTTCACCCACCCACCCGACGTTTCCGCCGCCGATATCGAGGAGATCGTTCGCCGGGTTCTTCAGCCCGCCGTCGATGGCATGGCCGAACGAGGGGCTCCCTACGTCGGCGTTCTCTACGCGGGCATGATCGCCACCCCGGCAGGCTGGCAGACTCTCGAATTCAACTGTCGCTTCGGCGATCCCGAAACGCAGGTCATCCTGCCCTTGCTGGAAACCGATCTGTACGAAGTCCTTCTCGCCTGCGTCGAAGGTCGCCTGAGCGAAGTCGATATCCGCTGGAAGCCAGGAGCCTGCGCCTCGGTCGTTCTCGCTTCACCCGGTTATCCCGGCAGCTATCCAAAGGGTCTCCCGATCACCGGCCTCGACAGTCTAGACGATCACCCGAACGTAATCGCCTTCCACGCGGGCACTACCCGCGCCGACGGTCAGGTCGTCACCACCGGGGGGCGAGTGCTGGGGATCACCGCCCTGGGTGACGATCTCCCCGCCGCAGTCGATAACGCATATGAGGCACTGACTGCCGTCCACTTTGACAATATGCAATACCGCCGTGACATTGGTCGCACAGGAGCAAACCGTTGACCGAGAAAACCAGCTACGCCGCCGCCGGAGTCGATATCGCCGAGGGCCAGCGTGCCCTTGATTTGATGAAGCAGGCCGTATCCGCAACCTATACCCCGGAAGTTCTTTCCGAGACGGGTTCATTCGGCGGTCTGTTTGACGCCCTCTCCCTGTTCAGTTCGATGTCCCACCCGGTGCTGGTCGCCTCCACCGATGGGGTCGGCACCAAGACGAAGGTCGCCGCCCGCCTCGACCGCTGGGACACCATCGGTCATGACATCGTCAATCACTGCATCGACGATATTCTCGTGCAGGGTGCCCGTCCCCTCTTCTTTCTCGATTACGTCGCCACCGCCCATCTCGACGCCGGGCAAATCGCCGCGATAGTCGGCGGAGCAGCCACAGCCTGCTGTGAAGCTGGCTGTGTATTGATCGGCGGTGAAACCGCCGAGATGCCCGGCGTCTACGCGCCCGGTGCGGTCGATCTCGTCGGCACGATTGTCGGAGTCGTCGACCACGATCAGTTGATTACCGGCGAAACCATCCAGCCCGGCGACGCGATCCTCGCCCTGCCCGCTGTTGGGCTGCACACCAACGGATTCACCCTCGCACGCTCCGTTTTGAACGATCTCGACTGGCAATCGCCCCACTCCGATCTCGGTCAATCGATTGGCGAAGCGCTCCTTGCCATCCATCCATCTTATCTTAAGCCGGTGCAGAGTCTTCGCACCGCCGGAGTCAACGTTCGCGGATTGGCCCACATTACCGGCGGTGGCGTCTACGATAATCTGCCGCGCATCCTGCCTGGTGGCCTGGGCGCGACCATCCGGCGCGGCACCTGGCCCGAACCGCCCATCTTCGATCTGATCCGGCAGCGCGGGAAAATCGACCCCCGCGAGATGTTCCACGTCTTCAACATGGGTCTGGGGATGCTCGTCGTCGTCCCGCCCGGCGATGTCTCGACCGCCCAGTCCACCTTACCCGGCACTGTCCACCTCGTCGGCCAGATTGTCGATAATCAGGGTATAGTCGAAATCCAAAATCTGGGAAAAGACTCATGAGAGTGATCAAGCACAAAACACAGAGCGTCTTGATCGCCCCCGGTGGGGGAGATGTCGCGCAGCGACAGAGGGGGTGCTCCACCGCGCACAAGATCGAAAGCTACCTGATTTGCATTAGCCCGGCGTTGAAGTGCCGGGGATGCTCGAAACAGGAATCAATCCCATGCGCCTCGTCGTATTGATCTCAGGATCAGGCTCTAACCTTCAGGCCATCATCGACGCCATTGACAGCGGCCACCTCGACGCCAAGATCGCTCTCGTCGTCTCCAACCGTCAATCGGCCTACGGCCTTCAGCGTGCCGACGCCGCCGGTATCCCGACTCTCTATTTCCCTCTCAAACCCTACCGCGACGCCGGTCAGCCCCGCAATCTCTACGACACCGACCTCGCCGATCAGATTGCTCTCCATACCCCCGATCTGATCGTTCTCGCCGGTTGGATGCACATCCTCTCTCCCGCTTTTCTGAATCGCTTCCCCCGGCAGGTGATCAATCTGCACCCGGCCCTGCCCGGAACCTTCCCCGGCACCGATGGCATCCGCCGCACTTACGAAGCCTATCAGCGCGGCGAAGTCGAGCACGGCGGCTGTATGATCCACTACGTGATCCCCGAAGTCGATGCCGGTGACGTGATCGTCAAAGAGATCGTCCCCATCGAACCCGGCGACACCCTCGAACAGTTCGAGGAACACATCCACGCCGCCGAACACCGCATCATCGTCGAGGCCATCCGCCTGATTGCCGGAGCCGGGTCTGCAAAATAACATGGAAAATGTTGAAATGGGATAGGCTCAGGATGTTTAAGTCCCCTCGCCATGAGGGAGAGGGGATTTAGGGGTGAGGGCCAGATCGAAAAATGCGGACTTATAGTTTTACAGT
>JAFGOY010000062.1 GCA_016926255.1 Anaerolineae bacterium | reverse complement strand
CGGTCGGCGAGAAAAAGCCGGTAGATCGTGCAGCCGGTGTTTTGTATGATCAGCAGGCTCAACTGGCCGAGTATCCGGTTGAGGTAGCTCCCCGAAAAAGTTGACTGGCCGATATCGAGCCGGGGCTTGGCGGCCCTGCGTGCCTTCTGGCGGTTCACGTCGAGCAGCACCGCGATCAAAATGACGATCCCCGTCACCACATCGCGGCCCCAGTATGGCGCGTCGAGCATGACCATACCATTGGGGACAATCGTGAGAATCATTACCCCGATCAACGTCCCCCATATGCTGCCCACGCCGCCGGAAAGGCTGGTTCCGCCCATAATCGCCGAGGCAATCGACGAAAACTGGTAGCCCTCGCCGTTGGTGAAGGTTGCACCGTCAATATAGGCACTCAACAGGGTGCCTGCCACTGCTGCCAGCAGTCCGCTGTAAGCATAGTAGAGCGGCTTGTAGCGGTCGATCTTAACGCCTGACAGCCGGGCGGCGGTCTGGTTGCCTCCGATGGCATAGCAGTAGCGGCCCGGTTTGGTATTCGAGAGGAAATAGGCAGTGGCGGCGTAAATTCCCAGCATGATTAGCAGGGAAACCGGGACGATGCCGATGCTGCTGTTGGCAATCCACTGAAATTCTTCCGGCAGGCCGCTGATCGTATAGCCGCCCGACAACCCGACCGAGATGCCGCGCAGCGAAACCATCGTCCCCAGTGTAGCGATAAACGGTGGAATGTTGGTTTTGGTGATCAGCCATCCCTGGGCCGCCCCGATCAGCAGGCCGGTGAGCCAGCCGATCAGGATTGCCAGGTAGCTCTGCGTGCCCGTCAGTGGGGGGATTGGCCCGAAGCCATAGATCATCAGGCGCGCTGAGACGACGCTGGTGAAAGCGACAATCGACCCAACAGACAGATCGATGCCGCCGGAGATCAGGACAACCGTCTGCCCAATGGCAACGATCCCCATTGCAATCGATGCCGTGCGGGCCAGCAGCACCACGTTCTCGATCTGCCTGAACGCCGGAGCGAAAATCCAGAAGAACAGCAGCAGCGCCAGTAAACCTATCAGTGCCCCCGCCTGGTTGAAGGCCTGTCTATCCCGGTAGTCCTGAAAAACGGCCTTTACCTGTTCATAATAGCCAGAAGCCTTCTTGAAAATCATCATACACCTTCGCTGGACAGTGCTGTAATTAGATACGGGTTTGCCTCCGCCTTCGATAGAATGTCAATGATGCGTCCTTTCCGTAAGATGATGATGCGATCCGACAGGTTCAATATCTCGTCAATGTTCGAGCTGATGACGATGATCCCGATGCCCCGGCGGGCAAGATCGTTGAGCAGATCATAGAGTTCCCCGCGAGCCTGAATATCAAGACCGCGCGTTGGCTGATCGATGAGCAGAACCCGGCTGCTGCTTGCCAGCCAGCGCGAGAGAATGACTTTTTGCTGCGTTCCTCCGGAGAGTTCACGGGTTCGCCGGGTGAGACTGCTCACTTTAATCCCCAATCGCTGCGCGTAGTGGGCGACAATGCTGCCTTCTTCATCCAGGTTGAGGATCGGGCCAATGCCGAGCTTTCTGAGGACGGCAAGTGTCATATTGTTCTGGGCGTCCATCTCCAGAACCAGCCCCTGCTCGCGCCGTTCTTCTGTCAGCCAGCCAATGCCAAGCCTGGTCGCGACCTGCGGCGAGTCGATGGTCACCGGGTTGCCATCCAGGTAAATCTCGCCGCCCAGCAGAGGTTCCACGCCGAAAACCGTTTCGAAAAGCCGCGTGCCGCCCGCTCCGATCAGCCCGGTGATCCCCAGGATTTCACCGGCGTGGAGGCTGAAAGATACGTTGTCGATGCCGGTTGCCGTCGAGACGTTTTCCAGGCGAAGAACCTCCCGCTCCATCCGGTGCGGACGGTGGATTGATGATCGGCGGGTCGCGTTTTTGTGCCCGGTGATCAACCGGATCAGGTCGTGCTGGCTGGTGGCGTCGATGGCGACCGTTGCGATCTTGCGACCGTCGCGAAGAATGGTGGCCCGGTTGCCGATCTGCATCGCCTCGGAGAGATGGTGGGTCACATAGAGAACGGCGGCTCCCTGTGACCGCATCCGCCTAATCACGCTGTGCAACTGGGATGTCTCGCGGTTGGTCAGCATCGCACTCGGCTCATCCATGATCACCAGATCTGCCGATTGGTTGATTGTGCGTAAGACCGCGACCATCTGCTTTTCAGCCAGCGATAACTCCGATACCTCCGTCTCCGGATCGAGGGCCAGGTTTAACTCGTCGATCAATTCCAGGGTGCGGTCGACCAGCCGGGTCTTGTCGATGATCTGGTTCATTCCCCTGCCGGGTTCGTTGCCCAGGAAAATATTTTCGGCCACCGACATATACGGAATCAGGTTTGGTTCCTGAAAAATCGCGCTGATCCCCACCTGCTGGGCATCGGCAGGACAGGTAAAGACGACTTCCTGCCCCTTAAAAAGCAGGTGGCCGGTATCAGGCGGGTAGACCCCACTCAATATGTTGATCAGCGTCGATTTCCCCGCACCGTTTTCACCCAGCAGAATATGAACTTCTCCTGGTTGAATATCGAAGTTGATATCCTTGAGAGCGTGTTCGCCAGGAAAAGACTTGCTGATCCCGTGTGTTTCGAGCAGTATTTGATTCATATGACAGTGCTAGATTGACCGTCGAACTGAAAAGGCGATCCCATCCGTGTTGTGTATTGGCGTAATAACATCGTTCCGTGCTGTGATTTTTTTTGGGCGCATTCAAATCTATCGTATGGGGCTTCGGGCGGGGAGTCAATTCAGCAGTGCATAAACAGTGCAATCGAACCTGGGCGGTTGAATCAAAAAGACTGTGTCATCTGGAACAGATTACTCTGTTCCTTCGTGTTCAATTCGGTTTGAATCGCCCTGCGCGCCGGTCATGACGACAGGAAGGCTCGAAAAAACCACTACGGCGAGACAACGGCCCGGCCATTATTATTCTTGCCCAGAATCGGAATGACCAGCGATACACTTGTATGTTCCCCGTGAACACTTTCTATCTCCAGCTTGTGCTCCTCACCGTAGTACAATCGAACGCGCTTATTGACGTTGTCCAGACCAAAGCCACTGTCTTTGAAACGCAGCGCCTGCGAGTAATCGCTGATCTCCGCACGGATTTTTGCCAGACGTGCGGGGGTAAACCCGGCCCCATTATCCGACACACTGAGCCGCATCGTTTGGTCATCCAGCCTGACACCGGAAACGACGATCTCACTGCCAGTGAGTGAAGGCCCCGGACGCAGCAAGTCGGCCAGTTCTTCATCTGTCCAGGTTTCTTCGATCTGGATTGTGATTCGCACCTTGCCGGATGGCAGCCCGGGTGGAAGATCGGCTTCAAGTCTACCTGAGGCAGTTATCTACCCGTTAAACACGATAACAGTCATAGGTCGCTCCTTTACACCTACATTATAGCAGTAGTCCCCAAGTGATGGTGTTGGTGTCGAAAGCCTACTCATACTATATGACCCGCGCAGGAATCGATGGCTCAAAACTGCATATTCCATGTGAGGTAATTGAAAAACAGATCGCCCAACATCTGTAAGAAATCATCATTCCGCCCAACTCATTGTCATCGGTCAGAAAGCTCTATTGCCAGCATATTGCTGAGATCAATGGCCCCGATCGAGATGAGGAAATCGCCAGGCTTCAACACCAGATTTCACTATTGCAAGCAGAGGAAGCCGATCTGGCTCGCCTGTTCCTTCAAAAACAACTCAGCCAGGAAACCTATGATGAACTGCTGCAGGAGTGGCAGTCGAAGCTGAAGCACAAACACAAAACGATTGAACAGTTACAACAGGAGGCCGTCGTCTACATCGACGATCTTGAGGCGGCCATTGCATTACTGTCCGGTGCGCCGATCCTGTTTGCTCGACTCAACAGAAGGAAGTAAGCCCAGCTTCTAAAGATGTTTTTTTTTAAGAAGGTCGTTGTCGACGCTGAGGGAGATGTTCAAGACGTCCAGTTGAACGCGCCATTTGCCTACCTTGCCAGCTTGAAAGAATTGACCAGCAGCGGAATTGCTTCAGATCAGAATCAAGGTTCAATGAGTGAATACCTTAGTATGAGTTTTGCCGATCGTGGCTACGCGACCGAATTGCAGACGCTATCGCAAGATACGGTGGGATGATAGATCAGACTTGCCATTGCAGAGGAGCTATGTATACTGTCGGCAGTTGCCTTCTAGACATGCAGAGCGGTTCAACTGGCTCGCCTCTACCTTACTCAAGACCCTTCGGGGTCTTTTTTTGTGCAACTCTCCGCCAATTCAGGCCTGGTTTTTCGACTCACCTCATCTTATGCTTCCCATTATATGCTTCGAGTCGCATTTTCTGCATTCCCCACAATCCCTGCTATCGGCAAATTCGATACCAACATATAGAAAACAAGAATGGTCTGCCTGACAAACGCCACTTCACCGGTCTTGTTTATAGAAGTATAGTCAACTTGTTAAGCAATTAATTGTTTCATTGAATGGTTCAATCGTTGAGCTGTTGACGGAGCACGTCATCCATGTTAGGTGCAGAGGCATTTGAACTGGCAAGGAGGCAGGCCGATCAGTGCAAAGTGTTTAGCAACACCAGACGAATACTGATTCTGTGGGCATTAATCGAACGTCCTCTGTCAGTCAGCGAAGTCGCCGAGGCTATCGACACCTCGCTGCAAAATACCTCGCAGCATCTCCGCCTGATGAAAGACAAAGGCCTCCTCACCTCAAAGCGTGAAGGGAGCACGGTCTATTACGAATACCAGCACGATCCGTCAAATGATTTATGTCCACAGTTGTTGGAAGCAGGAAAACAAATCCACAACTATAAACGGAAACCCATTGACACAAATGATGAGTCATAAGGAGAAAGTCAAATGTCTGATGTTGATCTGAATGCAGTTGAAGCAGCAAAGGTTGTAGATGCTCGCGGTAGTGCCTGCCCCGGCCCCCTGCTGGAAGCGAAAAAGGGCATCGGCGCGATCAAGGTTGGCGAAGTGCTTGAAATCTGGTCGGGCGATCCGCGAACCAAGGAAGATATCCCCAGGTGGTCGCAGAAAGTCGGCCACGACTACCTCGGCCACCTTGAGGCTGAAGGCTACGACAGACTATTCATCAAGCGTTCAAAATAGGAAAACATCCATGACCGCAGGATCAACCGCGAAGCCAAAAATCCTCATTCTGGCGACGTTATCCGGCGGCTATGCAGGTGCAGACTCGGTCGGGCAGTTACATGTCGATTACCCCTCAAACGTCTATGTACTGCCCGTCGTCTGCCCGGCAATGTTCCCGGAAGACTTCTATCTGCGTGCTTTCAAGCGTGGTATTGATGCCATCATCGTGATGTACAGCGGCACTGACTGCCCGTATAAGGGTGGTGCAGAACGAACCGCCGAGATCATCAACCGTGTCTACCCGATCATGAAAGAAGAAGGCATTGATACCCGGCGGCTCCGGCTTGCCGCTATCTGCACAGTATGTACGCGCCCATACCTGAAAGAGGTCAACAATATGCACGACCTTCTTGAAGAGATTGGGCTGGTGTCCGGCGAATTGCAGGCCGCGCTGAACGAAAGTCCCGCTTAGTCCGAAGAAGGATATCCTATGGCTTTAGAAAAACTCCAGGTGGATTCACTGATCGTCGGTGGGGGGATTGCCGGAATGCAGGCGGCGCTTGACCTTGCCGACCAGGGATACCAGGTCGCGCTGGTCGAGAAAGAAGCCAGCATCGGCGGCAAGATGATCGCGCTCAGTAAGGTCTTCCCGACCCTCGACTGCTGCAGCTGCATCACCACCCCTAAAATGTCGGCGGTCGCCCACCACGAAAATATTCAACTTCTTACCTACTGCGAAGTGCAGGCACTCGAAGAAAACGGCGGCGGCTACACGGCGCTGGTCGAGAAGAAACCACGTTACGTCATCGAAGAAGACTGCACCGGCTGCCGCGAATGCGAATATGCCTGTCCGATTGACCTTCCCTCCGATTTTGACCGGGGGATGGGGGCTTACCGGGCGGTACGCGTTCCATTCTCGACCGCCGTCCCGCAGGTCGCCACGCTCGATATCGAAAACTGCATTCTCTGCGGCAAGTGTGAAAAAGTCTGCCCGCACGGCTGCATCGACTTCACACAGACCGCCAGGCATTTCGAGATTGAGACAACGGCGATCGTCCTGGCGACCGGATTCGAGGTCACCCCGAAAGACGCCAAAAAGGAATACGGCGCGGGGCAGTTCGACAACGTGATCGACGGGCTGATGATGGAACGCCTGTTGGCTCCCACCGGCCCCTACGGGCACGTACTCCGCCCCGGCGACGGTAAAGAACCCGACTCGATTGCCTATGTGCAATGTGCCGGTTCGCGTGATGCCACCCTCGGCATCGAATACTGCTCGCGGGTGTGCTGTATGTACGCCATCAAGCAGGCAATGCTGCTCTCCGGCGCGCTGCCCCTTGCGGATATCACCATTTACTACATGGATATCCGCACCTTTGGCAAAGGCTATGAACAGTTCTACCAGACCGCCAGAGCGATGGGGATCGAGTTCGTCAAGGGCAAAGTCGCCCAGATTACCGAAGACGAGAATAAAAACCCGGTTGTGCGCGTCGAAATGCTCGACGAAGGCTCGAAGATCGTCGAGCGCACCCATGACCTGGTTGTGCTCTCGGTCGGGCTGCTGCCCGGCTACAATCCCGGTTCGCTTTACGGGGTTCCGGCTGCCGATGATGGTTTTGTAACTGTTCCCTCGCCGAATATCTCGCCCAGTGAAACCGCGCGCCCCGGCATCTTTGTCACCGGGGTGGCGGCTGGCCCGATGGATATCGTCGACAGCATCGTGCTGTCCGGTGCCGCCGCTTCAGAGGCGGCGGCCTATATCGAAGCACACAATAGCCGCGTCGCGGTATCCGAGAGCAAAGGCAAAAAGGAATTGGCCCATGTCTGAAATCGAACAAAACCAGACTCCACCTTCCGAAGGCCAGGAAGAACCCCGCATTGCCGTCTATACCTGCTACTGCGGGGGCAATATCAGCGAAGTCGTCGATTGTGAAAAGGTCGCCGAGGCGGTCAGCAAGCTGCCCAATGTCGTCATCTCCCGCACCGATATGTCGATGTGTTCAGACGCGGGGCAGGCGTTGATCGAGCAGGACATCAAAGAACATGGCGTCAACCGCGTAATCGTCGGGGCCTGTGCCCCTTCGCTGCATGAAACGACCTTCCGGGGAGCAGTCACACGGGCCGGGCTGAACCCCTATCTCTATCACCACGTCGGCATTCGAGAGCAGGACAGCTGGGTGCATCACAATGATCCTGAAGGCGCGAGTGAAAAGGCGATCCGCCTGCTTTCGGCGGGCATCGCCAAGTCGCGGATGCTCGAACCCCTGGAGTCGATCAAGCTCGATGCCGAAAAGCACGCGCTGATCATCGGCGGCGGGGTCGCGGGCCTGCGTGCGGCACTCGATATTGCCCGGCGCGGGATCAAAGCCAGCCTGATCGAGAAAACGCCCTTCATCGGCGGGCGGATGGCCCAGCTTGAAACAACCTTCCCGGTAGATGAACCCGCTCGTGAAGCACTGGGCGGATTGATCGACAGGGTTGTCGAACATCCCAATATCACGATTTACACTCAGGCCGAGCTGGTTGGCCTGCATGGTTATGTCGGCGATTTCCATGCCACGATCCGCCAGGATCAGCGCGGCGTGAGTGAGGATATCGCGGATGCGGCGATGGCGGCCTGCGAAATCGAAGTCCCCGACGAATTCAACTACGGTCTGACGACCCGCAAGGTGATCTACCGGGCTTACGATGGTTGCTATCCATCGACCCCGGCAGTCGATTGGGCCAACTGCCCTGATGGTCGGCTGGAACTGACCCTCGACGGCAAACCGGTCGTCCTGGAAAACAGGCCGGAAACGATCGACCTGACGGTCGGCGCGATTGTCGTCGCCACCGGTTTCGATCTCTACGAACCGCGCGAAGGTGAATACGGATACGGCATACTGCCGGAAGTGATCACCCTCCCGCAGTTCATCCGCCTGCTGGCCCTCAACGGCGATGCTCCCCTGGAGTGGAATGGCCGCCGGGTAAAGAATATAGCGGCGATCCACTGTGTGGGCAGCCGCGAGGTCGACGGAATCCACGAGCCGCATGAAGACGGCAGTCTCAACGAATACTGCTCTCGCATCTGCTGTTCAGCCCTGCTCCACACGCTGAATGTGGTCAAGGATCGTTATCCTGACATCAACGTCTACGATGCCTACGAGGATATCCGAACCTACGGGCGTGGGCATGAAGACCTGTATATCAAAGCCTCACATCAGGCGGTGCGCTTCCTGCGTTTCCATAACGAGGAGCGCCCGACAGTCAACAGGGAAAACGGCGATCAGCCGCTGCTGACCCTCAACGATTACCTGACCTGGGGCGAAGAGATCGAAGTGCCGGTCGATCTGGTGGTGCTCGCTGTGGGTGTCAAGCCCAGAGCGATTGATGACATCATCAGCATGTTGAAAATCTCAAAGGGCAGCGACAGCTTCCTGGCCGAAGTCCATCCCAAGCTGCGCCCCGTCGAAACGGCTGTGCCGGGGATCGTGCTGGCCGGTACCGCGCAGGGGCCGATGAATATCCAGGAAAGCAGCGCCGCTGCATCGGCTGCCGCTGCGAAGGTCTCCGTGCTTCTCGGCACGGGGGAGGTCGAACTGGAACCCTTTGTCGCGGTCGTCAATCACGATCTGTGTGATGGCACAGGCGCGTGCGTCGAGGTCTGTTGCTACGAAGACGCGATTGCCCTGGAGACGGTCACCGTCAACGGGGCCGAAGTACAGAGGGCGGTGGTCACACCGGCCAACTGTGTCGGCTGCGGGGTCTGTGTGAGCGCCTGCCCCAACCTTGCGATTGACGTTCAGGGATGGACCCTGGCGCAGTATGAGGCGATGATCGACGCCATAGTCGGCGAACTTCCAACCCTGGAGGCAGCTCGATGAGTACCGAAGACAAAAAAACACGCGCACAATTACTCAAACAACTCCGCGAGCAGTACAGAGATACCGTAGATCGGACTCAGGCGCTTCTCAAGGAGCACAATGCTGTTCGAAAAGAAATCTTCAAGGCAATGGGTGACGAACCCCGGACAGTGCCGGAGATCGCCGAACTGTCAGGAGTGTCCTCTCATGAGGTGCTGTGGCATATCACTGCCCTGAAAAAATACGATCTGGTCGCCGAGGTAGGGATGGATGGCGAGTATTACCAGTATCAGAAGGTAAAGGGAGGTGCCTCATGAGCAAACGTGTCGATCCCGGTCTGCTGAATGAACTGAAGCAGTTTGGCGACGTACCTATCGAAGCCTGCTTCAACTGCGGCAACTGTACGGCGGTCTGCCCATTGAGCACCGACGAAACGCCGTTCCCGCGCAACAACATCCGCCGGATACAGGTCGGATTGAAGGAGGACATCCTCCACAGTCCCGATCCCTGGCTGTGCTACTACTGCGGCGACTGCTCGGCAACGTGTCCGCGCGAGGCCGAACCCGCCGAAGCGCAGATGACCCTGCGGCGCTGGCTCACCGCACAGTATGACTGGACAGGGCTTGGCCGCCTGTTTTATACCTCGCCAGCGTGGGAAGTGATTTCGGTGCTGATCACCGCGGTGCTGGTCGTACTGGCGTTCATCGTCTTTCACGGCCCGATGGTCACCGGGCAGGTAGAATTGAACACCTTTGCCCCGGTCGATATGATCCATCTCCTCGACTGGGTCATGGCCGGTCTCCTGTCGTTCTTCCTGCTGACCAACGTCGCCCGTATGCATCACTTCATCATCCGGAAGGGAACCGATGCACAGGTTCCGCTCGTGCTCTACATCACCGAGGCATGGCAGCTGGCCTATAACTTTGTTACCCAGGAGCGCTTCTCGAAGTGCGATGAAAAACGTCCCTGGATCAACCACCTGATCCTGGTCAGCGGGTACGTCACGATGCTGGTGCTGATCCTGTTCCTCCTGCCCTGGTTCCAGACGGACAATATCTATCCGTTCTGGCATCCCCAGCGCTGGGTGGGCTACTACGCGACAATCGCGCTGATCTATGGCGCGGGGGCGGCATTGTGGGGACGCTTCAAGAAGATTCGCCAGATGCATCGGTTCTCTCACCTGAGTGACTGGCTCTTCCCGATCTTGCTTCTGATCGGTGCGGTGACCGGTATCCTGGTGCATCTGTTCCGCTATCTTGGCCTGCCTCTGGCTACCTACACCATCTATGTTATCCATCTTTCGATGATGGTCCCCATGCTGGTGATCGAAGTGCCGTTTGGGAAATGGGCACATCTGGCTTATCGTCCCCTGGCAATCTATTTCCAGAGAGTAAAAGAGCTTGCAGTGGAACAGCAAGCCAGGAAGGAGCGCCTGGCCTCATCTGGTGCCTGAGCAATCTTTAATCTCAGGGCGTGGAATGTACATAGGAGGTATGAGATGATTTCTATCGAAATATTGCGCCGTTTTCCGTTGTTCGTCGGGCTGGATAAGTATTTCAGAGACCTGGCAATGGAAGGCGAGGAAATTACGCTTAAAACTGACGAGTGGCTCTTTCATGAAGGTGACGCAGCAGATTTCATCTACCTCATTTTGAGTGGTTCTATCGAACTCAAAATGGCCCACGACTCGGAGCGTATCCATCACGCCCATCTCTCAACATTAAGTGTAGAAGGTGACACAATTGGCTGGTCAGCGCTGGTTGTGCCGCATCTCTACTCTTTCTGTGCCATCGCCGCCAAAGACACACGCCTGGTCAAGTTTAACGCCGCCTACATCCGAGATCTGATGGAAGAAGATCGTGAAGCTGGCTGCATACTGATGTACCGCCTCGCGCAGATTATGCGCACGCGGATGAAGAATATGCATATTCGCTTTGCCAGCCTAGTTGGCCCTTAGCTGGAGAAGCGGTTGTACAGGGATAAAGAGAATGTAGCGGCACGCAGCAGAGTCGCACCGCATCCCATCCCTGGCCAATGTATGCTGGCTATTGAGACGGGAATCGGAACGTGAAGCTGGCTGGCATATCGCCCGCTGGCGATTTACTTCGAGGCTGTGAAACAGAAGGCTCTTCAGCGCCAAGCCGAACAGGTTCTGGCGTCTGCTGGAACCGATTGATTGTAGAACTATCTATCACATGAACAAGGAGAAATAATATGGCTGAAAAAATGGTAATTGTTTGCAACGGCGACACTCCGGCGAGCATCATGCCATCCCTGATCTTTGCTACTTCGGGGATTGCCCTTGATTACGAAGTTTACTACTTCTTCTGCCCGGCGGGCGCTCGCTGGTCGCTCAAGGGTGAGCTGGAGAAGCTCGGCACCCCCAAAGGGCTGCCCAACCCGGTTGATCTGTGGGACACACTCATCGAGTCTGCTGAAAGAGTGACTCTGTGCCTGCTCGCGTTGGAAAACAAAGGTATCAATGCTGAAGACCGGCGTGATGAGCGCATCGTGGTCGAACCGCTGCCGCCCTTCCTGATGGAAGCCGATGGCGCGACGATGACCTTCACCTTCTAATAAGTCGGGAACAACTTTCCGAGACACACTCAGCGCCCTTCAGATCGAAGGGCGCTGATGCTTTTCTGGCCTGGGTAGACCCGCTTAATTAGTGTTCACGGCTTCCCAGCATACGAAGAAGATCGGCGTTCGCCGGATCGTGGATGAATCGCCAGAAGGCATCCTGTGCCCGGTTCGGGGCATCGATAGTGCGGCGCACCATGTAAATCTTGCGGTGCAGATCGAAGTCATTTACCAGCACTTCCACAACTTCCCTGCGGGCCAACAGACATTCGGTTGCCAGCCGCGAGACAAACGACACGCCGTATCCCTCGGCCACCGTTCTGACAATCGCTTCAGCATTCCCAAGTTCAAGAAAAATGTTGAGATCATCTATCCCGATATCATGTTTGGCTAACTCGGCCAGCAGCACCCTGCGCGTCCCGGAACCCGGCGAGCGCATCACGATGCGTTCCTCGATCAGTTCTTCCGGGTCAATCGACGATCGCCGGGCCCAGAGATGACCGGCAGGGACGATCAAAATTATCGAGTCAGTGGCAAATTCCTGGTGCTCAAGCCCTTCACCAGAGACTTCGTAGCTAACGACGGCCAGGTTCGACTCCCCATCAACCAGGCGCTGGATGGCGTTTTCGGGGGAGCAGGCGGGGATGCTGACCGAGATCAGGGGGTTTCGTTCGCGAAAACGTGCGGCAAGCTGAGGCAGGACATACTTTCCGGCAGTGGTGCTGCACGCGATTCTGAGATGCCCCACTATGCGTTGTTGAAGGGATCCCATCATCTCCCTGATATCTATCGACTGGTGGATCAACTTCCGGGCATGGGGCAGCAGCAGCCGACCGGCTTCGGTCAGCTTTATGCCCGATCCAGAACGTTCGAACAGGTCTACTCCCAGGTTCTTTTCCAGAGTCTTTATGTGATGGCTGATCGTTGACTGAGCAAGGTGCAGCCTTTTACCAGCTTCTGAAAAGCTCAGAGTTTCGGCTGCACACACAAACGTGTTCAACCTTGTGATGTCAAGCATGGCTATTCATCCTCATTTCGAAGACCTGTCTTATGTATTGTCTACCATTCATTTAATCTGGTACACGGGTGCAGTGATAGCCGGTACTCCTGGAAAGTGGGTATCGAGAAATCTTTGCAGGTACTTGGAATCATACCAGTCTTCCCGATTGGATAAAAATCGCTTGCCAACTGGCTCGATGAGCGGTTCGGCTCAACTCCCCGCTGCCCTATCGAAAAAGTGACCCCGCCAGAATTGTTCCTGGCGGGGTTTTCTTTACGAACTACTGATTACCCATTAACTGTTTTTGTTTGTACTGACCTGATCGGATTCAGGATGACCCCTGACGTCGACCGATACAAGTTCCAGACCCAGATCGCGCACCTTTGATAGCACCCCGTACAATTCCGGCTGATCTTTTATCTCACCAGTGAGCAGGCTTTCATTGTCGTTCAGGTGCGTTAGTTGCAAACCACCGAACCAGTCTGACCAGTCTGCGTCAAGTTGTCCTTTTATTCTTATCGTCACGTGCCGCATATTCAATTCCTGTAAAAGAGTCTATGATGTAGCCTGTTTTGCATTCCGCTTTTCGACTGACATATATACAGTAAATCCAATCAGCCCTGCCAGCGCCGCCCACCCCAACCAATCACCCAACCGTGATGTCACTGTTTGCCCCGTTCCGAGCGGCACATCATCAACCAGGATTTGCTGACCACCCAATGTCAGGACACTGAGCTGGATAATCCGCCCATAGGGGTCGATGATCGCGGAGCTGTACGATGAGTCGGCCTTGATTACGGCAACTCGGTTTTCAACAGCGCGCATTATCGCATGAGTGTACTTGTGCTCTGAGAACCCAGACCACTCAAACGATCCGACACTCACCAACTGTGCGCCGTTGCGTGCCAGATGCCGTGCTGAGTCGGTAAAATTCGCATCGTGGCAGATAATGCTCGCCAGCCGCCCCACCGGCGTTTCATTCACAGGATAAACTCCTGCGGTGATAATCCGCGGTTCGCCAGGGAACACGTGATTCTTGCCGTAGACCTCCCCGAACTCGCCCTCAGGTGAAAGCAGTACAGCCTCGTTCCGCCACCCTTCACCGGTATCCACTCCGTAATTAACAAAGATATAAGCACCCGTTTCGGCTGCCAGTGCCTTGAGCTCGTCTGTGTATTCAACCTGCGGATCGAAACCGAAGGCCAGTTCAGGCGTCAGGATGACTTCTGCGTTTTGTGCTGCCGCCTCACGCGCTTGCTCCGAAATAATCTGGAGTCGTTCTTTCTGCTGCTCCGCATCTACAAAATGTCCTGGTGTTTCGAAGTACGGCTGCAAAGTCGCAACCCGAACCGTCTCCGGGTTCTGCGGCGCACTGTTGAGCATCAGCAGGCTTCCACCAACCCAAAGGGCTGTCGCCGCGATCGCGCCAACCATCCAAACCGTCGCCGGGCGCATTATTGCTGCCGCTGCGCCGTCCGGCTGCCGCGGCTTGTCCAGCACGGAAATAATAATGTAGGCCACTGCAAAGTTGAAGAGCATCACCAGCAGGTTTAACCCGTAGATACTGAATATCCCAATAGGCTGGATGATCCAGGGTTGAAGAGCCATTGTATTCGCCATAAACGCCGTTGTGTTCGTCACCGGGATCAGCCCGCGGATCATTTCAAACCCAACCCAGTTGAATACCCCTTGCAGCACAAACCACCGATACCCCGTGCGCTCATGGAATACCCGCTCACCGCCACCTGCCGCCAAGTTGACCAGAGCAATGATCACACCCAGGTACTGCAAAATCCAGGGGGCCTCGACCCCAAAGAAACGCATAAAGAAAGGCCCAAGCCAGACACCCTGTGCGACTGCTGGCCCCAACGCCGACAGACGCCGTGGAAGGATTCGGTGCTGCGCTATTAGATAAGGCACAAACCCGATCCAGGCCAGCGGCCACAGACCATAGGGCTGAAAAGCAAACAGCAGCATGATCCCGCTAACCGCCGACAATCCCACCGCCAATCCAATGCGCAAAACAAGCGCTGTATCCAGTTTTTCCTTTTTAACTTCCTTTTTCATCAGTGTTGCCATCTTAATCTCTCCTTTTGTTTTTTCTCTTGTTCATTTCGATTCATTGACTTGTGATAAGTTCAATCGTATTAGCATGTCGGAATGACGAGGGGAGTATGGTTTGTTCACACACTCCCCCTCGGTCGGCTGTGGTTTATTAACCTTTTTCGTCGTGTTCCTGCCGCCGGGCCTGGTTGATGCCCCAGAACAACACACCCAACGATGCCAGGAATACACCAAGTCCAATCGGGCCCGTCCAGAAAAATACTAACCACATATCCATGATCTACACTCCTCTTTCTTAAATGATGGCGGGGAATTTTCACCCACCGAACGAATATCAATTACAGTTATCAGGATACAGGTCAACCCCTGAATGTGTCATCGACCGATGGATAGATTTATAGGGTTTATTTGGAATTACAGGAGGTTTAGTTCCGTGGCGCGAGCAATCGCCTCAGCGCGATTCCGCACGCCGAGCTTGCTGTAGATATTGTGGACGTGTGTCTTGACCGTCCCCAGGCTGACAATCAATTGATCGGCTATTTCGGGATTGGTGAGGCCTGCTACCAGCAAATTCAATACTTCGATCTCGCGGTCGCTCAGCGGATCGAGCAGGCCATCCCCAACCGGCACAGCCCGATCGGCTTGCAGCCCAGTGAGAATTTGCCCGACAAATGCCGGATAAATCCCCTGCTGCGCCACATGATGAAGCATCGGGACAAATCCCTGTCCCGCATCGATGAATGATCGAACCATTCCTTCCGAATGTGCCGTTTCCAGGGCCTCGGTTAGAAAATCACTGCCTTCTTCGATACTCTCCGCCGCCAATGCCTGATAAATCCGCCCCACGATGATCCCGTACTGCCAGCCCATCTGTTCAGCCTGTTTGACCTGCCCGGCGAAATGAGTGGCTGCCGGCTCTCGATTCCCCTCTGCCAGCATGAGCCAGCCGGGGATCATGTTCATGAACCGGTAGAAAGGATGAGGGTCAGCGGGTACCGGCATCTGACCGATCCAGGTCGCGGCTTCGGTCAGTGCGCCCTGCGCGATCATCACCTGCGCCAGACAGGCAATGATCCGCGCCGTTAGCTGCGGCGATAGTCCATACTCCTGAGCCAGATTATACGCCGAACGCGCGGCGTCTTCGGCACTCTGAATATTCCCCTGACCGAGTTTCAATCGGGCCATTCCCAGGTGAGCCGCCGTCAGGAAGTCATTATTGCCGGTTCTCTCACTGACTTCCCGGCTCACCTCGAAATGGTATGCCGCCTTCTCCAGATCGTTCCACTCATAGTGGATATACCCGATATCCTGATGCACCAGTGCCATGATTGGCATCTGAACTTCAATTGCTGCCAGTTCGTTCAGTATCTGGTTCGCTGCCACCAGCTCCGCCCTGACGGCAAACACCCTCGCCTGAAAGAGCCGTGCCGCAAAAAGTACATACTGATTGTTAACCTGTTGTGCCGCCTGCAAAGCCACCTGCAAAAATTGTTCAGTCTCAGCCATCCGCCCCTGATGCCAGTAGGCCATCCCCAGGTTCAACCCCAGCAGGCACTGTATACCCACATCGATCGTGTCCCCATAAGCGAGCACTTCCGATGACCACTCGATTGCCTGCTGAATATTCCCCCGCTGCCAGGCAACGTACGCTTGAACAGTCACCACCTGTATCTTTAACTGCTCGTCCCCGGCGATGTAGGGCTGTGCAAACGCAACAAGAGTCTCGGCCTGATCGAACTGTCCCCCCAGCACGAAGGGCCATGCCGCTTCCACACACAATTCCGGGGTCTCTCTGAGAGAATCCTCCGGGAACTGTTTGTACCAGTTCTGGAGCGACGTAATCTCCCCCCGCGTCAGCATGTCTCGACTGATTTCCAGAAGCAGCCGCCCTGCCCGCTCCCAGTTTTCAGCCGCCAGCGCATAATCGATTGACTCGACCAGCATGTCCCCAGATTCAAACCAGTCACTTGCCCGGTTATACAGTTCTGCCACCCCGGAAGAGTCGCGCATTCTGAGCCTGTGACGCAGTAAATCCGCAAACAGCCGGTGGTATCGATACCACTCCCGCCTGTGATCCAGCGGCACCAGAAAGAGATTGGCCTGCTCAAGATATTGAAGCACCTTCTGACCATCGCTACCGTTGGTCACTGCATCGCACAGCGGGACACAGAACCGGTCAAGGATGGAGGTTTGCAGCAGGAAACGCTCCACTTCAGCCGATTGCTGCTCCAGCACTTCTTCGATCAGGTAATCCATGATATACCGGCTGCTCCCGGTAAGTGACGACAACAATTTATGGATATCGGTTTCTCCCTGCAGCAGCAGGCTTGTCAGCTGCAGCCCAACCGGCCAGCCTTCGATCCGCTTTTGCAGGGTCTCGATATCTTCATCAGAGAGTTCGATCTGCAATCGGTCGCTCAGATACTGCGTCACCTCGTCGACTGTGAATCGCAGCCCGTCCTGGCGAATATCGACCACCTGATCCCTCGATCGAAGTCGCGCCAGTGGAAACGATGGGTCCTCGCGGGTAAGGAGTACCAGATGCATTTGTTGCGGTTGATGTTCTAACAGAAAAGCAACCGCCTGGTGAATCTCCGGGTTAGCAATTTCGTGATAATCATCGAGAACAAGGACAAATGGGGTAGGGTGGGCGGCAATCTCGTGGATCAGGTGATTGAACAGCACTTCCGCTGGAGGGGGATGACCGCTCTGGAGAAGACTATCTATCGCATTCCCCATGGTCGGATCGATCTGCTGTAACGCGGCAGCCAGATACGAAACAAAGCGGATTGGATCGTTATCACCGCTTTCAAGTGACAACCAGGCAGATGGGATGTCGATCGTATTTAACCATTCAACAATCAGTGTGGTCTTTCCATATCCTGCGGGGGCTGATACCAGCGACAATTTGCGCTGAAATTTATCCTTTTCAATCAGGTGTGTGTCGAGTTGGTCGGTGAGACGGTTTCGCCTGATAGAATGTGGTGGGTTAGCAGGAGGGTTTAATTTGGTAGCCAGCAAAGGTTGGGACATTTTTGTTCTCCAACAAATATTGCTTTATCAACTTCCTCATCCTGTCCAGTTCCAGTATACTGGCAATCACATCCTCGGAAAATAAAAAGCGGTTCGACATGTCTCCCCGCTGCCCTATCGGATGAAAAAAGACCCCTGCCAGACGATCCTGGCGGGGGCTTAAGTTCAATAGATTATGTTTACTGATCGATTCCTGCTATCAGTCCGGGTAGTAGATGTTGATGTTCTCCTGGTCGATGAAGACATGCTCCGTGTAGACTGCTGGCGGGACGGGCTTGCCCTGCAAAATCTTGAGAGCAAGATCGAGAAGCTTGTCGCCGTACCATTCGGGGGAGAAGGCGTCTGATTGATTTAAAATGACCCGCGAGAGTCCGTCACCGGTTGAGTGCCTGGAACAGCCGCCGGTTTTGCGGGTAGAGCCGACGGAATACGGCATACAACCTGTCGTAGACGGCTTGATTCTCCGGGCGCGGCCTGAACGTTCTATCGATCCCGACCATGTCGCCCGCGTCGGCGAACGAGAACAGTCCCAGCCCCACACCGCAGGTCAGCGCGGCCCCGGTTGCCCCGGCATTCTCCGGGTGTTTGACCGTCTCAATCGTCCGCCCGGTCACATCGGCCAGAATCTGCGCCCAGGCATTCGACCGGGCACCGCCGCCCACCAGCCGGAGGGTATCGGCGCGGGGCACTTTCTTCTCGATGGTTTCCAGCATCCAGCGCTTGTGATAGGCGTCGCCCTCCAGGACGGATCGGAGCAGTTCGCTCTTGCCGGTTTCCAGGCTGATGTTGAAGAACATCCCCCGCGCATACGGGTCTTCGAATGGGGATCGATTGCCGTGCAGCCAGGGCGCAAAAAGGACTCCCCCGGAACCGGGTTCGACGGTCTCTACGACTTTGCTCAGATAATCGTATAGCGAACGATACTCTTCCTGTTTGTCGCTGATCGTCTGGCTTTCAAGGTACACCCCGATCTCGTCCAGCACCAGGTGATCGCGCACCCATTGCAGGCATCGCCCCGACGTCTCCTGCTCGGAGATGTAGTTGTATTTGCCCGGCACCGCGCCGAGGATCGAGGCGACCATCCCGTCGATATCCGTCATGCGCCTGTCGACGGTGGCGACCACCCAGCCCGACGTCCCGATGTAGATGTGAACCGTGTCACTGTCGAAGCAGCCCGCCCCCAGCGTGATCATCGACAGGTCGCCGCCACCGCCAAAAACCGGCAGACCTTCGGGCAATCCGAGTTCCGCCGCCGCCTTCGATGTCAGCGCCCCCGCCTGATCGGTCGCACGGATGACTGGCGGCAGGTGATCAATATCGACGTCATAGGTGCGGCACAAGCCTTCGTGCCAGCGCAGCTTACCGGGGCGTGTATCGAACAGGAAGGTCGCATGGGCAGAATCGTAGCCGAAGGTAAACTGTCCGGTGCTGCGCAGCACCAGGTAATCCTTGACGTCCATCCATTTGTCCATCGCGGCGAAAATTTCCGGCTCGTTGTCACGCAGCCAGAGGTATTTCCAGACCGGGTCTTTCACCGATGCCGATACGCCGCCGGTCAGCCGCAGCGACGAGAGCAGCCTGACGGCGTTCATCCCCTCGATCCGGATCGCCCCGCTGTGCAGGTAACGTTTGATTTGCTCCGTGCCCCGGTTGTCCATGTAGCTCATCGCCCGGTAGAGCGCCTCGCCGTTTTGATCGACCGGGATGAAGCCCTGCATCTGGGCGCAGAAGGCCATCGCCCTGATGCTCTCCGGCGTAACCTTTGTCCGTTCCAGGAGGGTTCGAGTCGCCTTCCTGATCGCCCCCCACCATTCGTCCGGATCCTGCTCGATGCCGCCGTTGTCCATCACATAGAGCGGATATTCCTCCAACGCCGAATCGACCAGTTCGAGTCGATCCCCCATGCGGTACAGGCAGGACTTATTGCCGGTCGTGCCGACATCATGTACCAGGATGAATAGCGAGTTGTCGTCCATTGGGCTTTCCTTTTGCCGTCAGGCAATGCCTTCGACACTTGAGAGAACAGTTTCGAAACGGTTGAGGGCCTCGTCGATGATCTCATCGGTATCGGCCATGCTGGTATAAATCCGGCTTCCGGCCAGTGTCACCACCCCCTGCGACATATACGCCGCGCCCATTTCTTCCATCATGTGCTTGCGGGGCTTCAATTCTTTGAGCAGCTTGACCGGGTTCCTGACATCCAGCAGCATCACCGCACCGGTTTCGAGGTGGACAATCGATCCCTGGTTGTAGGCCACAAAAGGCAGCCCCAGCCGCTCGATGATCTCCTTCAAGCCTCTGGTCAGCCGGTCACCGGCTCGACCCGCCAATATTGCCGCGTTGGTGCGTTCCATCTCCTCGATGGCGTAGTAGCCCGCCGCACAGCTCATCGGGTTGGCCGATAACGTCCCGCCGATATAGGCCCGCTCGCCCGTCCCGCCGATCCCCGGCGCGAACCGCTGCATGACTTCTTTCCGTCCGCCGACGCCGCCCGCCATCGGGTAGCCGCCGGTAATGCACTTGCCGAAGATGGTCAGGTCGGGTGTCACGCCGAAGTAGCCCTGTGCGCCGCCCATTCCCACGCGGAAACCGGTCACCACCTCGTCGAAGATCAGCAGCGCCCCGAACCGGTCACACAATTCACGCACCTGCTGATTGAAATCGAAGGGCACCGGGCGGGTGCCGCTCTCCGGGCCAAGCGGCTCGACGATCACGGCGGCGGTGCCGCCCCGCAGCCGGTTGGCGATCAGCCTGCGGTGAAGCTGCCCCAGGTCGTTGGGATAGAATTCCTGGGTGTGCCTGCTCGCCGATCCGGGGATGCCCTTCGCCTCGAAGGTGCGCGTGCCGGGGATGTGCAGGCCGTAGACCATTTGATCGCTCCACCCGTGATACGCCCCACCGACCTTGATCACCTTCTTCTTGCCGGTAAAGGTTCGTGCCGCGCGGATCGCCGCCATCACCGATTCGGTTCCCGACCCCAGCATGCGGAACATTTCGATGCCGGGCATGTGCTCCTGAACCTTCTGTGCCAGCTTCAGTTCGAACTCGTGGAACAGTCCGGTTACCGGGCCGCATTCCCGCACCAGTTCGAGCACCTTGTCGCGCACCGGCGGGTAATTGCTGCCCAGCACGGTCGGGCCGCCCGCCTGCAGGAAGTCGATGTACTTGTTGTCGTCCTCGTCCCACATGTAAGCGCCCTCGACCTTCCTGACGGCCAGAGGGAACGGGTAATTGAAAGCGAGGTTGTGCTGCACGCCGCCGGGTATGATCGTCTTGGCTTCGTCGGTCATCGCCTTCGAGCGGCTGCACTTTGTATCGAAATAGCGGAGGTATTCCTCCATTTTGTCGCGGCGGATGGGGTGCAGCGGCTGGCCGACCAGTTCTTTTAGCCGGGCGTTGATTTCATCTGCGTCGTGATATTCAGATATGGCGTACTGGTTCTCGGACATCAAGCATCCTTCTCATTCAATTCGTCGAGTTGTTTTTTTATCTTCTTCTGTTCGCTGCGCAGCTTCTGAAAGGCGATCTCACGGATGGACAGCGGTATCGTGTTTACTTTCTGGCCGCTGAACAGGGCCAGCAAATAGGCAGTGGCGGCCTTTTCCAGCAGCAGCACGTTGTGATAGGCCCTCTCGGCGGTTGGCCCCATGCACAACACCCCGTGATTCTTCATGATGTAGGCATTGTGATGATTGTTCACCATCCTCCTGACCTGTTTGGCGAGCATCCCCGTGCCCGAAGGCGCATAAGGGATGATCTCGACCGAACGCCCTAAAAAGCGCACCTGTTCATCGAACAGGGCGGGCAGCGGCTTCTTTAGAATCGCAAGCGCGCTGGCAAAATCCTGATGGGTGTGCATCACGCAGCCCACGTCGGGGCGATTCTGATACACGGCGATGTGCAGCCCCATTTCGATGGAAGGCTTCAGATCGCCTGCGATCTTTTCCTGGTCGAAGGTGTAGACGCAGATGTCGTCGGGGGTGAGGGTCAGGTAGTCCCGGTTCGAGGGCGTGATCGCCAGCGCCGCTTCGCCGGGCACTCTGATCGATACGTTCCCCCCGGTTCCCTTGAGATAGCCCTCGTGAACCAGCTTCTTGCCATAATCGGCGACCTGCTGCCGGATCGATTCGTAGCGATTCATAGATTCCCTTCTGTATTCACTTGTTCGACGTGCGATTCTTTGAGTTGAGTGATGAGGATTGCACTGACAACCATCAGCCCGGCGGCAAACAACAGCGACGGCGTAAACGATCCGTCACGTCCCTTCATCGCTTCCATGATGTAAACGAAGACCACCGCCCCCTGACCGAAAAGCTGGATCAGCCCGTTCGATGTCCCTTCGGGGGTAGGGTAGGTGATCTCCGCCGCGTACTGCATCCCGATCGGGCTGGTGCTGACCAGGAAGAAGCCCATCAGGAACGCCGAGACGAGCAGCAGCCAGTAGCTCGTCGCAAAGGTGACCCCCAGCAGACCGGGAATCGCCAGCGTGATCCCGATCAGCAGGAAGGGCTTGCGCTTGCGCAGCTTATCGGAAAGCGTGGGCATGATCACCGCCCCGACCAGCCCGCCCGCCAGCATCAGCGCGCCGAGCGTTCCCGCGTCGGTGGGGGTGAACCCACGCGGGCGGATGATGTTCTCCACCCAGGTGGTGATCCCGTTGAAGATACCCATCCCGATGAACGAGACGAGCAAATAGAACCAGAACGATTTGATCTTCAGGGCATGCTTGAGACCATCGAGCATCAGGGCGCGTACTTCCATCCCTTCCGGGCAGGGCGGCGTCGGCGGCTTTTCCCTTGCCAGCACGATGAACAAGACCGACGAGAGGGCCGTCGCCCCACCGTAGATCAGCTGGATGGTTGGGATAGCCATCTGCTCCAGCAGGATCGGCGTGAGCACCATCCCCAGTGCCGTCCCGATCAGGTTCGCCAGCGTGACCAGCCCGACGGCGGTGGCCCGTTCTTCCGGGGCAAACCATTTAGCCGGTACAGTCGTCCACGCATTGAGCAGGAAAGGCTGTGCGGCGGCCACCCCGATAGTGCTGATCAGGACGAGCGAATAACTGTCCCCGACCAGCCCGCGCATCAGGCCGAATATTCCCATCAGCATCGCGCCGATGCTCACCGCCACCCGGAAACCGTAGGTGTCGATGATCCACGAGACGGGGATCGACAGCGGGACGAAGGCGATCATAAAGCTCATCGCCAGAAAGCCGATCTGCAGGTCGGTGACCCCGTAGTAACTCGCGGCTGGCCCGGTGATCGGCGCATAGCTGATCCATAGTATCTGGATGGTCAGGTTGATGAACATAAAAGCGCCCAGGACCACCCACCGGTAGCCGTAGACGCGGAAGCCTGTGTTGTCTTTGTGATTGTCCATGCTGATGCCGCCTTTTTTGCGTATCTTTACACTGGTAAGATTATCATAGCAGAGCATCTTTACAGTGTCAAGATTGTGTGTTAACATACCTTTTATGAGCGATCAATACCATCATGGAGACTTGAAAAACGCCCTGATCGAGGCGGGGGTCGACATTCTTTCGAAGGAGGGTGTGCAGGCATTAAGCCTGCGCAAAGTGGCCCGCCGGGTGGGAGTCAGTCACACTGCTCCTTATGCCCACTTTGCCGATAAGCAGGCGCTCATCGCCGCGATTGCCACCGAAGGATATGCCAGACTTTATCAGGCGCTGGCCGAAGCCGCCGCAGGCTGCCCCGACGACCCGGCCCGGCGATTAATCGAAGTCGCCTGGGCCTATCTGCAATTTGCCACCGACAGGCCCGATCACTTCAAGGTGACCTTTTCGGGCATTGTCGAGCAGGAAGCCAATTATCCCGAATACGTTGAACAGTCAAAAAAGAGCCTCAAGCTGGTCACCGATCTCGTCTTCGACTGCCAGCAGGCCGGGCTAATCGAATCAGACGACGTCGAGCTGCTCGCCGTCAGCCTGTGGGCGGCGATACATGGCTTCATCTTTCTGCTGCTTGGCAACCAGATTCCCGGCAGTCTTCTGTCTCGAATGACACTGCGGGAGATGCTGGTTTGTCATATGCAATCTGTTGTCCCCGGCGTTCAACATGATTTCCTCAGTTCCTCCAATCTGGCGTAGTAGAGAGGCTCTGTATACTGCTGCCCTGTCGGAACAAAATGACCCCGCAAGAGATCGCTCGGACAGGGTCATTTTTGTTTAGATAGGGCGGTGGACAGCTATGTCGAATCGCTCTACGTGTGTTTCATGTTACTGTTGACAGCATACTTCAAATATCCACGTGGTCAGGCCAGCGATATACCGTCACCTGCGCCACCTGCCCATCGACGGCCAGCGCCGCCGCGTACTCCGGGCCGAGGGCTATCTGTCGAAGATGCCAGCGTGAGGACGCCGCCGGATCACCTGCGATGCAGGCCAGTCGGGGCGATCCATTCGCCACCCACTCGATGCCGATCTGGGCTGCGGGCAGGTTCAGCCCTCGCCCTGAGGCTTTCATGATCGCCTCTTTCACAGTCCAGTAAGCAAAGAAGACGTTCAGGCGCAGGTCGGGCAGCAGCGACAGAAAGTGCCGGTACTCGTCAGCGGTGAGCGTGCGCCGGGCCAGCGTGTCGAGGTTTTCGACCGGGCGAATCTGCTCGACATCCACACCCACCGGCTGGTTGAGTGTAAAGGTCATCACCAGCAGGTCGCCGGAATGCGACACACTGAACGACAGGGAAGAGTCTTCGGTGAGGGCGGGTTTACCATACGGCCCATAGTCGAATCTCAGCGCTTGCGGATCGCGCCCGGCGTACGCGCCGAGGAGATGCCGCAGCAAACCCCGACGGCAGATGTAGTGATCGCGCTGTCGATCGGTGTGGAACGCCCGTGCCCGCGCCTCTTCGTCAGGCGAGAGCAGCGCCGATAGTTCCATCTGCTGCGGCGCAAGCCCGGCGGCATCCGCCTGCCAGATATGGATATCTCCTTCTGTGAGCGGCGTGATCTCATCCATCGGTGTTTGCCTTCAACGTATGCTATTATATATGTCGATTGCATTTCCAACCGAGTCGGCCCATTATAATAGGTAGATTGTACGGAAATAATCTAAGGGATGTAAGTATAGAAAGCGAGAGTGTGCGCGTGTCCAGAAAAACCAGATCCACTGCTGCGACCATTCCACAGGGCAACTCCTTGACAGGTTTGGAGCCACGGACACTCATTGAACTCCGTCAGGTGCTCAAAGTCTACGAGACACCCGCCGGAGGGTTCACCGCGCTCAAGAACGTCGATCTGACCGTCAACGCGGGTGAATTCGTCGCCGTGATCGGGAAATCAGGGAGCGGCAAATCCACGTTGATCAACATGATCACCGGCATCGACCGCCCCACGCTCGGCGAAGTCATCATCGGCAATGTCCCGATCCACACTCTCAACGAAGACCAGATGGCGGCGTGGCGCGGGCGCAGCCTGGGGGTGATCTTCCAGTTCTTCCAGCTTCTGCCCACGCTGACCGTGCTGGAAAACGTCATGCTGCCGATGGAACTGCGCCAGACCTATCCCCCTCATGAGCGCAAAGAGCGGGCCTTGCAGTTATTGGAGATCGTCGATCTGGCGGATCAGGCCCACAAGTTCCCGGCGGCGATTTCCGGCGGGCAGCAGCAGCGGGTGGCGATAGCCCGCGCGCTGGCGAACGATCCCGACGTGCTGGTCGGTGACGAACCGACCGGCAGCCTCGACTCCAAGACCGCCGATTCGATCTTCCAGTTGTTCGAGACCCTGGTATCACAGGGGAAGACCGTGCTGGTCGTCACCCACGACCGCGAACTGGCGGGGCGCATCCCCCGCGTGGTGTTCATCAACGACGGTGAAATCGCCGACCAGTATGTCGCCGAGGCGCTCCCCCTGATGACCCAGCAGGAACTGGCGCAGGTATCGTCCCAGTTGGAGCCGGTGCAGTATGGCCCCGGCGAGGTCATCGTCCGGCAGGGCGACCCGGCAGACTTCTTTTATATCATCATCCGGGGGGAGGCGAACGTCTATATTGACCATCCCAGCGGGAAAGAGGTCAAGGTTGGGCGGCTGGAAACCGGGCAGTATTTTGGCGAAATGGGCTTGATGGAAGGCGGTACGCGCACCGCCACCGTCCGTGTCCCTGATGACGGCGAATTGGTCGCCATGCAGCTCGACCGCGAACACTTCACCAACCTCGTTTCTAATTCTGACCTGACCCGTGATCAACTGCTGCACCTGATGCGCAAACGTGCGATGGAGATTCAGGTTGGCGAGGCGCTGCCAAATCTGCGGACGATCGAGTTCCGGAATTTGCTGTTGGCGGCTAAGGCGGTGACCTTCAGCCCCGGTGAAGTCGTCTTCCGGCAGGACGATCCTGCCGATGCTTTCTATATTGTCGTCCAGGGAACAGCCGAGGTGCTGATGCACCAGCCCGGCGGGCAGGACGCGGAAGTCAGGAAGCTGGAAGCCGGAGAGTTCTTCGGAGAAGCCGGGTTGATGGAAGGCGGTACGCGCAGCGCGACGATCCGCGCCGGGGGTGATGCAGAACTGGTCACCATGCGCCTGAGCCGTGAGGACTTCACCGAGATGATTTCTTCTTCTGCGATGACCCGCGATCAGATCATGGAAATGATGCGTACCCGCGCACAGATGCAGGGGCTGTCGAAGAAACAGTCAAACCCGGATAGTTGAGGTGGCGCATCCCTTTGACTGAAGCACCAGACTGGCGGCAGCGACTCAAACAATCGTACGGAAATTTACCACGAGCCTTAAAACTGATCTGGCAGGCCAGCCCCAGAGGGTCGGTGGTGATGGCCCTGCTGGCGCTGATCGTCGGCATGGTACCGCCCGCCATCGCCTGGACGAAGAAGCTGATGATCGACCGCGTGGTGAATTTCGTCGCGGAGGGAGTCACGGCCTGGGCGGGCCTCGAAGTTCTGATTCCCATGCTGGCCCTGATCTTCTGCTTCCAGTTCGTGTTCAACGCCGGGATGCAAGGACGCAACCTCGTCGAGAAACACCTCAGCGCCCGGCTCAGTCTCCACATCAACAAGCTGATCATGAACAAGGCCCTGACCCTTGACCTGGGCCATTTCGAGGACTCGCAGTTCTACGATAAATTGCAGAACGCCCAATCCGAGGCCGATCAGCGGGCGATGAACGTCGTGACGTTGTGTTTCCAGCTTCTGCAAACCGGCATGACCTTCCTGGCATTCCTGTTCCTGCTGGTTCGATTCAGCCCCTGGCTGGTGGCGATCTTCTTCTTTGCGACCGTGCCCAGCTTCGCTTTGCAGAGTCACTACGGCCAGTTGAATTTCCGCCTGTTGAGCGGGCAGGCCCCCGAACGCCGCCGCCTGATCTACTTCAAAGAACAGCTTACCGTAGACCGCTACGTCAAGGAGATCAAGCTGTTTGGCATCGGCGGCTGGTTCATCCAGCAGTATCTCGACGAGTTCTGGCCGCTGTTCCGCGCCGATATGAAGCTGGCCAAAAAGCGCAGTGCGATCAGCCTGTTGTGGGGAACGCTGGGTGTGGTTGGTTATCTGGGGGCCATCGGCTGGATCATCTACCGGGCCATCGACCAGTCGATCAGTTTCGGTGAGGCGGTGCTTTACCTCGAAGTCTTCGAGCAGTCGCACTACATCACCCAGGACATGCTGCGGATGTTCCTCCAGCTTCACGAGCACAGCCTGTTCGTTGATAATCTCTTTGTTTTTCTGGCCATCGAGCCGAAGGTTCAATCCCCGACGCAGCCACAGCCGACCCCCGCCGTCATCCAGTCCTATATCGAATTTCGCGGCGTGTCGTTTCGCTACCCGAACCAGAAGGAGTGGGCGCTCCGCAACATCGACCTGAGCATCCACCCCGGCGAAAAGCTGGCGCTGGTCGGATTGAACGGGGCAGGCAAGACGACGCTGATCAAGCTGCTGACCCGGCTCTACGACCCGACCGAGGGGCAGATATTGATCGACGGAGTCGATCTCCGGGCGCTCGACCCGGACGAGTGGCACAAACAGATCGGCGTGATCTTTCAGGATTATGTGCATTATCATCTGACGGCGGCGGAGAATATCGGGGTAGGACAGATCGACGCGCTCTCCGACCGTGAAAGGATCGTCGAGGCGGCCCGCAAAGGCGGCGCGCATGAGAGCATCGAGTCACTGCCCAATGGCTACGATACCGTGCTGGGGAAGTGGTTTGCGGATGGGCAGGAATTGAGTTTAGGTCAGTGGCAGAAAGTTGCCCTGAGCCGGGCGTTTATGCGCGATGCGTCGATCCTCATCCTTGACGAGCCGACCGCCGCGCTGGACGCCGAGCAGGAATATCACACCTTCCAGCATTTCCGCCAGCTAACCGAAGGCAAAATCGCGATCCTGATTTCCCACCGTTTCAGCACCGTGCGCATGGCAGACCGGATCGCGGTGATCAACGAGGGGGAACTGACCGAACTTGGTAGTCACGACGAGTTGATCGCCCGCCGGGGACTCTATGCCCACCTCTTCACGATACAGGCCGAAGGATACAAAGCATGACCCGGTCAGGTGTCGAATGGCCCACTCAGGTTGATTCGTTCAGCAATGGCGTGCCCGTCGCACCGGTGATTCGCCAGATATGGTCACGGACGAAAGGCTACACTCACACCTGGCCCGATCCGCATCGCGTCGATGGGTCGAACAGCTTTTTCGACTGGCTGAAAAGCCCGGTGGAAGCGCCCGACGTCATTTCGGGAGGCCGCAGCGAACCGGCATTGTTCAACAACCTTGCGCTTGAAGTCTACCGGCTGCGCCCCGACTGCCAGCAGCGGTTTCCCGACCTCTTTGGAATCGACCAGGCGGCATATGTCTGCTGGTTCATCGAGTGGGCGAAGGGGGAGCAGATCGCCCCGGTGTTTTACGAAGCAGTAGAGCAGGCACTGGCCGATCAGCGCCGCCGACCACTGCGGCGGTTGTGGCGATCATTGAACCGGCGATTTTCGTTATGGGTCTACACCCTCTATCGTGAAGAAAGGCCGCTCTATCGTCTGTATATGGTGTTCTTATCCCTGCTGGAGAAAATCGGGATCAGCCAGATATTTGTGAATGTCGTCGCCGATGTTTTTTCGGAGCATAATGTGCTGCCGCTGTCGATTGATCGCCAGGAGCGTAAGGCGATCATCCACGAGGCGGAAATGGGGGTGAACGTCATTGGTTTTCTGCGCGACGAGTCGGGGATAGGGCGCGTCTCGCGCGATATCATCCAGGCGCTTTCCGGCCAGTCGATCCCGGTGGCACAGATCGACCTGGTTGGGGTGCCGGGCCGCATGCAAGATTACCCCGAACTGGCGCTCCCGGCAGGCAACCCGCACGCCATCAACCTGATCTACCTGGGTGGGTTGAACCAGTATTTCGTCCGTTTGCTTGGCGAGGAGAAACTGCTCAACCGGTATAATATCGCTTTCCTGTGGTGGGAACTCAACCGCTTTCCGCCCCTGTTGATGGACAATCTGCGCATCTATAACGAAGTGTGGGTCGGCAGCAATTTTGTTAAAGAATCGCTGGAACCGGTATTGTCCGTTCCTGTTTTAAGAATGCCGATCATCATTCCTCGCCCTGCGCCTGTCAGCCTGTCCCGTTCCGATCTGGGACTGCCGGAGGACAAACGCATCTTCCTGTTCGTCTTCGACCCTTACTCGACCGTCGAGCGGAAAAACCCGCAGGGATTCATCGAAGCCTACCGGCGGGCCTTCGCCCCTGACTTCGACGAGTCGCTGCTGGTGCTGAAAACGAAGGGACTTGATCAATTTCCGGCTGCCGCATCAGAGATACGCTCTGCGGTAAAATCAGTCGGTGGAAAGTTAATCAACTGCTCTACCAGCCGTGCGGAGATCGATGCCCTGTTTGCCGCCTGCGATGCATATGTGTCGCTGCACCGGAGCGAGGGTTATGGCGCAACGCTGTCCGAAGCGATGCTGCACCGGAAGCCGGTGATCGCCACGGCTTATTCGGGCAACATGGATTTCATGACCCCGGAGAACAGTTACCCGGTGCCGTATCGACTGGTGGAACTGGCAGAAGATGTTGGCCCGTTTACCAGGGGCGAACACTGGGCCGACCCTGATCTCGACGAAGCTGCCCGCCTGATGAAGCGGGTGATCGAACACCCGGAAGAAGCCCGCGAGAAAGCGCTCCGGGGTTGCGCGGATATCGAACAGCGTTATAGTCGGGAAGCTTTCAGCAAGGCGATCATCGAGCGATTGAATGAAGTACATATTGCTTTGTAAACAAAATCATTGAACATTTCACTTGTTGGCACTTATGCCCTGATCCCCTCTCTCAGGAGCGAGGCTTGTCCTCGCCCTCCGGGGTCGACCGCAGGTCGACTTATCGATTTTAGCCCGGCGGCTTTAGCCCCGGGATGGATTGGCAGGTAATTCAAAAACTTACTTTACAGAGCAATATGCGGTTGAGGTAAGAAAGAAAATGTTTGTCCGAACCCCCACCTCTGTCCTCCCCTTTGCAAGGGGGAGGTGGACGACCAGAGGTCGGACGGAGGGGGTTCCAGGTAACTCGTTACTCACAGATTGATAGGTACCCTGATAGTATTTTCTACCGACCTAATCGGAGTATTGTATGACATTTTCATCCTCCTACGCCCCCATTGCGATTATCGGTGCTGGCTGCCGTTTCCCCGGTGGAGCCAGCACCCCTGATGCTTACTGGCGCGTCCTGACTTCCGGTGAACACACGTCGACCGAAGTTCCCCCCGATCGCTGGGATTTGAAGTATTACGATCCCGACCCGGATATACCCGGTAAGTATTATTCGCCTTACAGCTGCTTTATCGACCAGGTCCGGGGCTTCGATGCGCAGTTCTTCGAGATTTCGCCGCGTGAAGCCGCCAGCCTCGATCCTCAGCAGCGGCTGCTGCTTGAAGTCGCCTGGGAAGCGGTCGAGAATGCGAACCTCACCCCGGCGCAGTTAGCGAAAAGGCAAACCGGTGTATTCGTCGGTATCAGCAGCTTCGATTACAGTCAGATGATGATCGACGAAACGGAAGCCGAAGACACCAGCGCCTACTCCGGGACAGGGAATTCGCACAGCACCGCCGCTGGTCGGCTGTCTTACTTCCTGAAGCTCACCGGCCCAAACTTGGCAGTCGATACCGCCTGTTCCTCGTCGCTGGTGGCGCTGCACCTTGCGGCGCGGAGTCTGCATCTGGGTGAATGCGACGCTGCGCTGGTCGGGGGTGTCAACCTGATGCTCAGCCCGATGCTGTCGATAGCCTTTTCGAAGGCGCGGATGCTGGCCGCCGATGGCCGCTGCAAGGCCTTCGACCGGGCCGCCGACGGCTACGTGCGGAGCGAGGGCTGCGGCATCGTAGTACTCAAGCGACTGGCCGATGCGCTGGCCGATGGCGACCGGATTCTGGCCGTCATTCGCGGATCGGCGGTCAACCATGACGGGCCAAGCAGCGGATTGACCGTTCCCAGCCAGCAGGCCCAGGAGCGTGTGATCCGTGATGCGCTGCACGCGGCAGGACTCAGTCCGGCAGATATCGGCTATGTCGAGGCGCATGGGACCGGCACCGCCGTCGGCGACCCTATCGAAGCGGCGGCGCTGGCTGATGTTTTTGGCCCGGATCGTTCCGCCGACAACCCGCTCATTATCGGCTCGTCGAAAACCAGCGTCGGGCACATGGAAGCGGCGTCGGGGATGGCCGGGCTGATTAAATCGCTGCTGGCTTTGCAGCATCAGGAAATACCCCCTCACCTGCACTTCGAAGAACTCAACCCGCTGATCGACTGGGACGGTCTGCCCTTCGAAATCAACACCGCGCAGCAGCCCTGGCAGCCGGGGAAGAGTCGGCTGGTCAGCATCAACAATTTTGGTTTCAGCGGAACGAATGCCCATATCGTGCTGGAAGAATTCGCCCCGGTAGATGACGAGCCAGCGGCATCGGTGGATGTCGAGCGTCCGCTCCACCTGCTGACCCTCTCGGCGAAAAGCGAGAACGCGCTGCAAACACTGGCGGGTGCTTATGCCGATCACATTGCCAGCACATCGCATCCACTGGCCGACATCGGTTACACGGCTAATACGAGTCGGGCGCACTTCGATGAGCGGCTGGCATTAGCGGCAGAATCGGCAGCGGAGGCGGCGGAAAAGCTGGCCGCTTATGCTGCCGGGGAGCGTGTCCGCGATATCAGGAGCGGACATCGGGGCGACAAACCCCGGATCGCCTTCCTCTTTAGCGGGCAGGGGGCGCAGTATGTGGGCATGGGCGCCGATCTCTACCAATCCGCGCCGCGTTTCCGCCAGACCATCGACTACTGTGCCAGTCTTCTTGTCGATTTTCTGGACGTGCCCTTGCTGGAACTCCTCTACCCGGAAAACGCTGGGCCGGAGGCGGGGCAAAGGATCAACCAGACAAAATACGCGCAGCCGGCGATTTTCGCGCTGCAATATGCATTGGTCGATTTGTGGCGATCCTGGGGCATCGAGCCGGACGTGGTCGTTGGTCACAGTGTCGGGGAATACGCAGCCGCCTGTGCAGCGGGGGCTATCAGCCTCGAAGGCTGCCTGCGCGTGCTGGCGCTGCGTGGTCCAACGCTTCAGAACCTGCCGCCCAATGGTGGGATGCTGGCGGTCATAGCTCGCCCGGAAACAGTAGACGAGATTATCGCTCCCTACATCGGGCAGGTATCGATTGCGGCTTACAACAGCCCGACCAATCTCGTCGTCTCCGGCTTGAAGGATGCGCTGATCGAAATCGGCGCGGCGCTGGAGGAGAGGGGAATCCAGGCGCAGATGCTCGACGTTTCCCATGCCTTCCACTCGCACCTGATGGACCCCGCCTTACCGATGTACGAGCGCATATTCGATAACGTAGAAATGCAAGGCCCGCAGATTCCGATGGTCTCGAGTGTTACCGGCAAGCTGATTGGTGCGGAACTCGGAGAGCCGATCTACTGGACGACACAGTCGCGATTGCCGGTTCGTTTCACCGACAGTATCGAGACGATCCACGCGATGGGCTGCGACGTGCTGATCGAGATCGGGCCGCAGTCGTCGCTGTTGAGCATGGCCCGCAGCACCATTCCGGCAGACGAGGCCCGTGACATCGCTTTCGTGCCGTCGCTTCGCCAGAAGAAAGACAACTGGCAAACGATATTTGACGGGTTGATGACCCTCTACCTGCGTGGGGCGGACATCGACTGGCAGGGCTTCGATGCGCCGTATACCCGGCGAAAGGTCAGCCTGCCGAACTACCCCTTCGAACGCACCGATTACTGGTTCAGCGACGGGGAAAAAGCGAAGAAGGGCGGACACCATTTCACGCCAACCGATCACCCGCTGCTGGGCGAAAGCCTGCCCGTCGCCGGGGAGAGCGTCCGAATCTTCCAGCAGAAGATTACCACGCCAGGCCTGTTTGCCGATCACCGTATTTTCGATGTTCCGGTGATGCCCGCCACCGGTTACCTCGAACTCGCTCTCGCCGCCGGGCGGGAGACCTTCAGGCAAGAGGCTCTGGTTCTGAGCGATGTCCGCTTCGAGCAAATGCTGAACCTGAGCGATCTCCCGCTGCTGGTTCAGGTGGTGATTACCCGGCGGACTGGCGAAGAAACCGCATCATTCGAGATATTCAGCCGCCCGGATGACGATTACACCCCCTGGCTGCGCCACGCTTCGGGGCAGGTTGTGCCCCTCGACGAGATCGAGGCGCTGCCGCCGGTCGATTTCGAGGCGGTGGCGGCTGGCCCGGCCTTCGCCGCGCAGGATGTCGATCTGTTCTACCGCCGCCTGAATTATCAGGGGTTGACCTATGGCCCGGCGTTCCGGGGGATGGATCGACTCTGGCGCGGCGACAATGCTGCGCTGGGGCGAGTAGTTCTGCCCCCCGATCAGGTCGAACCGGCCTATGTAATGCATCCCGCGCTGAGCGACGCCGCCCTGCACCCGCTGGCCGAAGCAGGCGACGGGCTGATGCTCCCGGCGGGCGTCGACCGGCTGGCCGTGTGGGGCGATCTGCCCGACCGGCTGTGGAGCAAAGTCGAATCGGGGGCAGATGATTCGGCCAACCTGCACCTCTTCAATGACACGGGCGAACACTGCGCCAGCATCGAAGGGCTGCGGGCCACAACCCTCGACCGGGGCCGCCTGCTGCGCCTGCTTCACGGCGACATCCGCCGCTGGGCTTATAAGCTGGCCTGGAAATCGATCCCTCCGTCGGGAGTCGATCTTGATCCGCAGGGCGTGCCCTGGCTGATCTTCGGCGGCGAGGGTGGAACCGGCGACGAGTTGGCGACATGGATCGCGGAGCAGGGCGGTCGCTGTGTAGTGGCCGTCCCCGGCGCAGGCTTCGAGCAATCGGCGGATGGAACATACATCATCGACCCGGCCAGCCGGGAAGATTTCGATCAACTGCTGGCGGTCGAAGAGTCGTGGCAGGGCGTGGTCTATCTGTGGGGCGAGGGGTATGGTGAGCTAACCGACCTGGATGCGTTGTGGCGGTCGCAGCAGTTGATCTGCGGTGGGGTGCTGAATCTCATTCAGTCGATGGCGGGATTGTCTCTCCCGCCCCGCCTCTGCCTTGTGACCTGCGGCGCTCAGTCGGTCGGTGGGGAAGGGGGGCCGCAGGTAGCGCAGTCCCCGCTCTGGGGATTGGGTCGAGTCGCGTTGCTCGAACACCCTGAACTCGCCTGCGTGCTTGTTGACCTCGACCCGGCGGGAGGGGTGGACAATCTCCCTGCGCTTCTCGACACGCTTGCCGCGCTGCCCGGCGAAAACCAGATCGCTTATCGTGATGGGCAGCGATACGCTGCCCGTATGACCGTCTACGACCAGGAGCCGGGCCAGTTGATCGTCCCCGGCGAGTCCTTCCAGTTGAAACTGTCCGATTATGGAATCGACAATTTGTATCTCAGTCCGGTCAAGCGGCGCGAGCCGTCGGCGGGTGAAGTCGAAATCCAGGTGCAGGCCGCCGGGCTGAACTTCCGCGACACGCTCACCGCGCTGGGGATGCTTCAGGAGGCGACCGCCGCCTATGGCATTCACGACGCGGGGGACATCCCCCTGGGCGGGGAGTGTTCCGGCGTGGTGACCGCCGTCGGTGAAGGCGTGGGTCATTTACAGGTAGGCGACGAAGTGCTGACCGGCTTTGCGCTGGGCAGTCTGGGTAGCCACGTGATCGCCCGCGCCGATCTGGTCTATCGCAGGCCGGAGGGAATGACCCCTCAGGAAGCGGCCACCCTGCCTATCGCCTTCCTGACGGCCTATTATGGATTGATCCGGCTGGCGAACCTCCAGCCGGGCGAGCGGGTGCTGATCCACTCAGCAGCGGGCGGAGTTGGGCAGGCGGCGGTTCAATTAGCGAAGCGAGTCGGGGCCGAAATCTACGCGACGGCCAGCCCCGGCAAATGGGACTTCCTGCGCGAGCAGGGTATCGACCACATCATGAACTCGCGCACGCTGGATTTCGGCCAGCAGATCGTCGAAGCGACCGGCGGGCAGGGCGTCGACGTGGCGCTCAACAGCCTGACCGGGGATTTCATCGGGGCCAGCCTCGACGCGCTGGGTGAAAATGGTCGCTTCATTGAAATGGGCAAGATCGGCATTCTGAGCGACGAGGAGATGCAGTCCCGCCGTCCTGATGTCGGCTATGCGGTCTTCGACCTGCTGGAAATGGCCGAAAGTGATCCTGATTCGATCCGCGCCATGTTCGACGCTGTCCGGGGGATGATCGAGGCAGGCGAGATCGAGCCGCTTCCGCACCATCCGTTCCCGATCCATCAGGCAGTCGATGCCTTCCGCTTCATGGCGCAGGCCAAACATACCGGCAAAGTGGTGATCACCTTACAGGAAGCCGGAGACACCCGGCAGGAATTGCCCCTCCTGACCATTTCGCACGACGCCGCCTATCTCATCACCGGTGG
>JAFGOY010000061.1 GCA_016926255.1 Anaerolineae bacterium | reverse complement strand
CTATAAGTTTTTGGCTTCCACCAGCATAGCTGGTGGTTTTCTGTTTCGGACCTTCGGTCCTCAACGCCCTAAAGGGACTAATAAAAAACCTGGGTCGATTTCTCTCAACCCAGGTTTCTCGTTTCGAAAACTATCCCCTTATGCTTTTTTATCCGTTCGCTGCCAGGGGCCGCTGATGTCTTCGTCTAGAAGTTCCTCTTCTCCCCGTTCCTCATCCTTCCGCTCGATGAACTGCCGCCAGAACATCGCCCGGTTGCCCAGCGCTGCGACCAGTATCGCTGAAGAAGCCACGCTCAACAGGATCGCACTTAGCAGCATATGCTCCCCGGCCTGTCCAAGCGTGTAGTAGCTCAGAGCCATCAGGAGGGCCGCCGCCGAAGTGAAGATCAGGCGACGCAGCTTGTGATTTAAGTTATCTAAAACCTGTGTACCCATCAACCGTTCGACGGACAGCATCGCCGCGACGCTGGTGATCACCTGTGTCACGAAAGCCAGCGGGCTGGCATCCCTGATCGTCGCAATGAGCATCACATGTGCCCCGACTGCCAGCAGGGTGGCCGGAACCTGTGCTTCCAATGCACCGAGGCTCAGCGGCCCCAGCGGAAGCAGCCCTACAGCGGCCAGTCCAGGCCCGCCAATGATCAACCCTGACCCCAGCGGACTCCAGCGTCGAGGCCGCCGCTGGTCGAACAACAGGGCGATCAGGAAGTAGGTAACCAGGAGGGCAGCGGCAATGATCGTTTGCGTCATATTGATCGGGAACAGCGCAATGATGAGCGACGCGAACACAATCAGCGAGCCAAGCAGCGGGCTGCTGATCGTCGCCAGCACGCCGATGATCCCACCGGCCCACAGCACAGAGTACATCGACGATTCGCCCAACTCTCTCACAAAGAAGGCGATGCCGAACGCCATGAAGAATGCACCCAGCGACTGCCGTAAGACCCGCAGGTTGGTGGCGCTGGTACTCCCCGCTGCCGGGTCGACCTGTATCGGCCACTGGCTCAGCAGATATGCCAGCACCGCACTGATCAATGTCAGCAGCACCGCCCCGATCCTCACTTCGGGGGCTTCCGGTGTCCGGAAAATGAGGTGGGCGCTTAGCATCAAAACATAGGCCAGCGCCAATCCCAGGGAACGTAGAATGGGGGATACAGATCGCCGGTTCGAGACGGTCAGTGCCGCAGCCACTGCCCAGGTCGCCGCGATGACCAGCGGCAGGCCGCCGGTTCTGCCGAACGCCGCGCCGAGTACATCACCCGTAGCCTGCAAGGTTCCTGTCAGCGCATCAATATCTCCCCACGCCAGCCAGATTTGTTCGTTCTCGAACAAGCCAAGATAGCTGGTATCGAAATCGCTAAAACGCATCGCGCCGAGTTCAGCCTGGGAGACCTGGGGAATGGGCAGCAGCCCGCCGGTGTTGGGCCAGCCCAGGGTCAGCCCGAACAACATGGCGAAGATCGTGCCGACTGCCGCCGGGAATGCCACCCGCCGCGCGCGCAGCCACCAGGGGGCAAGCAGCGGGATCAGCCAGCCAAATGGGCTGGCGGCAAATGGCACGGCAAGCAGCATCACCATGATTTCCCGCGAACTCATCCGCGCTCCGGCGATAATGATCATGATCAGCCAGATCAGTGCCAGACCGGGGGCATGCGCCAGCAGCGGCGCAAGCACCAGCAGCATACTCGACAAAGCCCCGACCATCGGTGCCCGCAGCAGCCCGTACAGGAGCACGCCGGGGACGAGTGAGAGCAGCGCCACTTCGAACGTTGCCCCTTCTGTCACCCGCAGCAGCAAGACAAACGTTGCCAGGCTGAGTCCAACAGCTTGCAGCCAGTTGCCGACCCAGGCATGTTGATCTAGCCACTCCGAGACCGGGTTGAGCTTGATGCTGACCTGATCCATCCGCGCCAGGGTTGTCACGGGGGTCGGTATCGAAATCCCCCCCTCACCAGGCACCGTGCCGGGAGTCTCGCCGGGGATCGCCGTAATGTGCTGGGGCGACCCGGCGACCGGTGATTGCATGGTCGAAGCGTCTATCGATCCCACCGCCGGTTTCGTCGTCGCTGTTGCCTGGCGTGCGGGTCTTGGCGGCGGTGTCGAGCCAATCGCAATCGCGAGCGCCATTTCAACGGCATCAGCCATTTCCAGAGCTGACTGGTATCGCTCTTCCCGGTTCTTCGCCAGGGCCTTCGCCACGATCTCCTCGAACGCCTCCGGGATTCCCGGTTTAACCTCGTTGAGCGTCGGCGGCGTTTCGTTGATATGTTTCAACATCACCGCCATCGGGTTTTCGGCCAGGAAGGGGACTCTTCCGGTCAGCATTTCGAAGAACATGACGCCCAGCGCATAGATATCGCTGCGGCCATCAATCGGCTCACCCAATCCCTGTTCGGGGGACATATAGGTAGGTGTCCCCACCACGCTCCCCGTTCCCGTCAGGTTTTGAGTTCCTTCCAGGCTCTTTGCGATCCCGAAGTCGCTCAGGAAGGCGTTCCCCTGGGCATCGATCAGGATATTGGCCGGTTTCAAATCACGATGCACGATCCCCATGCTGTGCGCGTAGTCAAGCGCATTGGCGATCTGGTTAAAAATCGTCGCTGCCTCTTTGACCGGCATCCCGGCTTCGTTGATGCGATCTTCGAGAGTCCCGGTTGGCAGGTAGCGCATGGCGATATAGAGCAGCCCGCCCTCCTCGCCAAAGTCATAGACCGGGAGGATGTGTGCATGCTCGATCTGGGCGATCATCCGTGCCTCGTTTTCGAAGCGCTGGACAAACGCCGACTCGCCGGTAAACTGCGGCGACATAACCTTGATCGCCACATAGCGATTCATTGACGCCTGATGGCCTTTATAGACCGTCGCCATACCGCCTTTACCGATCAGTTCGATTATTTCATAATTTCCGAGCTTTTTGCCGACAAGTTGATCCATATGATTTGGCTCCATGCTTGGAGGAGTAGAAGTCTGCCTGCTAGTGTAACTGCTCTTTTGCAGACAGGCGAGTCTGCCAGCCGCCGCTATCCTGATCCCACTCGTTATTCGATATGCAAATTATCAAACACCGCCTCAAAACCTCCGTAAGGAGAGCTTTCACTGACAAGCCCTACCAGACCGTCGCTGTATGCCAGGTTTCGAATCTGGCTGACCGGTGCGCCATTGATGACGAAGGTTAGTTCACCAGAGTCTAATTCGACCCGGAGATGGTTGGCCTGGTAGCCGGTGAGGATGGTATAAGCCAGCGTGAAGCCGCCGATCAGCGATTCCTGTACCTCACAGCCATCCTCGCAGTACCCGATATCATAGCGTCCATCACCTGTAATCATACAATAGAAAAACGAGTTGAGATCACTTGAGCCAAGCAGCAGCAACCCAAAAGCGCTGGCTTCAGGGCCGCGTGTCAGGGCCGCGTCGACTTCGTAGACACCATCGCCAAAGGCCTGTTTCTGATGAGTCCAGGCCAGCATGCTCGGCTCGTCGATGTTCAGATGATACTGTCCGTCGATAACCTGTCCCTGGCTGATGGTGCCATCGCCGGACAGCCAGTCACCGACATCGTCGAATGTTTCATAATAGGGGCCGCTGGATGTTACGACAATCACCGTTGGGCGTGGGGTGGGAATGATCGTCGCTGCTTCCTCCGGCTCGCTGCAAGATGAGAAAACCAGCGCGATGCAGAACAGGGCAACCCCGATCAAGAGAAAAAATGAAACCGGCGCTAAACTCGTTTTACGCAAAGACATGTACGAGGCTCCAGGATGGATAGTCAGCGCTTGCCAGAGCAGTTTAGCACGCCATTGTAGGTTAGACAATGGCTGCTGGACGGCCTTTATGAATTCGATAACTATTGCCCTTGGCCCACCATGATGCTATGATGAAACACGCAAAGTTTTTCCGGCTCCTCAAGGTCTGCTGTGCAGGGAGGTAAAAATGGCCGGGCCATTTGATAACCACTTCTTAATCCTGGCTCCCGATTTACCGGGCGTCTGGTTTACCCAGGCGGCACGGCAGTTCTGGCTGGCTTTTCAACCAGCTGTGCTCAACGACTGGCAGTCGCTCAAACAAATACCTACCACCAACAACATCCTGGTGACCGTCTTAGCCCGCCCTCAATCGGAAATCGCGATTCTGGAGCAAATCAAAAACCTGTATCCCAACCTTCATCTCGACATGGTAATCGCCGACGATCTGACAACGATGGAGGTACAATTGAATAAACGGGCTGAATCTGGGCAGCCTTTAGGCGTGGCGGAGTAGGCACGATGAATCTCAAGAATTACGAATGGTTTCGCAATCCACGAGGCCTGCATAACAGCGGCCCTTTCCGCCCGTTGAATATTGAGCGTTATCTGCGTCCGAAAATGGGCTGGGCCAAGCTGGTCGCGGGCAGCGACGAATACGTCGATGAGGCGGCGGTGCTGATTGAAAACAACTGCATGCCCATAATCCGCATCCACCGGGTCGATATGGGGGCAATGGCAGTATCTGATGACTGGTACACAACCTATCAGGCATACTATGACGCGGGCTGCCGCTGGTTTGAACTCTACAACGAACCGAACACAGAAGAAGCCTGGCCTAAAAATCCTGATGGAGAACCGGTCGTAGATGTCGATTGGGAAAACACCGAGGGCTGCATCCGGCCTTTGATGGACAACTGGCTCGACTGGGCCGAATGCATGATCGGCATGGGAGCTTACCCCGCTTTCCCGGCGCTGGCGGCCAGCAGCGAACGGGAAACGGCTACAGTCTACTGGCTCGACGCCCTGCTGAACTATTTGGGGCAAAATCATCGCGAACGTTTTATGCGGATTGTCGGCAGTGGTCTGTGGTGTGCTGCCCATCCCTATCTACTCAATCACTTTTACCAGGAACCGCCTGGCGGCCCTCCGCATGTTGCCCGGCCTTATTACCAGCAAAGCGCCGACGAAGAGTCAGGCTGGCACTTCGAGTATCCTTATGATCCCATTCTCCAGCATCACGATCCGCGCCGGACAGTCTTTGGGGCTACCAAATCCGCTCCCTATGGCGACACCGAAGGGTTGATCGCCGCCGGGGAAGCTTTTCAGCAGCTTCTCAAACATCGCTTCAATGCCGGGCCTGTCCCGGTGATCGGCACCGAGGGCGGCATCACCCCCATTCCGAAACCAGGTGACAGAATCGTCCAGCCGGACAAACTGTACCCGGCCTACAGCGCGGAGTCTCACGCTGAGGCCACCCTCGCGATGTGGCGCTGGATTGTCGACTCCGGCCCGGATTGGCTGTTCGGCGTGGCCCTCACCGACGAAGCCGAATACTATGACATACAGGGTGAGGTACCTGCTGTTCAACGGATGGCAGAAGCGCCCATCACACTCAAGGACGTTGCCGATATCGATACGGGAGGCGTGAAAGCTGCCGAGCTGCCTGAGCCGGAAGCTGAGCCAGCAGTGATCATCGAAGGCAGGGCAGAAGCGATAACCGGTAGTGAACCGGTCGCCGTTTCAACGGAAGAAGCGGTCAGCCCGACCATCGAACCAGTGTCGGAAGAAATCGTCCCCGACCTTCTGGCGGCTCCTGGCCTCGATGAAGTCGAGATCGTCGAGGCAGCCGTCGATAAAGAGGTCGAGGAGCAGTTGCCCTCCATCGGATGGGACGATGAAGAGCAGGCCGCTGAACCGGAAACCGCGCCGACGGTGATCATTGAAGATGAAGCCGAAGGTGAACCCGCCGCCGAAGACGTGGCAAGTCCGACGGTCGAGGTCGATGTTCTCGAACTCCTGACACCTCCCGGTGCGGCGGCAGGCGAAAAAGTCGAGGTTCACGAAGGGGCTGACGAAGAAGCAGCGGTCGAAGCTCCTGTAGCAGCAGCGACCGTGGAGGAAGAGGTCGAACAGGCACCCGCAGACGAAACTTTAGAAGAACCGGTTCCTACCTGGATCGAAGAACTCGAAACCGGCGAGTCGGAAGCCGTGAGCGGACGCCCCGCCTGGGTCGAGGGGTTAGACCTGGTAGCAGTAGAGAGTGGCGCCCCGCTTTCAGCCGCCGAACCGTCTACCATCGAAGAACCTGAGCCTGAGCCCGAACAAGACGAACAGCCGGAAGAACCGGAAGAGATAGAAGAACCGGGTGAGGAACTCCCCGAATGGGTGGAGGAGTTTGATCGCGGTATCGTTGAGGCGGTGCTGGCGATTTCGACGGAAAGTCAGGCCCCGCAGGTAGAGGAAGAAACCCCGCAGCCCGAACTATCAGAGGAAACGCTGGGGGAGGAGGTTGTCGAGGCACAGCCAGCAGAACTACCCGCCGAAGAAGTAAAGGAAGAAGATTTCGAGGTTGAAGTGCTCGAAATGCCGGATTGGTTGGACGAATCCGAAGTATTCACCGGCGAAGGAATCGAAGTCGAAGAGCAGGCACTCCCCGAAGTACCGCCGGAACCGGAGGAAGAGCCAGTACCGGTAGACCAGCAGCCGGAGGAATACATTCCCAGTTTTGCCAGAGCCGACGAAGAAGAAATACCCGATCAACCAGAAGCGGAGCCTGCCGCCGAACCAGAAATGCAGATTGCCCCGTATCTTTCACTGCCGGAGCCGGACAGAATCCCCGCATGGCAGGTCGAGCCGAAACTGGAAGCGGCGGAAGAAGAAAAGATAGAAAAAGAACCATCCGAACAGCCCGCTCCGCCAGCAGAAATATCACAGTATTGGCTGCTGATCGCTCCGGGGTTCAACCAGGAATGGTTCTTCGATGCCGGTGTTCGCTACTGGCAGAAGTTCCGCCCGGTGGTGCTGCCCGATTGGGAGATGGCAGACCAGCTTGCCGCCGGGCAGACGATCGCGGTGACTGTTCTTGCTAACAGCGACACGGTCGAACAGGTCGAAGCACACCTCCAGCAAATCGACGGGATAGTTAAGATCGACTCCATCACCGTCGATACGCCTGAGGATTTGCGGGCCGAGCTTGAGTGGCGGGTCAACACCGACAAACAGATGGGATAATCGACAAATGATCTTTCACATCACCACCCGCGAGCAGTGGCAGCAGGCCGAAACGTCGGGAAGATACACAGCCGAGTCCTTAGAATCAGAGGGCTTCATCCATTGCTCAACACTCGATCAGGTTGTGCCGGTTGCCAATCAGTATTACCGGGGGCAGGCCGGAATGGTACTGCTGTGCATCGCCCCCGACCGGTTGACCTCGACACTGCGTTATGAAACACCAAGCGGGCCGCCCATCGAAACGGACAGCCCGCTGTTTCCACATATCTACGGCCCGATCAACCGGGAAGCGATCACTGCTGTAGTTGATTTCCCGCCTCAGCCCGATGGTACATTCCTCCCGCCGCCGGAGCTTGATTAGCTGCTGTTCTGCCGCTGGCGCAGTTCCGTCGATGACAGATCGAGCCGGAATATGCCTTCCGGGATGCCGTCGATCAGGTCTTGAACGCTCTCCGGGATGGGTAGATCACACAGCGTATGAAATCGCCCCTCGATTGTCCGTCCGGCCACCAGGAATCGGCAGCCCGCCTCGCGGATCACTTTAAATGCATCTAGCATCAACTCCCGGTCATCTTGATAATATGTCGGATCGACCAGCCGTGCGGCGGTATCGTAGCCGATCACGAACACGCTGCCTGGATACAGCCTCGCCTTATCCCTGAACAGCGGCTCCCGGCTCAAGACCACCCGCAGATCGAAATCATAGAACTGGTGTAAGCGGCGTTCTATCTCCTCTTTTTCGAGAAAAGGCTTGTCGACATTCCCTATCGACAGTTCGAACAACGCGGGCAGTCCTGTCTGCCTGGCGGCAACAGCCGCCAATCGCAGGTGGCCGCTGTGTATCGGGTTGAACGAGCCGCTGAGGATCACCGCGCGTGGCCAGGCATTGGCGATCATCGCTCCCGGCCCGTAGACCATCAGGCTGTCGATCTGGCCAGCAAGTAAACGCTCCAGAGAGCCAGAATCAAGCAGCGACTCTCGTATCTCCTCGCCCGGAGCGAGATCGACCGGGCAGCCCTGGATCTCGCAGTGTTTCGCCAGCGCATACAGCACGAGTTGACTGACGACCTGCTCTTCGCCAGGCCGATCCCGGCAGCCTTTCTCCAATGTCAGCGAATAGACGGCGGCAGTTTCCCCATCCCACACGCAGACATGCGCCCGGTGATCGCCGCGCTTGGGCCGGTTGGTGGCGATGGTTCCCGTACAACCCATGCCAACAACCGGCATATCACCGTCACGCAGGCGAACCGCCCGCGCATAGGCGGCGGCAGCGAGCGCCGCCGCCGTCTCGACCGATACGGCCTGATCGGGTTGGTAGCCCAGTTGATCGATGAGCGCCGCGTATCCATAGGGGATCGCCGCATCCAGCACCGTACTCGACGCTCCTGGCACGCCCAGCAGCCAGGCAATCGCCTGACTGCCTGCCCCGGTGACGTTCAAAACGACCTGTGTTTCACAGCGATGTATTTCTTCGATAACCGGCTGAAGCCGCTCGTCAATCACCGTCGATCCCCTTTGCCCGGCTACGATTTGACCGCAACCGCCTCGATCTCGACCAGCCCGCCCAGCGGCAGTTGTCTGACCGCCACTGCAGACCGGGCCGGGTAGGGTTCGCTGAAGAACTCGGCGTAGACTTCGTTCATCAGCTTGAAGTTATCCATATCCGTAAGAAATACCGTCGTCTTAACCACGTTCTCCAGCCCGGTGCCAGCCGCCTCAAGAACTGCCTTCACATTTTGAAGCGCCCGGCGCGTCTGGGCCTGCACTTCGTCTTCAGAGACGAATTTCCCCGTCACCGGGTCGAGGCCAAGCTGCCCGGCGGTATAGACAAAATCACCAGCGCTGATTCCTTGCGAGTAAGGGCCGACCGCTGCCGGTGCGCCATCGGTATGGATTCGTTCACGATTCATGACCTGCTCCTTAATAATAGGCTGTCTGCATACAGTCAGGGAAAACCTTTGCACCCTCTGCGCACTTTGCAATTCGATTTCATCCACGATTGTAGAGACTGCCCGCCCGTCGGTCAAACAATTTGATACAGGTTAAACGATTTGGCCCTAGTCGGTGAGACGGCTATACTTCCCGAATGGAACAATCACCAGAGAACATCCATCAAAAAGATCAACACGATGTCAGCGCGCTTTCCGGCAAACAGATTGCCCATGCTGCCGGACTGGTCGTGATCGGCTTTATTCTGAGCCGCCTGCTCGGTTTGATTCGCGAGGCGGTGATCGGCGGGATATTCGGCGCGTCCAGCGACTACGAAGCCTATGCCGTCGCCCTCCAGGTTCCTGACACGATCTATTACGTCATCGCCGGGGGAGCGATTGGATCGGCGTTCATCCCGGTTTTCACCGAGTATCTGTCGAAGGGGAAAAAGGGCGAAGCGTGGAAGGTCGCCAACGCGGTGACCAACCTCTTCTTCGTGATCCTCGCGCTGGTCGCAGCGCTGTGCGCGGCGCTGGCCCGCCCCATTGTCACCTCGATTCTCGCGCCCGGTTTCGCGCCCGAGGTGCAGGACCTCACCATCCGCCTGATGCGGATCATGCTCCTTTCGCCGGTCATCTTCGGGATCAGCGGATTGCAGATGGGAATGCTCAACGCCCACCAGCGTTTTCTGCTGCCCGCACTCGCCCCGTCGATGTACAACATTGGCATCATCCTGGGCGCGGTTGTTCTCGCCCCGGTCTTTGGCATCGGCGTCTTCGGCCTGGCCTGGGGAGTGGTGCTGGGGGCCGCCCTGCATATGATCGTCCAGTGGCCCGGCCTTAAGATTATCCAGATGCCCTACCGCCTGATCTTCGACGTCAAACACGCGGGCGTGAGGGAGATCACCCGCCTGATGGCTCCGCGAGTCCTGGGGCAGGCCGTCGTGCAGGTTAACTTCTGGGTCAATAAATCGCTGGCCTCTACTATGCTCGAAGGCAGTGTTGCCGCCGTCCAGCGCGCCTGGTATCTGCTGATGCTCCCCCAGGGCGTGATCGCCCAATCGGTGGCGACCGCCGTCTTCCCGACCTTCTCGGCACAGGTCGCGCAGGGCAAAACCGACGATCTGAAAGAAACGCTGGGACAGGTTCTCCGGGCAGTGCTTTTCCTATCGATCCCCGCGACGGTCGGACTGGTGGTGCTGCGTTTGCCCATCGTCCGCCTGATGTACGAACGCGGCGCATTCACCCCCGCCGACAGCCAGGCGGTGGCCTGGGCGCTGCTTTTTTACGGGCTGGGGCTGGTTGCCCATTCGCTGGTCGAGATCATTACCCGCACCTTCTACGCCATGCACGATACCCGCACCCCGGTCGGGGTTGGCGCGGTGGCGATGGCGCTCAATATCGCCCTCAGCCTGGTTCTTATCCATATTATGGGTGACCCACAATCGATTACACGGGGCGCTTTTGCAGGACTGGCGCTCGCCAACACGCTCGCGACCACGCTTGAGGGAGTCATGCTGCTGCTGCTGATCAGGCCGCGTGTTGGGGGATTGGGTGGTAAACGAACACTTTCGAGCCTGCTGAAAGCGGGTATCGCCAGCGCGGGGATGGGACTGGTGCTCTGGGCGATCATGCCGCTGATCGCCCGGTGGGGGCAGTATTTCGGGCCGCTGACGGCTGTTGCCATCGGTGGGGCGGTATTTTACGGGCTGGCCTGGCTGCTGCGCAGCGAAGAAGTGCGGATATTCACCGAACTAGCCCTGAGCTGGTTGAAACGCTCCCGGCGCTAAAAGAATGCTTTCCAGATGATTGCCAGCGCCATACCGAATACTATCCCGACCGTTACCTCGCCCCAGGTATGACCTAAATCCTCTTTGAGTGGCTTTTGCTCATCGGCTGAGACGGTCAACTTGTTCAGGACTCTGGCATGAAAACCGGCCTGACGGCGGACATTGGCCGCATCATAGGTCACGATCATCGCTACCGCAGTCGCAATCGCAAAATAGGCCGAGTCGAAACCATGGTCGATGCCCACGCTGGTCGCAATCGCGCAGATCAGCGCCGAATGCGAACTGGGCATCCCACCGGTCGAGAGCAGCCGCCGCCAGTCAAGCTTATGCGTCGAGAGCCAGTAAGTGAAGGGTTTGACCAGTTGGGCCAGTAAACTGGCCGCCACACCGATCCACAGAACGTCGTTCGAAATTAACTCGCGCCATACCTGACTTTGCATACCGACCTATTCTCCACTCTCGTCCATAGGGATAGATTCGTATCCTGATTCGCTCGGCTGGAGCGTTTCCAGCCGGAGTTGAATCTCCTCCAGCGTTTTTTCGCACTGTGCAGCCAGCACCTGTCCGCGTTCGAACAATGCCAGCGATTCGTCCAGTGTCAGCCCACCGGCTTCCAGCCGGGCGACAGCCTGTTCCAGTTCATCCAGTGCTTCCTCGAAGGTCATATTTGACTCATTCATCTTCAATTTCCTGTTTGATCACTTCCGCCGTCAAACGGCCACGATGCAGCCGGACGTTGATCAGATCGCCGGGCTGTATACCCTCTGCCCCGCCGATCACCCGCCCGGATTGATCAGATACAATTGCATAACCCCTGGATAACGTGCTCAACGGGCTGATCGCATCCAGCGCACGCCGAATACCGTCCAGCTTCGCCCGCTGCAGTTCTAACAAACGGTGCATTGCACTGCTGGCCCGCTCTGATAGTTGATCGATGGACTGGCGGGCGCTGTCGATCTTTCCTCCTGGTGAGAGATAGTGCAGCGTATAGGCCAGCTGATCGAGCCTGCGCCGGTTCTCCGAAACAGCGACCGATAAATATTCCCCCAACAACCGGCGTTTTTCAAGAACAATCGCAGTCAGGTCGTCGACTGTGATCGGCGTTGCCAGTTCCGCCGCCACCGAGGGAGTCGGCGCGCGCAGGTCGGCGGCAAAATCGGCCAGCGTGAAATCGATCTCGTGTCCCACGCCCGAAATCACCGGGATGCGGCTGGCGGCTGCCGCTCGCGCCACCTGCTCATCGTTGAAACACCACAGGTCTTCAAGTGATCCGCCGCCGCGCACCAGCAGCACCACGTCGACATCGGTCTGGGTATTGATCGCTTCCAGCGCAGCAACGATCTGCGGCGGCGCAGCGTCGCCCTGAACCGGTGTCGGTGACAGCACCACCCGTGCCAGCGGATAACGACGCTTGAGGACGTTCAAAACATCCTGCAAAGCCGCTGTACTGGGCGAAGTCACCACGCCGATCACATGTGGCAGTTCGGAGATAGCCCGCTTGCGCTCCTGTTCGAACAGACCTTCCGCTTCAAGCTTTGCCTTCAACGCCTCGAACCGGGCATGCAGGTCACCCTGACCGGCAGGATAGAGCTGATCACAGTAGAGTTGGTACTGCCCGCTTGCCTCGTAGACACCCACCCGCCCGCGTGCGATCACCTTTTCGCCGTGCTCTGGCATCCTGGACTGTGCCTGCACCGCCGAACGCCACATCACGCAGCGAAGCTGCGCGTCGACATCTTTCAATGTGAAATACGCATGCCCGGAACCGGGTATACGTAAATCGGATATCTCGCCCTCGACTTCAAGTTCTTGCAGACGATAATCCAGTTCGAACAGCTTGCGCACGTAGCGCGTGATTTCGCCGACAGTCCAGCGTGTTGGTGCGTCCATGGCGTCCATAGCTTAGCATGCCGGGAAACAATATCAAAACTCGGAGCAAACCGCGCGCCTGATCTGGTTGCGACTTCGCCCCGCTGTGTTACAATCATGGCATAGAGGGGACACAACGCCGAGGGGCATTCCCTCGGCTTCCCCGGTGTAAGTTTGTTGAGTATTTGAGAGTGTGAGTATTCCTTTGATCAGAACGCGGATAAGGGCACTTCTGGGTGACTGAAATTCGCCCCCTGCGTTTACACGACCTGCCGTTTGCCATTCGTATGGCAAAACACGGTATCTGTTTCGATACCCAGGTTAATTTAATAGGCGGTCATGAAGGGCTGCATTACGCATATCTGGCCCACATAGGCCGTATGCCGGTTTTTGTCCTGCGCCGCAGCAGCGGGGGCGGTCTAGGACAGCTTCACTTCATGTCTGGCACGCAGCAGGCGAGGCTCGCATTTGTTACGCCCTCCATGCAAGATGGCGCAAGTGAGCAGTTCTGGTTGACCATGCTCGACGAGCTTACCATCATGGCCGGGCAGCGGGGGGCGATCAACGTCATTGCGGAAGTCGCTGAGAGCGCAGTTGAGTTTGAAGCATTTCGGCAGGCCGGTTTTGCTGCTTATACCCGTCAGGATTTGTGGGTGCGTCGGCCATTGCCGGTTATTTCCCCGGCGAATCCTTCCAGAATCGACGTTAAACCTGACATTTCATCCGCTTTGAGCTTATACAACACGCTCTCTCCCGGATTGATAAAGCAGATCGAGCCGCCGCCAACACTTAACAGCCAATGCCACACCCTATCGAACGATCATGGGGTTTGTGGCATGGCAGTGATTTATAAGATCGGGCAGGTTATGCTCGTCGAGCCATATCTGAACGCAAATAAGTCAGTCGAACCGCGTGACTTTTTGACCGCCGTATTAAAGACAGTTCGGGCAGATAGGAGAACCATCTACTGCCGTTTAAGAGATTACATGGGAATAACTACCGGGGCAATGCGAGATCATGGTTTTGAACATTTTTCAAGCCAGGTAGCCATGTTCAGACATACGACCGTAAGAGCATCTCTTCAGACATACAAGCTGGTCGAGCAGGCCGAAGGGAGAGTCCCGCTGCCAACATCGATCACCGGTAATCACGAAGATAACCCTTCCCCATTAACCTTCTAAAAGAGGATGCTGGTTGAGATAGTATGGGACGACAAAACATCACCGACGATTTACCAAGCCTGCTGGATATCCTGCCGCCGGATATTGCGGAAGTCATTAAAAACTTTGACCGTGACGATGAGTTCCTCGAAGTCATTCTAGACCTGGGACGCGTGCCTACCGCTCGTTTCCTTGACGGCGAATATGTCCTGCGTGACCAGGAAGTCACTGAAGAGGATATCGAACTGATCGTTCTCCAGATTGGAGAATTCGACGCCGACAACCGGGCCGGGATTGAACGCACCCTGCACCGCATTTCCGGGATCAGAAACCGGCGCGGCGATGTGGTCGGTTTGACCTGCCGCGTGGGGCGGGCCGTTTTTGGGACAATCGACATTATCAAAGACCTCGTCGAATCGGGTAGAAGCATCCTGATCCTCGGAAAACCCGGCGTCGGCAAGACGACCATGCTGCGCGAAGCCGCGCGCGTGCTCGCCGAGTCGAAACGCGTGGTGATCGTCGATACCTCGAATGAGATCGGCGGTGACGGCGATGTCGCACATCCGGCCATCGGCAAGGCGCGGCGAATGCAGGTGCCGACCCCCAGTCTCCAGCACGAAGTGATGATCGAGGCGGTGGAAAACCACAATCCCGAAGTCATCATCATCGACGAGATTGGCCGCGAACTTGAAACTCAGGCTGCCCGTACCATCGCCGAACGCGGTGTCCAGTTGATCGGCACGGCGCACGGTGTTACGCTCGATAATCTCCTGCTGAATCCCACCCTGTCCGATCTCGTCGGCGGGATCGAAAGCGTGACTCTCTCCGACGAAGAAGCTCGGCGGCGCGGCACACAGAAAACCGTTCTCGAACGGCGCGCCCCTTCGACCTTCGAAGTGCTGATCGAACTTCAGGATCGCAACACGCTGCACATTCACCCGGATATCATGCAGTCGGTTGACCTGCTGCTTCGGGGAGTCGAACTCCAACCCGAAATCCGGCGGCGTGGAGGCAATGGCGAGATCATCATCGAAGAGGCGAAGATTACGCCTCAGCGAAAAGGTAAGGGCAACAATCGCCAGGCCAGCCAATCAACTGACTACCGGCCCAGGCGGGGCAACAACGGGACACCGGTAGCCAGCCCGGAACAGCCTCATCCCGCGCCTGCGGAGGTCAGCGTAAAAAGGCAAAGCGCGTCTGGGACTCGTCGTAATATTCGCGTTTACCCATACGGCATTGCCCGCAACCGTCTGATCGAGGCTGCCCGCCAGTTTGGGCTGCAAATCCAGGTAGTCGATAATCTAAACGAGGCGGACGTGCTGCTTACCCTGAAGAACTTTTACCGGCACCGTCCACGCCTGATCGAAGATGCAGAGCAGTCCGGCCTCCCGATCTATGTCCTGCGCTCCAATACCGTCACCCAGATCGAAGACTTCCTGGTCGATTTCTTTGAGCTTGAAGTGACCAACAGAGACAATCCGCTGGAACAGGCCATCCGGGAGACCGAGGAGGCGATCCAGACCGTTCTGAACGGGGCCGCTTCTATCGATCTTGCGCCGCAGAAGGCCAGTATTCGCCGCCAGCAGCACGAGTTGGTGCGGCAGGCCAACTTACTCTCACACAGCTATGGCAAAGAACCGGTCCGCCATCTACGTGTCTACCGCGAGTAATCGTTATGTTCATTACATTCGAAGGGCCTGATGGCTGTGGGAAGACCACCCAGATCACACTGCTGGCTAGGTATCTATCAGGGCAGGGAATCGCTGTTTGTCATACCAGAGAACCCGGCGGCACGTCGATTGGGGAGCAGGTACGCAGCATTCTACACAGCCAGGACAATCAGGAGATGGTTTCCCAGGCCGAGATACTGCTCTACTCCGCCTCCCGTGCCCAGTTGGTCGCCGAGAAGATCATCCCGGCGCTGACTGAAGGGACGACCGTCCTGTGTGATCGCTACTACGACAGTACCCTGGCTTACCAGGGCTACGGTCGGCAGCTCGATCTCGAGACACTCCACCTGATCACCGAGTTTGCCACGCAGGGGCTAAAACCTGACCTGACGCTCTATCTGGATATTGATCCGGAGGCCGGTCTGCGCCGCCGACAGATCGATCAGGCGGCGGAATGGAATCGGCTGGACGCGCTGGCACTCGATTTTCACCGGCGCGTTCACGAGGGTTACCACCGGTTGATGGAAGCCGAACCGGATCGCTGGGTCAAGGTCGATGCTGCGCGCCCGGTCGAAGTTATACAAACTGAAATTCAACAGATCGTGATCGAGAAATTGAACCGATGAGGTTATAGACTGTCGTCGCTAAATGACAGGTTCTGGTCTATCGTTTCCGGGTCCTCGCCGCTCTCCAACCGGTCGATGACTTCGTCCATCTCAGGGCCGGCATCCTCGCCAAACTCGTTAGCCATGTCACGCATCAGCCGCCCCATTGCGCGGGGATCGTTCTCGTCCAGCCCAGCCAACCGGGAGGGATCGGCCAGGCGTTCAATCCGGCTCTCTTCGCTGGACATGACCGCCACGCGCCGGATCAACCGAGTCAATTCTGCCGACCGGCAGTATGGACAGCGCGGATCGTCCCGCCCGGCTTCGGCGATGCTGGAATAGGCTACGGTAAACTCTTGTTTGCAGTTCTTGCAGCGAAAATCATACGAAGGCATATACACTCCATTGAGCGAGTATAATCCGGTAGAAGATCATCGACAATAGCAGATTAAGCGTAACACAAATGAACAATCAATCAGATGAAACATCCTCCGCCGAACATGAAATAGTCTACGAAAAGCCTGTCCACCCACTGGATCGAACACCTGCGCCACCCCCTCCGCAGCAGCAGCCCCCGGCAGGCAGGCCAATGATCCGGGTCAGGTTCCCCGATACCCCCGTGATATTCACCTATATCCTGTTTGGGACAAATATCCTCGTTTTCCTCATCGATTCGGCGCTGGGGTGGCTCGGTGTTGGCTACCAGGGTGTTGGCTATCTCACTCTGCTCGGGATGAAAAACAACCAGGCGATCATTCAGGGCCAGCTCTGGCGATTTTTATCACCCCTTTTCCTTCACGGCGGACTGCTGCACCTGGGGTTTAACAGTTACTTTCTATATGTTTTTGGTCGCCAGGTCGAGCGATTATACGGCAGCACCCGCTTTCTGATCATTTACCTCCTTTCAGGCATAACCGGAACGTTATTCAGCTTTCTTTTTAGCCAGCAAAATTCGATTGGGGCCAGCGGTGCACTCTTTGGCCTGATGGGAGCCTGGGTCGCGCTGCTCTACCAGAATCGTAAACTGCTGGCCAATACCAACCGGCATCTCCGCAGCATCCTCATGGTGATCGGGATCAATCTCATGATTGGCCTTTCCCCCGGCATCGATAACTGGGGGCACCTTGGTGGGCTGGTCGGTGGGTTGATCCTGGGCTGGATGATCACGCCGCGTTATCAGGTGCGGGCATCCATGCCGGGCGAAGCCACCCTCGAAGATCAACGAGAGCCTGTGAACATGCTGCCGGGAACCGTATTGTTTGCGCTGGGGTTATGTGCTGCTATCTTTGGTGCAATCCTGCTGCGTCGATGATCCGCTGGTGGTCGTCTATGATAGAATAGCTATAAAACGATTGCGTGGTTGACAGACAGGGATGACAATGACCAAGCTGGAGTACAAAGACATCCGCCCCTCGCCCATTGCAGGCCAGTGGTATCCTGGCAACCCTTCTCATCTGGCGAAGGATATTGATGAAATGATCGAGGCCGCCGACCCGGTCGAAATACCCGGTGAGATCAAAGCCCTGATTGTCCCCCACGCTGGCTACATTTATTCCGGCCCAACCGCTGCCAGGGCTTTTAAACAGGTCCAGGGAAAGCACTATGATCGGGTCGTCGTCGTCTCCCCGATGCATCACCTGTACCGGGAACCGGTTCTGACGACCGCCCATGATGCCTACCAGACCCCCCTGGGCGAGATCCCGGTTGATAGAGAAATGCTTGCTGCGCTTGAGGCGCAGATGCCGGTCAGCGCCATCCGGCGTGATCCTGAGCACTCGCTGGAAATCGAACTGCCCTTCCTCCAGCGGGTTCTCGACGGCTCCTTCGAGCTGATTCCGCTGATGCTGCGTGATCAGACCTTTGGTACAGCCGAAAAGCTGGGGGAAGTACTGGGGAATATACTGGAAAAGACCACCGATACCCTGCTGGTTGCCAGCAGTGACCTGTCGCATTTTTACAGCGATAAAGAGGCACGGCAGATTGATCAGGTCATGGTTAAACAGATCAGCAACAACGACCCCAAAGGCGTGATCCGCGTAGAAGAAGAAAGACGCGCCTTTGCCTGTGGCCGGGGGGCTATCGCTGCCATACTCATCGCCGCCGGAAAACTCGGCGCGAACCGGGTTGAGATCATCGACTACTCAACGTCGGCTGACACCTCCGGAGATACCCATTCTGTGGTAGGGTATGTATCAGCCGCTCTATACAAATCTTTCTAGGATAGGTAAACAACTTGAATTCTCTCATCAGTAGCCTGCTTGGCCTGGTAGCCGTCGCCGCATTGATTCTCCTCAATGGTTTTTTCGTCGCAGCCGAATTTGCCCTGGTCAGTATTCGCCGCACCCGGATCGAACAACTGGTTGCCCAGGGAAACCGCGCTGCGAAAATGGTCCGCAAAGCCGTCGATGACACGGATCAAATGATCGCCGCCATCCAGCTCGGCATCACGCTGGCGAGCCTGGGTCTGGGATGGATCGGCGAGCCGGCTTTGTCGCACCTGTTGGACCCCTTGATCGAAATCATCCCCATCCCGGAAAGCTGGACTAATTTCACCTCGCACAGTCTGTCGGCGGCGCTGGCCTTTTCCATCATTACGCTGCTCCACGTTGCTGTCGGCGAACTGGCTCCGAAGTCAATTGCACTACAAAAGCCCGAACAAACTGCGATGATCGTCGCGCAGCCCACGCTGTGGGTGGAAACCATCTTCCGGCCTGCTGTCTGGGTACTAAACGGCATCGGCAACTTAATCCTGCGTATTTTGGGGTTTGATCCCGCCGCCGGGCAGGAACTCGCCCATTCCCTTGAGGAGATCAGAATGCTGCTCGCCGCCAGCGCTACGCGTGGGCTGCTCGACGCAGACGAACACAACATGCTCGATGCAATCTTCGATCTCAGATTGATCCTCGTCCGGCAGGTGATGATCCCCCGCACGGAAATGGCAACCATACCCACCGATGCAACCCTACGCGATTTGATGCTGCTGGAAAAGGAACACCCCTATGCAAAAATCCCGGTTCATGAGCACAATCCCGACAATATCATCGGCGTTGTCTATATTCGTGATGTGATGGAAGAGCTGGCTGGCGGGAACCTCAACATCACAATTCAGGATTTCGTAAGACCGGTGATCTATATTCCCGAAACAGCGCGGATTAACGTCGCACTGAATATGTTCCAGGAAAGCCGCCAGCATATCGCCATTGTTCTCGATGAATACGGGGGAACGGCAGGGCTTCTCACTCTGGAAGATATCCTGGAAGAGATCGCCGGGGAAATGCCCGATCAGTTTGAGTCCGACAGGCCGAACATCATCCGCCAGAGCGACGGCACCTGGAAAATCAACGGCCTTACCCTGATTGAAGAGGTCAACGAGGCGCTGTCGCTGTCACTGACCGACGACAACTACGACACCATCGGCGGTTATGTGATGGGCCAGCTCGAACGTGTCCCTCAGCGCGGCGATGAGGTTGAGGTTGATAATATACAGTTCAGAGTCGAACAAATTGATGGCATGCGCATAGCACAGTTGAAGGTTTCGATCCAGAGGACATAGTTCTTCCGGGCTTTATCGGGGAAGACTGGTCCGCAAAAAACGGATGGTCACCATGTGGCGACCATCCGTCTGAACAACAGTGAACTTATCAGGGCTAAGACTGGCGCATCCGACGGGCAAAGACCACCGCCACGGCCAGCACCAGGGCCAACAATCCCGCGCCAAGCAGCCCGGCACCGCCGGTAAAGCCCGTATCGGGCAGCGTCGAATCATCTGAAGGTGAGATCGGGCCGCCGATACCCTCTGCTTCAACGGCAGATTCGCCTTCGTCATCACTCTCCCCACCCAGCGGTGTAACCTCGATCAACCCCGAAGTAGGTTCGGCTTCTGCCTCTTCACCCTCCAACGGAGTAGGTGCAATGGGGCCACCTTCACCCTCGCCCTCTTCGCCTTCTTCAGGCATCTCTTCTTCTTCGGGCTGCACCTCGATCATGGTCGTCGGCGTGAGTGTCGGCGGGATAGGCGTTTCGGTTGGCGGAATCTCCGTCGGCGCTGACTGTGTCAGATACTGTGCCGTCTCGGTCGCCGAGAACAACTGCTCAACCGCCTGGTTGGTCAGTTCATTCGCCGATACTTCAGGCTCCTTGCCACGCCCCATGATCATCAGGATTGCAACGACAGCAATGCCCAGAACAAAGACCGCCCCTAAAATGATCGCGCCGACCAGGAATGTTCGATTACTCGATTCTTCGGCTTCGACCACTCCTGCCTCGGTCTCTTCTTCCTCTTCACCAAAATCAGGGTATAGATCATCATACTCATCCATCTTCGTTCTCCTATATTGCTGCACGCAGTGCTGTCTTCAGGCTAGCCCAGATGCTCCAAATTGGCAAACGGAACAAACACGATTGCGCCGTCCGTAGTCTCGACGTTTACACCCTTCGACCACAACCCACTGACCAGTTGGCGTGGCTCCCCAATTATCTCGGTAATCGTCCCGATTTCACCCCAGTATGGGGTTTGCATGATGCGTACTTTTTGTCCCTTGGCTAATTGCAGTTTCCCAGGATGCTCCGCCATTGCGATCTGCTCCTGAGATGATACTAAAGGAATAATAATCTCAGGTCGCTTATTGCGCCAGTCGTCATGATCGCCTATATCCAGCGCTATCTCACGTCCATTATATGTTTTGAGCAGATTCATGATCCGGTCGCTCATTGGCAGTTGACCAAAGCCCTGGGTAAGGCCAACTGGAAAATCAACCTCCTCCAATTTCGGAATCAGGCTGGCACGCATGCTGGAAGCAATCACCCCCCTGACACGGGTTTCAATCGCATTCGCAAGAAATTCTTCCGTCAGGGGGGAGCCAATTGCGACAATCGCTCCCCGGTGATCTATATTAAAGCGATCCGCATTCGTATTCAACGATGGATCGCCATCCATAACTTTCAGCGTTCCCCAGACGAAATCGCCATACCCCCAGGCAATCTGGAGCAGCGCCCCGGTTGTCTCGATCTCGATATACTTCTCTGACTCGATATTGACCACCTTACCGGGAATGGTCGCCTCGACTTCGAGCCGGGTTCGTTTGCCCTCGATGAGCATCTGGCCTTCTTCAATGTGAATGATCGAACCGTCAATAGGAGACGTGACGCGAATCTTTCTCAGGAATTTGCGCCTGGCTGCAATCAGGTCGCCAGCCGACACAGTATCGCCTTCACGTTTGACCAGGAACGAAATGATCCGGCGCGGCTCGACACCCAGCGTTTGGGCAATATTGAGGATTCGATGCTCATGGGCAACTTCGGCAACGGCAAGGACTTCGTTGGCCTTCACGTTCTGACCGGCTAATACACGTGGCATGCTGCCACGCGGAAGCTTGTGTGCGCGTTTGATAGTAGCCAGGGCGGTTATCTGTGCATGGGCATATAGCGAAGTCACACCTGCGCCTCCTCCTGCATAAACATCTGCCAGTCTTTCATCGCCGATAGACGCTGTTCCTCCGTCCGTGGGAACCGCAAAGGACGCCCGCGCGCATCAATCACCAATCCCAATTCACCCCCCTCGATATCCGCCCGCCATTTGCGCCTGGCACCCGGAATATCCATCCGGTGGGCATGCAAAACGACCTCACTGCGCACCCCATAGGGGAGCGGGATACAGGCTATCGTCCCTGATTTCACCTCGAAAGGCTCGGCTTCTTTTGCTCCTTCGGGCTGAATACTCCCGCGTAGAACAACTTCTCCCCGCCGCGCCCTTCCGGATAGTGAAACAACCAGGCCCAAATCCAGGAAAGCACCTGTTTTTAGAACCTGTACGACCGGGGTTGGTGCACCTGGTGCAATTGTTCCCAGCGCAGAAGCCATCCCGTACGGGTCAAGCAGCAAGCGTGAGATACCAGCCGGTCGGATGGCATCGAGAACCGCCAAGGCCGCCCATCCAAAATGGGGGGTATAAGCTAACGTCGCCCCACTGAGTAATATCGTACTGAAAAGCGGCAGATCGCGCGCTGACCGGTGCTCATCCCAATTTTGACGACTCTCCTGCATCGCCCGGCGAATGATCTCGCGGACTATCGCAAAATCGAACTCCATCTCATTGCGATCCACCGGGATTCGATAAGGAAATACCGATTTATTCCACACGTAGTCCAACAGGTCGTCCGGTTCGGCCAGTTCAAATGTCAACCATCTCTCCAGATGTTCCACCTGAACCTGTGAAAGAAGGTGATGGGCCGACTGCCCCATGCCGAGATCGCTCATGACATCAAGATACGATTGGTGTTCGATATGCGCCGCCACCGTCGTTGATCGGCTGCCCAGATCGATCCCCAGCACATTGTGGTTGTTGATTTCACCCAGTATATGAACAAGCCGGGCAAAACCGAGTGTGTTTGGGAAGACACCGTATTCCGTCCAGCTTCCAACTTCGCCAAAACCCGGAATACTCTGTGCCTTTTGCTTATGGAACACAGAAGCCAGTTGGAACCGGACGTCGCCCGGTTCATCGCGTTCCAGTGTTGGGTGAGGATTGTCGGCAGTGATCACACGTATGCCGATATCTTCCGAACGCCGATTGACCAGCTTTGTCAGTTCTTTGTTCCCAGCATACACCAGCGGTGGGCGGCCCTGAACGTCCATCAGCGAGTAGGCCAGGGAAACCATATCGATATGTTTGCGCAGCGAGTCGACAGCGCCGCCGTCTGTCCCGCCCACAACCAGAACAAGATCGGCGTCTGCCTTTAACAAAGCATCGATCTGTTCTTCTGTCGACCGTTGGTCGGCCAGGCTGATTGTCTCAACCAGCGAAATCAAGGTGCTGTCGGCGATGCGTTTGCCGGTACGAATGCTGACATCGGGCATCAAACCGACCAGTACGGTCTTGATCGGTGGGCCTGCGCTCGCTGTCGCTACAAACAAATCGACGCCAATATACTCGTCGGCCTCCGGAAGGATCAGATCGCCATTCCCATCAATGAACTGCCGCCCTGTAGCTGTGGCGATTTGTTCAATAACTTTGTAGACGCCTTCCAGCGCATCGTTCCAGGGTTCATCCACTGTCGAGGGCGATTCCCCGCGTGCGATGAAGCGATACATTCCTTCCACGACATCTAAAAGTACGGCGCGTGTATTCACCGTACCGATATCGACGGCAAGAATTGGCCCACTCAGACCCTGTGGCTCTGCTTTTTGTTCCGGTTTTTCTTCTGGGTTTAAGAAATCATCAAATAATGACATGATAGCTTTTCGATTGTCCCTTACTATCCAGAAATCATCTCGAAAGATTCTTTTTCGTACCCTTCGAAATGAACGAAGCGACCTTACGGATAGGCAGCTACTGCATCAGTGCTACAGCCCAATCGTACAGCGTCATCAATCGCTGGCTGAATATTGCTATCCCGGACAGGATGATGCCACCATAGACTACACCAAGTGTGATGACTACAAAAATCTGCCCGGTCGTCGAGAGAAATCGTAATATCGCCACACGCTTGACTTCCCCGCCGGAAGTCCGACCGCGCAGCCAGTACTGGAAGGCAAGCAGTGTTGTTACCGTTCCCAGCGCAATCACACCGTTATTGACAAACGCCGGGGATGTATTTGGCATCAGCGATACCCAGGTTGACCGTATCTGCGGCAGCAGCGTGCCAGTGATCGCACCGCCGACGGCAACCGCCGTCCCAACGCCAATCAGATAAGCGACACTGGAATTCCCCAGCGCGGCTGTTCGGGGATTGATCTTCATAACCAGGAAGAGAAACAGCATCAATGGAACACTCGTCAATGTAACGATGGTGAAATCACCGCTCTTCAATGGTGTGATCAGGCGCGGTTGAAGCACCTGGTAGATCACAATCAGGGTGGCATAGCCAACCGACACACCGATGAAAATATGCAGGGCCAGCCGGTAGAGGGGATTATCGCCGATCAGGTAGCTGAGCAATGCCACCGTAAAGAAGAAGCTTAAAATCCCGGTTAACAGATTCACCTGGTCAGGCGACAGTGTTATGTCCATCAATCTTGCTCCCGGTGACTACGCATAGTTGACAGGCCGCTTACCACTCCTCCAAGAAAGATCATGGCTGCAATCACCACACCGCCAACGGCCTGGGCATTCCAGACTGATAGCAAAGCTTCATCCGGCGAGTCTCCGGCCTGTAGATTATAGGTAACAGCATCGCCGATTCCACTGATCACCGAAACCAGTTGATCACTCTCCTGATAGGGTCTTGCCAGGGGTTCGGCTCGCAGGCTGACGGCTGCCAGGACCGGGATTCCGGTCTGCGCTCCCGCCTGTTCGATCCACATTCGCACATCTTCAATCTCGCCGGAGATAACGACAATAAGGTCAACATCTCCGTTGACCAGACGAGTGAACTCAATCGAGGTAGGTTCGCCAAGATAGTCAAACGACAGGGGCGATACCATCCCCGGCCCGGTTCCAATCGTCAGTCCGCTAATGCCGCTCGCGCGCCCGGAGATATACCCCAGGTTGATCCAGCCATCACCGCCACCCGCAGATGTGAACGCCTCCTGAGCCTGCGCAGGGCCAACCGGCTGCGTACTGATACCATAGACCACCGCATCGTCGTATCCAGCCAGGTGGGTCAGGACTGCTTCGGCCAGCGGTTGGAGTTCCCCGGCGGTATCCGGCCCATACTCAAAGGCGACCAGCACCGTCCCTGAAGAACTGCCGATTTCGTCGACAATGTCATAGGCCGTCACGACGTTATCCGCCGGTACCGGTTCGGGAAGAATGGAGATTCCCATAAAGAGAACCGCGCCGATGGCCGCAAACAAAACCAGCATCACAACCCAACGAAGCACCGGTGCCCTTTTACGACTTTTATCAGGCGCAGCCTCTTCCTTTTCATGACTGATCAGCTTTTTGACAATCTCGATCTGCGCGATCTGCTCCTCAGTAATAACCAGCCTGTCCAATGGCTCGGCTGTAGAAAGGGTGGTGCCATCAAAGATCAACTCGGGCTGGATCACACCGGCCATATCTTTAAGCGCCCCGACTTTCTCAGGGCCAACCGGTTCCTCAATATCGGATTTACTTGTAATGGTTTCGAAACGTAGGTCTTGTATTTGTTTAGCTAATTCACCGGATTCTGTCGAGGGTTGATCAACTACCGGCGAAGCAGCAACTGCTCCGAATCCGCTGAGCCACTCAGGAATCTCACCCATATCAGGTGCCGGGATGCCCTCTTCTTCCTCTTCGACAGGCTCTTCCGGCAGCAGACCTCCGGCCAGTCCAAGAAGGTCTTCACCTTCGACGGCGGCGGGCCCCATATCATCGAGAGCCTGGTCAAAAGCCTTAAACCAGTCATCCGGCTCAGCTTCCTTTACAGGCTCCGCTGGCGGCTCGATACCCAGAAGATCGGGGATTATTTCTTCTTGATCAGCCGCAGCCGGAGTTGTCTCTTCATCTTCTGATGGGCGGCTTTCGTCGGCGCTCAACTCAGACAACCAGTCCGGTTCAAGAACATCCTTCTTTTCGTCACTGACCGGGCGAGGCGTTTCAGATTCAGCTTCACCCAGCGAAGCCACCCAATCAGGTTCTTCTACCCCTTTCGCTGTTTCTTCTTCAACCGGCGGCACCTTGTCCGCAAATTTAATATCCGGTTCAGCCTCACCCAACTCCGACATCCAGTCGGGGACCGGAGCGGATTCTTCCATGTCCGCCGATTCTTTCTCCTCGACGGGTTCCTCCTCCACAGGCGGCTTACCAGATTCGTCAATGCCCAATTCCTGCAGCCAGTCAGGAGCCGGGGCTGCTTCCTCGCTCTTCACTGCCCGGTCATCAGGTGCAGATGATATTTCCCCCAGCTCTGCCATCCAGTCGGGCGCTTCCACCTCTTCCGGTATTTCTTCCTCTTCGACACGCTTTTCTTCCGGAGGTGTCCGATCAGGTTCAGCGCCTTCTAATTCCATCAGCCAATTAGGGGGAGGGGTAGCATCTTCTTTGTCTGCGGCCTGATCGTCAAGCGCAGGTGATATTTCCCCCAGTTCTGCCATCCAATCGGGTGCTTCCGTCTCTTCCGGCACCTCGACTGGCGTTTCAATCGGTGACGGTTGCTCCGGTTCGGCGCTGCCCAACTCTTGCAGCCAACCGGGAACCGGGACCGTCTCCTGACTCTCCTCAGCTTCGACGCTGGCAGGCGGAGACGATACACCTAACTCGGACAACCAATCCGGAGCAGATTCTTCCGGTTCGACCGGCTTCTTTTCTCCGGTAGTTGATAGCGGTTCAGGAGCAGGCTCCGGTTCATCTTCTTCAGCCGCCTTCAACCAGTCAGGTATACCGCTCGCAATCAACGGCGAGGGCACCGTTGGGATTTCGGCAGGCTCCTCCGGCGGTTCTTCTGGCGCAGCAGCTTCGGCGCGTTTCTTATCCTGCTGCTCATCCAGTTCGCTCAGCCAGTCGGGAACCTCTCCATCGTCAGCAGACTGCCCCTCCGGTTGGAGATCGTCGCTGAGGCCATCTAATGCCTGCAACCAACCGGGTGTTTCTGTTTCCACAGGTGGTGTCGATACCGGCGGTGCAGCAGGCTCGTCGGGTGCTTGGAGCCAGTCCAATGCGGGTGTTTCTTCACCGAAAGGCTGATCCTCAGCTACCCCCGGAGTCAGGTCACCGAGTATCTCTTCCAGTTCTTGATCTTCTTCTCCAGGCTCACCTGCTGATTTAGTATCTTTGAACAGATCGCCCTCACCTGGCATTTCGTCCCGCCACTCCCGTGTATCTTCCAATTCATCGGATTCGTCGATCTCGAAGACAGGCTCCCTGAGCCAATCCAGGACGTCATCTTTTTCAGCGGGTTTTTCTTCGACACCGCTGTCATCGAACAGATCGGAAAAGTCTTCCGCCGAAATGGCCGACACACCGGCCTGATCCTCGCCCAGATCACCTCTTTCTTCCTCAGCCGATTCCGGCTGGGCAGTTGCCAGTATCTGCGAATCGGTCAGCCAGTCCAGAGCCTCGTCGATAGAAGGTTCAGCAGCTTTTTCGGCGCCCGGCGAAGGGGGTCGCGGATTCAACCAGTCAGGCACATCGATAGACGGCGGCGAAGGCGGCTGGAGAGCACCGGCATGTCCCAACCAACCCGGAGACGGAATGGTTGGAGAAGCGGGCCCTTTGGGTTCGGCAGCATGTGATAACCAGTCGGGTGTACCGGCTGGAGATTCTGAAGACAGTGAATCGTCATCTGATGATTTCTGTGGAGGAGCTTCTACCCGCTTCGGAGGCTCAAACCTGTCGGGTAGATCGCCAAACATAAAGTCCGTCTCAGGTTCACGAAGCGGGCCCGTTGGCTGCTTGCTGATATCGTCCTCGTCAAATTGTTCACGCAAAGCCCCAAATGGATCGTCTTCGGGGATTTCCGTTCCGAGATCATCATCAGGAGGAATAGACATCACATTTTCCTACAACTAATCTTTATAAGGGCGTTCTACACCCGTCAAGACTCGAATGCCAATAACCACTGTACCGAGGGCTACGCCCAGCAAAATGCCACGCGCCCCGGCAGCGGCAGGTACGTTGATCAACCAGCGGCGCAGTTGGTTGGCGGGGGCCATCATCGCCAGCGGAATCCAGCCAACCAGGGTAATGATCACCACTGCCAGGAAGAGTATCGACCAGACATCGGGTTTCGTTTTCAGCATCTTCACAGCAGCGATAACCATGAAGAACAACACCAGACTGGACAGTGTCGCCAGCGATGATACGATCACACCCTGGAATAACATACTGGAGATGCTATCGGCGCTATAAAGTGCTGGCGTCATCTCCACGCCACCCTCGGTAACACCTACCAGCAAGGTAAACAGGGCAGCGAGGATAGTAACCAGGCTGTATACCCAGCGTCGATCCCCTGATTGAATCCGCCGACCATGCACAAGCACCAGGTTCAAAAAACCGATCAAGACGGCTAATCCAGCCAGCACAATCGCCCAGTCGGTAAAAACAAGCCGGACAGACATCAGCAGCGGAGACGGGATCAGATAGCTTGCCAATACGACCAGCCCCACGCCAATTGCTATTGCTGCCGGAATGACGTATTTCATCGTGACTCTCTCAAACTCAGACTACTATCATCTGACGGTATGATCAGCCAAGCAGTTCCAAAGACTGCAAGATAATGCCAAATACGATAACACCAATGATTATCCAGCGGAGCACGTCCTGCGTCGCAAGACTGGCCATTGCAGATGGATCGTTGGAAAGGTAGGCCCGCCCTACGAAAATCTCCTCGCCTATCAATAGGTGATCGGCCATCGTGAAAGCCGCTGCCTGCGCTTCCAGTCGATCACTGCCAACTGTCTGCGGAATCTCCTGCCGGGCACCTGCCTCGGCCATCAATGCGACTTCCGGCCCGAACGACCCGATCATGATATTGGCCCGCACGTCGTCGTCGGCAATAACGCTGGTTACGCCGCCAGCCAGCGTAATCGGGTCCAGTGCAACCAGCCGGGCCGACTTGGTTTCAAATTTATCGATGACCCCCTGCCTCCGGTAGGAATGGCGAATGGTGTCTGCCGCTACCGGAAGGGTCGCCGCATCACTCGTCGTGACAATCGGAGTCTGGTCGCTAATCGCCGATGCCTCCGAGACGATATCCAGCACGGCTAACCCGGCCAGCGTAACGCCGGTTCCCTCATCGATAATACGGTTAGGGCCAAGTGAAACATGCATCCGCCCGCCGCTCTCGACTGCCTCCCCGACCTGTTTGGACAGCGTCTCGTAACCGTGAATAGGGCGTAAAACAGGCTTAAACCCGTACCGTGCAAGAAAACGAAAGACGAAGAAGAGCACGGCTCCCGCCCCGGCAAGTATCAGGCCCAGATAATTCTCAAGCATTCCCAGCATAGTTTCACCCACTCCCAGGCGGCGGCTGATTCATCCCATCTTCTCCCGGCGAATCGCTCAACCGGTTCGCCAACGCTTCGATCTCCTCGGCACGACCAAAAACGGCAAAAGCTGGCTGCACAATCCACAGGAGATTGGCTGCGATGGGTGCCACCGGTCGCATCGCGTGAATGATCGAGAGTGCGAGTCCCCCCAGGCCGGACTGATTCAGTCTTTCCTCCCAGCCCGTATTTGGCCGGCTGCCGCTTGATTGTTTATCCTCACCCATAATCGCAGTATAGCATGGAGACAATCTTGTTAAAACCTGTCAGGTTCTCTCTACCGCCAGTATATCACTTTGCCGATCACGAGCAAGTGCCTTGATCACGGCACAGTATCACGAACTTGAGTATAATCTAGACGAATTATTGAAGGGAAACGATAGTTTTGAACAATCCGCGACTGATACTCTTTGATATCGATGGTACACTGCTCTGGTCCGATGGATCAGGCAGGGCTGCGATGGAATCCGCACTCAAACGGGTCTATGGCACTGCCGGGCCGATTGAGGATTATTACTTCGGCGGGCATACTGACCGTGAAGCAGTGCGTGACCTGTTGAGCGCCGAAGGCATAGACGATAACACGATCTGGGAGCGTTTTGACGATCTCAGTCTCGTTCTTGAAACTGAGTTAATCGAATGTATCGCTCAGGGCAGCTATCATGTCAGACCCTGCCCCGGAGCGCCCGAACTGGTTCAGGCTGCGGCCAGCTATGAGAACGTCATGATCGGATTGTTGACAGGCAACATCGGCAGTACCGCCGCCGTTAAACTCGAAGCAGCCGGGTACAACGTTGGATTGTTTCAGGTAGGGGCCTATGGTGATGAGTCTGCGATCAGGACCGAACTGCTGAAGCTGGCTGTGGAGCGGGCATATGCCCTCACCGGGTATCAATTCCAGGGCAAGCAGATCGTCATGATCGGCGATACACCGGCTGATGTAACCTGTGGCTTGGAACTGGGGGCGCGGAGTATTGCCGTGCTCACCGGTTATCATAATCGTGTTGAACTAACACTGTCCGACCCCGACTTCATGTTTGATGACCTGAGCGACACTCAGAAAGTGCTCGATGCTATCTTTGCTCCGATATAACACTCGAACAATTAACGTCCGACGAGTTTGACACATGGGCGAAAAGCCCCTATCATAACGACGGCATTATGTTATGCATTGATGTATTGCACTAGGAGGCGTAAGCCATGCAACCGGGCGCTCGTTTTAGGCTTGTTGTCCGCCGTGGACCGCAGCCCAACCAGCAATATGAATTGAATCGTGACACAGTTACTATTGGTCGGGATATTACCAACGATATTGTTATTAACGATCCGGAGGTTTCGCGTCATCACGCCCGGCTGGTTCGCACCGCCGCCGGTTACACGCTTGAAGACCTGAGAAGCACCAACGGGACTTTTGTCAATCGCCAACGGATATCGACGCCTCACCCATTGTCAAACGGTGATCTGGTTGGCATGGGCGAGACGGTCACCCTGTCATATGAAACACTCGGCATTCCCGGGCAGGTTCCCGGCGAACAGACGATGCCCGCCCAGGCTCAGACTGTACCCTCGTCGATGCCCCCACCAGCCCAGCCGGTTTCACCATCAGCGCAGCCTCAGTATGCGCCACCGCCAATGGAAGAAGAAACCGAATCTGATATGAGCCGCTGGATCGTGATCGGCTGCGCTGTCATGACACTGGTCTTCTGCTGCGTTCTGGTCATCGCCGCCATCTACATCGACAGCAATGACCTTTACTGCGAGATACCGATCATGCAGGATATGTCCTTCTTCTGCATCCAGTAAGCAGCAGTTTCTGATCGATCAGGCTACAAAATATGAGCCATCCTGGGTTAGGATGGCTCATTTCCTTTTTTACAATTGGACACAAATTACGGGTGGCAGGTAAGAACTCACCTGGTGATCCGGTCAAGAGATTATCAGGATACCATGAGGTTCCTTGACCGTTGAACCGTTTTTAACGTATTCTCATCTAACCAAAGTGACATCAATATCCAGAGGAACCTGTTATGAGCCAGCCTAGGCGCCGAAAGCGCCCCCAGAACATCCCCCTTTTGGTCGTCGGTGGCATTGCCGCCGTGTTGATCATCCTGGTGATTGTAGTTTTATCGAAAGACGGCGATCAGGCAAATCAACCGGAAGAGGTTGATATCACACTGATCAGCGGAGAAATAGTCAACCTGGCCGATTATCGTGGCCAGGTTGTCGTGATCAATTTCTGGGCCACCTGGTGTCCACCCTGCCGCGCCGAGATGCCCGAACTCGACGTCTATTACCGGGATCATCAGTCCGATGGCCTTGTGATGCTGGCCGTCAACTCAGGAGAAGCTCCGGCGGCGGCCCAGGCTTACTTTCAGGACTTCGGGTTTGTCATTCCGGTCGGCATCGACTATGACGGATCACTCAGCAATCATTTCGGTGTGACCGGGCTGCCGGTCACCATTGTGATCGACGCCGAGGGAACAATCCATTATCGCCACACCGGGATGATCACCCGCGACACGCTGGATGCAAAAATTACACCGCTGCTTGCTGCACAGTAGCGCTATCGATCCTGGTGTGGGATCACGCAGATAAACCGCAGAACTTCGTCCCCCTGATTGAAGAACCCGTGTTCCTCATTCGGGGCAACATAGACGATTGTTCCCGGTGAAATGGCATGATCGCCGTCTTTGTCCCGTACCACGCCATCCCCTTGCAGCACAAAGACCTCGTGTTCGAAATCATGCGCGTGGTATGGCGTGTTGCAATCCGGCTCAACGTCGATCACCCGCATGGCGAAATTGGGTGCCCCGTCACCTTTATCGACCACCCAGCGGATGCTGACTCCCTGTAGATCTCCGTATTTTTCGGCAACGGTTTCCGTGTAATTTTCGACCTTCATGCACTTTTCTCCTGATATAAGATAGGGTGGCTCAGTTGCCTAACCGGGCCGTTTCCGTTTCGATGACCGTTTTCTCGTCCAGTTTCTTAAATAACGCTACCGGCGGCTTGAGGGCCTGTCCCGGCGGAAGCGTCACCGGTTCCCAGGTACCAATGGCGGCGCTGCCATCGTAGGTAAGCCCACCATGATTGCGTGTCGATTCTTCGATCTCCTCGATCACCTGCTCGCCGAACACCTGCCCATCGAATCCAAGTAGTTCGTGAAGCTGCTGCGCCGTGAACGGCAAAAACGGTGCAAGCAGAGTCTTCAGGTAGGTGATCGCCTGCAAAGCGGTATAGACCGTCATCGCCGCCGCCTGTTTATCCTCTTTCACCACGCTAAACCAGGGCGCGCCGTCAAGGTAAACATTGACCTCCCGCGCCAGTGACATCGCTTCTTCAAGTGCGCGGCGCAGCTTGACCTCGTCCAGCAGTCCGCCGACAGTCTTGAAACCGGCCTCGATCTTTTCGAGCAGGGCTTTATCGTCAGGACGCAGCTCACCCGGATCGGGCACGATTCCGTCCCAATTCTTATAGGCAAACTTCAGCACCCGGTTGACCAGATTGCCCCACCACGCGACCAACTCATTGTTGTTCCGCGCAACGAAATCCTCCCAGGTGAAATCACTGTCACGGGTTTCGGGCAGCACCGCCCCGACATAATAGCGGATCGCGTCCGGATCGTAGCGTTCAAGAATATCAGGCAGCCAGACCGCCCAGTTGCGGCTCTTGGAAAACTGCGCGCCCTGCACGTTCATGTACTCATTTGCAGGCACATCGTAAGGCAGCACCAGCGATCCGGTATCGTCGTTGTATATCCCGGAGACACCCATCAGTTCCGCCTGCCAGATCACCGTATGGAACGGGATATTATCCTTGCCGATAAAGTTGTACATCTTGCAGTCGGGGTTATACCACCAGTCCTTCCACGCTTCCGGCTGATCGTTGTTCTTCGACCATTCAATCGACGCGCTGAAATACCCGATCACCGCTTCGAACCACACGTACAGGCACTTGTCTTCCCAGCCTTCGAGCGGCACCGGGATTCCCCAACTGATGTCACGGGTGATCGGCCTCCCGCGCAGATCGTCGACCATGTTCCGCGCAAACTTGATCACGTTCGGGCGCCAGTAATCCTTGTCACTTAGGTATTCGTGAAGTTGATCCTTGAACTTCGCCAGATCGAGGAAATAGTGAGTCGTCTCGCGGATGATTGGCTTATTGCCGGTCTGCTTGCTGCGCGGATTGATCAACTGCACTGCATCGATCAGATGCCCGCAGTTATCGCATTGATCGCCGCGTGCACTGTCGTAGCCGCAGTGCGGGCAGGTGCCCTCGACCATCCGGTCAGGCAGGAAGCGATTCGCTTCCTCGTCGAACAGAAGTGCCTGTGTTTCCTCGTAAAGCGCACCGGCCTTTTTCAACCCTAGGAAAAAGTCCTGCGAAACCCGGTAGTGATTTTCTGTATCAGTATGGGTGAACAGATCATAGCTGATGCCGATCTTCTGCTGCGTTTCCAGGAACCGCCGGTGATTCGTCTCGAAGACCTCACGCGGCGAGATGCCCAACTTTTCAGCCGTCACCGTGATCGGCGTGCCGTGCGCATCCGACCCAGAAACCATCAGCACACGGTTGCCCTTCAGCCGCTGATACCGGGCAAAGATGTCCGCCGGTAGATAGGCACCTGCAAGGTGCCCGACGTGTAAGTCGCCGTTGGCATAGGGCCAGGCGACAGATACATGTATTGTTTCGGTCATTGATCCTTTTCTCCTCCGTGCTTGGTCACGATTTTACCCGCGAACCGGGGCAAACAAAAAAGCCGCCAGTGCGGAACTGGCGGCCAGTGCTGACCTTTTGCCGTGAGCGTCGCGCTAATCAGACATGCGCGAACAGCCATCGCAGCGAAGCGTTCCGCTTCTCCGCTGCCACGGCAGGCTGCGCATGCCCATCAATACGTGCCCACGATGCATGGCATAATCCTTACGACTGCTCAAAACCTGCTGAATTTCATTATACCCCACGTTGTCAATCCCTGAACTGATGTCCTACGGCTCAGGCTCGAGCACCACCTCGAACAGCCGCAAGGCCCCCGGCCCGATCAGCCCATCACCCGGCGAGACGTCTTCCACCCGCTCGCCGCTGGCCGGATCGTAGAACCCGACCGTGACGGTGTACGTCCCGGCTGGGGCGGATTCTGGTATCACCAGTAGATAAGGATCGCGCAGCAGCGTTTCGACCGGCCACGCCGTCGTACTGGATCGCCCGTACTGGGGTGGATGATCGCCCGCTGTCCACAGCGGCGATCCATCGGCCTGTGGTGGCCCAATCAAATGCATAAACACGGTCAGATCGATGTCAGTTTGCTGCTCCGGCTGCCAGAAAAGCTCGATAGTGATCGTGTCACCTGGATGCAGCGAGCCGACGTCAATCGGCGTCATCCGGCAGCCTACGAGTGTGACGAAATCGCCAAACCGGACATTGATCGGATTGATCACCTCGTCCGGGCTGGCCTCATATGCTGCGAACTGCTGCAAATGGAACGATCCGGCGAACTGCTCGGAAACCATCTGCCGGTGATCGTTGAGCCATCCTCCGACCACCTGATCGGAGTCCCAGACGCTCGGCTGGGGCACAAACCAGATCGTCTCGTACTGATCCGCGAGATTTTCTAGCTCCGGAATCGGATCGACCTCCGGGTCGGCAGGGAGCAGCACGACATCCGCCTCGCCGTGATAGTAATACTCGAACGACTGATCGGGGTAGTTGCGGATGATCAGATCGCCTGGATAGACCTGTGCATCGAACGCTTCCATCAGATCACGCCAGGGCGGGGCTTTGGCATAGGCCGGGACGAGGTAATAATCCCACAGCCCCAGCATGCAGATCAGCGTGATCCCGATCACCGCCGCACCGGTCACCATTCGTTTCAGCCCGTGCCGGTCGATCTGCCTCGAAGCGGTGATGATTCCCAGCGCGAGGATCAGCACCCAGCCGGGCGTGCTCGACGCAGCGTAGCGTGGGCGGTAATAGCCGCTGCGGGAAATCCACTCGACGGCGGCAAGCAGCGCCACCGGCAGCAGCGCGTAGAGCGTCACGAACAGCGCCGTAGACCGCTCCTGGTATCGCCAGATAATGATCAGCCCCGCCGCGATCAGTCCGATTGCAAGCCACGCGGCCAATCCACCCAGCTCTGGCTGCTGCGGCATCGATTGAAGCGGCGCGGGCAGCGTCTCCCCGAAGACGAATGCCTGGAATGTCCAGGGCAGGTTGACCGGCCCGGCGGTCGGGCTGTAGCCTCCGCTGTAGAGCCGGGGCTGCAAGAACCAGGGAGCCAGCAGCGCCCCGATCCCTGCCTGAACGATCACCCATGTGTGTAACCTCAAACGCCGCTTGATGATCTCGAACAGCGCAAACAGGTTGTGCGCCGCCAGCACAAACAGTTCGAGGTAGAAGGTGTACAGCCCCAGCGCCATCATGATCGCGTAGAGCACCCACATTCCAGCCCGGCGCGGCGACCTGAGCACCCGGAGCAAGGCGAGCGTCGCCACCGCGCTGAACGCGATCCACAGCGCGTTGCTTCGCAAGTCCTGCGCGAACCAGATTTGGTAGGGATTGATCGCCCACAGGAATGCGGCCAGGACCCCGGTCTGTCGGTCGAGGAGCTGCCGCCCCATCCCATACAGCGCAGCGATAGTGACCGTCCCCGCCAGCACCGAGAGATACCGCGCCGCGAACTCCGTCTCCCCGACGAGGCGCGTCCAGCCAAAGATCGATAGAACCGCCACCGGGGGATGCGGCTCGGTGCCCGCCATCGGCCCCAGCACATCACGCAGAGACTCCAGCCAGACGATCATCGTGAAGCCTTCGTCACCACGCAATGCGATAGCATCGAGCCGCCACACGCGCAGCGCGAATCCCAGCAGCAGGAGCAGGATCATTGGCAGCAGATCGCGCTGCCGGTTTGAGTTGTTTTTCGTTTGAGTGACCATGCCGCGATTGTAACCAATCCGGGGCTATGCTGAAAACATTATCCAATGCGAGGTAAACTCAAATCGATATACTGGAGTTAACATTTTTACCTATCCAAAATGAATGCAGTGAATTTACGGATCGGCTAGGACTGCAACCGGATCGGCAGCTGTTCGTAATGGAAATCAAGAGAGAACATCGAATCGAGGGTTATTGACTATGCGTGTAATCGTTTATACCGGCAAGGGTGGCGTGGGGAAAACCAGCGTCGCCGCTTCCACTGCTTTACGCTGCGCCGATCTAGGTTATCGCACCCTGGTGGTTAGCACCGATACCGCCCACTCGCTGGGAGACTCGCTCCAGACTGACCTTGAGCCTGAGCCAATTAACGTGACGAAGAACCTGGATGCCCAGGAGATCGACGTTCACTACTCAATTGATAAGTATTGGGGCAGCTTTCAGAAGTTCATGGTCACTCTTTTCACCCAGCGCGGTGCGAAGGATGTCGTCGCCGAAGAAGTGACCATCATTCCCGGCCTGGAAGAGGGCGCAAGCCTTCTATGGCTCAGTGAGTATGCACAAAGCAACAATTACGACGTCGTCGTGATCGATGCTGCCCCGACCGCCGAGACGCTTCGCCTTCTCAGCCTCCCCGATGTCGCCCGCTGGTGGGTCGAAAAACTCATCCCGCTGGGTCGCACCGCTGCCCGATTCATAACCCCGGTGGCCCGCCCGTTAGGGATGACCACTCCCGACGTCGAGGCCATCGACGCGGTTGAACGTCTTTTCGATACCCTCGACGAGGTGCGCGCCATGCTTGGCGATCAGGCTGTTTCGTCCATGCGTCTGGTTGTCAACGCCGAGCGGATGGTCATCAAAGAAACCCAGCGCACCTACACCTATCTCAATCTGTACGGCTACCCGGTCGACGCGGTGATCTGCAATCGCCTGCTGCCCGACACTATCAGCGATCCCTATTTCCAGGCGTGGAAAGATATGCAGGCGGAGCACCTTGAATTGATCCACGAGTGCTTTGATCCGCTCCCCCTGCTGACCGCGCCCCTGTTCCAGCAGGAGATAGGCGGCCTTGACCTGCTGAGAGAGATGGGAACCTCGCTCTTTTCGGAACAGGACCCGACCGAACATCTCTACGAGGGCACGATGCAAAACCTGGAGCAGAATGAGGATGGCAGCTACACCCTGCAAATTCCGCTCCCCTTTGCCGATAGAGCGTCCATCGATCTCTATCGCGGCACCGACGAACTGACGCTTGGTGTTGGCACTTACCGTCGCAATATCGTGATCCCACGAGTCCTGTGGCCCTACGAGATCGAGTCGGCCCGACTGCAGAACGGGACCCTGTCGTTACACTTTGTTGAAGAGCAAAGCGAACCGGCTGCGCAAAAATAGTCAGGCAGTGCTATATGACAACAACAGCCTATATCACCCACCCGGACTACCGGCTGCATACCCTTGACGGGCATCCTGAAAATGCCTCGCGCATCGAACACATCTGGCAGATATTGGAGAAATCCAGAGAACTGGACAATCTACTGCTGATCGAGCCGGAACCGGCCACGCCTGAGCAGCTTGCCCTGATCCATGATCCCAGGCATATCGCAAGGGTGAAAGGAGCCGCCGAACGGGGCGGTGGTATGCTCGACCCCGACACCTATACGCTGCCCACTTCTTACCATGTCGCCTGCCTGTCGGCTGGCGGCGCGGCTGCCGCCGTCGATACGATATTGAACGGAACGGCTGACAATGCGCTTGTCGTTGCCAGACCTCCCGGCCACCATGCCACACCTGTCAGGGCAATGGGTTTCTGCCTGTTCAACAACGTGGCGATTGCTGCCCGCCACGCGCAGCGAACCTCTGGCTCTGTTGAGCGCATCATGATCGTCGATTACGATGTCCATCATGGCAACGGGACGCAGGATGCCTTCTACGACGATCCAACCGTCCTCTACGTCTCGACCCACCAGTACCCATATTATCCCGGCACCGGGGCGCTGGAGGAGATCGGCGCGGGCGAAGCGCAGGGGACAACCCTCAACATGCCGCTCCACGCCGGGACGGGTAACGACGGCTACTGCATGTTGTTCCAACAGGTCTTGTGGCCCGCTGCCCGCCGCTTCAACCCCGATCTGATCCTCGTTTCAGCCGGTTTCGATGCCCACTGGGCCGATCCACTGGCGATGATGCAGCTCGACCTGTCCGGCTACGTCGAACTGACCCGCGATCTGATCGAGATGGCCAGAGAATTGTGTGCGGGTCGGATTATCTTTGTCCTTGAAGGTGGCTACGATCTGGAAGTACTGGCGAACGGGGTATTGAACGTCGTCTATGCCCTGCGCGGTCAGGACGAGATCACTGACCCGGTCGGGCCGCTCTACATGCCCGGTCACAGCACCGAACACCTCGTCGAACAGTTACGAATCCTTCATCAGTTGTAAACAAAAAGAGTGGGATCGTAATGACCCCACTCTCGATACTCGGTTCAGGTTGAGCGAAGCTTACTTCTTGCCCTGCTCTTTCAACACGGCATGCGCCGCCGCCAGGCGTGCAATCGGCACGCGGTACGGCGAGCAGCTTACGTAGTTCAAACCGATGCGATGGCAGAAGTCGATGCTCGATGGCTCACCACCGTGCTCACCGCAGATACCAACCTCGAGGTCGGGGCGGGTTGCGCGGCCTTCGGTCACGGCGATTTCCATCAGACGGCCAACACCAACCTGGTCGATTGCCTGGAAAGGATTCACAGGCAGGATATTGAGATCGTCCGGGTCAGCGTAGCGAAGCAGGAACTTGCGCTCTGCGTCGTCACGGCTGAGGCCAAAGGTCATCTGGGTCAGGTCGTTGGTGCCAAAGCTGAAGAACTCGGCAACTTCGGCCATCTCCCCGGCGGTCAGCGCGGCACGCGGAATTTCGATCATCGTACCGAACTTATACTCGATCTCGATGCCCTTCTCCTGCATGACCTGCTTGGCGACTTCTACCAGCAGCGGCTGGATCTTGTTCATCTCGTTGACATGGCTGGTCAGCGGGATCATCACCTCAGGCTTAACCGTCACGCCTTCTTTAGCTGCATCGCAGGCAGCCTCGAAAATGGCACGAACCTGCATCTTGTTCAGCGACGGCATGGTGATTCCCAGGCGGCAACCACGAAGGCCCAGCATCGGGTTGAACTCATGCATATCCTCGACCATTGCCAGCAGGTGCTCTTTTGCCGCGTCGCTTTTACCCGTAGCTTTCAATGTGGCTACTTCGGCTATCAGTTCTTCAAGCGAAGGCAGGAACTCGTGTAGGGGCGGGTCGAGCAAACGGATGATCACCGGGAGGCCGTCCATCGACTTGAAGATGCCGTGGAAGTCATCGCGCTGAAGCGGCAGCAGGATTTCTTTCAGCACACGCTCGAACTCGTCGGCATCGCCGCTCTGGTGGGCGAGAATGGCTTCCTGGAACTTTTCGGTGCGGTCACCGAGAAACATATGCTCGGTGCGGCACAGGCCGATCCCCTGAGCGCCGTATCGGCGGGCACGGGTGGCCTGTTCGGGATCGTCGGCATTTGCCCATACCTGCAGGCGACGAATGTCGTCGGCCCACGAAAGGATTCGCTGAAGATCGGGCTGATCATCGAAGGAAGGCGCAACAGTGGGAATCTCGCCCAGGAAAACACGTCCGGTGCCACCGTCCAATGAGATGACGTCACCTACTTTGACGACCACATCGCCGACGGAGAACTGCCCAGCAGCAAAGTCGATGCTGATATCTTCACAGCCTGCCACGCAGGGCTTACCAAGCTGGCGGGCGACGACGGCAGCATGGCTGGTCGCGCCGCCGCGCTGGGTCAGAACACCCTTTGCTGCGAGCATACCGTGAACGTCGTCGGGGGTTGTTTCGGGGCGCACCAGGATGACGGCTTCGCCTGCCTGCGCTTTGGCCTGGGCTGTATCGGCGTCGAGGTAAACGACACCAACCGCAGCGCCCGGTGAGGCGTTGAGGCCCTGGGTTAGGACTTCGGCATCTGCCATCGCTTTGGCGTCGAAACGAGGGTGGAGCAGCATGTCGATCTGCCCGGCTTCGATGCGACCAACAGCCTCTTCCTTGCTGATCAGCCCTTCTGCAACCATATCGACGGCGATCTTGACAGCGGCGGCGGCGGTGCGCTTGCCGTTACGGGTCTGGAGCATCCAGAGCTTGCCGTGTTCGACCGTGAATTCCATGTCCTGCATTTCACGATAGTGCTTTTCAAGCAGGCTGGAAACTTCCATCATCCGCTCGTGAATCTCAGGTGCTCTTTCTTCAAGATCGGCTACCTTGAGCGGGGTGCGGGCACCGGATACCACGTCTTCACCTTGGGCATTGAACAGGTACTCGCCGAACAGTTCAATCTCACCGGTGGCGGGGTTACGGGTAAAGGCAACACCTGTACCGCAGTCATCGCCGACGTTGCCGAAGACCATCGCCATGACGTTGACTGCCGTGCCGAGGTCGTGGGGAATGCCGGTAGCATTTCGATAATTGATCGCCGGGGCGCCGTTCCAGGACTTGAACACGGCGGCGACGGCATACTCAAGCTGCACCCAGGGGTCCTGCGGGAATTCTGTGCCGGTTTCCTTCTTGATCAGGTCCTTGAACTGCTGGACGACCGTCTTCCAACCTTCAGCGGAGACTTCAGGGTCGCTCTTGACGCCTTCTTTTTCTCTGATCTGCTCGATGAAATGCTCGAACTTCAGGCCCTCAACATTGAGCACAACCTTGCCAAACATCTGCACCAGGCGGCGGTATGAGTCCCAGGCGAAGCGGTCACCGGCTTTGGCAGCCAGCGACTCAACCGATTCATCGTTCAGGCCAAGATTCAGGATGGTGTCCATCATACCGGGCATCGAAATCCGTGCGCCGGAGCGAACCGAAACCAGAAGCGGATCACTGTTATCGCCAAACTCGCGCCCCATCTTCTTGCTGAGGTCTTTCATCCCGTCAACAACCTGATCCCACATTCCCTCAGCGAAAGTTTCGCCGAAGTCGAGATAAGCGAGGCAAGCCTCGGTGGTGACGGTGAACCCTGGTGGAACTGGCAGGCCAATGCTGGTCATTTCGCCCAGATTCGCGCCTTTACCACCAAGAAGGTTGCGCATCGATGCTTGACCTTCTTCGAAGGTATATACCCACTTTTTAGCCATATTTTAAAACTCCTCTCATTGGAAGGATCGACCTTTAGTTTATCCCATCGGATTTAATGAACTGGCAAGTGTGCCTCTGGAGTGCATTAATGAGACAATTGCACAACCGGGTTGGCAAATCTAGCGGTGCCTGGACAATTGTACCGCATTTGAGCGGGACGTAAAGCTATAAGTTGTTCCTCTCCCCGTTTTTTAACACGATTTTTAGAAAATTGTGAGCTTTGTCATCCGGGTAGTAGTTCAAACATCCCTCGGTGCCGCGAACGCCGGGCATTTCGCTGGTCGCTTTTAGCAATTCGGCGGTTTTTTCCCGAATCAAATATCAGCACCGGGACGAATAGTTCCGCGCGATCACCGAACTGGCCTATTTGTACAAATTCCACTACACTGCATATAGGCATTTTCGAGCCGCGCCATTGGAAAAAATAAGGAGTGAGAATAGGGACACAAGTATGCCGCACCGGGACCTTCGCTTGTGCCAGATAAGGTAACCTGGAAAACAAGAAGAACAATGAAACCAGGGGAACCGCTCCCCGCTTGTTACCTAGCGATACTCGCCCGCCCGGCGAGGTGATACGATTGACCGGCATCAATGAAAAGGACCTAAGCTAAAATGCAGAACCGTCTATATGTTGGCAACTTGCCCTATTCCACAACTGACGAACAACTCCGCGAGTATTTTGGTGAATATGGTGATGTTCAGGAAATTGCAATTATAACTGACCGCGAAACAGGGCTTTCAAAGGGATTTGGCTTTGTCACAATGACCACTGAGGAAGATGCTGTCGCCGCAATGAATGGGCTCAATGGCACAGCATTTGGCGGCAGAACAATTAAAGTCGACCTTGCCCGCCCCCGCGCCGAACGACGTCCTCGGCAGCAGGATTACAACCGCCGCTAATTCACACTGGCAGACGAAAACCAAAGGGAGACTATTGGGAATATCTCAGTCTCCCTTTTATGTTGTCAACTGACCTTTTGTGCCTCTTTGTGAAATATGGCACTAATAATCTTGACATTTCTCATTGTTCTATTGGCTGAAGTGGGGTATTTTTCCTGCTTGATCTACCTTTATTCTGCGGGCTTTTTTTCACAAGGAGGAACTCATGAGTGGCGTCGATCACAAGCGGCTGATGATTCCTGGACCGATCGAGATTCGCAAAGAGATTCTCGAAGCACAGTCCCAGTGGATGATTGGGCACCGTTCAGGCGAATTCAAAAAGTTATTTTCTGAACTACAGGCAAAACTTAAACAGGCATTCCTGACTGAGAACCGTGTTTATGTCAGCACCTCGTCGGGATCGGGTCTATGGGAAGCCACATCACGCTGTTGTGTCCGCGATGACAGAAAAGTCCTGCATCTCACCAACGGGGCATTCAGTAATCGTTGGGCAGACGTAAGCCGCGCCAACGGCAAGCAGGTCGACGTACTCTCCGTGAATTGGGGTGAGGGGGTCACCCCTGATCTGGTTGAGGACGCGCTTAAGAACGATCACTATGATGCCGTTTGTCTCGTACACAGCGAAACGAGCACCGGGGTTGTCAGCCCGGTCAAAGAAATCGGCGAGGTTATCAGTCGGTACGAGGACACCCTGTTTCTGCTCGATACCGTCAGCGGTGTTCTGGGTGCAGAACTTCGCACCGACGACTGGAAGGTTGACGTTGCCCTGACTTCCTCACAGAAAGCCTTCGCTCTATCGCCGGGCATGGCTTTTGGCGCTGTAAGCGACCGTGTCCTGGCACGTGCAGAGCAGATCGAATTTAGAGGTTACTACTTCGATTTTCTGACGCTGGAAAAAAACCTCGCGAAAGACAATACTCCCACCACGCCTCCGATCTCGATTATGTTTGCCGCCAACCAGCAGCTTGACGATGTCCTGGCCGAAGGATTGGAAAATCGGTGGGCACGCCATCTTCAGATGCGGGATCGCACCATCGAATGGGCGCAGGATCGCGGTTTCGAGCTGTACGCGGCGGAAGGCTTCCGCTCACCGACAGTAACCTGCATCAAGAACACGCTTGGCATCGATGTGTTCGAAATGGAAGCATTCATGGCGGAGAAGGGTTTCGCTATGGACAAGGGCTACGGGAAGATCAAGGGTGAGACGTTCCGCATTGCCCACATGGGCGATATGCAGCCCGAAACCCTGGAAGAAGTGCTGGCTGGCCTGGACGAGTTTATCGGTAAGTAACGTTAATTCGTATTCTGGCTGTTGGGCAGGCTACAATAATCGCTTATTAGTAGCCTGCTTTTCATTTTGAACAAATAGGGTTGTATTATGACCACGATAGTTGTGCTCGACGGGGATCAGACCGGACAGGAGCTTCTGGAAGAAGCTCTCCGCACGCTCGATCCCGAAGTCACCCGCTGTGATCTTTCTTTCAAGAGATTCGACCTCTCACTTGAAAATCGCCGGGCGACCGGTAACCAGGTTGTCTATGACGCCAGTGAACAAATCAAAAAAGCCGGTTATGCGATCAAGGCAGCGACGATCACCCCCGGCGATTCCGACGACGTGGGCAGCCCAAACGCACTGCTTCGTGAATTGATCGGTGCCCAGGTGATTCTGCGCATTGGGCGGCGCATCCCTCACATTCGGCCTGTAGCGGGCGTTCACGCGCCGATTGCCGTCGTCAGGATGGCCGTCGATGGTGCATACAATGCCAAAGAGTGGCGCGAGGGTGAAGGGCTTGATGAGATTGCCTACAGCACCCGCCGCATCTCTCGCCGCACCTGCCGGGCGGTCGCCGAGTACACCTTCCGTTATGCACAGCGAAATTCGGCAACAGTCTTTGGCGGCCCGAAATATACCGTCAGCCCGGTGTACGAAGGAATGTTCAAAGAAGAGTTGGATGCCGCTCATGAACGATATCCCGATGTCCGCTATAACCTGCACCTGATCGATGCAACCTACGCCCTTCTTTTAGAAACCTCTGGCGAAGCGCTGGTGATCCCGGCCCTCAACCGCGATGGTGATACGATCAGCGACCTGATCCTCAAGATGTTTGGTACGATTGCCGGGGCAGAATCGGCTGTGCTGGCCCTCGATGAGGATTTCAGAGTCAAGACTATCATCACAGAAGCGCCGCACGGCACTGCCCCCATGCTCGAAGGGAAGAATATCGCCAACCCGATGGCGATGATCCTCGCCGGGGCAGCCTTATTACGTAATCTGCGCACCAATGCGGGCACTGCTGCGAGCAGGGCGATTTACGAGTCGTGTTTCGAAGCCGTCTACGATGGGATCAGAACTCCTGATCTCGGTGGGCAGACCAGCACCTCTGATTTCACCGATGAAGTCATCAAGCGGGTCAAAGGAAAACTTGAGGTGTGGGATTCGCTTGGCGAGTAATCTCGCAGGAAGACAGCAAAGCCGGATCATTTCAAGCTGATCCGGCTTTTTCGTTAGTTTGGTTACGCTGCCTGGCTGTGATCGAATTCCCAGCGTGGTGTATGCGGCCCGCCATACTCGCGCGAGAGCAGCAGGTCGATCAGGGCTTTACGGGCATACACTTCGGGGATCATGGTCAGCCCGCGTGCAATATGTTTACAGATCGCCTGTCGTCGGGATGAAAACTCGAAATATGGGCAGCCGCACTTCAACCTTCGCCGGTCAAGGTCGATCTCCACGTCATAACCATGCATCACATATACCCAGCGATCGACGCTGCTGTCAACCAGTACGACCTCTTCGGGGTCCATATCGTCGAGACGCGGAATACCTGCCCGTCCACTGCGCTGGGCGTCGCTGACCAGCGCAATATTCAGCAGTTCGTCCACCGACAGGTGCCCGTACCGCCCGGCGATCAGATCGTTTTCTATCTGGTTCAGGGCAGTGTCAGGAAGCTGGCGCAGCAGCCGCTCGATAAGAATCGACTTCGACTGGCCGGGGATGCGGTACAAACCATAGTGTTCGGCCAGATAGTTGAGCATGGGCATACTTGTATCGCGCAGCAGATTTACCAGTACCGCTGCTTGCTGTGATTTCCCACCGCGCGTGACCGTCAGCCCGTGTTGTGAAACCTCTTTTTGTTTTTCCATCATAACTTCACCACAAAACTTTATTTCCAATACACGCTCTATCATCTATACAATACCACCCGGACGTGACAGGTAATGTCACAATTGGGCGGCATTAAAAACCGGTGATCGGGGATGATCACCGGCCCTATTGCATTTTTTAACAAACTTATACTATAATATCCTTGTAATGGTACAACATATGTTGCACGATCACAGCAATACTTTGCCATTTCGACACTATATAACTGACCGAATCATAAAAGATAAAGCGAGGTTACCATGGGTATGAAAGTCTCATGCCTGCAAGATAATCTGGCACGCGGGCTGAATACTGTCGGGCGGGCAGTTGGAACGCGCACTACACTGCCGGTCCTTTCCAATGTGCTGCTTGCCACGGATAACGGGCGGCTGCGCCTGGCCGCAACCAATCTCGATATGGGCATTACCGCCTGGATTGGCGCTTCTGTCGAGGAGGACGGCGCGATCACCGTCCCGGCCCGCACCCTCAGCGATCTGGTCAACACCCTTTCACCCGAACGCGTCGACCTGGAAGTTGCGGTCAGGACGAACGCCCTTCACCTCGCCTGCGGCTCGACGACCGCCACCATCAAGGGGATCGATGCCTACGAATTCCCGCCAATCCCGGAACCCGGCGAAGAAGACGAGCGGCTCCCCATTCCGGCGGATTTACTGAAAGAGACGATCAACATGGTCGCTTTCGCCGCCGCCCGTGACGACAGCCGCCCGATCCTGACCGGCGTCTCGGTCAGCTACGAAAACGGCCTGCTGACCATGGCCGCCGCCGATGGCTTCCGGTTGTCTGTCCGCGAGATACCCATCGAAGCCGAATTCTACGAAAGCTTCCTGATGGTGATCCCCTCTAAAGCCCTGATGGAACTGGCCCGTATCAGTTCGGACGATGAAGAGTTCTCCGAACTGGTTCTCCCGCGTGATCGCTCCCAGGTCTTATTCCATATGGAAAGTATCAATGTCGCCTCGCAGCTGATCGATGGCACCTTCCCCGATTATCGCCAGATCATCCCGCGAGACATTTCCACGCGAACCATCGTCTACACCGCCGACCTGCTGCGTGCCTGCAAACGCGCCGACATTTTTGCCCGTGAAGCGAATCACACCGTCCGCTTTGTAGCCGAACCCCAGGACGGCATGGGCGGCATCGTCAGGATACGCGCCCAGGCATCCGAAACCGGCGAAAACGAAGTCGTGCTTGATGCCAGCATCGAGGGCGACGGTCTGGAAATCGCCTTCAACGTCCGCTATCTGATCGATGTCCTGAGCGTCATTCCGCAGGATCAGGTTGTGATCAAGACCATTCGCCCGGACAAACCCGGCGTCATCCAGCCGGTTGGCGACGAAAGTTTCACCCACGTTATCATGCCGATGCACATCGGGCGGTAAGACGCCCCGCCTGCCGAAAATCTATACAGGAGTCCGGCCAACGAGCCGGACTCCTGTCGTTTATATCAAAACACTGATGCGTTTCTATCGTTGATCTAATATTCGTTCGCTATCTTTAGTGATGTGAACCGCCAGAAAAATCGTCAACTGTGACCATGTTAAGGATAGTTCCGTGATCCGTGCTTTTGATGCACCCATTATTTCAAACGATCAAAGTCTCGACCGCCTGCTCGCTGCACCAATCCCAAGCCTCATTCTTTTCTGGGATGGCAAATCGCTGCCTGAACCCCTCAGCCAGGCGATGATCGATCTCGCAAAAACGAAAGCCGGGACATTGATCATCGCCAAGATAAACTGGCAGGATAATCCCATTGCCGCGAACCAGTTTGGTCTCACGGGCACCATCACCCTAATCGGCGTCAGGGATGGTAAAGAAGTCACCCGCGCTGACAATCCAAAGGCCGCCGAGATCAATCGCTACGCTGACTATCTGCTCGGAAATGGGCCAGAACCCATCAGGGAAAAGAAGTCCCACCGCTCGCCAGATACACCCGGCGGCAGCCGTCCGGCATACGACGGCCGACCGGTAATGGTCACTGATGCGACTTTTGAGCAGCAGGTTTTGAAATCGCCCATCCCGGTCCTTGTCGATTTCTGGGCACCCTGGTGTGCCCCCTGCCGGATGGTGGCCCCCATTCTCGACCAGTTAGCAAAGGAATTCGGCGGAAGGCTTCGAATCGCAAAATTGAACGTCGACGAGAATCCGCATTTCGCCGGTCGATATGGCGTGCAGGGAATCCCCACCATGCTGTTCATTCAGAATGGTGCGGTAGTAGACCGTATCGTCGGTGCAGCGTCGAAACAACACCTGCTGGCAAAACTCAAGACGCTGCTTTAGCCTCAAGGCGGCCCCGACCAATTGATATGACATCATATTGGCAATTCGTTGACACACCCCATTGCTTGCTGTATGGTATCCCCTGAGAAAGACAACCAACCGGCCATTATCGTTAGTGGTTATTGGTTGTAAAGAAATAACGCCGCAATTTCCGTATACAGGCAAAATAAGGGCTTAAGTCCCCTCGCCATGAGGAGAGGGGATTTAGGGATCGAAAAATGCGGACTCATATTTTTACAGCTCTTTAAGGATGGGAAAGGCCGCCTGATGTCATCCACACCAACCGATCACAAGCCCGCAGCCTCGCTGATCTCCCTGCGGCGCAGTTTCCGCCTTCGCCAGCCTGCCATCTTACTGATGGGGATCGGGATGTGGCTGGTGATCGGAGTCTTTGGGCTGCTCGGCCCGGTCGCCAGGTTCTCCCAGAGTGCGGAATGGACCTATTTCATCTCGATATTCGTTCTGCTGCCCACCGTGTTGAGCTGTCTCGAACTGCGGAGCTGGATCGGGTATTCTGGCGGCAGCTACCGGCTGATCAAGGCCGCCGAGCGGAACGATTTTACATTTTTCGCCGGGTGGGTTCATATTCTTGGCTGGGCCGGGCTGAGTGCCTACCTGGTTCAACTGTTTGCCCAGTACACCGGTCGGCTGATTGTCCTGGTAACAGGCTGGTCAATCGACAGTTCTTTACTTACCGCCGGGTTGATCGCACTGCCGCTGCTCTTTTTCGTCCTGACCAATACCATCGGTTCGCGGCCACCATGGAAGCTCGGTATCTGGCTGATCAGCAGCGTGATCGTCGGGCTGGTCGTCCTGTTGGCTACGCTTTCTTTTCACTGGACCGGGCAGCCGGTAAACGCCGCCGCCGATCTCTCGACACAGGATCATTTCTTCTATACAGTCGTTCTTCTCTTAGTTGGTCAATGGGCAATCGAACTATTATCGGAAACCGGTGACCGGCGCAAGCGGACACCACGCACCGCACTGCTTTTACTGTTTGGCGGTGCCTTGATCGGGGGGACTCTAGCGCTGGTCAGCACCCCGCTCGCCCGTGAAACTCTGGCTGCTCTCAAACAACAGGACCTCGCCGACACGTTGTACCTCGCTGCCCTCGCCGAAAGGCTGCTTCCCGGCTATGGTGAGTTGATCACACTGATCATGGGCTCATTGGTAGCCGCCATCTCATGGCAGGTTCTTGCCCTGATCATGCTGAGGCGTTTCCAGGTCATTGGATTGGCCGGGTGGATACCCGGCTGGCTCCGGCGTTCTTACACGACCTTCGATACGCCTGCCCTGCTTATTATCTTTCAGGCACTTGTTACCGCTGTGGCGCTGCTGGCCGGTGAAGGTCTCGTCATGCTGTTGGGTGGCAGAGTCGACGTTATCTTGATCTATGCGCTGGTCGCGTCAATGAGTATTTTACTGCTGCAATTGGGCGTAAATATCGCGGCGATTATGCTCGGCAAACACGCCAGGGCAGAAGATCGTGCCTTCCGGCTGCCGCTTTACCCGATCATCCCGGCCACCGGTGCAGCGATCAGCTTCCTGCTGCTTGTCGCCATCTCGTGGGAAGTGCTGATCGTTGGGCTGCTGTGGATCGGGTTGGGGGCTTTGATCTACTGGCAGGGTGGTCTGGAACGTATGCGCACGTCCCAGTTGGGGCGAACGGTCTTCCAGGACGCCCCCGATATCACCTCCGATTTTCCGGTCGTCGTGCCGGTTGCCAATCCCGAAACCGCCGCCGACCTGGTTGCTTTCGGAGCTGCAATCGCCAGGAAAAACAACGGACATGTCAGTGTTGTTCAGGTGTTGGAAGTCCCCGATCAGCTTCCCCTCGATTCGGAGCGCGTTCAAGCACAGCAGGCACTCGACCTGCTCGAACGGGTGCTTGAAGAAGGTGAACAATATGGCGTCCCCATTGAAGGCGTCACGCGGCTTTCCCGCAGCATTTCTCAGGGTATTCTCGATACCGTCGCCGAAGAAAGCGCAAAGGCGCTCATACTCGGTTGGAACGCCCGCGAAATGATCGCCGCCCATCGGAGCCTGGGACCAATCCTCGACGAACTCCTCGAAAACGCACCCTGTGATGTCATCGTCGTGCGCGGTCAGTGGCAGCACAAGCCATCCCAGGTCATTGTGCCGGTAGCCGGTGGCCCCCATGCGCCGCGCGCGGCTGAATTGGCCCTGGCGCTCACTGCCGAATCCGGCGGCATGGTGACGCTGCTCAACATCGCCCGCGAAATTGACGGCGGCAGCGCCGTCGAAACGGGTATCAGGCTGGTCAACCGGCTGCGAGACGAACTCAGCGATCCCGACCGGGTACTCCCCCGCGTTCTCCAGGCACGGTCGGCGCTGGCCGGTATTCTGGAGGCCTCGCAGGATCAGGATATCATCCTGTTAGGGGCAAGTGAAGCAGGTATCCTCGACCGCACCTATTTTGGGCACCTTCCCTGGGAGGTCGCCCGGAACACCAAGCAGATGGTTGCCCTGGTGCGCGGCTATACAGGCTTTACGAATCTGCTGGCCCGCCGCACCTGGCAGTTTTTCACGAACCTGCTCCCCACGCTTGTTTCTGAAGAACAGGTCGAACTGTACCAGCATCTTCGCGCCGCCGCCCGTCCCAATATCAACTATTTTGTGCTGATCACCCTTTCGGCGGTGATCGCCACGCTGGGTTTGCTCTTGAACAGCCCGGCAGTGATCATCGGTGCAATGCTCGTTGCCCCGCTGATGAGTCCAATCGTCGCGGCGTCGCTGGGCATCGTCACCGGTGACGGGCGAACGCTGGGCAACGCCCTCACCTCGACTCTGCAAGGCGTGCTGGCCGCGATCTTTATCGCTGTCATCTTCACGCTGATCTCCCCGCTATCCCACGCCAGCCCGGAGGTTCTGGCCCGCACCCAGCCCAATCTCCTCGATCTGCTGGTCGCGCTGGCGTCCGGCATGGCAGGGGCTTATGCCATCGCCCGTAAAGAAGTCGGCGAGGCGCTGCCCGGCGTCGCCATCGCCGCCGCGTTGATGCCGCCCGTCTGCACGATCGGGATCGGCATTGCCCTGGGCAGTGCTGCGATCAGCATGGGCGCGCTGCTGCTGTTCGTCACCAACCTGGTGGCGATCATCTTTAGCTCGGCTGTCGTCTTCCTGCTGTTGGGCGTTCGCCCGCCGCAGCTTCCCCAGCGCCAGCGCTGGCTCAGGCAGGGCCTGATCGTCTCGATCTCTTCGCTGTTCATCCTCAGCGTTCCTCTGTGTGGGGTCCTCTATAATGCCGCAGAAGAAGATCAAATTAAGGGAAGGGCCAACCAGGAGATACAGCAGATCGTCTCTACCTGGGAAGGCACCGAACTGATCGACCTGAACATCGACGTTACCCGGCAGAGCGTTTCGATAAATGGGACGCTCTACGCCACCGGCGATCTGCCCTCGCTCGATATCGACGCGCTGGAAGATACGCTCGGTAAAGAGTTGGATCGGGAGGTAACCATCGAACTGATCGCCATCCAGGGAACGACCATCGAGAGTCCGGCACCATAACCGGAGGTTATTCAAACAGCCGGGCGATCTCGTCCCGCGCAGGCCGTGTTATTAGATGCCCGGTCGCCGCATCGATCACCGCCGGGCTGGCATCCTGAACGCGCCCGATCTCGAAAGCCGCGATGTTTTCCCCGGCAAGCGCAGCGATCACCGCCGCCGAGTCGTCTGGATGGACGGCCATCAGCAGCGCGCCGCTGGCAATCGCGCCCAGTGGATTCAATCCGAAGGCTTCACACAATACCTTGCCATCCGTCAGAACTGCCGGGGAGGGATCGACGACCAATTGTTTTTGTGAGGCGTCGGCCATTTCCCACAGCGCAGTCGCCAGCCCGCCCTCGGTTGGATCGTGCATCGCATGTACCCGCCCCGACCGCATCGCAATGCGAGCATCCTTGACAACGCTGATCCCTGGCGAGTGCAGGTATCCGGCGCACCGCTTGACGAATTCATCAGGCAGCGTTTGACGAAGTTCATCGGCCTTCTCACTGGCGATGATCGCCGTCGCCTCGATAGGCACGCCTTTGGTCACGATTACCGAGTCGCCCGGTTGGACGCTTCCGGTATGTACCAACCGATCTTTCTCGACAAAGCCCAGCATCGTCCCGGCAATGATCGGGCGGTCGATGCCGTAGGTGATCTCGGTGTGCCCGCCGATCAGTGTGGCACCAAGCGCATCACAGGCCCCGGCGATCTGATCGTAGATTTTGTCGACCAGCGCCCGATTGGTTTTACCCTCCGGCAGCAGAAGCACGGCCATGAACCAGGCCGGTTGGCCGCCCGTCGTGGCGATATCATTCGCGTTGACGTTGACCGCGTACCAACCGATCTCCTCGGTGGCAAATGTGATCGGGTCAGACTTAGCAACCAGGTAAGTATCGGCTCCAACATCGAGTACCGATGCATCCTCGCCCGGCCTGGGGCCAACGATCACTCGCGGGTCGCTGATCGGGTACCGTGCCAGCAGATCGGCCAGCACGTCAGGGGGGAGCTTACCTAAAGGGAAAACGGCCATCGTGTTGTTTCTCAATCGCTTTACGGCCAACAATGCGGTAGATTATGCTTCACGGCCTGTTCACGGCGCAAATAGTCTTGGAATCACCAGTGACAAAACGCAAAGCGAAAAAACGGCAAACAAAAAGTAGAAGTGTCAGGCAGTTATGCCGGGCGCTCCACCACCGCAATGCCCTGACCCGCCGCCAGGCGGCCCTGGAACTGGGCGAACGTGGCGATCCTGCCGGGGTAGACTGCCTGTCGCACGCTCTGCGCCACGACCGTGACAGCTACGTTCGGCGGGAAGCGTTCAAGGCGCTGAAGGCCATCGGCAGCGAATCTGCCGTCGACAGGTTGATCGAAGCGATGTTCAGCGCCAGCGTCGAAGAGGCTCCCCTGGCGGCGCAGGCGCTCACCGGGCTGGAATCGTCACGGGCCGCTCTCGCGCTCGACATCCGGACGATCATTTCCCGTAACAATTGGGATGCGTTTCAAGACCTGCCCGAAGAGGCGATCCCGGTGCTGTCCATCGTGTTACAGAGCGAACAGTACGCCAACTGGCCTTCGGCCAAACGCCAGCACGTGCTGACCGAGGCAGTGAACAACGGTGTAATCCCTCCCACGCGCTTTCGCAAGCAGTTAGCCAATATCGGGTTATATCGGAGCGGAGTGCATACCCTCGGCGATCTGCTGCGCGGGCTGCGCCATTCCAACACCGCCGTCCGCATCGCCGCAATTGATCGGCTCGCTTCGAATGCCCAGTTTCCCTGGATCGCCTGGCTCTTGAAGTGGGAATACCGGCGGGCAGTCCGCGCTGGCAGCGATCAGAAACTTATCGCCGCATTGATTCGTGGGTTGGAGCAGGCGGGTGATGCCAGCGCCATCGACCAGATCGTCGAGCAGACCGGGGCGGCCAACCCGACCGACGCCCGCGAAGCGCTCCACCTGCTGGGCGAGATCGCCTCGCCGAAGGCGGTCGAAGCCCTTTTCTGGTTCATCGTCAATCCGCCCGCCGGGCATGGCAACGTCGGCGCGGCCTGGCGGTCGATTGAGACGATCGGTTCACCAACCGTCGACAGGCTCCACCACCTGATCGATCACGACACGCCAGCCGCCCGCCAGCAGATGGTCGAAGTCATCTCCCGCAGCGGGCACACGGACACCATCCTGCTGCTGGTTCGATTGAGCCGCGACAATCACAGCGCCGTTCAGGAAGTCGCCCTGAATGCCCTCGCCGCGATCAATACCGACGAAACCGCCGACACTCTGTTCGAGCTTGCCGCTTCGATTCCACAGGCGCCGGTGATCGCCGCCCTGGCGACCATGACCTGCGCTCGCAGCCTGGAAAGGCTGCGCCAACTCGATCCCAACATCACGACCCTCGGCGGGGTGCTGCTAAACGACAACCGTCAGCCGGTCCAGAATGCCGCCGTCCAGGTTGTCCAGGAACATCTCTCACCGGATCGTGATAACTGGCAGTGGAAAGCGATCAGCCCGCGCGCCCTCACCGGTTCCGAGGGCGGGTTCTATCTGGCGATCACCGGGCTGAACAGCGAACCGGCCCCGCGTCTCAAGGTCAACCTGCCTCTCAGCGCAGCCAGCCGGGATCGGGAATCCTTCTTCGCCGATATCAGAATTTATCCCGGTGAGGATAATCAACTCCAGGCCAGGATCGACAGATTCCTCGACCGGCTGTCCATCCAGTACAAACGGACACTCATCGACACCAATGAACACATCGGCCCCGACGAGTAGTGGCTCATCGCTCCCGTATCCACACCTGCCCGCCATCGCTGCGAATCTGTACGATTCCCTCCTCGCCCGGTCGGTAGACCTGCGCCGTCGACTCTGGCCCGGCAACGGCTTCGCCGGACGCCCAGACGACGATCTGCGGATCGACCGCCGCCAGGAATTCCTCACCGGCAGTTGATCGCCCAGTTACCAGAATCGTGGCCCCAGAAACGCCCGGAGATCTAATCAAGGCAGCCTCGTCGATGCCTTCGCCGGGCAGCAGTAAATTCATCTGCCCGTAGGAAATCAGCACGCTCACCGGCTGGGGTGATTCATCTTCGGCGGCGGCCTCATAAGGCGCATCGACGATCATCAGCGTCACGCCATCGCCAACACTGACCGGCATCCCCGGTCGAGCCATTACCACCGGTACACCCTCCGAAATCATCGGCGCGAGGTAAGGGTCGGCTGAACTTCCTTCCAGGGTGATCGGAGCCATGACTGCATCAAATTGATAGCGTTCGAGCAGTGCTGGCAGCCCCTCGACATGTGACCGGCTGGTCTGGGTGACGATCAGCAAGTCGATCCGGCGATCCCAGAATGGCAGGGAATCGCCCAGCGCGGTAGAGAGCTTCCGACCGCTCCCACCCGCGTCGATCAATACCTGTCGACCGCTCGGTGTCTCGACCAGCACGACGGGGGCGTCTCCGGCGTCGATGGTCGTTACGTTCAGCATCCCGTCGGGAACCTGGAAAGCAGCGATCCACACCAGCACCGCGCAGATCGCCCCCGCCCCGCCGATCACTTTCACCGAAAAAGCCTGGTTGATCCACTCGCGCAGCTTTTGACGCCGCTCGTCGGGCAGTTGGGCAGTTACGGTCACCGCCAGCATGATCAGGTATATTCCCCACACCGCCTCCGGGGAAATCCCTTCGACCACCAGCGAAGCGTTGGGCAGCCGCGCAAACATCCTGACGACCCACAGCGTCCAGGTCAGGAACACCCAGCTTCCCCAGGCGAAAATCTGGCCCAACGGCTGGAAGATCAGCCCGGCCAGCACGCCGATCCCGCCCAGCACCATCAGCGGAGTCTGTGCGGGAATGATCAGGAAGTTAACCGGCAGCGACACCAGCGAGAACCGCTCGAACGTGTAGGCCATGATCGGCGTCGTGGTGATCTGCGCGGCGACTGTCACGACGAAAGCGTCGGAGACCAGCGCCACGACCTGTTGAGCAGTCGATTCGGAGAACACTCGAAGCAGTCCTTTCTCCAGCCAGTTTTGCAATGGCTCGACGTAGAGGATCAATCCCAGCGTTGCCAGGAAGCTCAACTGGAAGCCGACATCCCACACCACAAGCGGGTTGATCGCCGTCATCAGCAGCGCCGAGAACGAGAGCGACGCGAGGCCAAAGGTCTGCCGGTATAGCTGCGTGGCGACCAATCCCAGCGTGGTCATGATCGCTGCCCGCATCACTGCTGCGTCTCCGCCGACAAAGACCGCATAGCCCAGCACCCCGGCGATGGTGATTGCCGCCACGACTCTCGGTTTCTTGATCAGCCGCAGGCAGACGCTTTGAATCAACCCGGCAAGGATCACCATATTCGACCCGGAGATGGCGATCACATGAGTCGCACCGGTGGCGTTGAATGCCTCGCGCACGTCCGCGCTGATCCCGGTTTCGATGCCCAGCAGAATCCCCGCCAGCAGCGACGCCTGCGGATCGGGCAGCAGTCGGGCGATCTCAATCCGGGCCTGCTCTCTGAAATCGAGCAGCGCCGCCCGGATGGGGTTTCCCTGCCGATCTCCGCTGACCTCGACCTGGGCGTAGCGCATCAGGCTGTAGACGCCCTGCCGGGCCAGGTAGTCTCGGTATGAAAAAGTATCGAGTTCCGGCGGGGAGATCAACTCTCCGCGCACCCGTACCGGGTCGCCATAGCGATATGATCCGCCGACCGGGGCCTCGACCAGCACAAGGCCCTCGACGGGCGTCTCGCCCTCGTCGCCGATCAGTTTTTCAGCCCGCACCCGCAGCATCGCGTAAGTGTCCCGCCTGTCGGGAGCATCGGCGATCATCCCTTCGATAGTCACGAAGCCCTGATCGTTATACGCTGCCAGATCATGTTCGTCAAAATGGGGAACTGCTGCGCTGTAACGGGCCGCACCGAGAAACAACAGCAGGAGGCAGGCAAATGCCGTTCGCCATGTTTCGTGACGGCGAGCAATTATCAATGCTGCTAGGGCGACCCCGGCCATGATCAACCACTGCCACCAGACAGCGGCGGCGTGTTTTGCCAGCGCGATCCCGATCAGCCAGCCGCAGGCAAGGTAAACAAGAGTCATGCTCCCAACTCCCTACTCGAAGAAGACCTGTGCATTAGTTTAGCACAACCTGGGAAGACTCCCTCATAAAAAAAAGGCTGAGGCGGAACCGTGAATGATTCCGCCTCAGATGAAAATCGTATGATCAGGCCGCAGTCTGAGATTGCCCATTTTAGTCCGGTGCTTCAGCGCCGGGATTCGGTTACCTCCCCAGCAGGTAGTCGAGTGCGGTGTCGAGCAGCACATCCCGGTCGCCGACGAGCGATTCTTCGGTAACCGGCACGTCGATATCCGGCAGGACACCCGTTCCCTCGATATGGATGTTGCCATTGGCGTCAACTGCACGGCCAATCGTGAAGCTAATTTCCTGATCTTCCGGCATCGTGAAGACTTCAACGCTGCCACCGGCTCCGGCGGTCGGATAGTAACCGATCAGCGTCGCCCGGTCCTCAAGAGTCATGTCATAGGAGAAGAACTCGCACGCACTGACGCAGTCCGGGCTGATCAACACCACCACGTTGCCATGATAACGCAGGTCTTCGGGCGGCAGGATGTAGTAGCTCATATCCTGCTCATCGAATGTAAACGTGTCGAGTTTCTCGTCGTAGTAGCCGGTATTGCCGAGCGCCAGTTCGTCGTCGAAGAAATAGGCCGCCATCTCGTCGGCCAGGAATCCGCTCCCGCCGCTGTTCAGCCGCATGTCGATGATCAACCCCGGCGCGGCAGTTTCATTCAGCGTTTGCATTAAACGCTCCCAGAGTTTGATCGTCAGCAGTTCGTCGTCGAGGAACCCGTAAATGGTGGCATGCACGATCCCTCCATCAAGCACCTCGTATTCAACCGGCAGTTCGAACCCGGTCAGGTCACCGCCAGAATACCCGGCGAACAGGCTCTCCGTTTCCTCGACGGCCCGCAGAGTGGCTGTCTGTATAGCCCGCTGATCCGGGTTCTGGTACTCGACCTCTACCTCCGTGTCAGGTGGGAACCGGACGGCAAACAGTAGTTGGTCAAGGCGGTAGGTATGCGGCGAACTGTGCGGGCCAAACCAGGCGGTGGTTGCCGAGACCACATCAGAAATCGGCGTGCCATCGAACGAGAAAATCTCCGCTCCAATCTTGATCCCGGCATTATCGGCGGGACTGCCATCCAGCATGGTAGTGACGTAGGTATGGTCATCGTCCGTCTCGCGTATGTTGAATCCCAGCGCGCCGCCCTTCAAATCCCAGAAATCTTCCACCACAAACCCGCCACTGACGTGTGTGTCGGGTATCTGCCAGATGAAATCTCTCAGGGCGCGCATGTAGGTCAAATAGTCCCCGCTGCGCTCTGCTTCTTCGAAACGTGGGTAGAACTCATTGTGCAGCGCATTCCAGTCGATGCCTTTGTATTCGGTAAAGGCGTACTCCTTGCTCATCTTATCGACCATCGCGTCGAAAGCATCCGTGTAGCTCATCGACGAGAAATCGTCCATTGCCGATCCTTCAGGCTCGTGTAGGTCAATTTGGGGTTCCTGGGAGCGATCAAAGAGGAATGGCTCGACATTCAGATCGACAATTGTGTAGCCCTGAGGCAGCATAACAACCGGGTCGTCATCGGTGAACAGCAGGCCATCCGCTCCAAATTCCGAGGGGAACGCCTGCCGGTCATCGGGGGCATAAACAAGCAGCTTTCCGCCGATGATCTCGCGTTCCGTCTCGTATTCTTCACTGGTGATCGTCGACGCATAGGCCGTCGACCAGCCGCCGCCGCCGAGGTCCCGTTCTTCCAGGAACGGATCGCCCCAGGTGTTCGTCCAGTAAGCGACCGCGAAGACCATCACACCGGTATCGCTCTCGCCGTCGTTGTCCACGTCACGCAGTGCCCCCTGCGGCTCGATTGGCAGAGCAAGGCTGTAGGTAAATGGGGACGTGTAAAAATCCGAGGTGATCTGGCCCAGGGTTTGTGATGCGACTGGCATGACATAGGTTCGATCCCGGTCGACAAACCCGGCCTGATCTTCGAGAATAACTATCGGCTGGGCAACCCCTGCGGTGAAGAAGTAGTTGGTATACGTCACCTCGCCATGAAGGACAACCGGCCCGCCCTCGTCGTTGACGACCACCGCCGGGGGAATATCGGAATCACTCTCGGGGGCCATAACCCCTGCCGATTCCCCGGTAGGCATAGGGGAAGGTTCCGGGATATCGGTAGCAACCAGGCTGTCCAGTTGAGATGTGCCGCAAGCCAGGCTTGCAAGCACAATGGCTATCAATACAATGACCGGTTTTTGCCTCTTCATCACCTTGTTCTCCAATTGATTTCTCTGTTTGATCACAAAATCAGCCTCTTAAATATATTGCATCAATCTTCAAAAAGCATTTCGGGACCTTCGGCAGTGGTCGGCATAAAAAGGAGAAGAGGGCTCAGACAATTCTGAGCCCTTTGTACAGGAGAAGAAACTAAGAAGATGAGGAGTTGGGAGCAAAAATATGTTTGGGCCGGGAGCTGCGTTTGTGCTACTTGGGGAAGCTGCCCAACTCCGTTTATCTGTCTTTACTATATAATGGCCTGCACCGGTTGACATCCTCCACCAGAATGATTTCCATATCGGCCATCTGGCCTAGTCCGATACTGACTCTGCCTGTACAATAATGAATAGTTGATACCAATGACCTCAACAAATCAGGAGTGAACTCTTGGTTAAGAAAATCCTGTACTTCATGTTGTTATTTGGACTGGCCGCCGTCGTCCTTGAATGGGTTGGGGCCAGTCCGGTGCTGGTGTTCATCTTTGCTGCGCTGGGAATAATCCCCCTGGCCGATCTGATCGGTGAGGCGACCGAAGAACTCACCATCTACACCGGTCCACGAGTGGGCGGGCTGCTGAATGCCACTCTGGGCAATGCCGCTGAGTTGATCATCACGATTTTCGCAATCAAAGAAGGATTACTCGACCTGGTAAAAGCCTCCATTACGGGCTCGATACTGGGCAATCTGTTACTGGTTCTTGGTATCAGTGTCCTGGTCGGCGGGCTGCGCAACGGTATCCAGAGTTTTGACCGGAGGCAGGCGGCCCTGAATGGCACCATGCTGATTCTTGCCGTCGTTGCCCTGATCATCCCATCACTCTTCAGTGCGGCGATTGAACCTGATTTCCAGGCTGAGAAATGGTTCAGCGAAAGCGTCGCTGTCGTCATGATCATCATCTACGCCCTGGGGATCGTCTATTCCCTGACCGCCCAGAAGGGGCCGCTGGCCCGCGAAGCCGTCCCCCACGAAGCCCGTTGGAGTCTGCCCAAATCATTGATCATTTTACTGCTCGCCACTCTGGGAACAGCACTCATCAGCGAGATACTGGTTGGGGCTGTCGAGCATGTCACTACCTCGCTGGGCCTGACAGAGATTTTCCTCGGCATCATTTTGATCCCGCTGATCGGCAACGTCGCCGAGCATCTCGTTGCCGTCGAGGTCGCGTCCAAAAATGATATGGAATTAAGTCTTGCCATATCGCTGGGATCCAGCCTGCAAATCGCGCTTTTCGTCGCGCCGTTACTGGTATTCATCAGCCTGTTGTTCGATCATACGCTGCTCCTGATTTTCGACACTTTTGAGCTTGTTGCGCTGTTTGGTGCGGCGCTGGTTGCCTCAATAATCGCGCTTGATGGCGAATCGAACTGGCTGGAAGGAGCACAGTTGTTGGCCGTCTATTTGATCGTCGGTCTGGCATTTTTCTTCTTGCCGGGTTAGCGCTTTCTCGCCAGAACAGCACAGGATACTACTTCGAATCTTGAACAGGGAGAATTCTAATGCATATTAGAAAACCGGCCGATAGAAAACTGGGGATTCTTGTGCTCGTTCTGCTTTCGATCACCTTTGTCAGTTCGGTAGCGATTGCTTCTGCCGCCGACCAGCATCCCAACACCCTGCAGGGCATCTGTAATTACAATGAGGACTGCGAACCAGGACTTGGGGAAACCTTCTTAGGGTGCGTTGATTGCAGCCAGTTGTGTGGTGATGGCATCTGTCAAATCGACTATCTGGAAGACCCTGACACATGTCCCGAAGACTGTGTCTTCACACTCACCCCAACCGCCACAACCAGCCCAACGCCGACTATCACCGCCACGACGACGCTCACACCCACCATAACCTCTACGTTCGAACCGACGCAGACACCCACTCAGACACCCACCGTGACCGCATCACCAACCGCCACCGGGGAAGCTACCGCGACGGAAGGTCCAACACCGCTCCCGGGACAACCCCTCTCTCCCGATGATCTCATCGGTATCATGGGATGTATTCTAAGCCCTTATGAGAATCAGCCGGATGCCTGGAAAGACTCCTACTCAACGATGACCTCCGCCGATTACACGATACCCACCCGCAGCGACAACCGGGAAGTTTACATTTGCCCGGAACCGCCAGTCGGACGCCTGTGTTTCCTCCTGTATGATGGTTTGCTTTCAGCCGCAGAGGGTGACCAGGCCCGCATTGGCATGGTGGACTGCACCGACGAAGGCTGCCAGCTTCTCCAGGAGATCGGGCAGATTGTCGGTGAGCAGATTTGTTTTGAGATTCGCCCCAGTGACAGGATCGACTGCGAGCAAGGCTGTGCGCTGGCCCTGCTGGACGAACCGCTCCGAGTCCGGCGCGAATGGACTCCGGCCACCATCGTGCTGATTTCCTGCGCCGGGATGATTGTCATTGCGGGAATCATCGTTTTAATACTGCTCCTGATGCGCCGGCGCGGAGAAGATGAAGAGGAAGAAGAAGAAACCCTCCCTATACAAAGCATCGAATAAGCCGTTGCCGTGTAACGGAGTGATCACTCCATAACTTTGACCTGCCGGTAGATCCAATCGGCAATATCGTATGACGCCCGGGGTTTACCAAGGTGTTTGGCTGCTTTGCGATACTTTTCCAATGCAGTTCCATCACCGGTCAACCAGGCATAGGCCGTCGTCAAAACACCGATCGGCCCCGGCGACCATGTCCCGGCACCGTTGTCGACAACATAACGCACGTTCCCGACCTCCTGGCCGGGAAGCGCCTCATGAAGGATGAGCGGCAAACCACAGGCCAGCGATTCCGTCACAATCAGCCCGCCCGCTTTACAGACAATAAAATCAGATGCACGCATCATCTCAGGCATGTTATCGACCAGCCCATAGGTTTTTACTTTGCCTTGCCAGCGGCTGGCTTTCAGTTCCTCATCGGTTTCTGTATCACCGCCGCTGACCACCACGATCTGCAAAGGCAGTCCGCTGCGATCCAGCAAACGCGCAATCCCTGCTGCCTGGCGCGATCGGGCGGAACCGACGATCAGCGCCGTTGGTAGCTCGGTCTCCCAACCCAGCACATTCCTCAGTCTGGCCCGGCTGCGGGTTTCATCGGCGAACTGTGGGTGGATAGGGAGTCCCGTCAATTGTACCTGGGATTTCGCCAGCCCGTTGTCAAGCGCCTGCCGATAGACATTGCCTGTAGCGGCAAACGTCATACTTGCTCCCTGATGGAACCACAAACTGTGAACGCCGATCAAGTCCGTCACGATCACGTCAACCAGAACAGGCCGATCCATTTTACGGGCAGCATGTATCGCCGCCTGCGTAAATGCCGGATAAGTCGTCACAATCACATCCGGGCGAAAATCGGCGACCAGTTTGGTCAGCGTTTTGTTCATAACGGTTGTCGAGACGCGCTGCAGCAGTTGTGCGACCATCGGCGCATCGGTTGCCGAATAGGCCAGTTGATACAGCGTCGGATCGTCGACCACAACATCGTCGTAGCCCGTCTCTATCAACTTGATCATGTCAGGAAGTGCTGGGTCCTGAACCGGGTTCACGACCTCGACCCGGCATTCATCGCCGTGCGATTTGATCAATGCCGCTTCGAGCGCTTCGGCGGCCCGCCGGTGACCAAAACCCGCATCGGATGTGAGTATCAGAATCGTCGAATTATTGCTCATTTCAATTGCCTAACAATAACCTTCAATGATTATTTATCACGCTATACTCAAATTAAGCAAACTGATCGAGTCATTCTCATCAAGCATTATGATGAGGGGGAAAGTATCAACTCATTAATCAATAACGTAAGTTTATCTAGCCTCGTTGCATCATAATGCGAAATACTCGAAAGAACAACGTACGCCGTACATGCGCATCACAAGGAACCCGACATGGTCTCCTCACCGCTACTCTTTCCAGACTTCTTCCGATGGGGTACAGCAACTTCCTCTTATCAGGTTGAAGGCAACCTGACCAATAACGATTGGTTCGCCGCGGCACAGACCGGCGGCTATATCTATCAGGATCAGGCTGCCGGGTTGGCCTGCGACTGGTGGAACCGAGCCGAAGAAGACTTCGACCGGATGGTCACTTTGAACCAGAATGCCCATCGCCTTTCGATTGAATGGAGCCGGATCGAACCAAGTCCGGGTGTCTGGGACAACGACGCTCTTGCCCGCTACCGCGAAATGCTGATCGGCTTGCACCAGCGGGGGATCGAGCCAATGGTTACCCTTCACCATTTTACCAACCCCCTCTGGCTGACCGAACAGGGCGGATGGGACAACGAAGCCATCATCGGTTTGTTCGAACGTTACACACAAAAGGTCGTTTCTGTCTTAGGCGACCTGACCCCGATCTGGTGTACGATCAACGAACCGGCGGTCATGATCAGCCACGCTTATGGGCTGGGCCGCTTTCCACCCGGCATCCGTGACTTCAACGCCTGGTTGCGCGTGGCGATCAACGTTGTCAGGTCACATGCTGCCTCCTATCATGCCATTCACCGACTGCTCCCCAATGCACAGGTAGGGATCGCCAAACATATGGTGCTCTGGAAACCCTGGCGGCCTTTCCTGCCAAACGACCAGATTGCGACCCACTTTCTCGAATACCTATTCAATCATCTCTTGCTGACAATGATGACCAGGGGCATCACGCGCGTTCCCGGTCGCAGGTCTTACCTCCTGCCTGAAACAGCCAATACACTCGACTGGATCGGCTTGAACTACTATACACGCTACCGGATTCAATTCGAACTGTTTTCGTCCCAGCTCAAACCCCGCTTCAAACCCGGTGCGATGAAAGGCCCCGGCGAATGGGGCGAGATTCACCCGCAGGGCATGCTTATCATGTTGAAACAGTTGTGGCAGCGCTATCGTCTGCCGATCTACATCACCGAAAACGGAATTCCCGATCATACCGACGCCCACCGCCCCGAATTCATCATTTCGCATCTCTCACAGGTGTGGCAGGCGATTGAGAAGCAGATACCGATCCTGGGCTACTATTTCTGGAGCCTGGTCGACAACTTCGAGTGGACGGAAGGCTACAATCCAAGCTTCAGGTTTGGACTGTTCGGCGTTGACTTCGAGACGCAGGAACGCCACCTCCGGCCAAGCGGGAAACTATACGGCGAAATCAGCAAGCAGGGTGGTCTGACATCGGAAATCCTGGCACGGTAAGATCGTCCATCAGGAGATTTACTTCCGGCGTCGATCTCCCCGGCGAAGGCCAAAGACACCCTTTTCGCCGCCTAACCGGGCGATGGCCCGTAGCCAACTGTCCCTTTCCCCCGCCATCTCTTCATCCAGATGGCGATAGTCGTGCTGGTTGATGAATTGTTCAAGTTCGTCCTTGAGCGCCTCGAAATGTCCCACCTGGATAGAAACCAGCAGTTCGCGCTCCCGGCCATCCTTGATCTGCCGCAGCACGCCCTGAAAGTGCCGCAGGCACAACCCATCCGAATTTCTGAAACCCTCCTCCATACGTGTTTCCGCAATATATTTTGCCATGATCTCCTGGTACTCGTCCTCGCGTTCTTGCAGAAGGGCACAGGCCGGGCAGGGTTCGACAGGATCGAGTTGATTGGCTAACGCCGTTGCCTGTGTATCCGTGTTCGTGGCGAGTCGGCGAACGATTCCTCCCCTGTCGGGCGATGCCGGCGATTCTTCGATGATTTGCAATACCTCGGCGATGCAGGCCCGGTACAGGATCGCCACCCCCAACACACCGCCTTTATAGTCCGGAAGCTGCCAGCCATGTTGATCACACAAACCACGCGCCGCACGAAACGTTTCCTGGGTATCCGGCTTTGTGACACGCTCATAGAGGACAAAATTCAGATATCGGTTGACATCTCGTTTGACAAGGTTGCAGATTGCACAGCCTGACGATGGAAACGTCTCAACCAGATCGAAGAAGCTATGTGGGGTGACCAATACGGCCTCGCTTTCCGTCCAGAACAGTCTGGAGACAATGAAAGGCAGAATATCCTGTATATCTATTTTACAGGACAGGAATGAGAGTTATCATATCAAAGCTGTTGCAAAGGTAACTGGTTCGGCAATCACAGCCATGACATTCTAGTAGATATGGAATAATCCGCTATTGAAATCAGGCTCCGGTTATGGAGGAAAGGCAAAAAGTACCATGTCGAAGAATTGGGCGGGACGTTATGCCACGCGAATCCAGTCAATGCAGGGTTCGGCAATCCGTGAAATACTCAAGCTTACTGAAAACCCCGATGTAATTTCTTTCGCCGGTGGGTTGCCCGCCCCGGAGCTTTTCCCCTCGGAGAGGGTTAAAGAGGCCTCTATTCAGGTGCTTGACCAACATGGTTCTCGTGCCCTTCAATACAGTGTCACCGAGGGGTATCCCCCGCTCCGAGAGATGGTCTGTGAACAGTTGCGGGCGAAAGGTGTTCCTTGCACTATCGACAATATCCTCATCACGTCAGGTTCTCAGCAAGCCCTCGATCTGATCGGAAAAATCATGATCGATCCCGGCGACAAAATCCTGGTTGAGGAGCCGACTTACCTGGGGGCATTGCAAGCCTGGAACGCCTACCAGGCCGGGTACATCACCGTCGCCACCGACGATGAAGGGCTGCGTATGGACGCGCTGGAAGAAGCGCTTAAGACCAGTAAGGGTAAATTCCTCTACGCGCTGCCCAACTACCAGAATCCGACCGGTATTTCACTTTCTCCGGAACGCCGGGAACAGTTGGCCCGGCTGGCGGCAGAGTACAACACGCCAATTGTTGAAGACAACCCCTACGGCGAACTTCGTTTCGAAGGCGAAGAAAACAGCCTGCTGATCGCCCTCGACGCGAAGGGGCGTGCCACCGCCGAAGACGGCACGATGATCGATGGCAATGTCCTTTATTTGGGCACATTCTCCAAGACTTTATGCCCCGGTTTCCGGGTTGCCTGGATTGTTGGGCCGGTGGAAGTCATTCAGCATGTTGTGCAGGCCAAACAGGGTGCCGATCTGCACACCAGCACCTATACCCAGATGGTCGCCTACCAGACAGCCCGTGACGGTTTTGTCGAATCGCACGTGGAGGAGCTTCGCCAAGTCTACCGGGAGCGCCGCGACCTGATGCTGGGTCTGATGGACGAACTGTTTCCGCCCGGCGTCACCTGGACTCATCCCCAGGGTGGATTGTTCCTCTGGGTGCGTCTGCCAGAGGGTATGAACGCCACCGAGTTGTTCGAGAAAGCAGTCGAAAACAGGGTGGCCTTTGTCCCAGGGGCAGCTTTCCATCCACTCGGCGGCGGAGAGAATACCATGCGCATCAATTTCTCGAACGCCACGCCTGAACAAATCGAGCAGGGCATCAAGCGTCTGTCCGACGTCATCAAAGCAGAGATGCAAAAATAACGAACCGGTTTCGTATGGATATTCCAGAATCAAGAACCCCGGTTGTTCCGGGTTTCCTTGCTGCGTTATAATCCAACCGCCTTGTAAAAAGAAGGTGCCGACCCAATGACAGTATTGTTTGGGTGAAACCGGAATCGAGTTTTAAATGTCATCAGTGATATTTCCCTTTACCGCTATCGTCGGACAGGATCGTATGCGCCGCGCATTGATCCTCAACGCCATCTATCCTCAAATCGGTGGGGTTCTCATTCGCGGCGAACGCGGCACGGCCAAATCAACGGCAGCCCGTGCTCTGGCCGATCTCCTTCCCGAAATCGAGGTCGTGGAGGACTGCCGCTTCAACTGCGACCCCAAACAGCCCGAAACATGGTGCGACGAATGCCGCGAACGTTCAAAATCCGGTGATCCGATGCCGATCGTTCGCCGCCGCATCCGTTTCGTCGATCTTCCGGTCAGCGCGACCGAAGACCGCGTTGTCGGCACACTCGACATCGAAAAAGCAATCCAGCAGGGTAAGCGTCACTTCGATGCAGGCGTCCTGGCGGCAGCCAACCGGGGTATTCTCTACGTGGACGAAGTAAACCTTCTCGACGATCATGTTGTCGATCTCCTGCTCGACTCGGCAGCGATGGGGATCAATGTCGTGGAGCGTGAAGGAATCAGCTTCTCTCACCCGGCGCGATTCATCCTGATCGGCACCATGAACCCCGAAGAGGGCGATCTCCGCCCGCAGCTTCTCGACCGGTTTGCCCTTTGTGTTGACGTTCAGGGCATCCACGAAGCGAGCGCGCGGATAGCAATCCTCGAACGGCACATCGAGTTTGAAAGCAACCCGGTTGCCTTCCGTGAAAACAGGTTCGATGACGAGCAGCAGTTATCGGAAGTGATTGAGCAGGCGCGCGGGGCAGTTTCCCAGATTGCGTATTCACGCCGCGACCTGGCAACAATCGCCAACCTGACCGCCAGTATGCATGTTGACGGTCACCGCGCCGACCTGGTTATCCTGAAAGCCGCCCGCGCCCATGCCGCACTGGAAGGTCGCGGCGCAATCACCGACCGTGACATCCTGTTGGCGGCTGAACTCGCCCTGCCGCACCGGCTGAAACGAGGCCCGCTTGAAGACTCCCCTGTCGGCATGCACGAGATGCAGGAAAAGCTCGAGCAGGCCCAGGCCGAAGCAATGACCGCCGATGTCGATGAACAGTCGCTGGATGAATATCCCGACGTAAAAAAAAAGATAAGTCCGTAAGCCAGGATGCCGGGCTTGACCAGAATCCGGAAACGATGCCTGCGGAGCAGGCCCAGCAAAGCGTATTCCAGGCGCAGGACGGCCACTGGTGGGAAGGTGGAGACAAAGTCGAAACCGGCGAGCCGTTCAAAATCTCTCGACGGTTCGAAGCTCCTCTCGACCGCCTGACCCGGCAGCGTACCGGGCGGAGGACGAAGACCCGCACCGAGCGCAAACGCGGTCGTTACATTCAGTCTCGCCCGGCCAACGGGGAAACCTCCGATATTGCCTTCGATGCCACCATCCGCGCTGCCGCACCCTACCAGACAGAACGCGATAAAGGCGATCTGGCTTTTGCCCTCCGCAAACAGGACCTCCAACGCAAAGTCCGGGTCGCTAAACAGGCCAACCTGGTTCTATTTGTTGTCGATGCCTCCTGGAGTATGGCCGTTGCCGAACGGATGACGGCCACCAAGGGTGCGATCATGTCGCTGCTCACCGACGCTTACCAGCGCCGTGACCGGGTAGGGTTGGTTGTTTTCCAGAAAGACCGGGCAGTGGAAGTGCTGCCCCCAACCAACTCCGTGCAGTTGGCGCAAAAAGCACTCAGCGATATTCCCGTTGGCGGCAAGACACCGCTCTCGGCGGGCCTGGCACTGGCGCACAGGATCATCCAGCGTGACAGCCTCGCCCATCCCGACGCACTCCCCCTGATGATCATCCTCACCGACGGTGCGGGCAATGTCTCTCTGGGCAATATCCCCCCGCAGGAAGAAGCTCACCAGATCGCCGAGCAGATCAAGGCCGAGAATATCCGGTCGATTGTGATCAACATGGAACATATCAGTTTCGATCAGGGGCTGGCTCAGGGATTGGCCGACTGGCTCGGCGGGCCATGCTACACGCTGCAAGAACTCCGCGCCGACCTGCTCTACGACACCGTTCGCAGCGAGATGTCAGTCTGAGAGATAGCAGTTAGATCAAAAAAGGGCTTCAGTTCATCAGACAGAAGCCCTTTTTATATTTCATCCGGTGTTATTCGCCGGTAAATACCTCGTCGCCGAAGTCGAATTCCTCCGGGTTGCCCCAGTCCTCCGGGTATGAGAGCACGGTCAGGTTGTAGTATTTCTCGATGACCCGTCGGAATATCGGAGCAGCTACCCCCGATCCCTGTCCACCGTTCTCTATCATCACCACCACCGCGATTTCCGGATCGTCATAGGGCGCAAATCCCCCAAACCAGGCTATCGGGCGGCCTTCACCTGAAACCTGCGCCGTGCCGGTCTTGCCTGCTACCGCAATTTCCAGGGTACCCAGCCGGTACTCGGCAGTACCGATTAGTGGGTTGGAAACGACGCCGCGCATACCCTCCCGAACAGCCGCCAGTGTCTCCGGTGATGCGTCCACCTGATTCAGTATGACCGGTTCCATCACAATGGTAGGTTCTTCGGCAATCAGTCCGATCCGGTCGACGAACTGCGGCTGGTAGACCGTGCCCCCGTTGGCAATCGCCGCGACGGTCACTGCAATTTGCATCGGGCTGACGAGCACATCCCCCTGCCCGATCGCCATGTTGACGCTGTCGCTGAGATTCCACTCTTCGCCGCGTTCCTCCCACAGCCATTCCTGATCGGGCACCAGTCCTGGCTCTTCGGCGATTTCCAGGCCCAACTCCTGCCCCAGGAAGTATTCGCGGGCATAGTAGGGAAGCAAATCATAGCTTTGCTGACCGGTATACATCCCAACATGGTAAAACCAAGGGTTGCACGATGCCATCAATCCCTGAGTCAGTGTCAACGTACCATGACCTCCCTCGCGCCAATCATAACGCACCATATCGCCCGTCTCGTTCCAGACACCAGTGCAGTTATAAGTCGAATTGGGAGAGAAAATACCGCTTTCCAGGGCCGTCGTCATCGACACAACCTTGAATATCGAACCGGGCGGATACTGCCCCTGGGTGGCACGATTATACAGCGGTTTGAGCGGGTTATTGATCAAATCCGAGATATACGTATCGGTATACAGCGGATGGGCGTTGTACGGGTGCAGCACATTCGGATCGAAGCTGGGATAGCTTGCCATTGCCAGCACGTTGCCGGTATCGACCTCAAGCACAACAATCGCTGCGCCTCCGGCGTTCGGCACCCAGGTCTCGCTGCCAACCCGGTAGGCGTCTTCGAGTGCCTGTTCGACCTCGGCCTGGAACTCGCGGTCGATTGTCAGGTACAGGCTTTGTGCGGGCTGTGGGTCTTTCCGCGCGACTTCGCCGAAATACTGTCCGCCTGCTGTCCAGGCGCTCAGAATGCCCCCGCGAGAACCAGCCAGGTATTGTTCGCCCCACAGTTCAAGCCCGCTCTGCCCGACGATCTCGTCACCCGTATACCCAAGGCTTTGATAATACTCGAGCTGGCTTTCCTGAATGTATCCGGTGTAGCCCAGCAGATGTGAGGCCAGTACGTTGTAATAGCGCCGTCCACTCTTCTCGATAAAACCCAATGCTGAGTAACTGCTTAACGCGTCCCAGTTCGCCTGGACGGTTTCGGCATCAGCATCGCCCAGCGCCACGACCCAATCGTCCGGCTGGCCGGAATACTGCTGCTTGATCTCGGCGGGGGTCATCCGCAGCACCGAACTCAACAGGTCGAGCATTTGGTCCTCATAGGCCGCGCCAACTCTTCCTGGTATCGCCGTGATCGTCACCGTTGAAGCATTGGCCGAGACAAGCCATTCGCCATTTCTATCGTAGATATTGGCCCGTGAAGGCGTCTCGACCTCAAGCCGCAGGGTGTTGCCGCCTGCCAGTTCTTCGAAGATCAACGAGGGTCGCCATACGATCCCCCACTTGACACCATCGTAAACCAGCGGCATGGTCAGTTCTTCGACGATTGGCCCCAGCACCAGGGTGTTATAGACCACCCGGAAAGCAAGCTGTGCCGTATCACCATTTGGTCCTAAAAGCACCGACTGCGGTGATGCTTCCAGGTCGATGAGCTGCATCGTTTCCTCAGTTGTTGTATAGATAGAGGTGAATTCTTCGAGCGTGTAGTCCGCCTGGCTATTCGAAGAGAGATAGCCATACATGGTTGTGTAATCCCCCTCCATCCAGGCATTTAGAAACGACTGTGCGACCCCATCCGGCTTGCCGCTGTCAGGGGTTGGAGCGGCCTCGCTGCTGGCTTCAGCCGGCGAATCAGTTGGCAGTTGGGCTGCAATCAAATCACAGCCGGTCAGCCCGAAGGAAAATACGACTAACACCAGCATGGCGATGTAATGTCGCTTCATAATCAAACTCATTTCTTGTAATTCCTGTGTTTTTCGTTCGTAACCACACCCCTGAACGACGCAGATTATAGCTTGCCGGTATGTCACCAGCAACGACGCCAATCCTACGCCACTTTGGTGGTTGTGCTGGCAAAATCGATACAATACGATAAACTTCTGTGCAATTTGCCAGCAAACAACCCTTGAAGTGGAGCAGTCAGCCAATGAACAACACCCAGAACCACCCTGCCGAATCTGCCAGCATAGGCTCAGCGATTCTTGACCGGAAAGCTATCGAGCAAACCGACCCCGAAGTCTTTGCTGCCCTGTTTGCCGAGACGGAACGGCAGCACTACGGCCTGGAACTCATCCCATCCGAAAACTACGTCAGCCGTGCAGTACTGACCGCCATCGGTTCGGTTTTTACGAACAAGTATTCCGAGGGTTACGCCCACAAACGCTACTACGGCGGCAATGAGAACGTCGATACGATTGAGACTATCGCCATTGAACGCGCCAAAGCACTCTTTGGAGCCGACCATGCCAACGTCCAGCCTTATTCGGGTTCTCCGGCAAACCTGGCCGTGTATTACGCGCTTCTGGAGCCTGGCGAAACAGTGATGGGAATGGCCCTACCAGCAGGCGGACACCTGACTCACGGCTGGAAAGTCAATTTCTCCGCTCACTTTTTCTCATCGGTGCAGTACCCCGTCGATCCCGAAACGGGTCTCATCGACTATGACGTAGTGTGGGAACTGGCGAAGGAACACCGCCCCAAACTGATCTGGGCCGGGGCGACCGCGTACTCGCGCATTTTCGAATTCGACAAATTTGCCCAGATCGCGGAAGATGTTGGCGCACGTTTCGCTGCTGATATTGCCCACATTTCCGGGCTGGTTGCCACCGGCCTCCATCCCGACCCGGTTCCCTATGCCGACGTTGTCACCATGACCACCCACAAGCTGCTGCGCGGTCCTCGCGGTGCAATGATCCTCGCAAAGGAGGAACATGCCCGCAGCATCGACCGGGCAGTATTCCCCGGCTTGCAGGGCGGCCCGCACGATCACGTCACGGCAGCGATTGGCGTCTGCCTGCAAGAGGCCGCCGATCCCTCCTACACCGAGTACTGCAAGCAGGTCGTGGCGAACGCGAAAGCCCTGGCCGAAGAACTTGTCAAGCGGGGCATTGATGTCGTCACCGGTGGAACGGACAATCATCTCATTCTGGCCGATTTGTCCAGCACGGGTGTTCCCGGTAAGGTCGCCCAGCAAACCCTGGATCGCGCCAACATCACCTGTAACGCCAACATGGTGCCCGGAGACAAGCGATCAGCGTTTGATCCCTCCGGCATCCGGCTCGGATCACCCGCGCTCACCACACGCGGCTTCAAAGAAGCCGAGATGCGGATGGTTGCCAACTGGCTTGCCGATGTCGTCGAGAATGTAGAAGACGGAACGACCGTCGAACGCGTTCGTAACGAAGTAATCGAACTCTGCAAGCAGTACCCACTCTGGTACTGAGTACCGCGCCGCAGGTAACATCACAAGGCTGCTCCGGGAGCAGCCTTTTTTCTTGCCCCGGCATCTTCAAAAGCCGTGTTTGTTCACCTCCCGCCTCGATGCTATTATGCATCACAGAAAGGGAAGATCGACATGGGTCCAGGTCACTTTGGCATTGGTTTCGCAGCAAAACCCGCCGCCCCCAAAGCCCCGCTCTGGGCTTTACTGCTGGCGACCGAACTACTCGATATACTGTCCATCGCATTTCTGACTCTCGGTATTGAGCAGGCAAGCGTCACCGAGACGACTCTCAGCCAGGGGTTGGTCTACAAAAGCATAGGATATATTCCCTGGTCGCACGGGCTACTGATGTCTATCGTCTGGTCGCTGCTGGCTGCCGGTATCACCTGCCTAATCAGCAAAGACATCAAAACAGGCGGCATTATGGGGCTTGCGGTCTTCAGCCATTGGGTGCTGGATTTCATCGTCCACGGCCCCGATCTCCCTCTCTTGTTCGGCGGCTCTCCGATGACTGGGCTTGGCCTATGGACATCGGGGCCGGGCCTTATCATATCCGCCATCTTAGAACTCGTGATCCTCGCCGGAGGAATAGCGATTTACATAATCACGAGAAAAAGGCCGACAAAAGGCTATAATCAAGCTACAAATAAGGCAGGCTGATAAGGGCATCCGCGCGTTGTACAGCAGCGTTACATGCAGAACGACAATGCGAACTGATGTTATCAGTGTAACAAGTCTGTAACCCCATTTTTCGATTATGGCCCTAGACTATAAAGTAGTCTTAGTTGTCGACTGCTGTATACGTTCGGTGAGGTATAGAGACTGTAAGGGTAGGATGGAACCGGTTTCCAAGCGAGTACAAAAACGAATACAACAAATTGAAAAATTGGGATGGGATGGGGATCAAAGCACTATTCCTTCACTTGTCCGCGAACTGTCGCATGACAATCCACAGGTACGGCTTGTCGCAGTAAAGTCGCTCGGACGGTTGGGTGATCCCTCCGCTATTCCATACCTTTTCCAGGCTGTTGCCGACCCGGATCGCGAGGTGCAGCTTTCGGCGATTCAAGCCCTGGGCTGGATCGGAAGCGCAGACGCCGTCCCAGGCTTGCTGGATTTATTAAAAAGTCCCGATAACGAAATTCGTCTTTACACGGTGATGTCTTTGAGCTGGATCGACGATCTTCGCACCGTCCCCGGCATCCTGGAAGCCCTCGTCGATGAAGATCGCAACGTCCGAAAAGCAGCGGCGGGCATTCTATCACAGAGTGAGAAGGCCGCGATTCCTGAACTGCTGGAGGCTCTCCACAGTTCTAATCGCAGCGTTCGCTGGGCCGCCACCAATGTTCTAAAAAGTATGGGAGAAGCCGTGATCCCCGGTCTCATGGAAGCTCTATGCAGCAACGATGAAGAATCCCAGATGGCCGCTTACCGGGTATTATGCGACATGGAAGAATCAGCCATACCCGGTCTGACCTCGATCCTCGCCAGCCCGGAATACTTCCATTGCCATCCGATTGTCAGCAAGGCGCTGGTACAGATCGGCGAAGCCTCCGTTCCGGCACTGCTCGATATCCTGCAATCGCAAGAGCAAAACCCCGATACGCGCGATATAGTCCTCCAGACCCTTGTCGAAATCGGCGGCAGGACGGTTATGTCCACCCTTCGGCAGGTTGTTCTCGACGACTCTCACGGCGATCTCCAGGAGATGGCAGCCCAGGCCCTGGCCGAAATCGGGGCAGAAGCAATAGTTGGCCTGAGCGAAGACTTGCGCAAGGCCAGCCCATCAGCCAGGAGGATCATTACCGGTATCTTTAACCAGATGGGGGAAGCGGCGGTGCCCAGTCTGTTGGAGGGCCTGGCAAGCGAAGATCGGACGATCTATGTGCCGATGGCCTGGGTGCTGGGGGTGATCGGCAACACAGCGGCCATGCTCGGCCTGCTCCGCGCGCTCCGCAGCGAAGACTGGATGAAACGCTGGGCGGCGGCCCGCTCGTTAGGTATCATCGGCAGCCCCGACGCGGTCAATGGTTTATTGAAAAACCTGAAAGACGAAGACAACGGCGTCAGGATCGCGGCGGCTGAGGCGCTTGCCGCCATCGGCGAAGAAGCCCTGCCGGGGCTAATCGGGGCACTCCGGAGTTCAGAACCCCACGTTCGCTGGGCGGCGGCGATCGGGCTGGTGGCGATGGGCGAACCGGATATTCCAATCCTGGTTAACTACTGGCGCAGCCAGGAATACGATACCAGATGGGCCATCGCCAGGGCAGTTGACAAAGTTCGCACCACTCATGCCATCGATCCGGTTTCTTCCCTTTTGCTCGATGAAGTCACCCGCACATTTGACAGCGCCGATGTTTCACAAAGATCGGTATAACCTACCGGTAAATTAATCAAAGAATCAAAAAGGGACGATGGCTCGTCCCTTTTTTGTTCGTCGCAGTGAATTTACACCAGGCCATGTTCCCGCCGGTACCACTCCCAGGTATTTGTCAACCCCTCCCGGATCGATACCCTCGGCTGGTAGCCAAACACCCCAAGCATCTTTTCGGTGCTGGCAAATGTGATCGCCGGTTCGCTTGCCGGTGCCTCAACCGACTTGATCCGCGCCGGTTTTCCCACCAACTCCTGGATGATGTCGACAAAATCACCCAATCGAACCGGTTCGCCGCGCCCAATGTTAAATATCTCATATCCCAGTGGTTTATCCAGCGCAGCCGCGACCCCCGTAACGATGTCATCGACGTATGTCCAGTCGCGGTGCATTTCACCATTGTTGTAGAGGACAATCTCTTCGTCCTTCACAATCCGATTCATGACGATATAGGCCATCATATCCGGTCTAACGCGCGGTCCATAAACAGTAAAGAAGCGCAGCGCGGTGAAGTTCAGCCCAAACAGGTTGTGATAGGCGCTGCCCATCACTTCGCCCGCTTTCTTTGTCGCCGGGTAGGGGGCCAGCGGTCGGTCGGTTGATTGTGTCTCCAGGAATGGGGTGCGATCGGTATCCCCGTAAATCGAGGAAGTCGAAGCGAATACCAGGTTCTCAACCCCGACACTGCGTGCCGCGTCCATCACGTTGATCGTCCCCTGGATATTGACATCCGTGTAGAGCGTGGCCCGTTCAATCGAGTAGCGCACCCCAGCCATCGCCGCCAGGTGCGCCACCCGCTTCGGCTGGTGCTCTTTGAAGACCTGCATGATCAGATCGCGATCGCGGATGTCGCCCTCCACCAGCGTGTAACGAGGATTCTCCTGGCAGCCCTTTATATTGGATCGTTTCTGCCCCGGATTGTAGTAATCGTTGAAATTATCGATGCAGACTACCCTGTCGCCGCGCTCCAGGAGCTTATCGACTAGGTTGCTGCCGATGAAGCCCGCGCCCCCGGTAACCAGAATAGTCGTGTTGGCGGTTTTGGTTTCCTCGTTCATGGTTCCTCTCGATGCTGAACGGTTCCGGCTCATAATCGCTCATTCTACCGGTCAAGTTCATCGTTTACAAAAGCCGATGTCAGTCAGATCGATCCGGCAAAGCCGACAGTTCACCGGCCTCAAAATCGACAATATAGACACTGATCGCATCTATATCGGGGCGCAGGTATTCATAGCCATTCTGATCGATCTCTGACGAATACATGGTCTTTTCGAGAGAGATGCTTTGAATATAATCGGGTTCGACACGCTGCATGATGCACAGCAAGTTCGAAATATCCGATGGACTTAAATCGGTCAGCATCAATGCAGAGATCGACCGGATCAGCCGGGGCAGCGATGGGAATAGCTGCGGACTGAGCAGTTTGACTTGAATCGCCTTGATCAATTCGGTTTGCCGCCCGATGCGGTACAGGTCGGTGGCATCCTCCGGACGGGCGCGGGCATAGCTCAGCGCGGCTTCCCCATCCAGATGATTCATGCCCTGGAGGAATTCCACCGTACCGTCTTCGTCGACGTCGAACGCCTCGTCGAAGTAAAGATCGACCCCACCAACGGCGTCGATTCCCTCCTTGAATGCGTCGAAATTCGCCACCGCATAGTGATCGACCTGTGCGTCAAAGTTGACAAGCAGTGTCTCGGCCAGCAGGCTCGGCCCCCCACCGGGGCCAAGATAGCGATTCCCGTAAGCATAAGCCGTCTTGATCCGGTTGGAGCCGACACCATGGTCGGCCATACCCGGTATGGGCACCAGCAGATCGCGCGGGATGGGCAGGATTGTAATCGAGGGATAGACGAAATCTACCCGGACGAGCCGGATCGCATCGGCATCGCCGATATTGTACTCGTACTCCAATGTATCTTTCCCGACGATCATCAGGTACATCACCGGCGGCCCACCGCAGTAGGGGGCAGAAGAGGCCGGGGCGTCCATCTGCTCCGACTCAACAGTTTCTGGACGTTCGGCGTTGTCGATACCGGATCCCCGATCAAGCGATTCGGTTGAAATCGTCAATTTCGGTCCCAGGGGGCGAAGCCAGTACCAGCGAACGACGAAAAACGTGATAAGCAGCAGCCCGGTCACCACACCGCTGATTATCGCCCGCCGGTATGGAGATTTCCCCGCCAGAGTTTCTTCAGACAGCGATAGTTCGTCGATCCCACTTTCATCAGGTAAAACATCCGGGGCTTGCTGCTTTTTCCTCATGGATTAAGTTTACAACCGGCAGTTCCCCAGCCCAAACACTGTAACAAAACAGTCACCTCGCTGGTATAATGTCACTCGGCCTGCTCGCTTAGTTGGCAGGTATTGCAATAACTGGAGAACTGTGGGCTTATGCAGAATAGTTTCGTCATGAAATTAAAAACCATCTTCAAAAAACCCGGTGCCCTCACCATATTCCTTGCCATATTCGGCATCTACCTCGGTACGGCACCACATTCATTCCTCCACACCGACGGCGCGATCCGGGAGTTGGTCGCCGAAAATCTCCTCCAGGGTGAACTGGCGCTTGTCCAGATCGACACCGGGGAGATCGGTGCGAACCGGGGCACAGCAGGCAAGGATGGCCGCATGTACTCCTATTATGCTATCGGCCAATCGCTGCTTGAAATGCCCTTCATCGCCGCCAACAAATGGGTAGCCACCACCGGGCGATTGGGGCAGAGTATCGCCGGGCTTTTCTCTCCGATGATTATGCTCATGGCACTCACCGGTGCATTGATTCCTACGCTGGCGTATTTGCTGCTGCGGGAGCTTGGCTACACGCCCCGATCCGCTCTTCTCACTGCCTTCGTCATTGCCTTTGGCACCATTCTCTGGGTCGTTTCCGGCCACACCCATAATTCGGTTCAAACGACGATGGGCATATTCGGCTCGATGACATTCATCCTGATTGCCCAAAACAAAGAGAAGAACCGGTCGCTGCACTATTTGATAGCCGGCGCGTTTCTGGGTGTATCTTTCATCACACGGGTGTCGGCGGTGATCGCCGGACCGAGCCTTGCGATCCTTGTCCTTTTTCGCGGTGAAGACCGCACCTTGCAGGAGCACATCAAAGATGCGATATGGTTCGGCCTCGGCTTCACTCTGATCGGCTGGGTACAACTGGCCTATAACTATGTGCGCTTTGAAACGCTGTTCAAAAGCGGCTACGAAAACCGGACACCGGATTTCATGCCACCGAATTTCATCAAGGGCCTGTCGTGGTTTGTCAGCCCCTGGCGCGGTATGTTGATCTATACGCCGGTTTTATGGCTGGTTCCATTTGCGATTGGAAAGGCTTACAAAAAGCACCGGGTGATGGTGATCAGCCTGCTGGTTTTATTCGTGACTTATGTCGTCTTCTATTCCAGCCTTACGCCGCTGCGTGCCTTCTGGGGATGGGGATCGTACTACCTGATGCCCGCCTTCCTTTCCATACTCCTGCCCATTGCCGAACTGTTCGAAAACTGGACTCAGCACAAGAAATGGCAGCGCGGATTGATCGTTGGGGTCATCGTTTTGAGCATCGCCGTGCAGTTGACGACAATCAGTGTCCCGGTCGAGCGTCATATCATCGAACTTGGCCTTGAGGAACCAACCCTCGATCTGAACGGCAGGCTGTGGACGGTTCGTCATAATCCTTTGGTGGCTAACGCAAAAACCACCGTCCGAAATTTCATGAACCTGCTGTCCGATCCGCAGCCCTATCTCGACCCACCCAGTTCGAGTAAGGACCAGGTTTTACTCGATGAACTGTACGAGTTTAACCTGCCTGATTGGCAATGGCTTTACCAATGGCTGCGAGGAAGTCAGCTCGCTATCCTGGTCCCGCTCTATGCGCTGATCAGCCTGACCTATATTGGAATGCAGTTGGGATCGAAAAAGCAGCCTGAAGATGATCCTGGCGACATGCTCTCTGATTCAGTAGTTGATCTGCCAGAAATCGCGCCAGAACAATCCTAAATTCAGCTTTCGCCGGGCATAGTTAAAAATGTACCCACGCCGCTTGGTGGTGTAGTAGAACACCTGTGAAAACATTCCCGGTATCCGCAGGAGAGTGTAGCGGGCGATCCGGCCCTTGCGCACTTCGCTGCGTTGTTCGGGCGGCTGATAACCGACCTGTTCCATAAGGTCTCCACAAACCGATTCGATGATCGCCACATCCTCTGGCTTAAGTTCATCCTGCCACGCGTCAACACGACTGGCCTGGGGTGGCTGGGCAAGCCGGGCGTGGATTTGATCATAGTAACTTGAATATTCTTTCACGCCGCTCTTGTGATAGGTCAGCATGACCGGATCGTAGGCAATGTCCAGAAAGTCACAAACCTGTCTTAGATTTTGTTCAGGCTGTGTGACCAGGTCTTCATACCGGATTTCCAGCACGTCGTCGGGATAGGTCTGTTTGAGGGCCAGCCCCTCGCGGACATCTGCCGCCCACCGTTTCGACGCAAACAGCACATTGGCGCTGTGTACGTTCGATTTCATCAATGAATTGACCGTCGCACGCGGGTCACGCAGCACGATGACAAATCTGGCCTTTGGATAGTTGGTTTTGAGCAAGCCGCCGAAACGAATCAACCGCGGTGTTTTCTGACCCCAGCGGGTCTTACCGTGTTCTGCCGCGTAGCGTTCATGCAACCTTGTGATCAGTTCTCTGGGTGTTTCACACCCCTCAAGCATTTCCCCGGTAAGATCAAGCCCCCATTCTTTTAACTCGTATTCATGCCTCAGCATTGACCCTAAACGGGCAGCGGGAATGGTCTTTGGCGCACGCAGGTAATCGACGATAAAGAAAGATTCGAGGGGGATCGCGATTTCCGGGTGATGGTTAAGCATCGTTCGTAGCAGGGTCGTCCCCGAACGTCCGCATCCGACGATAAAGAACGGTTCAGCCGTTTCGATGTTATCATCAGCGGCAGTTGATGGTTCACCCACAGCTCGCATCGACGCCAGCAGCTGCATCCCCCCGCCAAACAGGAACAGCAGCGCCTCTCCCAACGTCCACCAGATGCGGGCAATGACGGCGAAGGCCAACGCTTCTGAAGGGCTGATCAGCGGCAGCAGAAATGCGATCATGGCCGCTTCTCGTGAACCAATTCCGCCCGGCGCGATCAAAACCAGGAACCCGATCACCCAGCTAGCGATGAAGATCGCATTCGCCGACAGCACCGACAGGCCGCGCAGCGGCGGGAAGGACAGAGTCAGCAGGTAAAATCCGCTGCCAATGATCACCCAGGAGACTGCCGAGAGGATCAGATGCCCCCGTAACAATTTCGTTCGCTTGTCGGCGGTTTCGTTGACGAACCTCAGCATCAACGATGCGCCGGGGATGCGCAGCTTGACTAACCATTCCCAGAAACGCGGCGTTTGCCACAGTCCTACCCCGGTGACGATCAGCAGACCTGCCGCGCCGATGCTGCCGATCATCCCCCATTTGATCACCGGCAGCGTGGGGATGCTGATCAGCACAATAACGATCCCGGTGATGAGGATGGAAAGCGTTTCCCACACCACGACCCCGCTGGCGATCAGGGTGGGCATTCCGTTCTGCTGGTAAAAGACGGTTCTGGAAGCAAACAGCCAGATGCCACCCGGAATATATTTGCCCATCTGGGAAAACACCCAGTAGCGAAAACCCTCACCGCGATCAACTCGATAGTTAAGCGCGGTATGGCTGGCATAAGTAAGCTGGGCGCGCACCACCTGCCCGAAAATTAATACGGCCAGGGCCAACACAAACAGCCACCAATCGACTGGGCGCAGCAGTTCGCCCAGCGATTGGTCAGGGCCGACAAATTCTCGCCAGGCAATAACAAAAAACACTCCAGCCACCACCCACCAGGTGATGGTCAGCAGGCGTTTCAGCACCGGCGAAGCCGGTTTATTTCGTTTTGTCATTGTCTTGAGGCATCCTTATATGGGCATCGAATTGCAGTCGTTTGAGGGTGAAGAGGATTTGCTCGTTCAAATAACGATTAACCGCCAGTATATTCCCCAACAGGCCGATCAGGTCGATGAACACGGCGACGATCAGCGCCACCGATCCCACCACAACCGATTGGACGTTCGACCCCCGCGATACCTCCCCGGAGAGATACAGGATGAAGTAGCGAAGCCACAGCCCCACCCCCACCAGCCAGAAGGGTATCGAAATATACAGAAAGCTGCGGATCGGCTCGTAGAGCAGGAACAGGTGCAGGATAGCCGTCACTGATCGGAATACATACCCGGCGTTGCTGCGAACCAACCGCGAGGGCCGAGTCTGGGCATTGACTGTTATCGGGATGTGGCCGACCGTCATATTTTTCTTACCGGCCTGAATGATCATTTCGAGCGTATAGGTATAGTTCGTGATCAGGTTGAGCCGCATCGCAGCCTCGCGTGAGAGCGCCCGAAATCCACTGGGGGCATCGGGTACCTTTGTTCCCGACACATAACGAACAACAGCGCTGCCCAGCCGCTGCAGCAGCCGCTTGACCGGTGAAAAGTGCGCAATCCGATCCGTCTGCCGGTCACCGATCACGATGTCAGCGTTCCCATCCAGAATAGGTGCAACAAGTGCCGGGATAAACTCGCCAGGATATTGATTGTCAGCATCAGTATTGACGATGATATCGGCGTCAAGCTGGAATGCTGCCTCAAGTCCGCTGCGGAAAGCAGCAGCCAGTCCTTTGTTGTGGAGGTGTCGGACAACGTGATCGACGCCAGAGGCTTTTGCAATCTCGGCGGTGCCGTCGGTACTGCCGTCGTCGATGACGACAACCAGGATTTCATCGACCCCCTCGATCTGCTTCGGCAGTTCCTTCAGTGTCGCTGGCAGCGTCTTCTCTTCGTTCAGGCAGGGAATTTGAATAACAAGCCTGACAGGTTTCATCAGCTTGAAGTTCCTTGAATAATTGCTAGAAAAGTGCTGGAACAGACTCGCTGTCCAGATAGTGACTATTCTACCGTCTTATACCCATTCGCCCAACGGCTTATTTACCTGGCATTGAAAGTGGTTTGTTCCTCATAGTGTGTATCGATTGCAGAGTTCCGCAAACCGCTTGACAACATATAACAATTTTCATACAATAAAATGGAACCGGTTCCATATTTATACTTCACAGGATGTGGATGGTGGCAAAAACTTACACAATCCGTGATGTTGCAGAAAAAGCAGATGTTGGCGTCGGAACCGTCTCTCGTGTAATCAACAACAGCCCACTCGTCAGCGAGAAGACCCGGGAAAAAGTCCTCGCTGCCATAGAAGAACTCGATTACCACCCCAGCCCCATCGCACGCCGACTATCAACGGGGGGGCGTTCACAGGCTATCGGTATTATTGCACCATTTTTTACACGGCCAGCCTACGTTGGTCGTCTAAGGGGTATCGAAACAGCCTTACTTGAAAGTCAGTACGACCTTATTCTCTACAACGTCGAAACACCAGAACAACGAGACGATCTCTTCAAACGCATTCCTCGTGAAAGACGCGTGGACGGTCTGGTGATCATCACACTTCACCCTACGGATGAAGATGTAAGACTGTTTAAGCAGTATGGTATGCCGGTTGTGTTGGTGGATTCTAAACATTCGGAGTTGACCAGCATCATTATTGATGACATTGATGGTGGGCGGCAGGGAACACAGCACTTAATCGATCTTGGTCACCGCAAAATCGCATTTCTCAGCGACTATATCGACTATCCTTTTGGTTTCGGTGCCAGCCAGCAGCGTCTAAAGGGTTACCGACAGACCCTTGAACGTAACAACGTGGTATTTAAAGAGCAGTACCACAGGCAGGGCGACCACAGTAAAGCAGCCGCTTACCGTCTGGCACAGGAGCTAATGGCCTTGTCCGAACCGCCAACATCGATCTTCACAACCAGTGATACCCACGCCATCGGCTGCCTCGAAGCTTTACAGGCGTTGGGGCTGCAGGTACCGGAAGATGTATCAGTTGTTGGTTACGATGACATTGAAGTCTCGGCATACATCGGACTGACCACAGTCAGCCAGCCATTATTTCAAAGCGGCGTGGATGGCATAACCACACTGATGGAAATTATTGACAATGGCAGCGACGAAGCCCCATCAAGATCGATAACGCTGCCCGTCAACCTGGTCGTTAGAGAGACTACCGGCCCGCCACCATCAAATTAATGGAGGGAAATCTCCGTTTCCACCATGAAACAGGCGATGCTTCCCTTAGGAACTCCAGATGTGATAATTAGCGATCAGAAAACATAAGGAGGTACTAGCGAACAAATAATTAAAACCGAAGTTGTATTTCTCGTTTGGTATTAACAAAGTTGTCTGCATCGGCAGGTGACAATGCCATGCACGATGCAATTGATAACTGAAGATAAAGAGGAGTTTTAGAAATGTCTTCTAAGAAGAGAGTCGTGGTTTTTGCACTTTTGGCTGCTTTGGTTTTGGTGATGGTGGCCTGCGCTCCGAAAGCGACGCCAACGCCAGAGCCAGTAGCCGAGCCGGAAGCGGAATTCATGTGCCCCAGTGACTGGGAAATGCTGACCCCTGAACTGGAAGCCGCCTGCATGGGTGAATATGACGGCATGGTTGTGACGATGACCGGCCCCTTCACCGACGAGGACGAAGTGAAGTTCAACGAGTCCGTCGCCGAGTTTGAAGAGTGGACCGGGATCGACATTCAGTATACGGGTACGAAGGAATTCGAGACGATCATCACTGCTGCGGTTCAAGGTGGCGACGCCCCTGACATTGCCGACTTCCCGCAGCCGGGCCTCCTGCTCAACTTCGTAAAGAGCGGCGACGTTGTCGACCTGACCGACGTAATGAACCAGGATTGGCTGAAGAAGAACTACAAGCAGGCGTGGCTCGACATGGCCCAGATGGAAGGTATCCAGGCTGGTGTGTGGGCACGCTACAACGGCAAGAGCCAGGTCTGGTACCCGCAGCCGGCGTTCGACGATGCTGGCTACGAAGTCCCCGAAACCTGGGACGAAATGTTAGCCCTCTCTGACCAGATCGTCGCTGACGGCGATACTCCCTGGTGCATCGGCATCGAGTCCGGTGCCGCCACCGGCTGGCCCGCCACCGACTGGATGGAAGAGATCATGCTACGGACGACCTCGCTTGAGAACTACGACAACTGGTCGTTCCCCGCTGATCCTGCCGACCGTCTGCCCTTCACTTCTCCCGAAGTCAAGAATGCAGCCCAGGTCATGAGCGATCTGTGGCTGCATGAAGGTTACGTCTATGGTGGCACAGCTGCCATCGCCGACACCTTCTTCGGTGACGCGCCGCTCCCGATGTTCGATGATCCGCCCAAGTGCTGGCTGCACAAGCAGGGCAACTTCATCACCAGCTTCTTCCCCGAGGGGACCGTCGCTGGCGAGGACTACGATTTCTTCTACCTGCCTCCTATCGACGAAGAATATGGCAAGCCCTACCTGATCGCTGGCGACATCTACGCGATGTTCGATGACCGTCCAGAAGTACGCGCCGTGATGGACTTCTTCTCACGTGGTGAATCGCTGCGAACCTGGCTGGGCAGTGGTGGCGCACTCTCACCGCATAACGACGCTGAACTGAGCTGGTATGGTGATGACATCGAGCGCGGCATTGCCGGACTTGTGAACGACGCCGACAGTGTTCGCTTCGATGGCTCCGACCTGATGCCCGGTGCAGTTGGCTCCGGCTCCTTCTGGAAGGGCATGACCGACTACTTCAGCGGCACGGTTGATCTTGATACCGCACTGTCCGAAATCGACGCCGCCTGGCCATCCGACTAGTAAATCGGTTCGGGCACTCACCAGTTAACCCTGGTCAGTGACGCGTACAACGGAGAACCCTGGGGACATTCTCCAGGGTTCTCCCTACTGGTGGAATCAGGAGCAGGGTGACCGGTCGGGTTATCCTGCCTTTTAATCACTTGTCCGGCACAAAAGCCCGATAATACTGTTGAGGGGAGGACATTGATGCAGCAAACAGATATACAAGAAAAAAGAAGAACCACCCCACTGGAGTGGGTGGCTGCAAATATCGGCAGGATTCTCATATCGGTACTGGTTCCCGTGGTTACGTTCCTGGGGCTACGCGCGGGCTTCCTTTTTCTCCGAGACAGCGATGCTCCCCAGCTTATAATCGCGATCGTCGCCATCATCTGGGGAGTAGGCGGTGTAGCGGCCCTTTACTGGGTCTTTAACTGGGTGTTGGAGCTCCTTCCAGACGAATGGAAAGCCCAGCTTCAGCCATTCCTGTTCGTTGGCCCGGCGATGGCAATCTTAACCTGGTATCTGGCTCTCCCCACTGTCCGCACCTTCTGGCTCAGCCTGAGAAGTGCCGACTCATCTCAATTCGTCGGGTTTCAGAACTACATCGCCACTTTCACCCAGCGTATCATGCTGGAAGCCTATCGCAATAATGCATTATGGATGATAGTGGGAACCTCTTTCACCGTCTCATTAGGGCTACTGATCGCCGTTCTGGCTGACCGCAGCAATTTTGAGAACGTCGCTAAGGCCGTGATCTTCCTGCCAATGGCAATCTCGATGGTCGGTGCCGGTGTGATCTGGCGCTTTGTCTATGACGTCGACCCTCACATTGGGCTGCTCAACGCCATCGTTACCGCTCTGGGAGGTGAGCCGCAAGCATGGATCACCCTTGTCCAGCCCTGGAATAACCTGCTGCTGACGGTGATCGTGATCTGGCTCCAGACCGGCTATGCCATGGTACTGTTCTCGGCAGCGATCAAGGGTGTGCCCGATGACCTGCTTGAGGCCGCCCGTGTTGATGGCGCAACCGAAACACAGACCTTCTTCCGGATCATCATCCCCTATATCCAGGGGACGATCATCACCGTTACCACCACCGTCGTGATCTTCACCCTGAAGATATTTGACGTGGTGATGGTAACCACCGGTGGGCAGTTCGGCACCGAGGTGATTGGCGTCAGGTTTTACAGGGAGTTTTTCAACAATCAGAACTTCGGATACGGCTCGGCAATCGCCATTGTGCTGCTGATCGCCGTTATCCCGGTCATGATCTATAACCTGATCCAGTTCAGCAAGCAGGAGGTTTTCTAATGCAGAGCAAAAAACAACAGAAGCTCGTAGGCCAACTTTTGGTCAACGGGATCCTGCTTCTCATATGCATTGCCTGGACAGTCCCTACCCTCGGCCTGCTGGTATCATCGATTCGCGACCGGGAAGATATCCAGTCATCCGGTTGGTGGACAATCATCCCCCACCGGGGCTGGGTCCAGGTAAGCGAACTACCGATCCCGGAGAATGCCTCGGTTGATTCGGAGATCACAATTGAAGGTGTAACAGCAACTTACGACGAGTTTCGTGCGGGCGTAGACACAGGCGATGGCAGGCAGTTTGTATGGATCGGCAACCTTCGTAACGGGCACATTCAGGTAAAAGACCGCCAGTGGACAGCCGGTTCCAACTTCACGCTGGAGAACTATGGACAGGTGCTCGTCGGCAAGGAATACACCATCAGAAACGCCGACGGCAGCACGTCAACCGTTCAGGGTGATGACCTGAGCGCATCGTTCCTCAACTCGCTGACGGTAACGGTGCCCGCGACGGTGATCCCGATCCTGATTGCCGCTTTCGCGGCCTACGGGTTCGCGTGGATGAAATTCCCAGGGCGGCGGATCTTGTTTATCATTGTGGTAGCGCTGCTGGTTGTTCCGCTCCAGATTGCGCTGATCCCGATCCTGCGCGACTACGTGAAGTTGAACCTCAACGGCACGTTCCTTGCGATCTGGCTGGCCCATACCGGCTTTGGACTGCCGCTGGCAACCTACCTGCTTTACAACTACATCAGCACCATACCGCGTGACATTCTGGAGTCGGCCTTCATCGACGGGGCTTCCCATTTCACCATCTTCACCCGCCTGATCCTGCCGCTGTCTGTGCCTGCTCTGGCGTCGTTCGCCATCTTCCAGTTCCTGTGGGTGTGGAACGACTACCTGGTTGCACTGATCTTCCTGGGTGTGACCAGTGGAAACGTCCAGGTGCTGACGCAGCGTATCGCGGGGATGGTCGGCTCACGTGGAGCAGACTGGCATCTGCTCACGGCTGCCGCGTTCATCTCTATGGTCGTTCCGCTAGTGGTCTTCTTCTCGCTTCAGCGTTATTTCGTGCGCGGGCTGATGGCTGGTTCAGTTAAGGGTTGATCTTTAGATACGTTTTAAAGACTTTGTAGCGACGTTTAATGTGGTCTAACAGAAAAATCGGGCGTCAATGGTAAGGGCGACCAGCGACCTTCGGTCGCATAGGGTCGCCCCATCCCTTCTATAGCCGGGTTAGCTCATACAACGTCCTCACAAAATCCTGCAAAGGCAAACTGCATGGTTCACTCGAAAAACATACCCTGGCACATGGATGCCGTCTTCTACGAACTCAACGTGCGGGCCTTTTACGATAGCAACGACGACGGTATTGGAGACCTGCACGGTATAGCGGAGAAGCTGGATCATATCCAGCAGTTGGGCATCGACTGCATCTGGCTGCTGCCGATCAATCCCTCACCGCTGGAAGACGACGGCTACGATGTCGCCGACTACATCGCCATCCACCCCGACTATGGCTCGCTGGAAGATTTCGACTATCTGATCCAGGAAGCGCACGCTCGCGGGCTGCATGTGATCGTCGACCTGGTCATCAACCACACCTCCGATCAGCATCCCTGGTTTGTCGAGTCCCGCGCCTCGCGTGACAATCCCAAACGTGATTGGTACGTCTGGAGTGACACCGATCAGCGTTACGGGGATACCCGTATCATCTTCGTCGATACCCAGACCTCGAATTGGACCTACGACGAACAAACCGAACAATACTACTGGCACCGCTTCTATCCCTGCCAGCCCGACCTGAACTTCGACAATCCCGAAGTCCACCAGGCCATGTTCGACATCATGCGCTTCTGGCTCGACCGGGGAATTGATGGCTTCCGTGTCGATGCCATCCCCTATCTCTACGAACGCGAGGGAACCAGCTGCGAGAACCTCCCGGAGACGCATGAATTCGTCAGGCAGATGCGCCGGATCATGGACGAGGAATACCCCGAAGCGATCATGCTCTGTGAGGCAAACCAGCCCCCACAGGACGTGCTCGAATATTTCGGTGATGGTGATGAATGCCACATGGCCTTTCATTTCCCGTTGATGCCCCGTATCTTCATGGCGCTCCGTTCGGGCGACAGCACCAAAATCCGCACCATCATGAGCGAAACGCCGCATATTCCGGATAACTGCCAGTGGTGCATTTTTCTCAGAAATCATGATGAACTGACCCTGGAAATGGTGACCGAGGAAGAACGGCAGTGGATGTGGGAGCAATACGCGCCGCTCGACGAAATGCGCCTGAACCTGGGCATCCGGCGGCGGCTGGCCCCTCTGCTCGACAATAACATCGAGAAGATTCTGCTGGCCAATCGGCTCCTGTTCTCACTGCCCGGCGCGCCGATCATTTACTACGGCGACGAGATCGGCATGGGAGATAACATCGACCTGCCCGACCGCAACGGTGTCCGAACCCCAATGCAGTGGAACGACGGCCCAAACGCCGGTTTTTCGAACGCCGCCCTTGAGGACCTCTATGCACCGCCAATCGACGATCCCGTTTATGGATACCAGCAGGTCAATGTCGTCAACCAGCAGGACGATTCCGGATCGCTGCTGAACCAGATGCACTCCCTGATTGCCCTCCGCAAAGAGCATCCTGTCCTGGCATTGGGTACGTTAGCCTTTATTGAGACTGGCAGCCCGTCGGTGCTGGGATTTGTCCGTGAATATGGCGATCAGACTGTCCTGGTATTCCACAACCTGGCCCGCCGTTTGCAGCGGGTAGAGGCATATCTGGACGAATACGCCGGTCAGCAGCCCCAGAATCTTTTGAACGACGCGCAGACTTTTCACCCAATTGGTGCCGCCCCCTACCGCCTGTCTATGGCCCCCTATCAGAGCTTATGGTTACTGTTAAATGGCGAGCGGAACTGAACAACTGCCGGAAGACCTGAATAGCTATCTTAAAAAGGCGCTGCAAAACATCAGCGAGACACTCAACGGGGCAGATGTACGTGATGCCGCCGTATTCCTGCGCCGCTGTATGCAGCACGGCCCCGATCTCTATCGCCTCCTGGAGCAGTTATACGGCGAGCGTGACGACTTTCCCGGCAGCGCCGAGGCAATTCTGCAAACCGCCGCCGAAGCTTTCCTGCGCCGTCCGGCCAGGCTGAAACAGCTTGATCGTGAACGGGAAGAGTCCCCGCGCTGGTACCAGCATCACACGATGATCGGCGGCGTCTGCTATGTCGACCTGTTCGCCGGGACGCTGCAGGGCATCAAAGAAAAAATCCCCTATTTTCAGGAGCTTGGCCTCACCTACCTGCACCTGATGCCGATCTTCCGCACGCCGGATGGCCCGGACGACGGCGGCTACGCAGTCAGTTCCTATCGCGAGATCAACCCAGCGCTGGGCCACATGGACGATCTGTGCGAACTGGCCATCGCGCTCCAGGCAGTGGGGATCAACCTCGTCCTCGATTTTGTCTTCAACCACACTGCCAATGATCACGAGTGGGCATTGAAAGCCCGGGCGGGCGATCCTGGCTATCAGGATTGTTACTTCATATTCGAGGATCGTGCCCAGCCCGACGCCTACGAGAAGACCCTGCGCGAGATATTCCCCGACGAGCATCCCGGCGCGTTTACCTTTTACCCCGATATCGACAAATGGGTCTGGACGACCTTCCACACCTACCAGTGGGATTTGAACTATCGCAACCCGGACGTGTTCCGCCGCATGCTCGCCGAAATGCTGTCCCTGGCCAACATCGGCATCGACGTACTGCGCCTCGACGCAGTGCCCTTCATCTGGAAGAAGCTGGGCACCAGTTGCGAGAATCTCCCCGAAGCGCACACGATCATCCGCGCCTTCAACGCCCTGGTGCGGATCGCCGCTCCTGCTCTGATCTTCAAATCCGAGGCAATCGTCCACCCCGACGATGTGCGCAGCTATTTCGGACAGGGTGAATGGGCGGGCAAGGAATGCGAAATCTCCTACAATCCGCTGCTGATGGTGCAGTTGTGGGAAGCGCTGGCGACCCGCCACACCCACCTGTTGACCTACGCCATGCAGCACCGTTTCGATGTCATCCCGGAGAACTGCGCCTGGGTAAACTATATCCGCAGCCACGATGACATCGGCTGGGGATTCGCTGACGAAGATGCGGCGGCGATGCAGATCGATGGGTTTGGTCACCGCCAGTACCTCAACCGCTTTTATACTGGCCAGGAGCCGGGCAGCTTTGCTATTGGCTATCCGTTTCAGTTCAACCCGCGCACGCTCGATATGCGCATCTCCGGGACAGCCGCATCGCTCGCCGGGTTGGAGCAGGCGATCAAAAATAACAATCCTCATGCCATCGATCTCGCCATCCGGCGGATTCTGCTGATCACCGGGATCACGATGAGCATGGGCGGCATGCCGCTCATCTACCTGGGTGATGAGATCGGGCGGCTCAACGACTACACCTACCTGGAAAACCCCGACACTGCCGACGACTCCCGCTGGGTGCATCGCGCCCCCGCCGATTGGGAACAGGTAGCCCGGCGGCGCGAAGCGGGCACCGTCGAGGCGCGAATATTCGAAGGGTTCACCCGGCTGATCGGCCTGCGTAAGCAGCACCCTGCTTTCGGTTCGAACTCGGCGACACAGGTCGTCGATACCGGCAACCGGCACGTTTATGTGTATCTGAAAACGCTTGGCGATGATCAGGTGCTTTGCATCGGGAATTTCACCGCCGATCCCCAGCGCGTCCCGGTCGATAGACTTCCCCTCCCCGGCACCGATCGCCGTCTCGTCGACCTGATCACCGGGAAGACAATCTCTTCAGACACAGAGATAGAGCTGTCACCGTATGAATTGATGTATCTCAGTATGCCCCAGCAGTGATGCAGGGCAGGGTGATAGTAAAAGTCGTACCTTCACCAACTACGCTATCTACATCGATTGTCCCACCATGTTCTGTAACAATCTTGTGGCTGATTGCCAGCCCCAGTCCCGTCCCCTTTTCCCCGGCTGTCCCTCTTGTGCTTAAGCCAATGAACCGGTCAAAAAGCATATGGAGTTGTTCAGGCGAAACACCCTTCCCGTGATCCTGCACAGTCAGGATTATATTGTCACTATCGAGAGCAATTCCAACGAGAATCTGACCTCCAGATTCTGAAAACTTAATCGCATTACCGATCAGGTTGTTGAGCACCTGGGTAATCCGTTCCGGGTCAATGTGTACAACCAGGGTGTCGGTACTGACCTCGAACCGGATATCGATATTTTTTTTACTGGCTAACACATTGTTGAGTTCCACATTGTGCCGGACCAGGTCGACAATATCGGTAGGCACTGGCGACAATACCAGTTGCCCCGATTCGATTACAGTGATATCCAGCAAATCATCGATCAACTGCGTCATGAACCGGCTTGACTGCATGATGATACTCAAAAACTCCCGCGCCTCTTCATTGAGCATATCCCCAGCTTCCTGCATGATGAAATCGCTGTACATCAAGATGACACTGAGCGGGGAACGAAGGTCGTGCGCCGCCATTCCAAGAAACCGGTTTTTTTGTTTATCTAGGCGTTCCAGTTCAGCGTTCTTCTTGACAAGTTCGCGTTGCAGGTTAGCGAGTTCATTGTTCAGGCGGCTCAGTTCATCGTACAGCGCACTGTCATGTTCAGATTTCGTCCGAGACCGCTCCGACTGCTCTTTAATGACACGCCGCAGATGGTTGACCTGTTCATTATTCATCCGCATCATGTCATCAAATAAGGCCATTACAGCGCTGCCCGTACGTGCTAATACAATTAGCACTTCGTCAGGATCATAGTGAATGCCAGCAAAATGAAGTGTGGTTAACTGGTCGCCGTCGCGGACATTCAACTCCCAGTCAAAGGCCGCTCCCTGTTCATTGACTGCTTTGAGGAAGTTCTGCATTTTGTCGTGGCTGGCAGGATCGATAACATCGGCCAGCAACTGCCCGACAGCCAGTCCATCCAGCATACCAGAATCGTTGCGAACGATCTGCTTTATGGTTCCACTGTAATCACACCGGAACGCAGTGCCCGCATATTCCGGTTGCATGCCCATCACTACTCACCAATCCCAATTGCAGGCATCATCTGATCATTGATTGGGGTCTGACGCCTCAAGCTGGCCGATCATCCAAGCCAGGATTCTCTCGATCTCTCTCCCACTCTGAGCAGACAGGTTTTCCTCCACCACCTGTCGATAAACGTACAGGTTGTTTACCAGCATCTGTACCGAAACGCCATCATGGGGCAGCCGTTCCGTACTCCACGCCAGTTGGTGCGCCAGAATGGCAGATTCACTGAATTCTAGAGCCGTTTCAAGCATCCGGGTTAAAAAACCAAACCCGGCGCTCATAATCTCTTCTGCCCGGTCACCGAGATGTGTATAGTCAACCCCTAATTCCATCAGCCGGGGCAGCGTCTTCCTGACCAGTTCGTCTTTTTTGTCGCGGAACTCAGCCAGTGTCCGAACTGAAACGCTCATCTGGGGCGGCTCTAACATAACCCATCCTCCCGATATACGCCTGACGTTCGACCGCGTGCATTCGGAAGCCGTCTTATCAGGCTTACAGTTCATTCGCCAGCGAGATCGCCTCCGCTGCGTCCCGACCAAAGGCATCTGCGCCTACCTTTTGCCACAGGTTCTCCGTCGTAATGAACGGATAGCCTCCCACGAGCACCTTGACATCTCGCCCGGCATCACTTGCATGCACAGCCTCAATGAGTTTCTTTACGGCACCCACATGAAAATGAATGGTAGCAGAGATTCCCAGCACATCTGCCTCCCGTTCTTCGATTGCAGCAACGATACTGGAAGCAGGTGTATTTGAACCAATGTAGTAGGTATCCCAGCCTTCCAATTCAAAGAAGTCAGCCACCATACGCATGCCAATCTCATGAAGCTCACCGCTCACACAGGTCGCCACGATTCGTTTCCCAACCCGTGTTGTGTTAAAGATGTAGGGATAAAGCTGGGCCATAATCATCTGCGTGGCGGCTGTGCAATAGTGTTCCTGGGCTACGGTGACCTGGTTGGTTTCCCACAATCTTCCAATTTCACGCTGAGTGTTCTGAAATACATTCAGGTAAATCTCTTTGACGGTCATACCACGTTCAACTGAGTCAAGAATAAGCCAGGTAGCAGTATCACGCTGACCGCCAAGGAGGGCCTTCAAAAACTGCTGCGCCAGGTGAGAATACGGATTGTCAACACTGAGATAGCTATAGTCATTCACGGTTTTATCCCTGTTCGATTCATTATCTACCTGGATATTCCGTCGTTGTATCTATCCGTAGCAAGCAAAACGCATCTACAGATTGAATCATAGTCTAGGTGAATATGGGGTTTCCAACAACCGGGCAGAATTCATTTTCGCTTATACTTCATAAAACGGATACCGCCGAAGTAGAATCAAGCTAACAGTCATAAATTCGGAGGCAGATATGGCCTATAAGGATGCAAGCCAGCCGGTAGAAGCGCGAGTCGCCGACCTGCTGGGCCGCATGACATTGGACGAAAAGCTGGCCCAGATGACCGTACTCAGGCCATCCGGTGAGCCACTATCTCTTGCGGATCAGGAGGTCGACGTCTCGTATCTGAACATGGTCCACGGCGCGGGTGGGATTCTGCGGGTAGGGCTGTCCCGAACCAGCCATGAGGCCGCCGAAGCGGTCAACACGATCCAACGCTATCTGGTCACCCAGACCCGCCTGAAAATCCCCGCATTCATTGTCGATGAAGCACTGCATGGCCTGATGGGCAAACACGCGACCAGCTTTCCACAGGCGATCGCGCTCGCCAGCACCTGGGACCCGGCGCTGATAGAGCGAGTCTTCACGGCGACAGCCGCCGAGATGCGTGCACGTGGTGGGACATGGGCCTTGACACCGGTGCTCGACCTGGCCCGCGATCCGCGCTGGGGCCGCACCGAAGAAACCTACGGCGAAGACCCGTACTTGGCCTCGCAGATGGGAAGCGCTGCAGTGCGCGGTTTGCAGGGAACCGGGCGAGTCCTGGCAACAGCGAAGCACTTCGCCGCGCACGGGCAGCCGGAGAGCGGCACCAACTGCGGCCCCGGCAATTTCGCCGAACACGAGCTTCGTTCTGTATTCCTGGAGCCTTTCCGGGCCGCGATCCAGGACGCCGGAGTCGGATCGGTGATGGCATCCTACAACGAGATCGACGGCATCCCGGCGCATGTCAACACCTGGCTGCTGCAAAAAGTCCTGCGCCGGGAGTGGGGCTTTGATGGGATTGTCACCTCCGACGGTGCCGGGATTTTAGACCTGGTGCGGCTGCATCACGTGGCAGAAAATACCGCCGATGCGGCCCGGCAGGCACTGCTCGCCGGTATCGACTTTGAACTGGATGCCTGCTTCTCCGCGGTGAAGGATCAGGTGCTCGGCGGGCAGCTTGCCGAAGAACACATTGATCGGGCTGTAGCCGCCATTCTGCGCCAGAAGTTCCTCTTAGGCTTGTTCGAGCAGCCCTATTCCGATCCGGTGGAAGCCGAAGCCGTCGTCGGCTGTACCGATCATCTCTCCCTGGCGCTTGAAGCCGCCCGCAAATCCATCGTACTGCTGAAAAACGATCCACTTTCCGATGGTAGCCCACTGCTGCCGCTCGCTCCTGATCGCCTGCGCCGGGTAGCCGTGATCGGCCCGAATGCTGGGGTGATCCTCCAGGGCGGCTACAGCGCCGAGCCTTCTCGCGGAGTGAGTGTACTGGACGGCATCCGCCGGTTTACCGGGAAGCAGATCGAAGTCCTCTACGCCGAGGGCTGCCGGATCACCGAGGATGGCGGCGGCTGGCAAGGATGGTGGCAGCACGAGGTGCGCCTGCCCGACCCGGCGGAAGAAGCACAGCGCATTACTGAAGCGGTAGAAGTTGCCCGTCAGGCTGATGTAGCGATCCTGGTGCTGGGTGAAAACGAATCCGTCTGCCGGGAGGGCTGGGGTGCCATGCACCTGGGTGATCGGGACAGCCTCGATCTACCCGGCCAGCAGGAGGCGCTGATTCAGGCCGTCGTGCAGACCGGGACGCCGACCGTCTTAACTCTGTTCAACGGGCGTCCCCTGTCGATTGTCTGGGCGGAGCAGCATGTCCCGGCGATACTGGAATGCTGGTATCTGGGGCAGGAGGGCGGTACCGCCCTGGCCGAAGCCCTGTTCGGGGCGATCAATCCCGGCGGTCGGCTGCCGATCACCTTTCCGCGTTCGGTCGGGCAAATTCCGGCATACTACTATCACAAGCCATCGGCCCGGCGCGGTTACCTGTTCACCGAAAACAGCCCGCTCTTTGCCTTCGGGCACGGCCTCAGCTACACCACCTTCGAGTACAGCGCGCTGCACATCGAGCCGGGCGTAATCCAGATCGGGATGGACGTGCATATCACGTTGACCGTCTCGAATACGGGCAGCCGCGCCGGTGACGAGGTGGTGCAGATATACATACGCGACTGTGTGAGTTCGGTCACGCGCCCGGTCAGGGAGTTGAAGGCTTTTCGACGGCTGACGCTGCAGCCCGGCGAAAGCCGCGAGGTAATTTTTACACTCGAACCCGGTGCCTTTGCATTGTTAAACGCCGAATATGAATGGGTCGTCGAGCCGGGAGAGTTTGAGATCATGGTCGGGGGCAGCCTCGACAGCCGCCTCGAAGCCCGGCTGCAAATTCTGGCGTCCGATTGATAATCCCTGTGTGCTCATGGACGTGATGGGGCATTCATCCATCGAAGTCACAAAGATGTATCTCCGCTACGATACCAGAACGCTTCAGCAGGAGCACAGCAAATATTCACCGGTTGCCGGGTGGGGTGCGAAGTAGGGCATATCAACGATGAGAATGTAGTTCCACAAGTTCTCGAACAAACTCATTGATACTCCTTCTACACTTAGGACAGGAAAGAGTACCTTCTTGCTCCACAATCTGAACACCGCAGCCAGGACAAAACCAAGTCCCTCCCACCTGGAAACCGAAACGGAAATCTCGGGGTTTTCGTGCGCCTTTTACATAGCATTCTTCAAGCTGATTGCTTAAATGAGCACTCAACTGCATGTTGCCTTTCTGGCAAACAATGCCTTCAGGTGTTTCCGTAAGCACATCACCACATTTTGGACAATACATAATCTATCTTGCCCTCGGTCAACAGAAGTGAGTGTTGATTACTATAGCAAAAAGAGAAAACTGTGAGCAGAACAGACTTTGCTCACAGTAGTAGTGTGACCCGCGCAGGACTCGAACCTGCAACCAATTGATTAAGAGTCAACTGCTCTGCCAATTGAGCTAGCGGGCCTGGAGCCATGATTATATCGTACCACCGGGAGGCGTCAAGAATTTCCGGGCTGTCAGCCTGCCCGTCCGCTGGTATAATCTTACAGACATTGATTCACTTTTGTGACCAGGAGATCCGCAATGACGGCTTCCGTTAAATCAATCGGCCAACGGCTTAAAGAGAATGTCGAAAAGGTCATCATCGGCAAGCAGCGTGAAGTAACCCTCACCCTGATCGGCCTGCTCTGCCAGAGCCACATCCTCATTGAAGACGTGCCCGGCGTCGGCAAGACGATGCTCGCCAAAGCACTTGCCCGGTCGATTGGCTGCAATTTCAGCCGCATCCAGTTTACCCCAGATATGCTCCCCAGCGACATCACTGGCGTATCGATTTTCAACCAGCAAACCCAGGAATTCGAATTTCGCCCCGGCCCCCTGATGGCCCAGATCGTCCTCGCCGATGAGATCAACCGTGCCACGCCAAAAACTCAGTCGTCGCTTCTCGAAGCGATGGAAGAGCGGCAGGTCACCGTCGACGGGACGACCTACCAGCTTGCCCAGCCCTTCCTGGTGCTGGCAACCCAGAACCCTATCGAATACGAGGGGACTTTCCCCCTGCCCGAAGCCCAGCTCGACCGCTTCATGCTGCGCATTCGCCTGGGCTACCCGTCGTCCACCGACGAAGTCGCCATCCTCGAATCACAGCAGTTCGTCCACCCGATTGATGCCACCCAGCAGGTCGTCCCCGTCGAAGAATTGATCGAGGCTCAGGAAGAGATCAAAGCCGTTTATGTGGATCGCCAGATCAAGCAGTATATCGTCGACCTCGTTTCGATCACCCGCACTCACGACGACGTCTACCTCGGAGCCTCACCGCGCGGCAGCCTGGCCCTCTACCGCGCTTCGCAGGCGAAAGCCGCCCTCGCCGGGCGTGATCACGTCCTCCCCGACGATGTCAAAGACCTGGCCGTCACTACTCTCGCCCACCGCCTGATCGTCAACCCCGCCGCCCGCTTGAAGGATGTCAACGCGGAGCGCATCATCACCGATGTCATGAAGCAGGTCCCGGTTCCTGGGGCCACGCTGGGGATGCGTCAATAACCCGATGGGGCGTCGGCGCAACGCGGTATACCTGGTCATTATTGTCAGCCTGCTGGCCGGATTAGCCACGCGCAAGGCGTTTTTCTTCAACGTCGCCTATGCGTTTGCCGGGCTGTTTTTCTTCTCGCTGTTCTGGGCGTGGAACAGCGCCAGCGGGATCAAACTCCAGCGCCACATCCAATCCCGCCGGTCACAGGTTGGCCAGACATTTGAAGAAACTTTCCTGGTGCGCAACACCGGCCTGCTGCCCAAGCTGTGGCTCGAAGTCTATGATCAATCGAATCTCCCCGGCCACCGCGCCAGCCACGTGATCAGCAGCCTCGGCCCCCGCTCCGAGGCCACCTGGGTCACGCGGACACTGTGCGTGCAGCGCGGCGTTTACCATCTGGGGCCGCTCCGCATTGTCACCGGCGACCCATTCGGCCTGTTCCAGGCAGAAAGAACGATCAGCGAGACCACCCCGTTGATCGTCTATCCACCCACTATCGATATTCCCAACTTTTACCTGCCGGTTGGCGTTCTCTCCGGCGGTGACGCGCAGCGTCAGCGCACCCACCAGGTGACGACCAACGCCGCCGGGGTGCGCGATTATGCCACCGGTGACAGCTTCAGCCGCATCCACTGGCCCTCTACTGCCCGCCGCAGGCGGATCATTGTCAAGGAGTTCGAGCTTGACCCGCTGGCCGATATCTGGATCATGCTCGACTCCGACCAGACAATCCAGGTCGGTGAGTACGATCCGACCGCCAACGGTGAAGACAGGTTGATCACCTCGACCGGCGGTGGTTTTCTACTCCCCCCAACCACCGAGGAGTATGCCGTCGCCTCCGCCGCGTCCCTGGCGATTCACTTTCTGCAAAAAGACCGTGCGGTTGGATTCGCCACGCACGGCCAGAAGCAGGAGATTATTCAGGTCGATAGAGGCGCGCGCCAGCGAACGAAAATCCTCGAAACGCTGGCAGTTGTCAGGGCACAGGGCACGATCCCGTTTTCCCGCTTCATCTCGCTGCATGGCGGCGAAATGGCACGTGGGACGACCCTGGTACTGGTCACCGCCTCAACCCGTGAAAGCTGGGTGACCACCGCCCACGAGTTAATCCAGCGCGGGCTGCGCGTTGTCGCCATCGTGATCGATTCGGAGAGTTTTGGTGGTCGTCCTGGCGGGCAGGCCACCGCCCTGCGATTAGGCAGGCTCAACGTCCCGACCTATCTTGTCCGCCATGGCGACGATCTCCGTCTGGCCCTCACCCGCCCGCTGATTGCGGCTCATGCTGGGAACCCACGTTAGATGCTTTGAGCAGCCCATCACGGGCAGGGATCAGGCGAAAGGCAGGGATCAGCCCTATCAAACCGGCTGCGAGTGAGACGATAAACAGTACCTGGTACGAGGTCACACTGACCAGCCACCCGGCGAATACCGGCCCTAGCACGCCAATCGAAATGAGCGCCCCATATGTCCCCACATAGATGGGACGATGCCCCGGCGTGGCAATATCGAACACATAGTTGTAGTGGCCGATCATAACGAGAGCATCGCCCATCCCCATACAAACGTAAATCCATACGTAGGCATAGCGAATCACACTACTGACATTGCCATTCAGCAGCGTGAACAGAATCGCCAGTATCGGCATCGTGACCATCAGCACCGAACCGATCTGAACAGTCCGCTGTGCCCCGTATTTGTCAGCCACTCGTCCCAGCAAAAAGCTCGAAACCGAAGTTCCAAACGTCGTGGCCAGCACAAACAGGCCAATCACCTGCTCCGAGAACTGAAGGCTGTCGGTAGCGTAAAGCACGTAGAAAGGGAAAGCCATCGCACTCAGGCTGAACAGCACACGGGTAACCACGATCTGTCTGAACCGTTCATCTGTTTTCCACAGTGTGAGGATATGCCGCCCGTAATCCTTCCAGGGGATATGGGTGGTCTCCGGCTCCCCTTTTTGATCGGGTACTTCGTAGATACCCAGCATTCCGATGGATGAAAGGATCAACAGGATCGCAGCGGTCAGGAACAGGTAAGCATAATTATTAGGAAACCCCGGGCCGGAATCGCTGAGGATGAAGGTAATCAGCGCCGAGATGCCCAGCATCAGCAGCGCCGTCAATATCTGCCACACCGACATCACCCGCCCGCGTGTATCTTCGTGAAATGCCCGTGCCAGCATATCGAACCAGGGAACGGCGGCAAATGCATCCGTCAGGAAAAAGATCGCAAACGCCAGCAACATAACCAGCAGGTTCAACCAGACGGGTGTACCCTGCGTCAGAAAGATGACAATGGGAACCGCCAGTGTCACCGGGCGCGAAAGCAAAACCACCTTAAGCAGGAAGGGTTTTTTCTTTTCCAGCCGTGCTGTGATATTGGCCGCGACAACCTGGGGCAGCCCCCATGCAAGATAGAGAATGGTCAATATGACACCGATCATCCTTGTCGATGCACCCAATTCCGCGGCGAAGGCCGGGAGGACCGTGTTCAGGTTCATCGCTCCCAGTGCCAGACCAAAGGCGACATAGTCGATGCCAAAGGTGATCAGGTTGCGTGTGTGTTTGGGGTAACGTTCAGTCACTATCGTGTCCTTACAAAAATGGTATTACTTCAGCAGTCGATCATAAGTCGATTTGAGTTGTTCGGCAGCCTTCTTCCAGGTGAACCGCCGGGCCTGTTCCAGCCCTTTTTCTCTCAGCGATGTCCGCAGTGATTGGTCATCCAGCACTCGCTCAACTGCCTCACGGATCGCTTCCACCGATGTCGGATCGACCAGCAATCCTGCCTCGCCGACCACCTCCGGTACCGACGACACATTCGACGCTACGACCGGAGTCCCGCAAGCCATCGCTTCCAGCGGAGGCAGTCCGAATCCTTCATACAGCGATGGAAAAGCAAATACCTCCGCCCCGCTGTATAGCGCCGGGAGATCATCATCATCCGCAAACCCGATCAGGCGGACGCGTTCCTCCAGCCTCAGTTCCGCTATCTTTCGATACAGCGGGTCATCGAGCCAGCCCTTCCCTCCGGCAATCACCAGTTTGAGATCAGGCCGATCCAGCGCCGCGAACGCTTCCACCAGCCTGACGTAGTTTTTTCGCGGCTGAACGGTTCCCACGCTCAATATATACGGCCCCTCGCCGATTTCGTATCGAGTGCGCACCGAGTCGACCGCCGCTCGATCCGTCACCGGCCCGAACCGCTCGCCGACCCCGCTGTACAGCACGCTGACTTTATCCGCCGGTGTGCCGTACAGTTCGATGATGTCGCTGCGAGTCGCCTCCGAATCGGCCAGCACGTGATCGGCCCGCTTGATGGAGTGCGGCACTACCCTGTTCAGAAAAGCCCGCAGACCGGCATCGGCGGTCTCCGGGGCACGGACAAATGATAGATCGTGGACGGTCAATATTGTTCGTGTCCGTCCGCGCGTTGGCGGCAGGGTGAAGTCGGTTGCATGGTACAGATCGACCGGCCCCGTCCACCACTCGACCGGCACCGGCACCCGGGCGCGGTGCCACAGCCGCGCATACCATTCGCCGCTGATGGATGACGGTCGCCACACAAAGTTAGAACCGGGCAGCTCCGGGAGATGATCTCCCCGCTGCCCGGCGGCGAACAGCCGGTAGTCGCTCTGATCGTCGATCTGCCCCAGCGCCCTGACCAGTTCCCGCGTATAGCGACCAATACCGCCGCCCTGTTCGAGCGCCGGTGTATAGTCGATGGCGATTATGGGATATGCGGCCTGAGACATGCCGTCTTCCGAATCTGTACCGACGACAATGTTTATTGTCAGTCGACGTCGTTGTACGTCCAGTAACGATTGACGAAGAAGTTCCAGAACAGCACGATCACGACGGCAATCGCCCATGCGCCGCTTTCGCCTAGCCAGATGGCTCTCGACTGCGCCAGCGTGGGCACGATCTTTGTAGAGAGATTTGCCAGCGGTATGCTCAACAGTTCGAGAATCGGGATGCGAATGATGATTCCGACGATGTTCACCAGGAAGAAAATGATGAGCTGCCCCACAACCGGCTTCGACCGCGAGTCGGGATAAGTCCAGTAGCGGTTCCAGATGAAGTTACTGATCACCGCCAGAATTAAGGCAATCGTCCCCGATATCCCGACCCCGGTGATGTGCAGGTCGAAAGGTAGGTGAAGCACTACCGAATCGAACCAGCCGACCGCGTTCAGCGCCGTGAACGTTCCATAGTCAATCGCTGCGCCGATGGTGCCCACCACGCAGAATTTCCAAAACCGTTCGAACTCTTTATCCTGTGTAAACGCTTTAATTCGTTCGATCAGGGAAGTTGATGGTTGAGTATCAGTTGTTTCGGTCAAGTTGTTTTTCTCGTATTTGTGTTGATTGAATAACCAGTATGCTTAAAATCCCCAGCGCCGCGCCGATATGCAGATGCATGTTTGCCACATACAGCTTATCGACCAGTTGATGCACGGTCAGGTGAGTCCACATGCCCAGCAGACCCAATGCGACCGCCCGTTGCCAGCCATCGGCACACCGGGTCACCCGCCACGTCTGCCAGAACACACAAATCCACAGCACTGCATAGGCGACCAGCCCTACCACGCCGGTTTCGGCCAGCAGGTTGAGATAGATATTGTGCGCGTGGCCGAGCGCATACGGCCAGTTGATCAGCGCATAGCCGGGATAGACCGGGTCGTAATTGCCGATCCCCACGCCGAGCCATAGATTATACCGCGCCATCTCCTGCGCCGTCTGCCAGTGGGCGAGCCGTTCCAGTACTGCGTAATTCGCCGGGCTGATGTCCACGCCGCGCACGTCGAAAGTTTGCAGGAACTCGGTGAACCCGGTCAGCCGGGACGCAATCGCCGCCGGGAGCAGGTTGAAGCGCAGCGCCAGTATGCCCCCCACCAGCCCGGCGATCACCAGTGCCGCGCCCACCCAGGCCTTTTTCGGCCACCCGAAAAGGATCACCACCAGCGCCGCAGCGAAGCCCAGCCACGCCCCGCGTGACCACGACATCAGCAACGATGCCGCCAGCAGTCCACATAGCACGATCAGCCCGGCCAGCGGCAGCCAGTTCGAATTGAACACTGCCGGGATCACCCACCGCATATTGACCGGTCGATTGGCTTTCAGTTCCGCCCACACTGGTTTGATCCAGTACCCCAGCGCGCCGAGCGCCAGCCCGACCGCCAGCGGAGCCATCAGCCCGATGAACCCCGCGTAAGGGTTCGGCTGCTCGAAGGTGCCGTAGGCCCGGTAGAACCGGTTGTCGAGGATCAGGAAGTGTTCCGGGCCATCCCCGCGCAGGCAGAACTGCCACACGCCGATCAGCGCCTCGACCGCCCCCGTGCCGAGCATCACCCCGACGGCTGCGGGCCAGCGTTTTTCCCCGGCAAGGTCGATCACCATCCACATGGCAAGCAGAAGCTGCACCCACTTGATCAGTTCTTTGAGTGCGTAGCCCAGCGAGAGCGCATTGAGAAAGCTCAGCCCCGCCGCCCCGATGAAGACGAGCAGCGGCACGTTGACCGCCGACCGGGGCAGCCGGATTTGCCGCTCGCGGGCCATCTTCAGAACCCACGTTCCCAGCGTGACGATCAGCGCGATCTGCCCCAGGTCGAGCGGAAGCTGTGGCACGAAGTAATCGGTCAGCGGCTTGGTCGGGCCGAGCACCAGCGCCGCCGACAATCCCACCAGCGGATCGATGATCGTCAGCGCCACCAGAATCACCGCCAGCAGCCCAATCGCTGCCCACAGCAGCGGCAGCCGTGCCAGCGCCAGCCCAACCGCAATCCCACCCGCGCCTAACAGTAGTTTTCCCCACAGGGGCAGCCACTCTGACGGCATACGCCATCGCCGCAGGCTGAAATTGATCATCTCAGTGTCCACCCCTGAGATAGTTCATTTTTAGCCCGGCACTTTTGAATTTTAAGAATTGAATGGTGCAACCATGTTTTTCCCTCACAAAACCAACGTTCCGCACCCGCCCCCTTGAGGGGGAGGGCTGGGGAGGGGGTGAAAACGTCGCGATTTGTAGCCCCACCAATTTCAAATAGCGCCGGGAAATAAACTCCTGACTCACAACCGGTCATCTTACTTCATACGCTTCCTGAAATGTTCAATCGTCCGCTGCAACCCCTCGCGGATATCGACCTTCGGTTCCCAGTCCAGCACCCGCTTCGCCTTGCTGATATCCGGCTTTCGAGTCTGCGGATCGCCCTTGATCCGCTTCCCTTCCTCGAACACCTTTCCCGCGTCGTTGCCCGTCAGCTCGTTGATCAGCTCCGCAAATTCGATAATGTTGAACTCGTGTGGATTCCCGATATTCACCGGATCGTTTTCATCCGACATGAGCAGCCGGTACAACCCCTCGACCAGGTCGGAAACGTAGCAGAAACTTCGCGTCTGGAGGCCATCGCCATAGATGGTCAGCGGTTCGCCGCGCAGCGCCTGCCCGATGAAGTTCGGCACCACCCGCCCGTCATCGAGGCGCATTCGCGGCCCATAGGTGTTGAAGATGCGGGCGATATGTGTATTCACATCGTGGTAGCGGTGATAGGCCATCGCCATCGCTTCAGCGAAGCGCTTTGCCTCGTCGTAAACACCGCGCGGCCCGATCGGATCGACGTGGCCCCAGTAGGTTTCGGGCTGTGGATGCACCTGCGGATCGCCGTAAATCTCCGAGGTCGAGGCCAGCAGGAAAGCTGCCCCCTTGTCCTTCGACAATCCCAGCACTTTATGAGTCCCCAGCGCCCCGACTTTCAGAGTCGGGATCGGGAACTTGAGATAGTCGATTGGGCTGGCCGGTGACGCGAAATGCAGCACCGCGTCGACTTCCCCCTCGATGTAAATGTAGTTGGTGACATCATGCTTGATGAACAGGAATCGTTCATTCCCGGCCAGGTGCTCGATATTTCGCACACTCCCTGTAATCAGGTTGTCCATCGCGATCACGGTATGGCCTTCGGCCAGGAATTTATCGCATAAATGTGAGCCGAGGAACCCCGCCCCACCGGTGATCAAAACTCGCAAGGTCGCTCCTCCCTTTTGGAATTGAGCGCTTCAAATTTACCGTTCGGTAAAGCGGGCGTATTGTAGCCAAAACGCCGGGGAGACGCTATAGCTCGTGCTTGTCGATCTGCCTGAGTAGTTCGGAGGCGAAGGTGTCGAAGGCTTCCTGGCCGTATAAGCAGCACACCACCAGTTCGAGACCGGTTTCTTCTTCGTCAAGGTATTCAATGATCGCTGAGAGCATGATTTCGGCTGCCGCGCCCATCGGGAACCCGAAAACACCAGTCGAGATCGCCGGAAACGCAATCGAGGTGAGGCCGTTTTCGTCCGCCACCCGCAGGCTGGAAAGAGTCGCGCTTTGCAACAGCGAGTCGGCTGCCGGGTCGTCTCCAAACGGGCCGACGGCATGGATCACGTGCCGGGCCTTCAAGTTCCCCCCGCCGGTGATCGCCGCCCCACCGACCGGGCACGACCCGATCCTGTCACATTCCCGCTGAATCGACGGCCCGCCTTTTCGCCTGATCGCCCCGGCCACGCCGGAGCCTAATTGCAGGTGCCGGTTGGCCGCGTTGACGATTGCATCTGTTTTCAGTTCGGTAATGTCGCCTTCAACTAAGCGCAGTGTCCGGTTGTTGATCAATACTTCCATCTTCCATCCCCTCCCCGATCTGGTGCATCAATCCCAGCGTCATAAAAAAGACAAACGCCATATCGATCAAAAAGTAGGGTTCGTCTACCAGCCCATGCGCGACAAATGCTGCCATACTCCCCATCAATCCTATGACGAGCGCCCGCAGCGATTCGTTCCCATCCTTCAACCGTTTCTGTGTGCACCACGCCATCCGCCAGAAAGCCACCTGCATCCACACGACTACCGCCACCCCGACGAACCCCAATCGAGTCCAGAAGCTGAGGATGAAGTTGTGCGGCGTCGAGAGGTTCGGCTCCTGCCATGCCTCCGGCTGGATGTACCGTCCACGGTAAGCGTAAAGAAATTGGTCGAGTCCAACGCCGGTCAGCGGGTGCTCTTTAATCATCTGCACGGCGCTCTTCCATAATTGCAGCCGGAAGAAACTCGTACTGGTGCCGCTTGTAAAATCAAACAATCCCTTGAAGCGCGGTATCCGTGACAGCGGGATCAGCGCCAGCCCTTCGAGCGCCGCTCCCACGCCAACCAGGATCAGCCCCCTGCGCCCCAGCCACAGAACAACCACCATCCCGATTGCAGCAGGCAGCGCCAGCAGCAGTCCACCCTTTGACAGCGTCAGCCCCATCGCCCCGATCATGATCAGCACCGCTGCCCCATACAGCCAGCGCCGCCATTTCTCCCCGCCGATCAGCGCCACCGCCGCCGCCACCGGTATCGTTCGCCCCAGGAACAGCGCCGCCCCGTTTGGCGAATTGTATACACTTCGCAGCCGGGGAATCCCCGCTTCGGCGGTGATCAGGTTCGTGCCGGTCACATACTGCCCCAGCCCGATCACCGCGACGATCACCCCGGCCAGCACGAACATATCGGCGATCCGCCACTGCTCCCGCCGGGTCAGCGTGAAAGTCCGCATCACCACGTAGAGCACCATCGGCTCGATGACGATCTGCCGCAGTTCGGTAACCGCCACGCCGGTCAGATTGGCCCAACTGATCGATACCACGCACAGCGCCGCGAACAGCCCCACCGCTTTATCCAGCGAGGTCATTCGCCCCCACAGGTAGCGCAGAGACGGCCAACCGTTGACCTTCCGGCTGCCGATGATGTGGATCGCCCACGCTACCAGAGTCAGCAGGCTGGTGATCTCCACCATGCTGAACGCTCGGTCGAACAGCGGGCGAGGGTGGTAGAAGTAGGGCGCGAAGAAAACGATCAGCGCCAGCCCGACGCCGGGCCGGGCGACGATCAGTAAAAAATAGACGATTAACGCGATAATCGTCAGTACCAGCCAGGGCGAAAAGTAGAAGACCCCGGCGGTCAGCGCCGTGATCACGAGCGACGGTCCATCGCCCAGCCGCCGCAAAACATCGGGGATCAGCCCGCCCCAGGTCAGTGCCGCCCCGATCCATACGGTCAATCCCGCCAGCGCTGTCAGCAAGAAATGCACCGAGTCGCCCACCCGTGAGCCGATCCAGCCCAGCGCCTTATCGACCGCCCCACGCCAGCCCGCGCCCCGTCCGGCCCGGAAGCCGAAAACCACCAGCGCGATAGCTAGCAGCGCCAGCGCCCCGATCAGGATGTCGTAGCCGGTTGTATCGACCTTCGCCCCGACCGCGAACCCGGCCAGCGCCCATTGATCCCAGCCGCGTTCCGCCTCGATATGCGCGTGGTGAACCGCCCCATCGTCGAGACCGGTCGCCACCGGCAGCGTCTCGACCTGCGGCTGGAGGTCGGGCGAGGTCAGCACGAGGTAGGCTCCCCGCTCGTCACGCGGCAGGCTCACCGACGGCTCCCCGTCGATCTCGACGTACAGGTACGCCCGGTAGTTGTCCCGCCGTGCGGTCACCGCCAGTTGATCGCCCACAAAATCCAGATCGACGGTGCTGCCGCCGTTCTCCATGATGTCCGCGCCCAGTTCCGAGAATTCCCATTCACCGTTGTAATCCACCGGTGCAGACTGCGCCGGGTATCGTCCCGGCCAGAGCGCAGTATTGAAGCCTGCCGACCGCGACTGAATGGCCTCCGCCAGCGGCGAAAGCTCCCCGTTTTGATCACGCAGCGCGAAGCCCCACCGCGCATCGTCGGCGAGAACATCAGGCTGCCAGCCGTCGAGGATCAGCGCCCCCGACCAGGGCCATTCGTTCAGCGCCCGTTCGTATGCGGCGATGGTCTGCACCGCCTGCTGACCGGCGCTCACCTGCCCCCACGCCGAAGGATCGCCTGCCCAGCCTTCCGGCAGTGCGTTCCACCCGAAGTGACTCGCCCACAGCGGCTTACTCGCGTCCCCATACTCGATCATCACCTCGCGCAGCAGCACCATCCGCGAGAAGTTCAGCAGGTTCTTGTTTACCCGCCGGTCGTCCGGCCCGCTGTCGAAGCCGTAGGGTTTGCCCGCTGCCCCGTCGAAGACCTCCCCGGCCCCGTTTTCGTACAGCGCCCGCAGGTAGAGCACATCGCTGATGTTCTTCGGCCCCGTTTCGATGGTCGGCGCAAGTCCGGCAGTCAATACCATAGCTTCGGAGTCGGCGGCATGGATCGCGCCGTAGGCCGCTTCCAGTAACGCGGCATAATCAATCGCGCTGGGCGGACTGCCCCCCCAGCCGCTTTCCAGGTTTGGCTCGTCCCATATCTGGTAAACGTCGATCTGATCGCCATAACGTTCGGCCAGCGCTGCCGTGAAATCAGCAAACGCATCCAGATCATCTGGTGGCGCGGTCGGGCTGTTCGCTGCCCATTCCGGTGATTGCCACAGCACGGCTACCAGCTTCATCTCACGCGCCGCGACTTCCTCCACCATCTGATCATAGGCCGACCAATCATAGATGCCCTGTTCCGCTTCGATCTCGTCCCAGGCGAAGGCCTGCCGCAGCCACACGAACCCGGTTTGATCGATCAGGTCGAGGTTCTCTTCCAGTTCCGCCGGGGAATACAGAGTCAGTTCGACATTGACGCCCAATACCGGCACCCGCGCTGGAAGATCGTCACCCGGCAGTCCGTCGAACGCACCCCGCAGCCGTGCCTGCCGCTGCACGATCAGTGCCGCCGCCCCCAGCGTAGCGATCAACGCCCCGATCAATAAGAACAAACTGGTTAATTGCTTGTTTCGATTGGTCATGGCACCCAGCGTGGATTACTGCTTTGCCCGTCGGTGGTGATTTGCTGCGCCCGCCCGGTGACCACGTCCACCAGGAATAGGTCACCCTCCGGGCCGGGATCGATCACCGCGATCTGCCCGCCATCCGGCGACCATGCAATCTGCTGTGGGAGTAATCCGGGCCGCTCGTCGGAGGGGAAGACGACCCGCTCGTTGCTGCCATCCCGATCCATCACTACCAGCCGGGTGCGGCTGAAGGCGCTGTCCAGTGGGTTGATTGCCTGTAAATAGGCCAGACTCACATCGAGTTCTTCGCCGTCTGGCGTTTCCGCCGGTGAATAACGCGGCTCAGCCCACATCCCTACCTGCTCGACGACATTGACACTATACCACCCATCGTAGGGGAATATCGACAGGTTGAATACCGGGCTGTCCTCCGCCACCTCACTGCCCATCGGTTCGCCATGCGTCGCCGCCGCGAACACCAGCCCGTCCGGTGCCCAGGCAGGAGTCGGCACCCAGATAAAATCGTAGGCGTTCCAGGGTGCAAAGATGGCGATGGTCAGCCGCGTGTAGCCGGTCGGAAGCCCGGTTGGCGATTCCGACTCGTCGTCTTCTTCCTCCTCATCCCCTGCTTCTTCGTCGTCGCCTGTTCCCCCGTATTCCGGCAGCAGCACTCCGACCGCGTCCGGCTGCGCCCAGGCGAGCGTCACGCCATCGGGAGAAAAAGTGTAGGTCGTGCCATACCAGCCGTAGATGCCCCCACTCGACGCTTCAAGAAGCTGCTCCTGCTGAACCAGCCCACCCGTCGCGCTGATCTGCGCCCGCCACAGGTCGTTGTTGGCCTGCCAGCCGGGGAAGGTGCTGCGCGGCTCGGCGGTCGAATAGACAATCGTCCGCTCGACGCCCGGCACCCAGGCCGAGAACAGGATGTTTTCCAGGTCGAGCCGAACCGGTTCGCTTTCCGTGTCATCCATATCGAGGATCACCCACAGCGCGTTGAAAGCTTCTTCGTCGTCGCCGTTGAGCGATTTCGTATACACCAGCCGCTTGCCATCATCCGACAGCTCGAAAACCTTTCCGTCCAGGCCGCCATCGACCGTCAGCGGCAGGTGATTGGCGCTGTTTTGCCGGATGATCCAAGCATTCCCGCTCGAAATATAAGCCAGCGTCCCGTTGACTGTCACCGTCGGCAGGTCGGTTTGACTGCCAACCATGATCACTTCGTCCTGTGCGGGTTCGATCAGTATCCGCCGGATTTCGCTCCGCGAGACTTCTCCGCCGTTTTCATACGTGATCCGGTACGTCACTTCCGCGATGCCATTTACACCCGGTTGGAGCAGCCGTGTTTCGCCCTCGGCCATGCCATCGTTGGGCACCGTCTGGCGTTGAAATGCCACTTCCTCCCGTTCAACAATCGTCTCTTCCACCACCCGCACAACAGTGATTGTCATCCCATCGCTGACGCGGCTGTAGCCTGGCGGATTCACCCGGTCGAGTTCCCCCAGCGAAATCCCCGATCCGCGCAGCACATCACTGACCGTCAGATCGCTCTCGACGACCATCACCTGCGTTGTCCCATCAGCCACGATAGTAACCGTCGTATCGCCCTGTTCAGGGACAAACTGGCACGCCGCCAGCAGGCCACCCAGCAGCAGGGCTATCAGGATAGTGAAGAGTCGGCTGATTTGTTTCATAGGTCGGAATCTAACACGGGCACAGATGAAGGGCAACATGGTAGGGCAGCGATGCACATTTTTTATCCATCCTGAAAAAGCAGCCATCCCCATTGTTGGAGAATGGCTGCTTGTATGACAATATCATCGACGGCTAGGGCATCATCAGCACATCACGGATGATCGGCAGCGCCCAATCGAGCGTTTCCTGATCGATGATCAGCGGCGGGGCGAACCGAATGACATGGCCGTGCGTATCCTTCGCTAGGATGCCGCGATCCTGGAGCGTCTCGCAAAAGCGCCTCGCACCGCCCGCCTCTGGTTTCAGCACCACGCCGATCAGCAGCCCCTTTCCGCGTATATGGTCGATATGCGGGCTGTTGATTTCCTCCAGGTGATCGCGGAAATACTTTCCCATCTTTTCGGCGTTCTCGACCAGCCCTTCCTCGACGATCACGCGCATGGCCGCCCGTGATACCGCCGCTCCCAGTGGATTCCCGCCAAACGTCGAGCCGTGATCGCCCGGATTCAGGACGCCCAGCACCTCCCGCGAGGCCACCACCGCCGAAACAGGGTAGACCCCACCGCTCAACGCCTTACCCAGGATTGCCACATCGGGCCGGACGTCCTCATGATCGCAGGCCATCAGCCTGCCAGTGCGCCCCAGCCCGGTCTGGATTTCGTCGGCCACGAATAAAACATTGTTTGCATCGCAAATCTCGCGGATGCGCCGCAGGTAGCCCTCCGGCGGCACGACCACTCCCACTTCGCCCTGGATCGGTTCGATCAGCACGGCGGCGGTGTTCGGCGTGATCGCCGCCTCGATTGCCTCCGCATCCCCGTAGGGCACCATCACAAAGCCCGGTGTAAACGGCCCGAACCCGTCCCGGTACTGTGGCTCAGTCGAGAACGAAACAATCGTCGTCGTCCGCCCGTGAAAATTCCCAGCTGCAGCGATGATCTCCGCCTGGTTGTCATCCACACCTTTGACAGTATAGGCCCACTTGCGGGCCACCTTGATCGCCGTCTCGACCGCTTCGGCCCCGCTGTTCATCGGCAGCGCCATTTCGTAGCCGGTCAGGTCGAGCAGGTCCTTGTAGAACAGGGGAAGCTGATCACTTCGAAACGCCCGCGAAGTGAGCGTCAGCCGCCTCGCCTGCTCGATCAATGCCTCAATGATCTTTGGGTGCGAGTGCCCCTGGTTGACCGCCGAATAAGCGCTAAGGCAGTCGAGGTATTTCTTTCCTTCTACGTCGTACAGCCAGACACCTTCGCCGCGCGTGCAGACCACGTCCAGGGGTTTGTAATTGTGAGCGCCGAGCTGCTCCGCCATCTCGATCAGGGCAGCCGAGTCGAGTTTGATGTCCGCTTTGGGCTTAGATGTGTTACTCATTGGAGTTTCCCCAGAAGCCAGAGCATCAGGGCTTTTTGTGCATGTAATCGGTTTTCCGCCTGATCAAATACCACCGAGTTTGGCGTATACAATACTTCCTCGTCGACTTCGTAGCCTTTGTGGGCAGGCAGACAGTGCATCACCAGCGTATCTTTACCCGAAAGTTTCAGCAGCTCCTCGCTGATCTGGTATCGCTGGAATGTTTTGATCCGCCGTTCGCGTTCGTCGGCGTAGTCTGGGTTGTCGAAATGCTCCATGTTGATCCAGGTATCGGTGTAGACCACGTCAGCATCTTTCATCGCCTCGATTGGGTCATCGGTTTCTTCGTAGCGGTCGTTCGCCCGCAGCAGTGCAAGCTGCTCCTCGTCTACCGCCGGGGGATCGAACTCAGGGACGCACAGCGTGAACCGCGCCCCCGCGTAGATGCTTCCCATCGACAGCGAGTTACTGACGTTGTTCGCCACACCCATGTAAACGATCTTGACGTCTTCAGTTCGACCCAGCTTCTCCTTGACCGTCATCAGGTCGGTCAGCGCCTGCGCCGGGTGATAACGCTCGTCGCACCCGTTGATCACCGGCACCTCGGAGCCTTTAGCCATCTCAACCAGGTCTTTGTAATACATCATCCGTGCCATGATCAGATCAGCATACCGGGAGATGACCTTGCCCTCGTCGGCAATATCGGCATGGATTCCCATCTGGGTATGCTGTGTCTGCGCGAAGATCGCATGCCCGCCTAACTGCGTCATACCAACTTCGAAAGAGAAGCGTGTACGGGTCGAGGTCTTCTGGAAGATCATCGCCAGGGTCTTGCCTTTCAGCGAGTCGCCCCATGGGTCAGGCGCTTTTTTGATCTCGATTGCCTTGTCGATCATGGTGTTGAAGTCCTCAGCGGAAACATCCCGTACGGAGAGAAAATGTTGTGGTGCCATCTTACGCTTCCTTTGCTTCAGGTTAACAACCTGTCTGGAAATACCCTGACGGGCTGATTTTGCACCTATCCGAAGTGAGTGAAGTGGATTGGCGGATAGGTTGTCAATGCCTTCTAATTATAGCCAACGACGCTCGGCGCTGTCATACTTCCGGCAATTGATTGCCCCGGCTTCCTCGTGGTACAATGCCGAACGGGTGAGTTGTGTAAAGATCATCGCTTTCATAGGGGATAGCCATGCCAGACCTCGACAGTTCAGACACAATCATCATCGAAGAGGCCGCCGCCGAAGATGCCGCCGACATTCTTGCCCTGCAAAAACTGGCCTTTACCGGCGAAGCAGAGATTTACGGCGACCAGAACATTCCACCTCTCACCCAGACGCTTGACAGTCTCACCGCCGATTTTTCCCGATACACATTTCTCAAAGCAAGCCTCGACGGTTGCATCGTCGGTTCGGTGCGCGCCGACGAACAGAACGGAACCTGCTATATCGGTAGGCTGATCGTCGATCCTGAATGCCAGAACCGGGGTATCGGCAAACAGTTGATGGCGGCGATAGAGTCTGCTTTCTCACACGTTGATCGCTATGAACTGTTCACCGGCCATCTCAGCGAGCGCAACCTGTATTTTTATAAGAAGCTGGGCTACGTGGAATTCAAACACGAGCAGATTCATCCCGGCCTGGTGCATGTCTTTATGGAAAAGTGATCGAGAAACCAGTAGCATTTATTTATCAATCATAGGAACGGTCAAATCATGATCGACCACGCGATTATTATGGCTGCCAGCCCCAGCCGCCGGATGGAACCTCTGACCCGCACGCGTCCCAAAGCCATGCTCCCTGTGCTGGGCAAACCGATCATCGAGCGGGTGATGAGAAGTTACTACAACTGTGGAATCCGCCGTTTCACGGTTGTCGTCGGTGAAAAAGAAGGCAGTGTCGTCGAGTGGCTTTCCACCAAGTGGTACGCCGATGCTGATATCAGCTTTGCGCCGCAGGGTCACCGGCGTGGCACCGCGTCGACCCTGTTTGCCACCCGTAAATTGATCGATGGCCCCTTCATGATCGCGTCCTGTGATAACCTCGTCCCGGAATCCCATGTCGAAAAACTCAGCCAGTACTTCTCAACCCATCCCAGCAGCGAAGCGGCCCTGACGCTGTTCTATGCGCCGGATGAAATCGTCGAGGCAGCGGGTGTCCTTCTCGACCCGCGCGGCCACGTGATGATCATCTCCGAGGAGCCTCTCGGCGCTCACCAGGATTACAAGACGGCCCTGCCCATCTTCTGCTTCAAGCCAACCATCCTCGACTATCTCGACAAAGTCCAGGTGAAGGAACAGAGCGGCGAAAGTGTCCTGTCCGAAGCCATCCAGCTGATGATCGATGACAAATTCCTGGTCGGGGCGCTCGAAACTCAGGAGCGCCACCGCCTCGATACCCCCGAAGACCTTCGGCTGGCGAATGTCCAGATGATGGCTGCCTTGAACGAATCGGCGATTTTGAGTGAGATACCAAAATCGACCAAGATCGTCCCGCCGGTTCATATCGACCCCGGAGTCACGGTCGGAAAGAATGTAAAACTGGGACCGAATGTCTATCTCGAAGCGGGTTCGCGCATCAGGGAGGGCTGTGTCATTCGCGAGTCGGTCATCCTGGGGCGGCAGATCGGGCCGAACAACAAAATCGATGGTGAGATCATCAAAGGAGATCGTTTGTGAATCGCACCGAAGCCCTTGAACTGGTCAACGAGTTCATAAAGAGTGAGAATCTGATCAACCATATGCTGGCTGTCGAGGCCGCAATGCGCGCCTACGCCCGAAAGTACGGAGAAGACGAGGAAGACTGGGCTGTTGTCGGCCTCCTGCACGATTTCGACTGGGAGATTCATCCCAGTCTTGACGATCACCCAACCAAAGGCGCGCCGATTCTCCGCGAACGGGGCGTTTCAGAGGAAGACATTCGAACGATCCTCAGTCACGGCATCGAAACGGGCATCCCCCGTGAAACCCTGCGCGACAAAGCCCTGTATGCAGTCGACGAACTGACTGGCCTGATCACCGCCGTTGCATTGGTTCGCCCAAGCAAAAACATCGCCGATGTCAAGGTCAAATCGATCAAGAAGAAGTGGAAAGACCGGGCTTTTGCTGCCGGGGCCAATCGCGAAGATATAGAGCAGGGCTGTGAAGATCTGGGCGTCGATCTCTGGGAGGAACACGTGCCGCTGGTGCTCGAAGCCATGCAGGAAATCGCCGCCGATCTGGGCCTTGATGGGCGGCTGGCAGCCGGGTGAACAGCGCCCCACCGTCGCCAAATGGTCAACAAACCGTCTGGAAACAGCGCCGCTTTGACGGTATACTGCCCCTCGTATGAACACAGAGTAGCTATCCGGATCGAGGTATGGGAACCAATTTGCGCGACGATATCACCTTTTTGAGAAGCCGCCGTATGTTGATCATCGGTGGAATATTGCTGATCGTGGCGATCGTCGTTGGCCTGATTTTCGCATTCGGAGGCCGTGACGAACCAGAAGAAGCCGTAATCGCCTCTCCGGTCGCTTCTCTGACGCCCACGTCCTCCCCATCGCCCCGGCCCACCGAAGAAGCACCCCCGACAGAACCGCCACCGCCTGCCGCCACTGCCACGCTTGAACCCTACCAGTATGTCGTTCAGGCAGGTGATACGCTTTATTTCATCATCCAGCAGTTTGGCTATCGTGATCTATCGGTCATTCCCGAACTGCTGGCGCTCAATGGCATGACCAGCCCCGATGATCCGATTCCGGCGGATACCGTCCTGCTGATTCCCCGGCAGACACCCACCCCCGGCGGCCCGACACTCGGCCCGACAAATACATTGGAGCCCGGTGCCGAGAGCGCTGAGGAAACACCTTCCGCACCCTCGGAAACCGGGGATTATCGCGGCTGCAACCTTGAAAACCGCTGCATGTCCCCCGATGGTCAGTACTGGATGCACGAGATCGCCGAAGGCGAAACCGTCTCCTACCTGGCCTACGTCTATAACACCACCGTCCCCGATATTCTCAACGACAATGGCCTGACCCAGGACTCGCTGATCAGCGTTGGCGATATCCTGCGGATTTACATCCGAGTCACCCTGACCCCCACCCTGACCCCCACCGGGGCACCCGACTCGACCGCGACGCCCACCCCCACACCCAGCCCACCGACGCTATTGGCCCCCGCCGATAATTCGGTGATCGACCGCAGCGAAACGGTCGTCTTGCAATGGGCCGCCACCCACCCGCTTTACGCCGGCACCTATTATCTGATCACGCTCCGCGATATCGAAACCGATCAAACCTTCCAGGCTGCCACACGCAGCAATGTCTACCGGCTGCCTGCCAGCCTCCAGCCCGACGGCGGCGATTCGATTGTCTACGAATGGGATGTGGTGGTTATCGACGGCGACGATGTCGACGCGGAGCAGATCAGCGGCGACGGGGAAACCTGGCGTTTTACCTGGGGCACCCCCTGAGAAAACAAAGCCACCCCTGACTGCCCCCGTGGGGGAAGTGGCTGACCGAGGGTCGGTCGAAGGGGGGTGCTTCTCCATGCAAAAAATCAAAAGCGTCTTTGTATCGGGCAAGCCCAAAAGGTTTGCCTGATTTTCTTCATTATATCGCCCCCAGCCGCCCGAACTCCTTCGCCAACTGTTCCGCCGACATGTGCAGCATCGTCGGGCGGCCATGTGGGCACGTTCGCGGCGATTCGCATTCCTCAAGCTGGCGGATCAGCGCCGCCATCTCCTCGTAGCTCAACACCTGCCCGGCCTTGACCGCCACCTGCTTGCAGACCCGCGCGATCAGAATCTCCTCGGCGGTTGCTTCGGTCGGCATCTCCCCGCTCTCGATCTCACCCACCGCCGCCAGCAGTGCCTCGACCGGGTCGCCACTGCTGACGATTGCCGGAACCGCCCGCAGCCGGATTGTGTTCCGACCAAACTGCTCGACCAAAAATCCGACCTCGTTCAGCACTTCGAGATTCTCCTCAACCAGCGCCACTTGTTCCGGCAGCAGTTCCACCGCCACTGCTTCTAGCAGTTCCTGTGAGGCGACTGCATGCTGAGTCTGTTCGGCCATCAACTGCTCATAGAGAATGCGTTCGTGGGCCGCGTGCTGATCGATCAGGTACAGCCCGGTCGGCCCTTCGGCTACGACATACGTCGCCCCGACCTGCCCCACGACCCGCAGCATTGGCAGATTGCGGTTTCGGGTAGGGGGCGGCGAAACCTCGCCTTCCATGTCAGTTGGGGGCTGCTGGTAGGGGCGCTGCCCTGGGCCTTCCATCTCCATGTCGATGTTCATCTGCCGGATGCGGTCGCCCGTCACCTGCGCGATCCGGTCGCGGCGGGCCGCCCAATCCGGAGATCCCCAGGTCACCTCGTGCCGGATGCTCGGCGGCGGAGCTTCGTCGACCAGCGTTTGCCGCACAGCGCGCTGAACCGCGCTGAACACCGCGTTCGGCTGCCTGAATCGAACCTCCGCTTTGGTCGGGTGGACGTTCACGTCGACTTCTTCCGGCGGCACACTGATCATCAGCACCCCGACCGGGTAGCGTCCGACCATCAGCATCGTATGATATGCCTGGATCACCGCGTAGGTCAGGCTAGAATCCTGCACCCAGCGCCCGTTGACGAATAACGTAATCTGGCTCCGGTTCGACCGGTTGAGCGCGGGCAGGCTGACGTAGCCGCTTACCCCAATCGGAGGTAGATCGTCGCGCGGGGAATCGGCAGGCTGTTCAACCGGTACCATCTGTGAGACGGCCTCCAGCCCGAACACCTCGTTAAGCACATCCCGCAGATCGCCGCTCCCGGTTGTACGCAGTACTTCTCGATTGCCCTGTTCGAGAACAAATCGCACATCGGGATAGGCCATCGCGTACCGGCTGACCAGTGCCCCGACGTGTCCGCGCTCTGTGCTTTCCTTCTTCATGAATTTCAGGCGGGCCGGGACATTGTAGAACAGGTTCTCGACGCCGATCAGCGTTCCCTGCGGTGCGCCAATCGGAGCGATAGCGATCACCCGCCCCCCTTCGAGTTGAATCCGCGTCCCGATCTCCTCTCCGGCGGCGCGGGTGGTCAGCGTCAACCGGCACACCGAGGCAATTGAGGCCAGTGCCTCGCCCCGAAATCCAAGCGTGTTGATCCGGTTGAGGTCCTCGATTGTTTCCAGCTTGCTCGTCGCGTAGCGGTGAAAGGCGATCTCTACCTCGTCTGCCGGGATGCCGTACCCATCATCCGAAACGCGGATCAGCCGCTTACCGCCTTCCTCCAACTCGATGATGATGTGCCGCGCCCCGGCATCGAGCGAGTTCTCGACCAGTTCCTTCACCACCGAGGCGGGCCGCTCGACCACTTCCCCGGCGGCGATCTGGTTGGCAACCTCCTGCGACAGAATGCGAATAGCCATGAGCAGTCCATTCCTGATCAAACGAACTGACGATCTAGATCGTCAGTCCATTCTGTTAATCCTATGATGGCAGCACAAAAAAATTCGACGACTCGCCGGATTTATTGTTTATCTGCGATCTCGTCCGCGTTGAGAATCGGCAGCGTGATAATGAACGTGCTGCCTTTCCCAAAATCGCTCTCGACGCCGACCGTCCCATCATGCGCTTCGGCGATGGCTTTTACCAGTGCCAGCCCGATCCCCGAACCCGACGGGCGCTGCGGATCGCCATCCCGGTGTGGGACGCGATAGAACGCCTCGAACAACCGGCCCTGATCCTCTTTCCGTATCCCGATCCCCGTATCACGGACGGCAACAGAGAGGCGGTTTTCGCCATCTCGATAGGCCTTTACAAGCACTTTCCCATCATCAGGTGTGTATTTCAACGCATTCTGAATCAGGTTCGTGATCGCGTGCCCGTAAAGCAGTCCATCGGCCAGAAGCAGTGGCAGCTTCTCCTCGATATCCAGTTCCACCGATATCCGTTTCTGCCGGGCAAGTTCGATATGCTTCCCCGATTCTTCCCTGATCAACTCCTCGACGTCGATCAGCGACAGGTCGAGTTCCACATCCTCGCCGAATTGCAGCTTCCCCAGGTAGGTCAGCCGATCTGCAAGCTGGGCAATCGCTTCAATGCCACCGTTAATCCAGTTGAGCGCCTCTTTCTGCCGTTCGTTGAGATCGCCGGAAATCGGCACCAGCGAAGCATAGCCGCGCATATACGTCAGCGGCGACTTCAAGTCATGTGATACCATCCGGATAAAGACGGTCTTCATGTTATCGAGGTCTTTGATCGCCGTGATATCGCGCACCACCGCCACCCGCCCGGCGACTGCGCTGCGCTGACCTACAATGGTCGAAATACTGACCAGCAGCGTCCGGCTGTCCCGGCTTTTGATCTCCAAGACAGCATTCGGCTCCTGGAAATCGACCAGCAGGTGGGTCAGTTCCGGCGCGGCGATCGCAGTGATCGCCTTGCTGCCCAGCGCCCGTTCTGCCCGCACGCCGAGATATTTTTCAGCCGCCGGATTGAACAGGATGATTTTTCCGTCCGGATCAACGGCAACAATCCCATCTGCCGTGCTTTGTAGAACGGCTTCCATCCTTCGCCGCCCTTCGGCAGCTTCGGCAAATAACTGCGCGTTGGCAATCGCCACCGCCGCCTGGCCTGCCAGCGTCGAGAGGAATGTCATCTCAGCTTCTTCGAAAGCCCGTTCCTCGTCATAACCAACCCACATCACACCCAGGAATGTCGTATCACGCCGCAGCGGGAGCGCCACGAGTGACTTGATACTGGGGTCAAGCTCGGCGAGGTCCAGCGTTCCACTGGCCCGCCACAACCGGCTGATCACCGTTGTCCCCTGCCTCTCGACGAGATCGAGAAGCTGTTCGTCCAGCACGGCCATTGCCGAAGCCAGCGGCCCGGTCTGGAAACTCTGCGAAGACGACGCTTTCTCACGGCTCAGCGCGATGCGCACACCCTGGCTGTCCGTCACGTCCAGGGCGCTGTTGAGGATAGGCGGCATCGCCCTGAACAATTCCAGGTTCGAAGATACGCTTCGGCTGACATCCAGCAGCCGTTCCTGCTCGACAAGCCTCTCTCGGAGACGAGTCTGCATTTTTCCGAAAGCGCTTGCCAGCCGCCCGATTTCATCCTCACCGACATATGGCAGTGACTCGGATAGCCGTCCGGCAGCGACCAGATCGGTCGCCTCGACCATCATTTCCAGCGGGTCGGTGATGCGCCGGATCAACCTCAGAAACAATATCAACAGCCCGGCCATGAGGAGTGTCAGCATCAGCAGCAGCGGAAACGCGATCTGGATCGCCAGCTGCAGCACAACTTCGTCGGGCACGATGATCACTGCTGATTGGGACTCCGCCCCATCCTCCAGGGGCAGCACATAGACGATCTGCCGGGTGCCATCCGCCTGCACCTGGAGATAGGCACTACCGCTGCCGCTGTAAAACAGGAACCGCATGTTCTCTACCGAAAACACCTGGCCTTCGAATTCAGAATCAGCAGCATTGAATACAATCTGCCCGCCGCTGTCGATGATCAATCCCTCGCCGGAACCCACCAGGCTGTCAAAGAGCACCTCGGCAAGGGGAGAGGATTCCTGGTTCTCGGCCAGCGCTCCGATCTTCAACGCGTCCCGGCTCATCTCGGCGACGATCAGCCGCATTGCCGCGCGGTAGCCTGCCAGCCCGGCTACTATCGCCACCAGAAGGATCGACAGCACTGCCGGCGGAGCAAAGGTATACAGAAGTCGGCGGTTAAGGTGCTTCTGCCAGGGCGCGACGACCAACTGATCGTCACGAACCGGCTGCCATGCCGATCGGCGTGCCAGGACGATCTGAAACAGCGCCGCCGCAATCAGGCCGGTCAGCAGATATATTTCAAGCACCGGGAAGATATAACTGATTGTCCGTTCGAGATTTGCCAGCAGCCCGGCTCTTCCGGTCGTAAAAATACCGGCCAGTTCGAGCGGCCACGCAGCCAGAATGGCCACCAGCGGGACGGCCACCAGTGGCAGCCGCAACCACCGGGCCAGTTTCCCCCGGTATGGCTGGTTGAAAACAATCGCCAGCAGTATCCCTACCAGGGCCATCTCGACCGGTTGGGTCAGCCGCCCGCTGACGAACAGGGCATGGGTCATCCCACTGACCAGCCCAACCAGCCCTGCCGGGCCTGATCCCAGCCACAGGGCGGCGGCCATCAATGGGACGAACCCGAAAACCCCGGCGGCCACTTCGGTTTGAGTGCCGATGCTGGGAATGGTCACCACGAAGGCCCGGTCGAGCAGCGGGGCCGTTATCAGGCAAACGGCGAAGAGTATCCAGCGCTGTTTCTTGAGCTTATTGAAGCTGTGCCGGTAGCGAGTTAAAAAGAATCCGGCCAGCAAAGCATAGACCAGGGCTGCGACGTACCCCAACCAGGGTACACTCAGATCAAGGTGAGAAGGAGTTTGAAATGTCAACCAATTGAAGGTCATTGCTTCCGTCTTTGTAACGGGCTTATTGCGGTTAAAATAACTGTTGTGGCTAGTATAGCATCGGCCTTCGTTTAAGTGCCAAAATGCCCGGTTGTTTCTTTTACCTTACATTCCGGTTATCTTTGATGATAACGCTGGCAGAGACAGCACTTTGAATCTAAGATCAGTATCCCTATATCATCTATTATCATCACACCTGAGGTGACAGCATGGCAAAGAAAGCGAAGTTCCCTGGACAGTATATCTGGGATTCCTATGGTGACTGGCTCGCCACCCTGCTCGATGGAAATATCTGGGACCTCCGGGGAACCTGGATCGGGTGGGTCGAAGAAAATGGCGATGTCTATAAATCCGATGGCGAATGGATCGGCACATTGAGCAAAGATTCGCGCATCCTGCGGAAGCGCACCGCTGACCGGCGCGAGCTTCGCACCGATATCCCACAGCACCCGCCCAAACCCGATCTGCCCGCCCGTGCCCCGCTTCCGCCATCCTTTTCGGAATTATCCTATTCGATGATCGACGTTCTGGAAGAAGACCCCGCCATCTTCAAACGCCTCTCTGACCGGCGTCCCGATATGGATTGATCGACAAAAGGAACCGTATGGCAAGAAAGAAACAGGAAGCTACCGACCCAACCCTGCCACCTGACGATGAGGCAGCAGTCGAGACCAAAGATATCCCATCCTATCTGCTGACCGGTGAGCGCGGCCAGCACACCTCGATGTTGATGCGGCTCCTAAACAGCCACTCATCCCGGCGCGTGCTCGAAACACCCGGCGAAGACCTCGGCCTCGCCGAACACCTGCCCTTTCCCTTCATGGGGCTTGTCGGCCAGATCGAGATGCGGATTTCGCTCCTTCTAACGGTGATCAATCCCAACGTCGGCGGCACCCTGCTGATCGGGCCGCGCGGCACAGGCAAGACCACCGCCGCTCGTGGTCTTAGCGATCTCCTGCCCTGGATCGCCCACAGTACCTGTATGTACGGCTGCATGCCCGAAGATTACGAAGCCGAGGGGCCGGAGGGCGTTTGCGCCGAATGCGCCCTCAAACTCGAACAGGGCGAGAGTATCACCCGTCTGGAGCCGGTTCGCCTGATCGAACTTCCCCTGAACGCCCGCCTCGATGACGTAATCGGCGGGATCAACGAGCGCATCGCCCTCCAGCAGAACCGGGTTCGCCTCGACCGGGGCATCCTGTCCCGCGCTGACCGCAACCTGCTCTATATCGACGAAGTCAATCTGCTCAACAATGAGATCGTTGACGCCATCCTCGACGCCGCTGCGCAGGGCCAGTACACTGTCCGGCGCGGCCCGATGAAGGCCACCTACCGGGCGCGCTTCGCGCTGATCGGCTCGATGAACCCCGAAGAGGGTCGATTGCGCCCCCAGATTCTCGACCGGTTTGGGCTGCGTGTCCTTGTTGGCGGCCTCACCGAATATGAGGAACGCATGGCCGTCTATGAGCGTATTCGCCTGTTCAGAGATAGTCCCAGGGCATTCATCCGCTCATTCGAAGAAGTAACCAGCTTTGCCCGTGCCGACGTGGTTGTCGCTCGCGAACTGCTGCATAAGGTAGAGGTATCACCCGAAGCGCGTAATCTCGGTTTGCAGTTGGTGCGCGAGTTGAACATCCACTCGCATCGTGCCGAGTTCACCATGTTCGAGGCTGCTCGCGCCTACGCCGCCGCCGATGGCCGCACAAAAGCCTCCGTCGATGATCTCCGCGCCGTCGCGCCGATGGCCCTGCGCATGCGCCGCAGCCAGTTCATTGACGATTTCTTTGATGAACAGCAGCAGGAAAGCACCCAGATCGCCGACCTGTTCGAACAGTTACACGACGAGATCAACCATAATGAGAGTGATAGCCCGGAAACTGAGAGTTAACCTCAGCCCAACCTACAGCGATCGGATCAGTCTGCTGGCTCTTGGCCTGGTCTGGCTTGGCGTCTGGGGACCCTGGATTTCCCATCGTGTATCGAGCCTGACCCTTAACGCCGTCGACCTGGCCGAGTGGTCGACCGTACTGGTCGATGTTCGCGCCGGGCCGCTCCACGCCGATCCGGATCGGCTTCGCCTCGGAATCGCGCTGGCGGCGGTTGCACTTGCGGTTGCTGCGGTCGTGATCAGGGTGCTGTGGTGGCGTTGGGCCGTGCGATTTGTCGCCCTGCTGCCCGGCCTCGTGCTGCTTCCGCCTTATCCCCAGGTGCTTCAACTATGGCGTTCCGATGCCTTCGGCACGCGTTTTCTCGTCGCCGCGTTGATCTGGGTGGGGGTCGCCGCCAGCCTGCTCACCGACCTTCTCCCGGAGAAAGGTCGGCAGGGCATACTCATTCTATTGAGCGGTCTGGCAGTTGGCTTTGGCGGATCGGCCTTTCTGCGGCTGCGTAAGCCTTTCGAGGCTCACTACGCCGCGCCGATCTCTCCCGGTTGGGGAGTGACGGCTTTTACCGTCGGGCTTCTTGTTGTCGTCGTCCTTCAGGCTGTGCGCCTGCTGGATATCAAAACACAAACGGGTCAGCAACCCTGACCCGCTGCGTGTTCGATTTGAATCATCCCGGCATTTCCAGGCAGGTGTTACCCTAGCCCATGTGCGCTTCTAAGTAGTCGATGGCGTCACCGACAGTCTTGATCTTCTGCGCTTCTTCGTCCGAGATTTCACTGTTGAACTCTTGTTCAAACTCCATGATCAGTTCTACAAGGTCGAGCGAGTCGGCTTCCAGGTCTTCACGGAATCGCGCGTCACGCGTTACCTTGTCTGGCTCTACGCCAAGCAGTTCGACAATGATATCGCGAATACGATCTTCTGAGCCTGCCATAGTCCACCTCCTAGTGTATTCTTCTCTCCAAGCTCGAGTTAGTTTATCATGTACAAACAGTTAGTCAAAAATGATAGCTCTCAGTGTTTTATCTCCCATCTTGACAGGTCAAGTTTCAAACAGGTAAGATGGGCGTCATTCAACCTTAAGGAACACCGCCTTATGTCGAAAGTTACGGGACGAGAAAACAGGCAGTCGCCCGACACATCACAGCGCAAAGCTGACCATATTCGCATCAACCTGGAAGAGGATGTCCGGTTCCCACACCTGACAACCGGCCTTGAGCGATACCGGTTTGTTCACTGTGCCCTGCCTGAGTTGAACCTATCCGACATCGATACAACCATCCGTCTCTTCGGCAAAATACTCAAGGCCCCGCTGCTCGTCTCCTCGATGACCGGTGGCACGTCCCAGGCACAGTCGATCAACCGGCGGCTGGCTGCCGCTGCCCAGGCGCATGGCCTGGCGATGGGAGTCGGCTCGCAGCGAGCCGCCATTGAAGACTCATCCCTGGCAGAGACGTTCCAGGTGCGTTCTGTCGCCCCCGACATTTTACTTTTCGCCAACCTGGGAGCCGTCCAGTTGAATCTTGGTTATGATGCCGAGAACTGCATGCAGGCTGTCGAGATGATCGAAGCCGATGCATTGATCCTCCATCTCAACGTGTTGCAGGAATCCGTTCAGCCGGAAGGCGAGACGCAGTGGGCTGGACTGCTCGACCGGATCGAACAGGTATGCAGAGTGTTGCCCGTCCCGGTCATTGCCAAAGAAGTCGGCTGGGGCATCTCCGAACCGGTCGCCCGTCGGCTTGCCGGTGTCGGGGTCGCCGCTATCGATGTCGCCGGTTCCGGTGGTACCTCCTGGAGCGAAGTGGAATATCACCGTGCGCCGACCGCTTTCCATGCGAGAGTCGCCCACGCTTTTGCCGATTGGGGAATCCCCACCGCCGAGTCGATCCAGATGGCCCGCCGGGGTGCCCCGTCCCTGCCGATCTTTTCGAGTGGTGGTCTCCGCGATGGAATCGACATCGCCAAGTCGATAGCGTTGGGCGCGTCTCTGTGTGGAGTCGCCGGGCCGTTCCTGCGTGCCGCTGCCGATTCACAGGGAGTTCTTGACGAAGCGATCCACGTCATACTCGCCCAGCTTCGCATTGCAATGTTGTCCTGTGGTGCTTCTATTATTGAGGAACTACAGACCGCCCCCCTTCTACGGGACTAACGAAAGATAAGTATCAGATGAAACTGCTCTCGGACTACTTTGACCGCTTACTGCCCATCGTCGAAGCCGACTTACAAACTGTCCTTACCCCCGCCGATAATGCACCGCCGCTGTTCTACCGGATGCTTCACTATCACATGGGCTGGGTCGACGAAAACGGCCAGCCGGTCGAAACCAAACGCGGTAAGCGCATCCGCCCGATCTTATGCCTTTTGACCTGTGAAGCAGGCTGCGGCGACCCGAACGCTGCTCGCCCGGCGGCGGCAGCCGTCGAGTTGATCCACAACTTCTCGCTGCTGCATGACGACATCCAGGACAACAGCCCGACCCGGCGCGGGCGTACCACCGTCTGGAAAATCTGGGGCGAGGCACAGGCGATCAACGCCGGTGACGCCCAGTTCGCCCTCGCGTTCCTGGCGATCCCCTATCTCCAGAAAGAGTCGAAAGACCCCGCGCTGGCGACCCATATGCTAAAAATCCTTGGCGAAACCTGCCTCGAATTGACGCGTGGCCAGCACCTCGACATGCTGTTCGAGCACCGCGAAACGGTCACCACCGGCGAATACCTGGACATGATCAAAGGGAAAACCGCTGCCCTGCTGCGAGGATCGGCTCTCCTGGGGGCATTGGCCGGGGGTTGCAATGAAGAAGCGCAGCAGCACTATGCCCTTTTTGGTCGCAACCTGGGGCTGGCGTTCCAGGTTCTCGACGACATTCTTGACATCTGGGGCGATCCGGCCCTGATCGGCAAGGAAGCCGCCATTGACATACACCAGCGGAAAAAGTCCCTGCCGGTGCTCTATGGCCTGGAACGCAGCGAAGAACTGCAAAAGCTCTACGCAGCAGAAGACCCCTTCGACGACGGGCAGGTCGCCGAGATCGTCGCGCTGCTCGAACAGATCGGTGCCCATGATTATGCCGAAAAGCTCGCCCGTCACTACTCGGATGAAACGCTCCGTCATCTCGCGGAAGCGCAGCCCCAGGGCGAAGCGGCCTGGGCACTGAACGAGTTAGTCCATTTCCTGCTGCACCGCGACCGCTGACGTTGTAAGATTCAGGCCGCCATCCTTGCCCCCTTTAAGGGGGAAATGTCCCGCAGGGACAAAGGGGGTAGAGGATCGCAGCCTATCGAACAGGTCACGTTTTCAATCCGGCAGAAAGCGAACAAGCACCCGGTTGCTGATCAGGTAAGCCCGCCGCGTCAGTCGGATTCGTTCGCTGTTTGATTCTATCAGTCCACCCGCTTCCAGTTCGCGCAGCACCGGCCCGAAGCTGGCTTCAATCGACTCGCCGAACCGTGCTTCATAGTCCATCCGGTCGACTCCTTCCTCGACCAGCCTCAGCCCCAGGATCATCGTCTCGCTTTTTGCCAGCCCCTCGTTGATCTCCTCGTAATCCTCATTTGCCGGTGAGAACGGGAAAGGCCGTGCCTGTCCTTCCGCCATGCGCCGGATGTATTCCGGTATCGAGGTCACGTTCCACATCCGCCGCCCCCCAGCCGATCCATGCGCCCCGACCCCGATCCCCAGGTAAGGCCGGTTGAGCCAGTACTGCCTGTTGTGCCGGGAAGCGTACCCGGCCCGCGTCCAGTTTGAGATTTCGTACTGCCCCAGCCCCGCCCGCGACAGGCGTTCCTGCGCGTCCTCGTACATATCGGCGGCCAGGTCAGGGTCAGGCGCGTCGAGTTCCCCCCGCTCGACCATCGCCGCCAGTGGTGTGTCCTCTTCCAGCGTCAGGCCGTAGAGAGAGATGTGCTCCGGCTGCCAGCCCATCACCGTATCCAGTGTTGCCCGCCAGCTTGTCCGTGTCTGGCGCGGTGCGCCGTAGATCAGGTCGATAGAGATGTTGTCAAATCCCGCCGTCCGCGCCATCTGAACGGCTTCCGCCGCCTGCTCCGCCGTATGTCGGCGGTTGAACAGCCTGAGTTCCTCCGCCTGTGTGCTCTGCACGCCGATGCTCAACCGGTTGACACCCGCCGCCCGGTATCCGATCGACTTCTTTTCGTCGAGTGTGTCCGGATTCGCCTCGATGGTTATTTCGGCTCCATCACCCAATCCCAGGTGATCCCGGCATGCCCCGATCAGCGTTTCCACCTGCGCCGGTGATAACAGCGAAGGGGTGCCTCCACCCAGGTACAGTGTGTGTGATGAACACGGGCTGGCGTTCTGCCCCATACCCTCGATCTCGCGCTCTACCGCGTCGATATAGGCCGGCAGACAAGCCTCCAGACCAGCATAAGTTACGAACGCACAGTAGGAGCAGCGCGAGCGGCAAAAAGGGATGTGAACATAGATGCTGAATGGATCGATCTGCATGGGCTGCTTTCGGATGCCCCTCACCTGTCCGGGGTTTTATATCCTTCGTTTCTACACCCGTCCGGCTGGCGCTTTGCGGCTGTTCGTGGCTTTGCATGATTATCTCGGAAAGCCTATAATCAGGCAAAGCAGGCCAGATTTGCCCTGCGTTTATCGCTTATCTATACTTTTTTGGCAGTTGGCCGTGTTTTACCTTCGATATCGTTCAGACAGCTATCATTCATCTATCTTCTACGGATAACAAAATGTCGGATCCAAATGACACAAGGCACATCGAGAGTGACTCGGCAGGGCCGCTTGCCGTTCCTGATGGAACCTTGCAGCCCGGTCAGGTGCTGCAAAGCCGCTACCGGATACTCGGTATCGTTGGGATGGGAGGCATGGGGGCCGTTTATCAGGCCCGCGATCTCCACTTCCCGACCGTGCCCCGGTTGGTCGCCGTAAAAGAGATGATCAACATGGCCCAGGATCAGCAGTTTCGCGAGCAGACGATGAAGAATTTCGAACGCGAAGCTGAAATTCTGGCGACACTCAACCACCCGGCCATCCCCCAGATTTACGATTTCTTCAGTTTCGGCGACCGCGCCTACCTGATCATGGAATTCATCCAGGGGAAAGACCTGGAAGCCATTCTCAACAGCACTGAGAGCTTCCTCCCGGTCGAACAGGTGCGTCAATGGGCCATCGAAATCTGCGACGTGCTGGCTTATTTGCATAACCACGAACCGGAGCCGATTGTTTTCCGTGATATGAAACCCTCCAACGTGATGATCGACCATCACAAGCGGGTCCGGTTGATTGACTTTGGCATTGCTAAGACTTTCCAGATGGGGCAGCCGGGCACCATGATCGGCACCGATGGCTACGCCGCGCCGGAGCAGTACAAGGGCCTCGCCTCGCCTGCCGCTGACATTTATGCGCTGGGCGCAACCCTCCACCACCTCCTGACCCGGCGTGACCCCCGTCTTGAGCCGCCGTTTTCGTTCCACAAGCGGCCCATCAGGGATTCGAATTCCAACGTACCGGAGGAGCTTGCTTCAATTGTGATGCGCTCCCTCAGCTACGATCCAGAAGACCGTTATGCCAGCGCCCAGACGATGAAACAGTCTGTTGAGGCCATCGGCGGAGCTAATAACGGTGCCATGGCTGTTGCGCCTGTCCCTGCCGCGGCTAACAATGTGCCGCAGGCTGCCGCAGCACCGGCGGCCTATCCTGCCCCGGTGGAAAGCCGAAAAGCTCCCGTTGAAGCAGCCGGTGCTGTCCAGCAAAGCACGGTCACCCCGATCTGGGCATTCCAGGTTGAAGATGCCGTGCGTTCGACGCCCATCGTCCATAATGATGTCCTCTACGTCGGCTCCTATGATAACAACCTCTGGGCGCTTGACGTTAAAGACGGCAGCCTTGTCTGGAAGTTCGCCACCGAGGGCGGTATTGGATCAAGCCCTGCCTACAGCGGAGGAACGATCCTTATCGGCTCCACCGACCGGCGTCTGCACGCTGTCGATGCCCGCACCGGTAATCGGAAATGGGTATTCAAGACGGAAGGTAGAATTTACACCACGCCTGAGGTCGCAGTTGGCCTTGTTTTCTTCGGCTCTGACGATGGCTTCATGTATGCTCTGAAGCCCGGCCCAACCAGTGCCCGCGAGATGTGGAGCTTCAACATCATGTCCCCGATCCGCTCCTCACCCCGTGTCGCCGATGACAATTTGTACTTCGGCACCGAATCCGGGGAGTTCATGTGCATGGACGTTTCGGGGGAACTGCTCTGGCGCTTTGAAACCCGCCGCCGGATCATGTCCACTCCCTTCATCCATGAAAACATGGTCTACATCGGCTCTGATGACTGGTACGTCTACGCCCTTGATGTCGAGCAGGGCTACCCAAACTGGCGTTTTCGCACGCGGGGTGCGGTTGTCTCCTCTCCGGTCGTCGAAGGTCCGCATTGCTACTTTGGTTCCGCCGATGGGTTTATCTATGCCGTCGACGCTTTAGGTGGACGCGAAATCTGGAAATATGAGGTCGGCAAAGCTGTGACATCAACACCCTGCGTTTACGGCGATGCTTTATACATCGGTGCGACCGATGGGGCGCTTTACTGCCTTCATGCCCAGACAGGCGACCTTCTCTGGCGTTTCCAGAGTAACGGGCCGATTATTTCATCGCCTCACGTTTCCGGTGACGTGGTTTACATCGGCTCTGATGATAAACATATTTATGCCCTGCAAGCTTAACACGGGTATATGAATGGAAAGAAGCACCCTATGAACTGGTTTCGCCGATTATTCAAGCCCCCCACTGCCGACGACGTCGAAGTCTTTTCCGCCGCCGACACATTGCCGCGCATTGAAGACACACCTGTGATCACCGATGAAACCCAGAAGGCAGTGCCGCTCAAGACACGCCCTCTCCCTCCTCCCAAGCCGTTCAGCAGCAAGAGTAGAAATATCCGCTTCGGGCAGGTCAGTGATGTCGGGCAGTTGCGCAGCAACAACCAGGATTCAAGCCTGGCTGTTCTTATCAGTTCGGAAGTGACGAACAGTCCGCCCCCAATCGGCTTTTTTGTTGTCGCCGACGGCATGGGCGGCCATCATGATGGTGAGTTGGCCAGCACGATCACGGTTCAAGCCCTCGTTCGCGAAGTCGTCGAACAGGTGCTCCTTCCCCATGTTGACGGAACTCAGCGCACAGCCGACCAAAAAACCATCCCAGAAATTTTGTCGGACTCCATGTTGGCGGCTAATCAGGCTGTTCAGGATCAGGTACCAAACGGTGGAACGACCGCAACCTGTGCCCTCATTCGAGGCGATCTGGCTTATATCGCCCATGTTGGCGACAGCCGCGCCTATCTGATCTCCGAGGGAAACCTGGAGTTGATCACGCGGGATCATTCCCTGGTTCGCCGCCTGCTTGAACTGGGTCAGCTTACCCCTGAAGAAGCCGAGGTCCATCCGCAGCGCAATGTCCTGTATCGGGCGATAGGCCAGGGTGAAACCCTTGAAGTAGATGCAGCTACACGCCGGATGCCACCGACTTCGCGGCTGTTGCTTTGTAGTGATGGGTTATGGGGCGTGATTGGTGATGAGAAAATCGCCGAAATTCTGAATGAATATGTCGATGACGATCAGGAAGCCTGCAACAAACTTGTCGCGACTGCCAACGAATTGGGCGGCCCTGATAACATCACGGCGGTTTTGGTCCACATGCCCGAATGATTTCCCTGGATAGGGATGCCGATGAGCTTCGTTGACTATTATGCCATTTTGGGAATCGACCCTGCGGCTAGCCGAGATGATCTGCGCCAGGCTTATCGGCTTGCGGCCCGCCGTTTCCACCCGGATGTCAACAAAGCGACCGGCTCTTCTGCCCTTTTCCGCGATATCAATAAAGCCTATGAAGTATTGAATGACCCTGCCGGTCGTACTGAATACGACCATCTCTGGCAGGATTACGCCATTACTACTCCCAGCCTGAACGTCGAGACGATCTTCAGTCGTAAATACTTGAGGCCCATCAGCGAACCCCAGCTCCTTTACGTCCTGGTAAAAATCCAGCCGCTGCTCGAAATGAGCATGACCACCGACGCGCCACTCAATCTCTGCCTGGTGGTCGACCGCTCCACTTCAATGAAAGGGGCGCGGATTCAGCATGTCAAATCGGCTGTTCATCGCATCATCGATGACAGCGCCGCCGAAGACTTTCTTTCAGTCGTCGCCTTCAGCGATAATGCCGACGTGCTCGTCCCAGCCCAGCACCCGACCGACCCGCGCAGTATCAAATCAGTCGTCAGCATCATGCGTGCCGATGGCGCGACCGCGATCCTCGCCGGGCTGCAAACCGGCCTGGCCCAGATCAAGCGAAATCTTCAGCCTAAATATGTCAACCATATTGTCCTGATCACCGATGGGCGAACCTACGGCGACGAAGATGACTGTCTCACTCTCGCCGATGAAGCGCGTGATCTCGGTGTTGGTATCAGCGCAATGGGCATCGGCGAAGACTGGAACGACCGTTTCCTCGACGCTCTGGCTTCACGCACCGGGGGGGCTTCCGCTTACATCAACTCTGCCGCTGCGGTCAGCCGTTTTTTGCAGGAGCGAGTCCGCAGCCTGGCGACCGCCTACGCGGAGCGCACTGAACTCATTGTCGGTCCGGTTCCCGGCGCAAACATCAAGGCGATCATCCGCACCTCCCCCGACCCGATGAATATGGAAAGCGACCTTCAGCCTATTCCTTTAGGCTCCCTGGATGGCAAACTGGGCACAAAACTGCTTGTGCAGTTCCACTTGAATACGGGTGAGTCCCCCGACGAAGATTTCTATGTCGGTCGTATTGATGTCAGCGGGCAGGTTCTCGGCTCAGCCCATCGTGAGGAACGGATTATCAAGGACCTGGTCGTCAAGATCACTGATCAACCCATCGAAGAAGACCCTCCCCCGGAACTATTGGACGCATTGAGCCGCCTGGCCCTCTATCGACTGCAAGATCGTGCTCGTGAAGCCGTCGAAGAAGGCGACTTCGTTGAAGCGACCCGGAAATTAGAGTTCCTGGCGACCCGTCTTTTTGAAAGTGGTGAAAAAAATCTTGGCCAGGCAGCCCTTCACGAAGCGCAAAGAGTTGCCCAGACACAAAGATTTTCAGAAGAAGGCATCAAGCAGTTAAAATACGGTACTAGAGCCTTTTTACCAGTTTTGGGAGACAGAAATGATTAAGTGTCCTTATTGCGGTCATGATAACATGGAAGGGGCGCTGGTCTGTGACGAATGTGGACTGAACTTGTGGGAAGACCTGCAAGACGAAGTCCCAACCCGTGAGCTTGAAGACGAAGCCAACGAGTTGAGTGTCAAGTCCGGCTGGGGAACCGCCACGTTTCAGGATCGCAACCAGGTGATCATCCACATCCGTGATGCTGCCGAGCCGGTCACGATTGCCCCCGGCAGCGAATTCCTGATAGGCCGCCACGATACATCGAGCGGCATCACCCCCGACCTCGACCTGACACCTCATGGAGCACTTGAGAAGGGCGTCTCTCGTATTCATGCTGCGCTCCGGCGCGGGGAAGATGTCTTGTCAATCGTCGATCTCGACAGCGCCAACGGAACCTTTCTCAACGGTCAGCGGCTTGCGGCTAACCAGTCGCGCCTGTTGCGGGACGGTGATGAGATACGTTTGGGCAAACTTGTAATGCACATCTATTTCAAATGAACCGGTCGATTTTGTTGGCCTGGATTACACCATTTCAGTGAGGCATAGATAAATGGTTTATCGTATACAAGTTCACGTTGCAGGTGACGATCCGGTAGTGCTCGAAGTGGAAGACCTCCCCAATCCATCCGACCAGTTTGTCATGGGCATGAACCCCCAGCGCCGCGATGGTAAAGAAGTCTCCTATATCCTTCGAGAAGTCAACCAGGTGATCTTCCCCTGGTGGCGGATCAACTTTGTGCAGATTCTCCCCAGCGAAGACGCAGAAGATGTGATGACCTTTGTCCGTGAGTGATAGCTAACATGCCTGTTCAACAACACCAGAATGAGCCTGACTATACCGGCATGAGCATTCTCGTCGTTGATGACGAGCAGCGCATGATCGATTTTATCCGCATGAACCTGGAGATCGAAGGGTTCCAGGTTTTTGAGGCAACCAACGGCATCGATGCCCTTGACATGGTGCGCAAGCATATCCTCGATTTGATCGTCCTGGATGTCATGATGCCCCAGATTGATGGCTTCGAGATGCTCCGCATGCTGCGCGAGTTTTCAAGCGTGCCGGTCATCATGCTCACCGCCAAAGGCGAAGAAGAAGATAAGGTTCGAGGGCTTGAGCTGGGGGCCGATGACTACGTCACCAAGCCTTTTGGTGCCCGCGAGCTGGTAAGCCGCGTCAAGGCGGTGCTGAGACGCACCCAGAGCCTGCTCGAACCCGGCGAAGCCGTCGTCAAAATCGACGACCGCCTCAGCGTCGACTTCAACCGCCGTGAAGTCATCGTCGAAGGGGAGCGCATCAAGCTGCGCCCCACCGAATACCGGTTGCTCTACCGCCTCATCGAGAACGCCGGGTGGACGGTCCCCCACGAACAGCTTCTGGCGAAAGTCTGGGGCTACGAATACCGCGACGAGACTCACTACGTGCGCCTGTATGTCAACTACCTGCGCGAGAAAATCGAGGAAGACCCCAGCAATCCCAAGTACATCCTCACCGAACGGGGGATCGGCTACCGCTTCGTCGACTTCCGCAAGCAGGCCGAAGATTCAGACAGCTAACCCCATTCGATAAGCACTAAAAAAACCGCGCCGTGATAATTATCAGCGCGGTTTTTAGGTCCCGATCTTGCCTTACTATCCGAAATAAGCGAAGCGAATTTACGGATAGTCTTACAACCCCAGCGATCTCAAATCATCCGCCAGCCGGGGCACCGTATCATAATTCTCAACCTCGTGCGGCTCGATCCAGGTGTAAGCACCGTGTTCTCTTTCCAGCACCACCTCGAAATCTTCCACCCGGAACAAAAACGGGTAGACGTACAGCAACTTATCACCCCCAAGTTCGACAGTAACGATCTCTCCACCCCGCACCGGTTCCGCCGACACGCCTAACTCTTCACCCAACTCGCGGATCGCCGCCTCTCCTGGCTGCTCCCCCGCCTCGACATACCCCGTTACAAAACACCATTTGCCGGGGTAAGTCGTATGCGTCGCCGCTCGCTTCAGGAGCAGCACCTTGCCGTCGGTTCGCTGCACCACCGCCGCGGCGATACGCCGGGGTGTCGTCGTTCCCATTTCTATTCGGTCTCCTCTATATCCTGTTCGACCTATTTGCCGTCCACTTTAGGCTCTTTTTCGCCGTTGCCATGACAATCAACCGCTGCCCGGATAAACGCATCGAACAGCGGGTGCGGGCGATTCGGGCGGCTCTGGAACTCCGGGTGAAACTGGCTGCCGACCATGAACGGGTGCCCTTTTATCTCTGCGATCTCGACCAATCGACTATCTGGCGAAATGCCGCTGAAGACTAACCCGGCAGCCTCCAGTTCATCCCGAAACGCATTGTTGACCTCGAAACGATGGCGGTGACGCTCTTTCACTTCCTGCTCGGCGTAAGCGTCCCCGGCGATTGTCCCCGGTTTCAGCATGCACGGATAATGTCCCAGGCGCATCGTCCCACCCATATCGGTCACCGATTTCTGGTCGGGCATCAGGTCGATCACCGGGTAGTCGGTTGCACTGTCGAACTCGGCGCTGTTTGCGTTCTCCCACTTCAAAACATTTCGTGCATAGTCGATGCACATTACCTGCAATCCCAGGCAGAGGCCCAGGTAAGGAACCTTGTTCTCTCTTGCCCACTGCGCCGCCAGGACTTTCCCTTCGACACCCCGGTAGCCGAACCCGCCCGGCACCACTATCCCGTCGACTTTTTCCAGCCGATCCCAGCCTTTGTCCTTTTCCAGATCCCCCGAATAAACCCACTCGACATTGACATCTGTTCCGTTGGCAACCCCGGCATGATACAGCGCCTCGCGCACGCTCATATAGGCATCGTGCAGCGCTACATACTTGCCCACTATTGCGATGGTGATCTCTGCCTTCGGTGCCTTGATCCGGTCGACCAGTTCCCGCCAGCCTGACAGATCGGCGGGCTTACCGTTTAGCGACAGCGCTTCGGCCAGGAAATCCCCCAGCCCGGCATCCTCGACCAGCAGCGGGACCTCGTACAGGTATGGCGTGGTGAGCAGGGGGATCACCGCCCGTTTCTCTACGTCGCAGAACAGCGCGATCTTGTCGATCACTTCTGCCGGGGTAGGGTAATCCGACCGGGCGACGATCACATGCGGCTGGATGCCCAGCCCGCGCAGTTCCCGGACGCTGTGCTGGGTCGGCTTGGTTTTCAGTTCGCCGGTAGCACCGATATGTGGGAGGAAGGTTACGTGGATGAATATCGTGTTTTCAGGCCCCACGTCGGTGCGCATCTGCCGGATCGCTTCCAGAAAGGGCTGGCTCTCGATGTCGCCCACCGTACCACCGATCTCGACAATCACTACATCGGCTTCGGTCAGTTGCCCCACATGCTTGATCCGGTTCTTGATCTCGTTGGTTATATGCGGAATCGCCTGGATCGTCGCGCCCAGGTAGTCGCCGCGCCTCTCCTGCGCGATCACCGAATTGTAAACCTGCCCGGTGGTGAAATTGCTCGCCCGCGTCAGGTCGATATTAACGAAGCGTTCGTAATGGCCCAGGTCGAGATCTGTCTCCGCCCCGTCAAACGTCACGTAGACTTCGCCATGCTGGTAGGGAGACATCGTTCCGGGGTCGACGTTGATATACGGGTCAAGCTTCTGAATCGTCACCTTGATCCCCCGCGCCTTCAAGATTCGACCTATCGCTGCTGCCGTCACACCCTTCCCAACCGAACTGACAACACCCCCCGTGCAGAAAATATATTTTGTCGGCATTCTTCTCGTTTACCTCGCAATGACTGATGCTATGTACCAGCTAAGCCTAAAAGCCGGTTTACGATGCCCTGTCCGAAATTCGCACAGCGAATTCTCGGATAGGTTAAAAAAGTGAGACGGGGAGGTTAGCCTACCGGCTTCCTCCCCGTTGATTGACAGTCTTCAGTTGGGCCTGGATATAAGTGTATCACCCTCATAGCGTTGTCACTTCAGCAGTTCTGTCAGGTCGTCGACCGCCCGTCTCATATCGAGCAGCACCAGTCCCAGTTTCGCATTTTCGAGCGCCAGCAGCGTTAGAACCGCTTCTTCCCCGACCGCCATGAGCAGCACATGCCCATCATTTCCACGAATATAGACCTGGTCGAGGATGCCGCGTCCTAACTCACCGGCGATTCGCTCGCCGAGGGAGAGCATCGCCGCCGACATCGCCGACACGCGGTCTTCTTCCACGCCAGCCGGGAGCGCCGACGCCATGATCAACCCATCGACACTGACAACCGCCGAAGCCTCCACACCTTCTGTCTGTTGAAGATCCCGGAGTCTCCCTACCATTTTCTCGGTGCGCGATTGTGCCATGTGTCATTACTCCTTTATGCTTGTTGTTGTACCTTCCACGTGTCTTCCTAAAAAAACAGCCGCTGCACAGCAGCGTTTTGACCTTATAGACCTGCTTATGCTTATGCTGCGACAGTGTTCAGATGATCGTATCGAAGGTACATTCGCCCCACTCCGCCGGGCAACGGCTGGATCATACCATATGCATTTCAAACGAGTCAACCGTTCTTTATTCCTAATTGTCGGGGTTCCAGAACGGTGTTTGTTGCTCTTTTTCGTCGCAGGGTATAATGAACCGGCAACGCAGGTATATTCTCCTCCCAGATAAACAGGTTGTGGCCCTTTATGCTCATTTTGTGGTTCCTGGTTCGAGGTTCTCAGCATAGCTTTCGCAGGAGGCAAAACTCATGACGATATTCACCCGCGCTGAATTCGAAGCTGCCGCTGCTGCCGTTAAAAAACAAACAAAACAGGAGCCGCGCATCGGGCTTGTCCTGGGTTCCGGGCTTGGCGATCTAGCTGATTCCGTCGAAAACGCCGACATCATCCCCTACAGGCAAATTTCCCACTGGCCGATTTCGACCGTCGTCGGCCACCAGGGGCAGCTCCACATCGGCCAGCTCGAAGGCCAGCTCGTCATCGTGATGCGGGGGCGCTGCCACTATTATGAAGGCTATCCCATTTCACAGATAACCCTCCCCATCCGAGTGATGCAGTTGATGGGTGTCGAGATTGTGATCCTGACCAACGCCGCCGGAGGGATCGATCCGTCGTTCAGTGCCGGCGACCTGATGTTGATCACCGATCACATGAACCTGATCGGTATGGGTGGCACCAATCCCCTGATCGGTCCAAACGACGACTCGCTCGGCCCGCGTTTCCCCGACATGAGCCGCGTCTACGACCGAGATCTGCGGGCGCTCGCCGTCGAAGTCGCCCGCGCTGAGGGAATTTCGCTTCAGAAGGGTGTTTACGCAGGGTTGGCTGGCCCATCCTTTGAAACCCCCGCCGATGTCCGCTTCCTCCGTGCGATTGGCGCGAACGCGGTCGGGATGTCGACTGTGCCCGAAGCGATTGTCGCCCGTCATGGTGGGATGCGCGTCCTGGGCTTTTCCGGCATTTCGAACGTCGCCATTGACGACCCGGACAGCGACCGTGAAACCACCCATGAGGAAGTCCTTGAGGCAGGCAAGGTAATTGTTCCGCGCCTGACGGCGATCCTCCGGGGCTTACTGCGCCGCCTGGATAGCCCATCTTGATCCGTTTAAAATTGTCACCAATCGATTAACCCAATGAGAACTCTGCTTCAATTCACATCACGCATTGCCCCTGTCCTCTACATCCTGCTGGCGTTTGGCATATTCTTCTCTATCCGGAGCTTGTTTCAGGCATACAATGCACGGCGTAAGGCTGTATTTGGACTGGAAAGAGAAGCCGCCCGCCAGCAGCGCCGGAATTCACTGGGTGCGATTATCACCTTTTTGGTGATGGCCGGTGCGATCTACATCATCGACGATATTGTCGTACCGAACCTGGGCGAGACGCCGGAAGAGCCAACTCCCACCCCGATGGTCTTCGTCACCCAGATGCCAACCGGCACCCCCAGTCTCCTCCTGTTCCCGACCATCACCCCTACCGTCGGCCTGCCTCCGGCGGAGGAAGCAGAACTCCCGTCCGAACCGGTAGACGAAGTCGTCGATGCCTGTGCGATCATCGGCTCGACGATCACCTTACCGGAGCCGGGTCAGGCTGTTTCAGGAGCGAATGTGCGTGTTGAAGGCGAAGCCAACATTCTCAACTTCTCCCAGTACAAATTCGAGATCAACGGTCCCTCCACCAATGGTGCCTGGGTCGTCGTCGGCACATACGTCACCCCGGTTGCAACCAATGCCTTGTTAGGCGTCTGGGATGCCACCTCGCTCCTGCCGGGTAATTACACCTTCCGGCTGGTCGTCCTCGCCGAAGACGGGTCCTATCCCACCCCCTGCGAGGTACCGATTGTGATCCTCAAGCCGGACGCAGCTCCATAAAAAATGCCCGGCGAGGGTCGGGTCATCCAATTTAACCTGTCGAGTCCGCTCTATTTCGCATAGAGCGGACTTCGTTATTTGGAACTGTTTTTAATTTGAAGCGTATAAAGTGATTGAGTATACTCGTGCGGCTGAGAACATACAGCTCTCCTTCTCTTCTACGCCTTATCGAGTTATCCCACATTTCCACATACACTGTGTACTCCCAGTAGATTATCCTGGTGACAGGGGAAAGTAGTTCATGGACAAACCTCTCTTTTGCATAGTTGGCCCTGGACGTTCCGGATCGAGTGTATTGGCTGCTATCATTGCTAATAGTGGTGGAAACTTTGGTATGGATGTCCAGATAGATTGGAACCCTGTAAAAGGGAGCATGGAACATCCCTGGTGCCATGCAAGCTACAAATATCTGAGCCGGAAAACAAAACTCAGGGATTCGATTCTGCCCCAGAGATTGTTTGGAATGGCTTTTCTGGAAAGACAGTTCAGAAGCAGTCTTAGAAAGTTAAGATCGATGGACTATGCAAAATCAACCACCCTGATCTGGCTTGTGCCCTATTTCTCACAGGTAGGCATATCCCCGAAGGTCATCGTATCTTTTAGGGACTTCGAGAGCTTTGCTTTGAGCCGGTATAGCAAATTTGCCTGGGACTTCGATAAGTTAGTTGACAGCTATGTCAATGTTTATATGACCGCGTGGTTACAGCTTCATCTCTACGGCGGCATTATTGTCGATTATGCGGATATGTGTAATACCGGTGAGAACGAGTGGATATTCGGTGTTTCGACTTTGACGGGATTGAGCACCGAAGACCTTACAAACAACCGGGATCGTATCGTGAAACCGCTGAGCCGCAAATCGATGCCCCTGCCACAGCAAATGTGCTCAAGGATATATGAAGTAGCTGAACTGTTTTCACAGCATAAGAACCGGGTATTTGTTGGAGAACACGGGTAAGGCTGGCAATCGGTCCATTGACGTCACAGATTCGATCACTAAAAAAGCCCCAGCACCGGGGCTTTTAGATTCAAACCATCCCTATCCAAAGTTCGCCAGGTAAATCCCTGGAGAGTTCGTCAATCGACGATATCGGTCTTCAGGCTGGCGCTGACCGGTATGTCTCCCTCGCGGCTGGCTTCAACCGTCACCTCGACAAAGCTGCCGCCGGTGCCGATCTCCCAGCGCCATTCGACGATGCCGTTCTCGTCGGCTTTGACCGGGTCAGAGCTCAGCGTCGTGGGTGCCCGTTTGGTCGAATACTTCGCCATGATCACGCAGGCTGCGCCGGGCTGCGTCTTTGCCCTGATCATTCCTTCCTGTCGGCGAACGAACTTTTTCGGTTCGGCGCTCAACGAAAGGGTCAGCGCGGGAGCCGCCATCTCGACCTTTTTCTTCGGCTTGATCGTAATCGCCTGCACCGGCTTCCGAGCAAGACTCATCGATTTCTCACCCGATTTCTCTCCGGCCTTTTCCTTCTGACGCTCGATCAGGTAAAGAAATACGCCAACCGCTCCCAGAGTTGCAGTCATTACGAACAGCAGCGCATTTTGAAAACCATGTGATTTCTTCTTCGATTTCGCCATAGGTGAGTTATCCTCTCACTTGTTACCCTCTATTGATTATATACGATAATCAATCGCAGTTGTTGCATTGCTGCACAAGAGCGTAATCATCCGGCGTGTCGATGTCCCGCAGGATCGCGCTGTTTCCTATCGCCAATCGATACACGTCGTCCCTGTTTGCCTCGATAACCATGCGGGGTGCGCTGCCGATTTCCAGCCGGGCCAGTTCTGGCCAGAAAGCCCGGTCGAACAGCACCGGGTGCCCTGATAGGTCCTTATACACAGGCACGACGATCCGGCCCAGATCAGCCCGGTACGCCGCCAGCACTTTCTCGATAATCTCCCGCGACAACCCCGGCAGATCGCCCAGAATCACCAGGCAGGCGTCGATATTCCCCCCCGCCGCCAACAGCCCGGCCTGAAGTGACGAGATCATCTCGTTTGTTGCAAAATGGGGGTTAAATACCGTCCGCACCGGCAGATTGGTTAGCTGAGACTCTATCGCCTCCCGATCCGCCCCGGTCACGACGATCACCTCGCTGACCGTACAGGCTGCCGCCGTCCGGCACACCTCGCGGATAATCGTCGAATCATCTCCCCAGGGCAGCAGCAGCTTGGGCCGTCCCATCCGCACCGACAGCCCCGCCGCGAGCACAATCGCGTTTACCGATCCATCGGCCACCGAACCGGTCACGCGCCCAGGCCCGCCTCCCTCAGTCTTGTTACTACCCGGTCAGGCGTCAGCGGGATGGAGTCGAACCACAGCCCGGTGGCATCATGCATCGCGGCGATCACCGCCGGGGCAAAAGGAATGTAGGGCATTTCGGCCATTCCCCGCGCCCCCCAGGGGCCGATTTCGTTCGGAACCTCGATAATGACTGAGTCGACCTCCTTCGGCACGTCCAGAATCCCTGGGATCAGGTACGTGCTGAGTTGATCGGTCAATACACGGCCTTCTTTCATCTGGAAGTTTTCCATAATTGCGTAGCCCTGCGCCTGCACGACCGCACCCTCGATCTGCCCGACCACCTGCTGGGGGTTGATCGCCTTCCCTACGTCATCGGCGCAAATCACTTTGATCAGTTCGATCTGCCCGGTTTCGAGATCGACTTCCAGTTCGATGATCTCGGCGACATAGCCATAAGCAAAGTTTGGATCGCACTGCCCGGTTTCCGGGTCGAAGGGAGTCGTTTTTGGCGGAATATAAGTGTAATCGCCAACTGCTGGTCGATTTTCTTCCTGCCACGCTTTCAGCGCCGCTTCCGCCGCCCCTCGAATCGAATTCCCGGACATGAACGTCAGCCGTGACGCGCTCGCGCTTCCTGAACTCCCCACGCCCACCGAATCGGCCATTTGTAACTCAATCTTATCCAGTGGAACACCGACCGCTTCGGCCACCATCTGAGCCATCACCGTGTGATTGCCCTGTCCCACATCCGAACCCGCGTGCTGCAGCACCACCTTCTCGATCTCGGAGTCACCGTGCAGTTCGACCACCGCCGTACATTTCTCCGGTGCGCCAAAGCTGAACCCGATGTTCTTGAATCCCGCCGCAAACCCGATTCCGCGCCGTCTGGCAGGATTGTCAGGCTGCCCGATAGGGCTGCGCTGCCAGCCCTCGTTTGAACGTTCCCAACCGCCCCGTTCCGCGCACGTCTCGATCACCTCGTCCATCGAAACCTTACCCGGCAGCGGTGTCCCCACGTGCGTGATCACCCCGTCGTGCAGCACGTTTTTTAGCCGCAGTTCGACTGGGTCCATCTTCAGCATCTCGGCTAATTTGTTCATCTGGCTCTCGATTGCCAGCGCCGCCTGCGGCCCGCCGAACCCACGAAACGCCCCGGTCGGTATGTTGTTGGTATACACCGTCCGCGTATCGACCTGTACGTTGGGGATAGCGTAAGGCCCGGTGCTCATCATTGTCGCGTTCCCCAGCACCTTCGTCGACGTGTAGGCATACGCGCCCGCATCGCTGACGATATCGACCTCGATGGCGACCAGTTTTCCGTCTCGTGTCGCCCCTAATTTATGTTTGACCGTATACGGGTGCCGTTTGTGATGCCCCCTGATCGATTCCGCGCGGCTCCAGATCAGCTTGACCGGCTTTTTGAGACGGTAAGCGGCCAGCGCCAGCACGATCTGGATCGAGAGGTCTTCCCGCCCGCCGAACGCCCCGCCAATCGCCGGGTGGATCACCCGCACTTCTTCTTCCGGCAGATCAAGCGCATGGGCAATCTGTTCGAGTTCTTCGTGAACCCACTGCCCCGCGCAGGTCACCGTCAGCCGTCCTTCCTCGTCGATATAACCCAGCCCGGCCTCCGGCTGTAGATAGGCGTGTTCCTGCCAGCTTGTGTGATATTCCCCTTCGACCACCACCTCCGCCGCCTGCCAGCCTGCCACCATGTCGCCGCGCCTGATCCGGTTGTGGACAATGACGTTCCCCGGTTTTTCGGCGTGAAGCTGCGGCGCGCCCTCGGCCATCGCCTCGAATGGATCGAACACGGTGGGCAGATCGTCGTACTCCACTTCGATCAGCTTCAAAGCTTCGGCAGCGATTCCCTCGCTTTCGGCAGCGACCACCGCGATCTGGTCCATCGTCGTTCTTACGATATCCGTGCCTGGTTTGTCACTTCCTGGGCCGCACAGCACCGGCTGGTCGGGCATGATCAATCCGTATTCGTTGACCGGCACATCCTTCGCCGTGAATACCGCCGCGACGCCGGGCAGCGCCTCGGCCCTGGCCGTATCTATCGACACCACCCGCGCATGGGCACGCTCGGAGAATAGGACTTTCATGTGAAGCATGCCGTCCATGCTCAGATCGCCGGGATAGGCCGTCTCACCGGTCACCTTTCCAACGGCGTCGACACGTTTTACACTCTGACCAACCAGGCGATCCGTCATCGATTACTCCTCCACACTCTGAAGGCATTTACTATTATGATTGTTTTTTTCTTCGCGTTCTTTGCGTCCTCTGCGGTTAATCCGTATTCGAACGCACCCACTCGATTTCCTTCTTGATGATCCGCCGCAGTATCGCCACCGAAGCCGCGTAGGTCGGATCGACTCCCCGGTATGAGAGGCTCCCCCCGCCGAGGTTCTTCCCTTTGCTCAACGGTTTGTCCGATGCATAATGGGCGATACCGATATCAAATGTCGCGCCATGCAATGAGACGATCTCGTCCTGTGGGTGCCGGGTCGGGCGGACAAGTTCGTAAGCCGCCGAGAGGTAGGGGCCTGCCTCCATCTCGATGTCCGTGTAGCCTTCCCGGTAGAACACCCCCATATACTGCGCATTTTGCAGGAAGGTTCCCCGCACGCTCACCGCTTTCTGATTATCCAGCACCGTCCCATAGATCAGGTAGGGGGCCACGTCCTGCGCGGTGAGGCAGTTATTGAACAGGTACGTATTGAGCGAATGTTCGTCATGCACCACGCTGGGAATCAGGATGTCGCCGACCCGCCCGTTGAGTGTCGCCGATTTGCCCATCACGTACACCCCGGCGATCTGCCCCACGTTCTCGGAGATGCGTGTCAGCACCTCGTAGGCTGTGATCCCCAGCGGGTAGTCGATGTTGAAGATCAGCGCCTCGCTGTCCCGCAGCCGTTCGATCTCCGGCAGGCACAGCCGGGGGTCGATCTGCTCCGGCGACACTTTGTCCAGGTGGATGATCTGTGCGTCCAGGTCAAAACCCAGTTCGCTTGGTGCCTGCTCGATGCCAACCCGTTCTTCCTCTTCGCTGCGGAGGGCTTTGTCCTCCGGGTTATCCCGAAGATACTTCTTCATCGCATAGTAAAAGAAGTTTTCCCTGCTGCTGGGGACGGCATCCGCTTCGATTTCCCGGTACTCGGCCAGCAGCCCGCTGTGTCCCGCCGATTCGATATAGTCGATCAGTTGCTCGCGCTGCTTCAATGCGAACCCCGACCACAAATTCACCAGGCTGTGCGTGTTGCTGCTGACGAAGTACACCCGCTTTTGCTCATACGGCACGGTCGGCGTGTGGCTTTTGACGTTCAGCCACCAGTGCTGCATCGCTTTTCGATAATCGGCCAGTGACCCGGCCAGCAGCCGCACGCTGAACCGTTTGCGGCTGGCGGCTGCCGATCTGAGCATCGGCACCATCGACGATCCCCAGGCGGCATACAGCCGCTCGATATCGTCCAACCCGACGCCCACCGCTGCCCCAAGTGCGGCCAGTTCGTCCTCGGTCAGCACGTCGTCCTCGGTGAGTTGAACCAAGAACTGTCGGTTCTGCGACATGTTCAGCCAGCGGTGAAGTTTATTCCACTCGATCTGGAACGCAGTCAGCACGGGGATGATGTCATCGATGTCTGACCGACTGGCGATGATCAGCGCCAGTGTTTCCTTGCCATCATAGTACGCCCGCCGCCGCCTTGCCTGAGATGAAACCTCCTGCCACTCAGCGACCGGGTAGCCCCACCGCTCAAAGACGTTGGGCCGCTGGCCGAGCAGCACCAACTGCACCGATGTGATACACGAAGGGAGCCGCAGCGATGTGTAGATCAGCGCCGCCACGTCCAGCGTTGCTTCGCGGGCGTGCGGGTGGAGCAGCGAGTCCATTCCCTCGTGTGATTCGACCAGCGTCTCAATCGCAACTTCGCCGCTGCTTCGCAGCAGCGAATAGTACGTGCGAATATAGAGATCGATCTCGTCGCTGTCAGTTCGCGGAACCGTCCGTTCCATCGTGTACCTACGCCTCAATAGCTATCTCGAAAAGGGGAGGGCTACCGTTTCTTCCGCGCCTGCACTTCCTTGCGCACGTCGCTAATATCGACGTGACTTTCCTCCTTGGGCGGCTTCATGATCGCAAACATCACGATCATCATCACCGTAAAGATGACGAGGAACATCATCCCCGCTATCACCCCCCGGGTCAATAGGGGAGGCCAGTCGCTGGGAAACGCAATCGGCAGGATCGGCCCGAAAAAGCCAAATACAAACGTAGTCGTTTCCAGAAAGTTGATCACCCCTGGCGCAGCCAGGTACGAGAAACCCCCGCCCAGCGCCATAATCACAAACCCGATCAGGGGCAGTAGCGGGTTGTTTTTTTTCTTAGGCTCGTATCTTTGATAGCTCATTTTTTACCTTCTTCCTTGTCCATCGTTTCGGCTGCATGCTCAAAGGCGCTGACTATTTTGTAGTAGCCAGTGCAGCGGCACAGATTACCGGTAATGCTCTGCTGAATTTCCCAGTGGCTTGGGTTGGGGCGTTCTTCAAGCAGCTTCGCCCCCGACATGATAAAGCCGGGCGTGCAGTAGCCACATTGAACCGCCCCCTCCTCGACAAAGGCTTCCTGCAAGGGATGCAGATGTCCGTCGTCCTGGGCTAACCCTTCAATCGTCACGATCTCTGCCCCGTGTGCGCGGGGCGCGCCCACCAGGCACGACATCACCGCCGCACCGTCCAGGTAAACCGTACACGCGCCGCACTCTCCTTCGGCGCAGCCCTCTTTCGTCCCGACCAGCCCCACGTCTTCGCGCAGCATTCGCAGCAGCGTCTTGTGATTCGCACCCCGGATTGTTACCGGTTGCCCGTTGATCACTGTTTCGATAGGTTCATCTTCGCCATGCACGAAGCTCTGGCCCAATTCCTTCTTGACCAACCCCTTGGATTTACCCCACAACATCACCGGATCGGAGGGCAGACCGCCGGTTTCTTCGCCATCCCGGATCGCCATCAGCGCCCGCCGGGTCAGCACTCGAACCATTTCGCATCGGTAGGCCGCCGATCCGCGTATGTCGTCAATCGGCTTCGAAGCGGCGGCTGCCAGCTTCGCCGCTTCGTCGATTGCTTCCTGTGTCAGTGACTTTCCGGCGAGGAACTCCTCCGCCTCCGGCGCACGGATGATTGTCGGGGCGACACTCCCCATCGTGATCTTTGCGTCAACTACCATCTCCCCGTCAAGGGCGACGATCACCGCCACGTTGACCACCGAGATCGCCTGCGCTTTTCTCAGTCCCAGCTTGATGAACATCCCCCGTGCTGGCGTGTCGAGCGGCGCGAAGCTTATCGCCGTGAGCATCTCGTCTGGTTCCATGACCGTTTTCCGCACCCCGGTGTAGAAATCGGCCAGCGGCACAATCCGTTCGCCATCCACCGAGCGCAGCGTCACCTGTGCGCCGAGCGCCATTAGCGGTGTGATCGCATCGTTGGCGGGCGAGGCCGTGATCAGGTTGCCAGCCACCGTCCCCCGGTTGCGGATTTGCGGTGACGCTTCCCACCATGATGCCTGCGCCAGCGGCAGCGCCTGCTCGACGATCAATTTCGACCCCGCCACATGGTTATGAGTAACCAGCGGCCCCAGGTGGATCAGCCCATCATCGCCCAGGGTGATCGTGTCCAACCCCGGGATGCGTGTAATGTCGATCAGCGTTTTGACGCCGCTTCGCACACCCCGTTCCAGTTCGAGGATCAGGTCGGTTCCCCCGGCGATGATCCGCGCAGAGCCCTTATGTTTACCCAGAACGGTGATCGCTTCGTCAAGTGTTGCAGGTGTATAGTAAGTCTCCCACATGGGCTGCCTCACAACTTTTCAATTTGTTCTGTTTACATACATTCACTGGTGCTCAATCCGCTCGCCTTCATATCTGCCCCCTGAAAGGGGGAAGTGGCCGACCACAGGTCGGTCGAAGGGGGTGGGGGAGAGTGGCCGATTACAGCCGGGCGCAGGGAAGCATCAGTCGTAGACTTTCCACCCAAGTTCCTCGTGATCGACTTCCCCGACGTACTCCGGCGGGATGTCGACAAGCATCACGGTCGCTTCGGCGGCGATGCTGCCATCCGGCAGTTGGATTTCCCCGTGCGCTTCGACCAGTCTCCGACGATCCCTGACCATCCACCCGACAATCACCAGTTCCGTTTCGGTCGGTACCGGTTGGCGATACCGTATTTCCATTTTGGCCGTCATGAAGAACCGGTCGGGGTCGTTGATCAGCACCACCCGCCCGGCGGCCTCATCCAGCATTGCTGCCACGACACCGCCGTGAACGATCCCTGGGTAGCCCTGGAATTTATCATCGACGGTATAGATCGATCTCACCTGATCGACACCGTCATCGGTAAAACGCATCTTCAATCCGACCGGGCTTTCCAATCCACACACGAAGCAGTGCCTGCTGTTCGGCTGTAGCGACGTGGTGATTTCCGATTTGTTCTTGTCCATGTACAGGATGCTCGTGTTTTCAGGTCTATATTCAGTCTACCGCAAAGGCATCGATCATTGCCTTCACGTCCGGCCCCAGCGGGTAGAGGATCGGGCAGGTGCAGCCGGTGTCGATATATTCCTGAACTTTGGCCCGGCATTCTTCGGGTGTGCCCGCCGCCGCGACCATCTGTACCATCTCGTCGGGCACGAACTGCATCGCGTCCTCGATCTCTTCTTCGGTCGCAGGCCAGCCCAGCCGCTTCTTGATCTCGCCGACCATCCCCTCATCGGCTCCCAGCGCTTTGGCAAAGTGCGGCTGCTGCGCTAGGTACTGGGTAATCAACTTGCGCGCGCCGTCCAACCCACGCCGCCGGTCGTCGTCCATCGAGCAGACCACCAGTTGTGGCCGGTCGATGTCGTCTACCGACCGCCCCGACTTCTTCGCCCCGGCTTCAAGCCGTTCCATGGCCTGGATGTTGTACTCCGGCTTGACCAGGTAATTCAGTACCGCCCCATCAGCGATTTCGCCGGTCAGTTCCATCATTTTTGGCCCCGTCGCCCCGATATAGATCGGCACGTTGCGCGGTCCTTTTCGCCCGTGAACCACGTCCAGCTTTATCCCCTCCACGTGCACATACTCACCATGAAAGGTCACCGTCTCGGCGCTGAGCAATCTCCGCACTACCTCTACAACTTCGCGCATTGCGGTCAGCGGGCTTTTCCGGTCGATCCCCACGTTCTTCGCCAGCGGGTCCCACCACGCACCGATCCCACAGATCGCCCGGTCGGGAGCCAGGTCGTCGAGGGTCAAAAAAGTCGCCGCGATCAGCGCCGCGTTTCGCGTCCAGTTGTTGATCACCCCCGACCCAACCTTGATCCGCTCGGTCGTTGCAGCGAAGGCAGCCATCGGCACGATTGCGTCACGTACCAGCCGCGATTCGGCCTGCCACACGGCTTCGAATCCTCGTTTTTCGGCATACTTTACATACTCGATCCCATCCGGGATCGGGTGTGCATCCTGGAGATAGAGTGCAACGCGTTCCGACATTGATCGCTCCTTTTGTTCAAATCATTCTCGTTCAGGTATTGCCAAACCAGGCCGGTTCGTTGATCTCCCGTTCGGCCAACATCCGGCGATAAAGTTTTAAATCTTCCGGCGTATCCACATCCAGTTCGATTGTCGGCGAATTGAAGTACACCGGTTCGATGCCAGCCGCCCGGGCTTCTTCGACGTGGCAGTACAGACTCCCCGGCCCGTAGCGATACGGGATCAGTCCCGGCGGGCTGACCAGCATCACATTGGTGCCATCCCGGTGGCGATCAGTGGCGATCACCACCGCCGGGGAGTATTCGGCAAGACCAATTACCCCTTCGATGTCGCGTGTTTCCAGCAGGGGGATATCGCTGGCAACAATTAGTACCGCGCTCGCATTCCAGCTTCCGACAACCTGCGTGGCACGGGTCAGGCTGTCGTTGAGCTCTGGCGCCCCGCTCTCCTGAAGCGTCTGCACCCCAAACTGGCGGATTTGTTTCAGCGCCGCCGTGTCGCGGCTGACGATCAATATGTCGCTGATCTTCTCTACTTGTTTTAAGATACCCAGCGTTCGTTCGAGCATTTCCCGGCTGAGCACTTCACGCTGTTTGATATTCAACACCGTCGAAAGACGGCTTTTGGAGCGGTTTAACGGTTTGACGGGCACAATCGCCCAGATGTTTTTCAAGACAAATTTTCCTCTACCCAGTGCAGCAGAGTTACAGCAAGCCGAATTTTATCGTTCTGTGTTTCCATGAGTATTTGCTGCGCGGAGGTATGCATTCCAATTGATTCTATCTTATCACGAAGAGTACCGTCTGCTTCGTCCAGTATAATCCCATCCAGTAAATTACGGTAGTGATCAATGACCCCCACCGGCGACACATCAATCCCCATTTCGGCCATCATCTTGGCCGTCGGCCCCTTGACCGCTTTCCCGGCGATGATCGGCGAGATGGCGACGCGCGGCACGCTGGCCGATTCGATCCGCTCCCGGATGCCCGGCACGGACAGAATTGGATCGATGCTCAGGAAGGGGTTGGACGGCCCGATCACGATCATCGATGCCTGCTCCAATGCAGCGAGCACCGCCTCGCTTGGCGTTGCCTTTTCGCTCCCCTCGAACCGGATATCCCTGGCCACCGGTTGCCACCGCTCTCGGACGAAGTATTCTTGAAAGTTCAATGTCCCTTGATCGGTGTCGAGCACCGTCCGCACCGGGTCATCCGACATCGGCAGCAGGGGATGTTCAACGCCAAGCGCCGAGCACAGCTTCCCGGTCACTTCGGTCAGTGTCAGCCCTTCGCTCAACAATTGGGTGCGCATCAGGTGAGTCCCCAGGTCTTTGTCTCCCAGGCTGAACCAGTCCGGGCCGCCGTATCGCCTGACCATTCGCATCGCGTGCAGCGAATCGTCGTTGAGGCCCCACCCGGTTTTCGGGTTGACCAGGTTCGAGAGCGTATACATCACCGTGTCGACATCTGGCGAGATGTGCAGCCCTAGGTGATTGAAGTCATCGCCCGTGTTGACAATGATCGTCAGCGACCCCGGCGGTAAAACGCGGGCCAACCCCAGCGCCAGCTTTGCCCCACCCACTCCCCCAACCAGCAAGACGACATGGTCACCGGGCTTCTTCAGACGTTCTTCCATACAGTTAGATTCCTCTCGGTGCTCCGTTAACCCAAATTTTCAACACGTTGCCTGATGAAACATAAATCCCGATTCCATATCGTATGGGCACAGCATATTGTGCCCGCGCCTGTACCCGCCGGGATTTGATGAATTGCGCTAAGAATATAGCACATCTCAACATTCCTGTTGACTCACCCCAGGAACACCGATACAATTTTGGAACTAGCCGGATGCAAATACGGCTACCCAAATGAATAAACTAAAGGCGGCGAACGGAAGTGATAAGCCATCGTTGCAGCGAGCCAGGGATGGTGTGAGCCTGGCAGCAGGCAAGATCGTGTCCCAACGAACACAGGTGGCCCACCTCGTCCAGGAGTCCCGGCTGCGAAGATCAGTAGTAGTCGGCGTGCGGCGCGCGTTAAGCGTCTGTTGAGTGGGCGGCAGTCTGGTTGGTTCGGACTGATCGCCAATCAGGGTGGTATCGCGGAGCCTTTTCGTCCCTGGACGGTGTAAAGGCTCTTTTATTTTCAATGGTGAGGAGCTATGACTGAGAAATACTTTGTATTTAATGCTGATGCAGAGCCGGTTGAAGTGCTGCCTGGCCTGACGCGCCGGACGCTCGGCCAGACGGCAGACATGATGATCGTCGAGTTTCACGGCAACGCCGGGGTTGTTCTGCCGGAGCACAGCCATCCTCACCAGCAGGTAGGGTACTGCTCCAGCGGCGAGATCATTCTCACTGTGAACGGCGTCAAAAAGCACTGCAAACCCGGCGACAGCTGGCAGGTTCCTGGCGGGGTGATACACCAGGCTACCTTTCCGGTCGACAGCATCGTCATCGATATCTTCTCTCCCCCGCGTGAAGATTATCAGGATTGACCAGCCTTGAAAGAAGGAACGCGATGGAATACAGAACACAGTATCAGGTGAAAAACTGCCTTCTCGCGCACCTCCATTCGTAACCGAATATTGCCAAGACCGATCAACAACCATGTTTCCGGAGTAGAACGAGAAGAGTTATGAGCAAGGAATACAATCCTCAGCAAATTGAAAAACACTGGCAGCAGAAATGGGAAGAAGATGGGCTGTATCGCTCGGTGATCGATACCAGCCGCGAAAAGTTCTACTTCATGACCATGCTGCCTTATCCGTCGGGCAATCTGCATATCGGCCACTGGTACGCGATGTCGCCCTCTGACGCCCGTGCCCGCTTTTTGCGCATGAAAGGCTACAACGTCGTCTTCCCGATGGGCTTTGACGCCTTTGGCCTGCCCGCCGAGAACGCTGCCATCAAGCGCAAAATTCATCCGAAGGAGTGGACTTACTCCAACATCGACAACATGCGCCGCCAGCTTCGCAGCATGGGCGCCATGATTGACTGGGAGCGCGAGGCGATCAGTTCCGATCCCAAGTACTACAAGTGGACGCAGTGGTTCTTTGTCCAGTTCTTCAAGAACAGGCTGGCCTACAAGAAAGAATCCCCCGTCGATTTCTGCCCGAACTGCAATACCACTCTGGCCCGCGAGCAGGTCTGGGGCGAAGATCGCCACTGCGAGCGCTGCAACACACCCGTTATCAAGAAGAACCTGAACCAGTGGTTCTTCAAGATCACCGATTACGCCGAAGAACTGCTTGACTTCAGCGCCATCGACTGGCCTGAGCGAGTCATGGCGATGCAAACCAACTGGATCGGGCGCAGCGAGGGCGCTCATGTCGTCTTCAAGACCGAGCGCGGCGACGAAATGCCCGTCTTCACCACCCGCCCCGATACGCTCTGGGGCGCAACCTTCATGGTCATGGCCCCTGAGCATCCACTGGTCGATGCCCTGACTACCGCCGAGCAGCGTGCCGAGGTCGATGCCTATGTCGATATGGCCGCCCGCGCCAGCGACATCGAGCGCGAGGCCACCGACCGTGAAAAGACCGGCGTCTTCACCGGAGCCTACGCGATCAACCCGGTCAACGGCGACCGCATCCCGATCTGGATTTCCGACTACGTCCTGATGACCTACGGCTCCGGCGCGATCATGGCCGTTCCATCTCACGACGAACGTGACTTCGAGTTCGCCTTGAAGTTCGGTCTGCCGATCATCCCCGTGATTGACCGCATCGACGGGTTGGCGAAATCGTTTGTCGTGAATGGTTCGGTGAAGGATGGTTTCGATAAGGCCCTGTCCGATGCCGGTATCGCAGCCGATAAAGATAAGGATGGGAACATCCGGGTGACGCTCGACACAGCTCAGATCGATGAATATGTCGCGCTGGTCGAAAAGCACTTACAGTCTGGCTTCTGGGTCGAGATCGTCGGTGGCCGCTGGCTGTTCATTTTCGAAGATGGTGTCGTTCCTTTTAATGGGGTCGAAGCCGATCAGGCGATCCTCGCCCGCTGCAAATCGCTGGAACCCGGCGTGGCTGAAAACCGCACACTGATGGAGATGCTGGCGGGACAGCCTTTCTACCAGGAGGCTCTGTTCCATCACGAATACGGCGCGATGATCAATTCCGCCAAGTTCACCGGCACGCCCGGCGATGCTGCCAAGTCAACGGTCACCGAATGGCTCGAAGAGCAGGGGATCGGCCACGGAGCGATCAACTACCGCCTGCGTGACTGGCTGATCAGCCGCCAGCGGTACTGGGGCGCACCGATCCCGATGATCCACTGCCCCGAATGCGGGATCGTCGCCGTACCAGAGGAAGAGTTACCGGTGCTGCTGCCCGATGATGTCGAGTTTATGCCCACCGGCGAATCGCCGCTGAAGCTGCACCCGACCTGGCGCCACGTCACCTGCCCACAGTGCGGCGGGCCTGCCGAGCGTGAAACCGATACAATGGACACCTTCATGTGCTCGTCGTGGTACCAGTATCGTTACCTGAGTCCCAACTGCGATTTCTATCCCTTCGACCCGGAGGAAGGGGCATACTGGCTGCCGGTCGATCAATACACGGGGGGGATCGAACATGCGACGATGCACCTGCTGTATACGCGCTTCTTCACCAAAGCAATGCGTGACTGCGGCGTCTTCGATCAGATCGAACCCGCCGACCCGGAGCACCAGCCCGCGTCGATCTTCGACGAGCCGATGACCCGCCTGTACAATCAGGGAATCATCCTCGGCGAAGACCGGGAGAAGATGAGCAAGTCACGCGGCAATGTCATCGATCCCGACGATCTGGTTTCAAAGTACGGTGCCGATACCGTCCGGGCCTACCTGATGTTCGCCTTCAAGTGGGATCAGGGCGGCCCCTGGGATTCCCAGGGCATTCAAGGCCCGATCCGCTTCCTGAACGACGTCTGGAATCTGGTCACCGCGCCGCAGCCCGGTGATGGTGGCTCCAAGGCCGCCGACAATGATGTCAGGGCGCTGCGCCGAAAGACTCACCAGACCATCCTGCGCGTCACCCGCGATATCGACGAGTTTTCTTTCAATACCGCCATCGCTGCCCTGATGGAATTGAAGAACACCATGCAGGATTACCGATCTACACCGGTTGCCCATACCGAAGCCTGGGACGAAGCGATTCGTTCCCTGCTGCTGATGCTGGCTCCTTTCACCCCTCACATTGCCGAAGAACTGTGGGCCTTCATCGGTGAGGAATACAGTATCCACCAGCAGGCGTGGCCTGCCGCCATCGAAGAACTGGCCGAGGAAGAGTCGATCACCCTGATCGTCCAGGTCAACGGCAAAGTCCGAGACCGTATCGTCGTTCCGGCGAATATCGGCGAGGACGAGGCAAAAACCAGATCTCTCGCCTCCGAAAATGTCCAGAAACACCTGGGAGGTAAAGCGCCCCGCAAGGTGATCGTCGTCCCTGGAAAGCTGGTCAATATCGTCGGATGACATCGAAAAAGAGGTAAAAAAGGCCTGTATCTGCCTTTCTAAAATATTACAGTTTTCACAAAATAGTATCCCTTTTCGCACGTTTGTTCTTGCGAAAGGGGTGTTTTTGTACTCAGAATCATTAAAACTATGTAAAACTTTGCCTTCTAGCGTTAAATTTTCTTAATAAGTTGTGTCACCGCACCTTGATTCGCGCCAAATCATGATATAATTAAGGTAAGGAAATCGTATGTATTTAGGGTGAAAGGAGAGGGCAGCATGGCAATCAATCCCCTCCTTCGCGAGTTACAACAGCCCGATCGGGGCGAGCAGATGAGCTTCGAGCAATGGATGTCTGAGGAAAATCCTCAAGACCTGTTGGTCGAAGCCCCCGAAAAACAGCCGCCGGTTGTCAAGGCTCCGAGTCCGGCCACCGGCCAGCATCAAGATGTCCGCCTGTATCTCACTCTGTTGCTCAAAACCTTTGTTGAGATGACTGACGCCGGGCTTGTCCGCGATCTGCCTTATGAAGTCCGTCTCACTGACTCGATTGTCTACTGCCCCGATATCGTCTTCGTCTCCAACTCCAGCTTCGACCGCGTCTATGACGCCTACATCGAAGGCCCGCCGGATATCATTTTCGAGGTGCTGTCGACTGAGAGCACCGCGATTGATCGTGGCGAGAAGTTTGTCGCCTACGAAGCCTACGGGGTTCGTGAATACTGGCTGATCGATCCGATCCGCGAACTGGCCGATCTCTATCATCTTGGTCCCGATGGTCACTATGATGAGTTCCGTCCGGATATCGCCGGTCGGCTTCGGTCTCGCGCTTTGCGTGGCTTCACGCTCGATCTCGATCTGCTGTGGAAGCGTGTTCTGCCCACCACCGCCGATGTCGTCAAGATGGTCGAAGACATGGTCGCCCAGCGTTAGAGTCACGGGGGTAGGGGCGATCCTCGCGGCTGCCCGGAATGATAACTCGATATTAATTTCAAGCCCGCGAAGTCTTCTCGCGGGCTTTTTAGCTATAGGATTCAATCCGTACTCTAATTGCCCAGGAGTCAGATAACCGCTAAAATCTAAATTGTCATCAATGATGCCAATCATCAATGGTATCAATCAGTTATGTCATGGCCTGTACAAAGTCGATAAAACTGATGACCACCACACTTCTGCCGGTTGCTCGTAGATAGCAGCTCCACTGACTGCCACGCCATCCGATTGCCTCGCAACGGCCTCATCAGCCTCATCAAACAGCACCGCTATCCCTGTCCCGATCTTCAATCTGCCATATTCCGGGTCAATACTTCGAAGAATGCTCGCTTGCATTGGATTGGTCAGGGGATGACAGAATGAGCGTGACAAAGTTATACAGAGAGCAGCAGATTCAGGAAGACGATTACCGGTTTCCGTATCATTACATTCCAAGTTTAGATAAAGAAAGTTTTACCCAGACTCGGTATTGGAACTGGGGATTTCGCTATCTGGGCGGATTACGTGTTGTTCAGGATCAACTGTCCGCGCTTTCCTACAACACTCTCTGTGATTTAGGCTGTGGCGATGGCCGATTTCTACGGGAGCTGGCGAAGCAGCAGCCATCTGCCAGGCTGATGGGAATCGACTATTCTGAGCGGGCAATTACCATAGCTCGGGTATTGAACCCGACTTTAGATTACCGCCAGGTGAATATCCTCGATGAGTCGTTTGATGAATGCTTTGATGTAATTACTTCTATCGAAGTCCTGGAGCATATTCCGCCAGAAGAAGTAGAGAAATTTCTGAGAGTGACAGTCGATCATCTCAACGCACATGGCACGTTAATCTTGACGGTGCCCCATATCAATGTACCGGTTCAGGCTAAGCACTTTCAACACTTCTCATCCGAATCACTGCACAGGCTGATGGCACCGTTGTTGCGCAATATTCGATTTGTCCCATTCGATGGGCAGTCAAGGTTATTGAGGGTACTCTTTCGATTAATCGGGGGGCAGGGGGAGCATTTTATTGTAACCAATCGGTTTATTAATCGGTGGTTCTTTGCCTACTACATAAAATACCATCTCTATGTTGATGAAGCCCGCTGTACCCGTATCGCAGTTGTAGCGACAAAGCCCTGATTTCGGAGATCATGGAATCTGTTGGTGGATCACCATTCCGGGAGAATCAAAAAAGGTTTTCTGGCGATGGCCTACGTTCCCACCGGGCTGCCCCGGCAGTATCATCGGCGCTGGCGGGCTTAACGACCG
>JAFGOY010000060.1 GCA_016926255.1 Anaerolineae bacterium | reverse complement strand
CTCATTCCCGCATAGCGAGCGGCATCAGGGTTGGTGCCAACCGTGCGAATTTCGAAGCCGAGCGTGGTCTTGTTCAGGAACCACCACACAAATACCGAGGCGGCCAGCGCGATCAGCAGCCCCAGGTGGAGCTTGCTCCCAAAAAATATGGGAAGCTCGGCGGACGCGCTGATAAAGGGCGTCCGGGGTGTCGATGCTTCGATATCGAGCAGGATTACCGGGTCACGGCTCTTGATCAGATAATCGGCCAGCCGGATGGCGATATAGTTCATCATCATTGTGTTGATCACTTCGTGTGCCCCGGTTTTGGCTTTCAACAAACCGGGGATTGCTCCCCAGATCGCCCCTCCGATGATGCCGGCTATCAGGGCCAGGGGGATATGGATGAACCCCGGCAGCCCGGAAAACATGGGCGCAAAGCCGACCCACACGGACAGGAGTGCCCCGGCGTACAACTGCCCTTCCGCGCCGATGTTGAACAGACCGCAGCGGAAGCCGAGTCCCACCGCTAACCCGGCCAACAGGTAAGGAACAGAACGAACGATGGTGTTGACCAGGTTGCGTGGAATAAAGCGAACGGCAGAACCACCGCCAAAAGCGACGCCAGTTGCTCCCTCAAAGAGCGCCAGGTAAGCTTTCCCGGCGGTCGCCAGCCCGGGCACCAGTTCGGCCCAGGCCCCGGCTATTCCGGCGGAAGCGAACCCTGCGCGGAAGGCGGCCCAGTCAGTCCCGGCGATGATCATGAACAGGCCCCCTACCAGCATCGCCGTGATGATGGCGAGAACGGGAATGATGGTGGGAGTCATGCGCACCCACAAATTATAGAATCTACTGGTAGACGGTGTGTCCTGTGAGGTTTCAGGATTAGGAGCTGATTCCGTCATTAGCTGCATCCTCTACTTGATTCATTCTCAGGGCGAGCGCCAGCCATCAACAAACCGAGGGTCTGGCGGTCAGCCTGCTCAATGGGCAAAATATCGACAATGCGACCATTGTACATTACCGCGATGCGATCCGAGAGCGACATGATCTCGTCCAGCTCGGCGGAGACCAGCAGAACGGCCACGCCATCGTCGCGTTTATGAACAATCTGTTCGTGGATAAATTCAATCGAACCGACATCCAGCCCACGTGTCGGCTGGGCGGCGACGAGCAGCTTGATCGGGCGGGAAAACTCACGTGCGACAATTACCTTTTGCTGGTTGCCCCCCGAAAGAGCCGAGGCCGTTACGAAAATGCTCGGTGTACGTACGTCAAACTCCTCGATCCGTTTTTCGGCGTTTTCCTGCATGGCTTGCTCGTTGATGACGATGCCTTTAGCGAACGGCGCAAGGTAGTAGGTATTGATGACGAGATTGTCGACAAGCGGGAACGGGCCGACAAGCCCTTCCCGGTTGCGGTCTTCGGGGATATGGGCTACGCCCAATTCGGTGATTGTACGTGGCGAGCGATTGGTCGTATCCGTGCCGTTGATCATGATCTGGCCACTTTTTACTGCGCGCAAACCGGTGACGGCAGCAACAAGTTCGGTTTGACCGTTCCCCTGCACTCCGGCAATACCCAGTATCTCACCAGCGCGTACTTCAAGAGAAAGGTCCCGCACGGCGAGTAGGTCACGGTCGTCAAGTACGTTGAGATCGGTAATCTGGAGGACCGGGTCGCCGGTCTTGGCCGGGGCCTTGTCAACCTGGAGCATGACCTCCCGCCCGACCATCATTTCGGCGAGAGAACTCTCGGTTGACTCTTCCGGGGTGGTCGAACCGGCCACCTTGCCCAGGCGGAGCACCGATATCCGGTCGCAGACGTTCAGCACCTCTTTGAGCTTATGGGTGATGAAGATAATAGAAACGCCCTGGCTAACCAGGGAACGCATGACTTCAAATAGACCCTCGGCTTCCTGAGGGGTCAGGACGGCAGTTGGCTCGTCGAGAATGAGGATATTGGCCTTGCGAAACAGGGCTTTGACGATCTCGACACGCTGTTGTGCGCCAACCGGCAGGTCTTCGACACGGCAGCGCGGGTCGACTTCGAGGCCGTATTGGTTCGAAATCTTCATGATCTGGCGTTCGGCCTCGCGGCGGTTGAGAAACGGGCCAACGGTGATCTCATTGCCCAGCATGATATTCTCGGTGACGGTCAGCGGGTCGACAAGCTGGAAATGCTGGTGAACCATCCCGATGCCCAGGTCGATGGCATCGTTTGGATTGTCAATCGAAACCACTTCGCCGTTGATCAAAATATCACCTTCGTCCTGTTTGTACAGACCGTAGATAATATTCATCAAGGTACTTTTACCCGCGCCGTTTTCACCCAACAGCCCGTGAATCTCCCCTTTGTGGAGCGTAAAATTGATTCGATCATTGGCCAGAACGCCGGGGAAACGCTTGGTGATGTCTCTAACTTCCAGAACTGGGACTGGTTCAACCATGGGGGTTCCCTTCACGCATAGATGGTAAAAAGGGGATGCTGCTATAAGTGAGAGGAAACAGCATCCCCAGGATTACAGTGACAGCGTTAACTACTTGAGAAGTTCACCTGTGTTCGGATCGACGCCGGTGTCGATGCTGCCATCGGCCAGCCCGGCTCCGATTTCTGCGACCTGATCCAACACGTCCTGAGGAACCGCAGCGTCGTGCGGCGGGGCCGTCCCGACGCCGTCGTTGGCGGCCTCAAGGATGTAGAGGCCGCTGGTCCAGCCTGTGCCCTTGACGAGGAACTCGATGTTGTTGTAAACGCCGAGGTCAACACGCTTCATGGCGCTGGAGATCAGGTATTCGGCACCGGGTGTATCGCCGCTGCCGAAGGTGGTGTAGTACTCGTCCTGGTCAACACCGATGACCCAGACGCCTTCTTCGGCGGCGCGCTTGATGCCGCCGGAGCCGGTGACACCACCCGCGCCGAAGATCACGTCAGCGCCTTCGCCGATGAACTGTTCGGCAGCGGAAGCGCCACGGTCGGGGGCGACGAAGTCGTCGATATAGACGCCGAGCGTCTCGACATCAGGATTGATGTAGGCAACGCCCTGCTCGAAACCATTGCGGAACTTGACAACCGGCGGAATGTCGATGCCGTAAACACCAGCAACGACGTCGCTCTCGGTCATCAGTGCTGCCATCGCACCGACCATAAAGCCAGCCTGGTCTTCACGGTACTGGATGCCCACCAGATTATCGGGGGCTTCCGCGAAGAACTGGTCAACACCGATGAAATAGGTGTCGGGATTGGCTTCGGCGGCTGCCAGGGTTGCGTCGGCGATGAGGAAGCCAACGGTGATGACCGCATCATAGCCTTCGTCAACGCAGGTGTTGATGTTGGTCTCGTAGTCGGTTTGAGCCTGGGTCTCAATGTAGGTTGATTCCAGGTCAAATTCTTCGACTGCTGTCATCATACCTTCGTAAGCATACTGGTTGAAGGTGCCATCGTTGACACGGCCAACATCGGTGACGAGGCAGACGCTGTTGAAGCCCGCTTTGCCGCCCCCACCTTGAGCACCACAGGCGGATAGTGTGAGAATCACAACACTAAGAATCACTAAGGTTGTCCAAAAGGTTTTTCGCATTTTCTCTATTCTCCTTGAAATGCCGTTTAAAACATTCTGTTTTAACCAGGCTAATACTAGTGAGCTACCTGCATAGCAACTGGTAAAATTGGAATGCGGACCTCCTTCCATAGGGCACTACTGAAACTGGCATAGTGGAAAAAAACGGCAAGCTCTATCACTGCACCAATCGGCTATAACGGTGATAGAGTTTCGTATTTCAAGCCTTCATCTCGAATTCAAAAGGCACTTACGATTCTAGCACTTCTCTGGGCTTGCTACCACCCTCGTGAGGCCCGATCACACCATGTTCTTCCATCAGATCGATCAGGCGTGCAGCCCGTGTGTAACCGATTCTGAGATGCCGCTGGAGCAAGGAAATCGAAGCCTTGTCCATCGAGCGTACCAGTTCGACGGCTTCGTCGAACATATCATCGCCGTCTTCGTCGTCGTCCCCGTTTCCTGTCGAAGTGGATTGGATCGAAACCGTGCTGCTCACCGAGCTTCCCCCGGGAGAAGGCTTATCGTCAAGCGTTTTTTGCCTCTTGAAAGATGGGTGTTTAGCCGCCTGATCTCGCCAGTATTGGACTATTCGATCAATTTCCTCGTCGGATACATAGACACCCTGCAAGCGCACCGGCATTGGTGTGTCCGGGGCCTGGAACAACATGTCGCCGCGTCCGAGAAGTTTCTCGGCGCCGGGCATATCGAGGATAACCCGTGAGTCGACGCCCGTTGCAACGGCAAAAGCGATGCGTGATGGGAAGTTGGCTTTGATCAACCCGGTGACGACGTCAACGCTGGGACGCTGCGTGCTGATGATGATATGGATGCCGGTAGCACGCGCCATCTGTGCCAGGCGGGTGATCACCCGTTCGGTTTCGTCAGGGGCAAGCATCATCAGATCGGCCAGTTCGTCGACGATGACGAGAATATAAGGCAGCGGGTCGCCATCAATCTGTTTTTTGCCGATTCGGCCATTGTAATCGGTGATGTTTCGGGCACCGGCCATCGCGAACTTGCGGTAGCGGTCGTCCATTTCACGCTGTACCCACTTCAGAACGCCGACGATTCGCTCTAACTCGGTGACCACCGGCGACATCAGGTGTGGGATACCGTTATAGTTGGTCAGTTCGACCCGCTTGGGGTCGACCATGATCATCTGCAGCTCATCAGGTGTGCAGGTCATCAGCAGCGTGCAGATGATCCCGTTCACGCACACCGATTTGCCGGAGCCGGTCGTCCCGGCGATCAGCAGGTGGGGCATTGCGGTCATGTCGGCACAGATCGGCTCGCCGGAAACATTCTGACCAAGTGCCAGTTTAAGCGGAGATTTGAGATCGTCGAATACGGGCGTGTCCATTACATCACGAAGACCAACGATGCTCGGCTCGGCGTTGGGCACTTCGACACCGACAAAGCCTTTGCCGGGCACCGGCGCTTCGATACGGATCGTCGGCGCGGCCAGGGACAGCGCCAGGTCATCGGCCAGTGCGCTGATCTTGCCGACCTTGACCTTGATACGTTTCCCGGCGCGCCCGTCAATATAATCCGGCTCGACACCGAACTGGGTGATCACCGGGCCATGGTTGACTTCGACCACGCGAGCAGGAGCGCCGAAGCTGGACAGGGTCATCTCGATGATTTCCGCTCGCTGGCGCAGTTCCTCCTCGGTGATGCCTTTGCGAACCGCCCCTTTCAAAACGTCGATCTTGGGGAGTTTCCAATCCGGCTTACCGGGAGCTTTGCCTCCTGTATCTTCGACTTTTGGCGGGGCGGCACTTTTACTCTTCACGGGCGCTTCTGCCTCTGGTTTCGAAGCCGCAGGCGGTTTGACCTCAGCCTGTTTCTCTTCGGGTTTTGCAGCAGCCGCAGGCGGTACGATTCTCGATACCGGGGGAGCACCCGCGCCGGGCGCGGGCGGCGCCGTCGGTTTTTCCACAGGCGGCGAGGCCGGAGGCTGGCCGGGGCTGGCCCCCGGGACCGTTCCCGGCGGCCCTGACCGGTCTGTGCGGCGTGCTGTCGATAACGGCGTTCCGGGGTTTTCTTTCTCGACCGGTTTTCCGTTGTCGTCGACGAGTTTTTTGATGATTTCGTCGGTGGGCGGCATCATATCGTCGAGATCGATGGCGTCCTCCAGGGGGTCCTCTTCGTTTTCCAGATCATCAAACTCGGCATTGCGAGTCGGCAGTTCCCTACCTGATTTCGGCGGAGAGGAAGGCTTTGGCACAGGCCGTGCTCCGCCCAGAGAAGATGGCGGCGTCGGGCCAAAGGAGCGTTCGCTGCCGGGTCGAGTGCTGCCGCTGCCGGGTGGCGCTGTTGGTCGGGCCGGTGGTGGCGATACGCGCCTCTCACCCGGCTCTGAAGCATCCCGGCGCGCCAGGAGACTCGACGAGCCAGCCGCCGGGTTCGACGGTGCCGTCACCGCTGGTGTCCTGGTTTCAGCCGAGGGCTTTCCTTCGGCTGCGGTGTCGTTTCCGGGGCGCGATTGTTCGCGCCCACCTGTGCCTCCGCCGGGTGGCTTGTCCACTCCTTTATCTGGCTCTGACTCGCTGTCATCCGAGGTGGGCTGTCCGGGCTTTGCCACCGCCGCCGCTGCCGAAGTAGCTGCGGCTGTAGTGGCCGTCGCGCCGGGGGTACCCGGACGCGCGGGAGCCGTAGAACCGGGGGCGGTGGATTGGCCGGGAAGGCCGGGGCTAGGCGTTGGGCGAGCCGGTGCGCCGGGCTGTGACGGTGATGGAATACCAGGCCGTGCCGGTGGTGGCCCGGACGGACGCGGCGTCGAAGCGGGTGATTTTGCCCCCGCTTCCGGAACCGGCTTCTTCTCCGGGGGCGAGGTCGTTGGCGCTGCTGAAGGCGGTCGGGAAGGACTGCCTGCTGGCCCTCTGCCGGTCACAATCGATGGGCGACCGGGCAGGGGTTCGGGTGGCTTTTTGTCTTCTTTCTTGTCGGCGGCTTCCGGTGCCTTCTCTTCTTTGTCTTTTTTGTCTTCTTCTATCGGAACCAGTTTTCCGTCTTCTGTACGCCGATAGGCAGTTGCTTTTTCCTTCGCTTCGCTGCGCTGCTCGCGTATTTTCTCGATGTAGGCGCGGACGGCCTCCATTACGTCTTTAAGTGACTTGCGGGTTGCCATCAGGCTGCCCCCGAAAATCGCTGCGAGGGCGATCACGAAAGCACCCATTGAGCCAATAGAGTTCTGGAGCAAGCCCTGGATGGCAGCGCCGATTAAGCCACCTCCATGACCACAGCGTGCGATATCAAAAGTGTCCCAGGCTCCCTGCTGCTGGACCCATCCCTGATCAACCAATGTTTGAGGTTCGGTCGGGCAGACGATTGCCTCGTCCCAGACCAGGGTCAGGGTATAACCGGGATAGGCCGGGTCGGACAGGGCTGGGTTGACCCAGACCGGGCCGAAAATGGGAGAGATTTGCTCGATGTAGACAGAAGCCCCAGCATGAAGCAGCGTGAGCGTGCCGAGAAACAGGATTACACCCCCGATAATTCTCACCGGGTCGACCGGGGGAAGCTGCTCGCCAAAGTGACGCCAGATCAGCCAGACGCCAACCGCACCGACAGCGAGGGGAACTACAAATGCCCCCCATCCGAATCCCTGGCGCAGACCGCGCAGCAGGGCGCGGGTCAGGGTACCCGGTTCCTGTGAAAGGAAGCTGAGTGTAGCGATCAGCGCGAAAACGATCAGCGCCACGCCGGCAATATCTAACTTGGTGTCCAGCGAGAGCAGTGGCTCTGACTCTGGCTGTTTGGGCTTGCTGGCACGCGTCGACTTTTTTGCCGTCGGAGACTTTCCAGGGCTTGTCGACGGGCGTCCGCCCGGACGGCTGGGCGATGTCCCTGGCCGGGAACTGCTGATTCCCCCTGGTGGGGAAGATGGACGCGCGCTGGACGATCCCGGACGCGGTGGCGATGTCGGTGGGGCACCGGGACGCTGTCCAGGTGATCCTGAACGCTGGCCTGACAATCCGCCAGGACGCGAAGGCGATCCTCCGGAACGCTGGCCGGACAATCCGCCAGGACGCGAAGGCGATCCGGGGCGCTGACCGGGTGATCCACCGGAGCGTGAAGGTGACCCTGAACGCTGGCCGGACAGTCCGCCAGGACGTGAAGGCGATCCTCCGGAACGCTGGCCGGACAATCCGCCGGGACGTGAAGGCGATCCGGGGCGCTGACCTGACAGCCCACCGGTGCGCTGACCGGATAGTCCGCCGGTGCGCGAGGGCGAACCGGAACGCTGTCCAGGTAATCCGCCGGGACGGCTTCCACCGCCGGGGTCACGACCGGGCAGGCCGCCTCCGGGCTGTCCACCAGAACGAGAAGGTGATCCAGGACGTTGTCCCGGCAGTCCACCAGGGCGGCTCCCACCGCCGGGGTCGCGACCGGGCAGGCCGCCGCTTCGCTGTCCACCGGGCAGCCCGCCAGTACGAGAAGGTGATCCTGAACGTTGGCCGGGTAATCCGCCGGGGCTTCCACCGCCGGGGTCACGACCGGGCAGCCCGCCAGTACGAGAAGGTGATCCTGAACGTTGGCCGGGTAATCCGCCGGGGCGGCTTCCACCACCGGGGTCACGACCGGGCAGGCCGCCGCTTCGCTGTCCACCGGGCAGCCCGCCAGAACGAGAAGGTGATCCTGAACGCTGGCCGGGTAATCCGCCGGGGCGGCTTCCACCACCGGGGTCACGACCGGGCAGGCCGCCGCTTCGCTGTCCACCGGGTAGGCCGCCAGTACGAGGAGGTGACCCGGAACGCTGGCCGGATAACCCACCGGGACGGCTTCCACTGCCGGGGTCACGACCGGGTAGGCCGCCAGTACGAGAAGGTGACCCGGAACGCTGGCCGGATAACCCACCGGGGCGGCTTCCACCACCGGGGTCACGACCGGGCAGACCGCCGCTTCGCTGTCCACCGGGCAGCCCACCGGAACGAGAAGGTGACCCGGAACGTCCTCCGGGGCGTGAAGGCGATCCACGCCCACCTGAACGCGACTGAGCAGTAGACTGGTCATCCTGCGAACGTCCACCACCAAACGGGAGACGCGAGCGCACATTATCGGCAAGGCCGCCTAATAATCCCCCCTGCTCTTCGTCAGAGCCCTGTTGTCTTTTCGCGAATGGATTAAGGCGTGATAGCGTTGACTGACTGTCCTGGTCATCGTCACCAGACGCGCCAATGCCACCGGGGGTCCCAAACCCACTACGGCCTTCCGGCTGGTCCCTTCGACGTGCCATACCTGAACCCTACCTGCCCCAAAGTGGCATAACTAAATTGAGCGTCATTGTCAACCTCTTGAGTACCTCATCTTAGCACAAATGAGCATAGCTGACCAGCTAAGAATCATCTGTATCTGTACTCAGTATAGACGAATTGAACCTGCCGGGGAAGGAAATGTTTCCTATCCGTTTTTCGGTTCTTGTATCTGGAACCTGGCATTGAAGTTTGGGCATCGGTTTGGTATAATCCTGCCCGGTTCGGCTGTGCCGGACTCACGCATGTCAAAACGCGGAGACATCACGTCACCGGACTCGACTGGCCGTGCCGGGGAGAAATCCCGGTTCCAGAGGGAATGAAGGTGGCGGACGAAAAAACGAAAGGAAAAAGAATATGCCTCCAGTAACGATGAAAGCCCTGCTCGAAACGGGCGTTCACTTCGGTCACCGTACCAGCAAGTGGAACGCCAAAATGAAACCCTACATCTTCACCGAACGTAACGGTATCCATATTATTGACCTCCAGCAAACCCTGAAGGCGGTCAACGACGTCTATGATCTGGTTCGTGACACGACGATGGATGGCGGGTCGGTGTTGTTCGTAGGAACTAAGCGTCAGTCTCAGGAAACGATTGCCCAGGAAGCGACTCGCTGCGGGATGCCCTATGTCAACGAGCGCTGGTTGGGAGGCACGCTTACGAACTGGCGCACCATCCGCCAGCGGATCGACTACCTGACCAAGCTGGAAGAACGCCGCGATCAGGGTGAGTTTGAACTGTTGACTAAAAAAGAGGCGCTGACCCTCACCCGAAAGATCGAAAAATTGAATATTCGCCTGGGTGGTATTCGCAATATGAAGGGGCTGCCCAGCCTGCTGTTTATCATCGACGTGCGGCGCGAGTACACCGCCGTTCGTGAAGCCAATATCCTCGATATCCCGGCCATCGCGATGGTTGATACCAACTGCGACCCGGACTTGATCGACTACGTCATTCCTTCGAACGACGATGCCATTCGTGCCATCAAGCTGATCACCAGTGTCGTTGCCGATGCTGTTCTGGAGGGCATCGCCCTGCGCAAAGACGAAATGACCGACGAAGAACTGATGGCGGAGGAAACCGTCTCGGCAGAATACGATTACGAAGGTCCGGAAGAAGACGCCGACGACGAGGACTTCTTGGGGCAGGCGACGCTCGCCAAGCTTCGCAGCGGCGAACTGAGCTTCGAAGAAGAGGCTGAGGCGAAAGCAAAAGCGAAAGCGGAAGAAGAGGAAGAAGAAGCTTCCGAAGACGAAGAAGCCGCCGATGATGAAGAATCTCCTGCTGAAGAAGATGATGAAGAACAGGAAGAGGCGGAAAGCCCCGAAGAAGAACAGGCAGAAGACGAATAATTAGGCATTACAACAAAGAGGACGGAAAAAGACCAATGGCAGTATCCGCTGAGATGGTAAAGAAACTTCGTGAAGAGACAGGCGCGGCAGTCCTTGACTGCAAGAAGGCGCTGGAACAGTACAATGAGAACTTCGACGAAGCAAAAAAATACCTTGCCGAGAAGGGGCTTGCAACAGCCAGAAAGAAATCGGAACGCGAAGCTCGCGAAGGGCTGATCGAGACTTATGGTCATCCTGGTGGCCGGGTGGGTGTGATGCTTGAGCTGAACTGTGAAACCGACTTTGTCGCATCCACAGATCAGTTTCAGGAACTGGCCCATGACCTCGCGCTGCATATTGCGTTTGCCAACCCGCAGTATCTCGACGTGGCCGATGTCTCGGAAGAGATTGTCAACGAGCACAGGAAAGAGTTTGAATCCGAAGCTAAGGCTCAGGGTAAACCCGACAACGTCATCGACCGAATTGTCGAAGGCCGGATGAACAAGGTCTACGCCGAGATTTGTTTGCTCCAGCAGTCCTTCGTCAAAGATGACGAGAAAACGATCAATGACATTATCGTCGAGGCGATTGCTGCGTTGAAGGAGAATATCCGCGTCAATCGGTTCGCCCGGTTCGAAATCGGGGATATCGCTGGGCAAACCGGCGAGGAAGACAACGAGTAGCTGGGCAACAGCAAACGGGGGATTAGAAAACCATTCTAATCCCCCTTATTTTGCCATTTAGCAGGCAATAGGGACGACTCTTACAGTCGCCTCATGAAAGTGGATAGGCCAGAACAATCATAGCGAAACGGGGGAACCATTGAGCCAACAGTTGACGGGCATGCCCAAATACAACCGCATTTTGCTAAAACTGGGCGGCGAATCACTCTCGGGGGAAGAAGGGTTCGGGATCGACCCCAAGCGGGCAACCTGGATCGCCGAGATTATCAAGCGGGTGAAGCAACTTGGCGTCGAAGTGGCGGTGGTGATCGGCGCTGGTAACCTGTGGCGGGGACAGATCGGCATCGAGGCCGGGATGGAACGCGCTACGGCGGACTATATGGGGATGATCGCAACGGTGATGAACGCGATGGCCCTGCAGGATGCGCTCGAACGCCAGGGAATCGGAACCCGTGTGCAAACGGCCATCGAGATGCGGGCAGTGGCGGAACCGTATATCCGCCTGCGGGCGATCCGGCACCTGGAGAAAGGCCGGGTTGTGATCCTCGGTGGGGGAACCGGCAATCCCTATTTCACTACCGACAGCGCCGCTGCGCTGCGTGGCATGGAGATCAACGCCGACGTGCTGATCAAGGCGACCAAAGTCGACGGTGTCTACGACACAGACCCGAAGGTCGACCCCAACGCTCAGCGCCACGATCATATGACCTTCATGGATGCGCTGAATAAGCGGGTCAAGGTGCTGGACAGTACGGCGATCTCGCTGGCGATGGACAATCACCTGCCCGTTATCGTGCTTGACCTGTGGGAGGAGGACGCCGTCGTTCGCGCCGTCCTGGGCGAAAAGGTTGGCACGATGATCAGTTGACAGCATCGATTAATTTCCACAATGATCAAAAACGGCACAGGCAAATCCCCTGTGCCGTTTTGACTTTTTAACCAGTTTTTCTAATTCAGAGTGAAGGTGTCAAGGATATTATAGGCGGTCTGACCGTCATCGTTGGTAAAGCTGATGACATATATATAATCATCACCCTCGATGAACTGCACCACGGTGCCACCTGCAGTTGTCGCCTCGATGCCTGGATATCCCGAAGTGCTCAGATTGCCGGTTGTGTAGCTTTCCCCAGGCGCTTCCTGGGCCATGATCCCCGCCACAACGCTTTCGGCGCTGCTGCCGGATACGACAAGTGCAAAGCCATAGCCAACTTCGTAGGGTGAGGAGAACCGGACATCGGTAGTATCGTCCTCATCCCAGTACCATGTCCAGAGATTGGGCACTGAAATCGAATAAGGGTAATCCGGATTGGTAAACGGCAAAACCAGAGAGCTTACCGAGGCGGGAATGTAGGTATAAGTCGCCCAATAATACTGGTATTCTAGGGAAGGCGTCATTGCCCGTAGCTCGATCATGTCGCGTTCCTGCGGCTCGCCGCCCGGCCATTTTTCAGTCGGTGGGACGATCAGGCCCACTTCGAAACGACCGTTTTCATCCGTTTCCTCTTCCCAGTAGACCGGCCCGGTCTCGCCGCCCGGTTCTGCCCAGTGCAGGCTGACCTTGACATTCGGCGGCCAGTTGACACCGGATACGAGGATGATTTCTTCGGCAGCGCCAAGCTGCGGCGCGATGAAAATTCCAGGGGCATCATCTCCCCCACCGGAAGCAGGGGCCGCCGCAGGAGCGTCAGTCGGTGCTACGTCGGGCACAATCTGGGTCGGCTCCGGGAGAGGGGTTGGTGCTGCACCCGCATTATCGGCGTTCCCGCCCTCTTCGGGCGTCGGCCCGACTGGGGCTGGGGTTGCCGTCACCGCCGTGCCGGGAGCGAGGGTCGGTGCCAGGTCGAAAGCAGTCGGTATCACCCCGATTCCCGGTTCCGGCAGAGTAGCATCGACAGCGAGTTGGTCGCCGCCGCCGAGTAAATTGCAACCTGACACGACCAACATAATCACAAGTATGCTGAACAAAAACTGTCTGCGGTATCGCATCACCCCTCCACGTCATCCTGACCTGGTTAAAAACCAGCATCATCCCGTTATTGACTCACGTCGTAATTGTATCGGAAGCGCGGGAAAACAGGTAGACGACTTTCTGACAAAGCCCCACCGGTCTATTTGTGCTAAGGAAACGGCAGGGCCATAATGTAGAGGACAACAGTGAATTGGAGATGCATGATGGCCAAATACAACCTCACTGCCAGAGATATCATGCAGGTTGAAATTGCTACTATCCTTGCTGATGCCAGCATCAGCGATGCGGCCTGTCAGATGAGGCTGGAAGGCGTACGCAGCCTGATAATCGAACCTCGCCAGGAAGATGACCCCTACGGGATCATCACCTATTCCGATATAGTGAAAAACGTTCTGGCCAAGGGGCTTGATCCCGACACTACTTCCGTTGATGAAGTCATGACGAAACCATTGGTAACCGTCATGCCAAACTTAAAGGCGAAATATATCGCCCGGCTTTTCCGGCAGACCGGGATTGGCCATGTGCCGGTTGTCGATGGCGATATGCTGCTCGGCATTGTTTCCATGACCGATCTGGTGACTGAGGTAATCGCTGAGGACAAAAAAGCCTGACCAGCAGGAAATAGCAGTGGTGGAATGAAAGGCAGAGATATTCATGGATACTGCTTTTGTACAAACAATAAAAGAGGCTGCACTGGCAATTGGGATCATTCTCGCCCTGGCCCTGGTTGGCGCGATCACCCTGCTGATCATCGCCGCCAGGCAGATTGTCAACGTCGACGTGCCGGAGGACGCCGATTTTTTCGAGACGCTCCAGGCGGTGCCGATCACTGTTCCCCTGGCGCTTGATCTGCTCGACCTGGCGTTCGACTTCTTCGCCGCGCCCATTGCCTGGATCATTCTTGAGTTGTTGGGACTGCAATCACTTCAGCTTGTCACCGTGTTCGAAGGGCTGATCCCCGGCACTCAATTGATCCCCACCCTGACCATCGCCTGGTTGATTGCACGCGGCATGAAGAAAAAACAGCGGCCTTCTCAACTGCGCGATTCGTTGGCTCAGTATCAATTGGAGGAAAGGCGTGCTCGCTACGGACGTCTGAAAAGTGGCGCTGATCTGGCCGAGCAATACCGCCGCAAGGCGCTGCCGCTTCCCGGTCAAAAGAGCGAAGTCGTGGAGGGTGAATATTACGAAGAAGACCTCGACGAGCTTCCACCGGAGTATTATGAAGGCGAAGAATGGTAACCGCCTGACCGCGAGGCGCGAAACTGAACAAACGCATCACCGGTAAAAAGTAAACGGCATTCACTCGATTGGGTGAATGCCGTTGTTCGATTTCAACACTGACGATTACGTGGTTTTTCGGCCTTGAGCCAGTAAAGTCCTGACCCGGCTGGTCAGCGTGTTCGGTAGATACGGCTTGGTCAGGTAGCCGTCAGCACCAAGCCCCAGCCCCCTGCTGATCGCATCCGGGTCGGCGCGGGCAGACAGGATCAGAATGGGCAGTTTGTCGTAGCGGGTTTCTTCTCGCAAACGCCTTAAAATCTCATACCCGTCGACATCCGGGAGCATCAGGTCCAGAATCAATAAGTCATAGTTGACTTTGTCGAGTAAATCCAGACCTTCGACTCCGGTTTCGGCGGTTGTTGTTTTTGCACCTATGCGAGCCAGCATCTTGGTCAATAGCAGAAGCAGGTTGGGATCGTCGTCGATCACCAGGATGTGGGTTAACGGAGGCAGCATATCGGTCATAGGTGTATCCTCTTCAATGATGCTTCACAATAACATGGCCCTGAAGCCAGGGAAGACAATCGACTGGGCCTGGAACTACTCGGTTTCCTCGGCAGGGATGACGTCTTCTTTCGGAGGTGGAACGGGCAAATCGGCGGTCGCAACATCACTGTATTTTTTGCCGACTTCAACCAACATCACAGGGATATCATCAATAATAGGATACTTGTAACCCGAATCGGCGCATACCAGCCAGCATCCATGTACCAGTTCAAGCCGACCGGGGTCATCGCCTTTGTCGGTATAGTGTACAGCAACCGGGCAGCGCAGAATTTCTAGTAAGTTTTCGTGAACCATCCAATGGTCTCCTGGAAGAGAAATCTATTCTTGGCACGAGTATAGTTTATTGCCTGTCACTCCGTCAAACGCGGCTGGTTTGTGCAACAAAGCGCTTGCCCCCAACGTATGTATTCCGTAGATGAATAAAGCCGCTTGAATTGAGTCGAGGAGGAAAAATGCCCGGCAAGAAAATCCATCCGCCGATCTATCTGTATACGGCCATCGGCCTGATGGGCATCCTGCATTTCCTGTTCCCCGGCAGGCAGTTGCTCACAACACCTCTGATCTTCCTGGGGATCATTCCACTGGTAGTTGGGGTGGCGATCAATTTGCTGGCCGACAGAGCTTTCAGTACGCGTGGTACTACGGTTAAACCTTTCGAAGAATCGTCCGCGCTGGTGATAACCGGTGTCTTTTGTCTCACCCGGAACCCGATGTATCTCGGTTTCACCCTTGTCCTGATCGGGATTGCCTTGCTGCTGGGGTCGCTGACCCCCTGGGCTGTGGTTGCCGTCTTTGCCGTTCTAATGGAGGTTCTGTTCATTCGCGTTGAAGAAGCTATGCTTGAGGAACGCTTCGGCGCGGATTACTGTGAATACAAACAGCGCACGAGGCGATGGATTTGAGGTCGGAAGTGATCCCGATCAACGCTGCGGCTGGATCGTTTCAAATGCCTGCCTGAGCCGCGCCTCCACCACCGGGTAAGAGTAGACTGCCTCGGCGAATGCCGCGCACCGTTCCCGCATCTGCCCGGCGGAGGGCAGCACATTCAGCACCGCCTCGGCGAACGCCTCCGCATCGTGGGGATCGTCTACCAGTTTGCCCGTTTCCCCGTCGATCACGAACCCTTCCGGCCCTCCGCAGCGGGTTGCAATGACCGGTGTGCCGCAGGCCAGCGCCTCCAAAACCACGATTCCCAGTCCTTCCTGCGTCGAGGGCAGCACAAACAGGGTTGCACCCTGGTACAACTTGAGCAGTTCCTCCCTTGAAACCATCCCGGCAAACACTACCGATCTGCCTATGCCCAGGCTATTGACCAATGATCGCAGCGGCTCGTCCGGTGCTTCGCCTGCCAGCACCAGCTTGATCTGGGGATGCCGCTCGTGGATGATCGCAAACGCCCTGATCAGCATCCCGACGTTCTTTCGCGGGTCGTTGATCCGCGCCGCAAGCAGCAGGTATTCCCCATACGGCGATTCTCGTCGTGTGTCTGGGTCGGGCCTGTAGATCGTCGTGTCGACCGGCACCGGGACGGTTTCGACGCGCCCGGCGGCTTCCGGCACCAGTTCTCGGATTCGCTCCGCCGTGTGGTAGCTCATCGACAGTACCCGCTTCGCCCGGCGGATGGCAAGCTTCTCCTGCCATTCGATCAATCGCCAGCTTGGTTTTGATAGCACACTCTGCGCCCACTGATCCCCGACCGCTGCTTTGGCTTCCAGTTCGTCCCGGTAGGTAGTCGCCAGCCACAGTGCGTAGGGCTTGCTGCGCAGCGCCAGCGGCAGCGCCACGTTCGCGCTCCCCGACACGACGAACACGCCTCGGTAGACCCCCAGCAGCTTACCGATTGTAAACTGGGGCACGGCATAGAATCCCCAGAACGGCACCGGCGGTGCGGGGACGATCATCGTATCCAATCCGCGCTCGTCAATCAACCGTGGCTTTCGATCACGGGCCGCTGTCCTGATCCGCTCCCAGGGTGAGAGATCACCTTCCGCAAACTGTGATCGGTATACGGTCGGTTGATATCCCCAGCGTTCCAGCGCCCGGTAGGTGATCTCGACGACGGTCGGTACCCCGCCGGGAATCCCCGCCTCGATGGTCAGTATAGCCGCTGCTTTGCCTGGAACGAATGCCTCACTCAACAGTAACTACCCCCGGCTCTCCGACTATCCCCTCGACCCGGATCTCACGCTCGGTAAAATAGCCGATAATGTCAACCACCGTCATGGTATGTCCGGTAATCTCGACCGTTCCCAGCGATGACGATCCTTCTGCCAGCGCCAGCGCGGGCAGAAGTTGATCCGGCAGGTGTTCGTCGAGCCCTTCGTCTTGTTGGTGTGCGGCGATCAAATCACCAACCGCTTCGTCGGCCACTACCTCGGAAGGCTTTCCTCTTGCCCCCAACGCGCTGAAACCCGTGATCAACCCATCATATTCCGCTGCCAGGAACACCCCTGCACCGGTCGCTGGCCCGCCGGTGCGTATCGGTTCGACTCTGGCCGGGAGGTTTGCTTCACGCAGAACGTTGTTCGCCCGGTTTGCGATCCGTTGCGGAATATGCGCCGGGAGGTTGCTGGCCCCGGCCATTCCCTTGATCGTCTTGAGGTTTCCACGTTTCCCCAGATCGATCCCCGTGAGCCGCGCCCCACCACCGATCCACACCCTGATCTGTCCCCTGCCTTTCGGGTACCAGCCCCAGGTTTCGAGTTCGATCTCTGCTTTGATCCCGATCCGTTCGAGTGTGGGCAGCAGCACCCATTGAACGTAATGAACCGGCGGACTCCAGGCAACATGCGTCCCGCCCCGGATCACCAATTCCGACTCGCCATCGCTCAATGCCAGCGGCAGCAGGATCGTCTGCAAGAGCAGTGTCACCGCCCCGGCGCTCCCCTGCCCCGCCATCTGGCTGATGTCGAACGAGTACTGACCGGCCTGTGCCGCTCCACCCGGTTGAAAAGTGACCTGGGTCGAGCGGAGCCGCACCCCACCGACTTCCGCTCCGCAGATTTGCGCGGCAGCCAGCACCCCCGCAAGGTGCTGAGGGGCCAGCCCTGGATTTCGCCGCTTTGCCCGGATATTGGAAAGCTGTACCGGCTGCCCGGTTGCAATAGAAAGCGCCAGCGCGGTGCGCAGCACCTGCCCGCCACCTTCTCCCTGTTGGCCGTCAATCTGGATCATTGTGGGGTTCACCGCTGATCAGGGTTCAATCGTCACGCTGCGCAGGAACAGCCGGGTAGCCATCGCCTGATCGCCTTCAAAGGCCGAGAGCCGTTCGCCGCTACCGGGGAAATACAGTCCCACTGACAGTGGGTACTCTCCCTTCGACATGCCAACCGGCGTCCCGATCAATGTGTTCTGGATAAAGATATCCCGCACTTCGAGCGTGCCGGTTTGTACGCCCAGGCTGTCCGTCTGTGCCACGACCACCACCGGGTTGCTCAACAGGTGCGTGAAAACCGTCATCCCGGTCGGAGGTGGGCCGTCGACCCGCCAGTACGTTGTTAGCTCAACCCAGTCACCCGCCCGCAGGTGGTCATCCCGGATGTCATATCCCAGCAGCGTGATGTTATAGCCAAACGGAACCGGCAGCGATGCCAGCTCGCCAGTGCTCTCTGGCGGCGGGGGCCAGACGGCCATCGCCTCTGTTGTGAATGCGCCCATATATGAGGCGACTTCTTCTCTTGCCTCAAACCGCATGATTACATCCGGGCGTATGCCCGGCACCTGTTCGTCGTCGGCATAGCGCATCCAGGATAACAGCTGGCCGGGCAGCCGGTCGTAATAATGCCCTCGTGGAAAGATTAGTAATTGCGATTCGCCCCCGTTTGCCAGCACGAGACTCTGTGTGCAGTCAAAATAGCGAATGGGCTGGTTATGCCGGTGCATGAGGTAGCGAGAAAGCAGTTCGGCATTGGTCAATGCAAACGGGTCTTCTCCCCGGTCGACCGGCGTCGAGCACACCGATATCGGCGAGGAATCCTGGCTCGTGTCCAGGTAATGGGCCAGCAGGCCCAGGTCGGCCTGGTAGTTTAACCTGACATCGCCCAGCGAGGGCCACCTGACAAAGTAATCGCGGTATGTCCACAGCGCGTTGGCAATGATGATTCCCGCCACTGCAAGGCTGATCAGACGTTGTAGGTTCGCCTTCAACCGATCTTGTTTCGTCTGGCTTGCCAGGTCGTAGATGGTGCTCAGGCCAATTGCCGGAAACACGTAGATCACCGGCAGCAGCACACCCATGAATTCGAAATCGGGCGTGTGCGGGTTGAATGCTGTCGGGATCAATCCGATAACCAGCCACAGCAGCACCAATCCGTAGGGGCCTTTTCGCCAGCGGGCCAGCGCCACCCCGATCCCGATCGCCATTAATGCCGCGCTGACCGGTTCGAAAACCGGGCGTCCGGGCAGGTTGTGCTGGGGCAGCATATCACCTCGCAGCACCAGTGCCGCCAGCGAGGTCAGTATCCGGCGCGGTGCCTCGACGATCAGCCGTGTCTGCTCGGCGATCGGCATGACCTCCCGCACACCTGGATGCCGGGCGATGTAGATGACCAGCGGCAGGATCAGCACGATGCACAGCATCAGCGCGTAGAAGATGTTTGCCCGGTTTTTCTTGACGATCTCGCGGTCAATCACTACCATGCAGATAATGATGACAAAATACAGCAGTAGCAGCGTCCATGCGGTGACGTGGACATATTGTGCTGCGCCCAGTGCCAGCCCGCCGATGGTAAACCACAGGCTGGCTGTTGTCAGTTGTTTTGATTGAAAGGCACGGGTAAATGCATAGATCACGACCGTTGTCGCCAGCGGCAGTGCTGCGACATGCTGTATACTTCGGCCCATCCATACCGGCCAGAACGAGATTGCCGCCAGTCCCAATGTCATCAGCGAAACACGGTCACCAAACAAGCGCCCCATCAGCCGGGTCATCATCGCCAGCGAGAGCATCCCCAGCCACACCGAAGGCATCCGCCACAGGATCAGCCCGCGTCCGGTTACCGCGGTTGAAGCTGCCAGCAGTGCGTAATACACGCCCTCGCGAGCCGGTTCGGTTTCGTCGTAGATGACCGATACATCGCCCTGCCGCATCTCATCGGATAACTGCGCGTTGATCAACTCCTCGTCGTGCATCCCCGGCGGCACCGATCCGAGTTTCCACTCGCGGAAGAACGCCGCGCCGAGCAGCAGCAGCACGGCAGCCGGCAGATACCACCACTCATGGCGCGACTTTTTACGTCTATCTCCGTCATTTGTCCTGTTTGATCTGGATTGGTCGGATGGCTTGTTTGTTGCCATAGCTGCCCTCGATGCTGCTCAGGTCATCGTCTATGTGATTGGCCATTCAGCGCCGATTATAAGCGCTTTGAGCCAAAGCGAAAAGAATCACACCGTGATTTTTGCCGCAGGGCAGCAGTCCCTAGCATCCCCCCGGTTCCTGTGCTACAGTGTTGACGAGATCGATTTCAAGGGCAGCATCTATAGATGGAACCACAACGTTTTGCCGAATTTGACTTGATCGAGACGATTGGACAGGGTGGCATGGCGACCGTCTACAAAGCCTTCCAGCCCTCGGTTGGCCGCTATGTGGCGATCAAGGTTCTCCCCCGGCAGTATTCCGAAGATCCGGCCTTCACCAAGCGTTTCCAGCGCGAAGCCCGCATGATCGCTCGCCTGGAGCATCGATCTGTTCTTCCCGTCTACGCCTACGGTGAGTTCGAGGGCCAGCCCTATATCGTCATGCGCCTTCTCGAATCCGGCTCCCTGCGGAAACGACTCTTCCAGGGTCCCCTCGATCTGCCCACCATTGCCCGTATGCTCGAACAGATCGCCGAAGGGCTGGATTACGCCCACCAGCAGGGCATCGTCCACCGCGACATCAAGCCCAGCAATATCCTTCTCGACGAGCGTGACAATGCCTATCTCACCGATTTCGGCATTGCCAAGATGCTCGGCACGACCACCCACGTCACCACCGAAGGGGTTGTCGGGACGCCGCACTATATGTCACCCGAACGCTGTCGGGGTAAATCGGCGACCCCGGCCAGTGATATTTATTCACTCGGTGCCATTCTTTTCGAACTGGTCACCGGACAGCCGCCCTTCGATGCCGATACGCCGCTCACCGTCATGTATATGCACGTTCGTGAGCCGATCCCGTCGGTCACGGAGATCGAAGCCACTCTCCCTGCCGCGATTGACGACGTGATTGCCCGTGCAATGGCCAAAGAACCCGAAGACCGCTACCCGACAGCGGTTGACCTCGCCGCCAGTTTCAAGGAAGCTGTCGCCGGGTCGATCCGCACAGAGCCGCCGCCTCCTCCCCCGGCCCCGCCGACCCGGAAAGAAGTGTCCCGACCAGGACTGCTGGCTCAACCGGGCCTGAAGCCCCATTCGATGCGCTGGCTCAGTTCGATAGCCCTTCCCATTATTGTTTTCGCGCTGATTGTTCTTGGCTTTATCTTCTGGCCTCAGATTGGCGAGTGGCTGCAAGGCGGTCCGCCCGCCACCTCTGATTCCACTGCCCCGCCGGATAGTGAATCCACGCCGGTTGTCCCTACTGTCGAATCTGCCAGTGATGTGGAGTTGCCCACCCGCACACCGGAGTCTCCTTCGACTGCTGCTCCCGAACCTACTTCGGACGGATTGTCCTTCAATATCGACGTCACCCCCGGCCCGCAGACCGGCCCCGGTCGACTGGCCTTCTTCACGCTTGGCGAGAGTGCAGAGTCGGAGATCGTCCTGATCGACGCCGAAGGCAGCAACCGGCAGGTGCTGACCGACAACCAGGTTTATGATGGCGAGCCGGACTGGTCGCCCGATGGGCAGTATCTCGCTTTCGAGTCGATGCAGGCAGGGAACAGTGATATTTACATCGCTCTGGTTGTAAACGGTTCTCTTGCATCCGGAGATATTCAGCAGCTTACCTCTGGCACCGAGCCAGATCGTCATCCCGATTGGTCGCCCGACGGCACATCGATCGCCTATGAGTCCGGTTCCGGCAACCGCAGCGAGATCGTCGTCGTGCAGGTCGACGGGGGGATGCTCAACCGCCTGACATCGAATGACACTGCCGACCGCGCCCCGCAGTTCTCTCCTGATGGCACGCAGATCGCCTTCATGACCAACCAGCGAGGAGTCTGGGAGATCGCCCTGATGGATTATCCCGGCGGGCAGGTGACCGAGATTTTCGACTGCCCCGCCGCCGACTGCCGCTTCCCGGCCTGGTCGCCCGATGGCCGCTTCCTGGCCTACAACACCCTGTCCGAAGATGGCGAGGCCGAGTCGATTTATGCCCTTGATATTGCAACCGGTCGCTCGATGCCGCTCGTCGAAGAGGGGGAGAATGGCCGCCCGGCCTGGTCGGGTGATGGGCTGTCGCTGTACTTCAACCGCACCGAGGACGACACCACCGATCTCTATCGCCTCGATCTCCAGTCGCGGGCCGTCACCCGCCTGACCGAGACCGAATCTAATGACTACGCCCCCGACTGGACGGGTGAACATAATCCTTAAAACATGCCAGAATATATGGTCATTTCTCCTAATGACAAATAGGAATGAGATTATGTCTTGGCTGGACATTTGTATAAACCGAGATGTGACCAAAGATGATATTCGGAATGCATTAAGTCAGGTTGTCGGTATCGATCGAGGTCGCATAAAGGCTATCGATTCTGATTATGCTGATTGGTGGGATAGAACTCCAGAGATAGATATCACAGTGATACTTGAGACTGTCCGTGGGGATTATTTCACGGTCATTAGGCTCATTGTCTTCGATCTTGATTTAGTGAAGTGTAGGGATGTACATGAGTTCATTGGCCGTGTTTGCGAAGTCTTAGATTGCAGTGCGTTAACCACACATGGAGAAGGAACATCACATCCATATTCATGGATATTGATTCGTGGGGTAGATGACTATTATCATGTATTTGTTGATTCGGACATGCTGGACGACGAACAAGGTATGGGTTTGAGAATTGACAGAATTGTGGGTAGATGGGTTTGAATAACTGATTGTCGGATAAAAGCATTCATAGAAACTCGTCCGAAAGATTCGGAATCAAAAGGAGACGCCCGGACGGGCGTCTCTCTGATTGTCGATTCGTGGTCTGTCAGACCTGCGCCTTGCTCTTGACCGCTTCCTGGGCCATGGCAATGAAATCGTCCACCGATGTTGCCCCCAGGTCTTCACCCGATCGCAGCCGCAGCGACACCGCCCCTTCCTCGATCTCCCGGTCGCCGATCACCAGCATGTAGGGCACCTTCTGCCCCTGCGCCTTGCGGATTTTGTTCCCCATCCGGTCGCCGGAGTCGTCGACCTCCGCCCGCAGCCCGGCGGCTTTGAGCTTCGCCAGCGCGTCGTAGGCGTAGTCGAAATGCCGGTCGGCAATCGGGATCAGTTCCGCCTGCACCGGGGCCAGCCACACGGGGAAAGCGCCCTTGTAGTGCTCGATCAGCACGCCGAAGAAGCGTTCCATCGATCCCAGCAGTGCCCGGTGAACCATGTAAGGCTGGTGCGGTTCCCCGTCCTGCCCGACGAACTCCATTTCGAATGCTTCCGGCAGCCAGAAGTCGAACTGGATCGTCGTGATCTGCCAGGTGCGGTTCAGCGCATCATGCACCTTGATGTCGATCTTCGGCCCGTAGAACACCGCTTCGCCTTCGACGCGCCTGTAAGACAGCCCGAGCTTTTCGATGGCGCTGATCAGCGCTGCTTCGGCCATCTTCCAGTCGCTGTCCTGCCCGGCATACTTGCCGGGGTTCTTCGGATCGCGCACGCTCAGCTCGATGTCGAATTCCTGGAAGCCGAAATCGCGCAGGATCGAGAGCGAGAATTCCAGCACGCCCAGGATTTCTTCGGGCATCTGCTCCAATGTGCAGAACAGGTGCGCGTCGTCCTGGGTGAAGCCGCGCACGCGCATCAGGCCGTGCAGCGTCCCTGACCGTTCGTAGCGATACACCGTCCCGAACTCCGCGAAGCGCATCGGCAGGTCACGGTACGAGTGCATCTGGCTCTTGAAGATCGCGATGTGGAACGGGCAGTTCATCGGCTTGATGTAGTATTCCTGCTCTTCGATGGTCAGCGGGGCGTACATCCCGTCCTTGTACCAGTTCAGATGGCCGCTGGTTTGCCACAGGTTCGCCTTGCCGATATGCGGCGTATAGACCCTCTCGTAGCCGCCTTCGCGGTGCCGCTGCGACCAGTATTCCTCGATCTGCGCCCGGATGCGGCCTCCATTTGGGTGCCACAGCGCCAGCCCTGGTCCCACGTCCTGCGAAAAGCTAAACAGGTCAAGTTCGCGTCCCAGCGTCCGGTGATCTCGTTCCTGGGCTTCTTTCAGCCGTTCCAGGTAGGCTTCAAGTTCCTCGACGCTTTCCCATGCGGTGCCGTAGATGCGTTGAAGCATCGTGTTCTTCTCGTCGCCGCGCCAGTAAGCTCCGGCCACGTTCAACAGCTTGACCGCCGACGGGTTGATCTCACCCGTGTTTTCAACGTGTGGCCCCCGGCACAGGTCTTCGAATGTGTCGTGCTTATAGATCGATATGACCGGGGCTTCTTCGATCTTCTCGCCGTATTCGTCGTATCCGCCGCTTTCCAATCCTTCGATCAACTCGATCTTGTAAGGCTGGTCGGCGAAAACTTCGCGTGCCTTGTCCGCGCTTAACTCCTGTCGTTCGAATGCATACTTACCCTTGATGATCTTGCGCATCCGCTTCTCGATCTTGTCCAGATCGTCCGGGGTCAGTGCGCGCGGCAGTTCGAAGTCATAGTAGAAACCGTCCTCGATTGGCGGCCCGATAGCGACCTTCCCATTTGGGAACATCTCGATCACTGCCTGAGCCATCACATGTGCCGCCGAATGCCTGATTTTATACAGGTGCGATTCGGCGTATGGCACCTCTTCCTGTTTTTCTTTTGCCTTTCCCATCAAATTAACTCCTGTCCAATCCTCAAACGTTTAGAAAAATAAAACAGCCTCACGCCGTATTGGGGCGTGGAGGCTGCACGCGGTTCCACCCAACTTCAAGGCATCTGCCTTGATCTCTCAGGGCCGGTAACGGGGCCGGGCCGTCATCCCATACTTGTAGGATTGTTCTGGGATGCGCTCTCGGGGGGTTTTTGCCGCATTCCGGCAAAGGAACTTTCAGCCGGTGGTTCCTTCTCTCTGGGCAGGTCGTGCGGGTACTCGTCCCGATCAACGCTTTACATATTGAATTTCACCTATTAGATTATCGACCCGTTCACGTGCTGTCAACCGATAGTGCCGGTATTTCATCAAAACTTAAGGAACTTTGCTCGTTTCTTTGTCTCCTCCGCATTCCTTGCGGTTAAAAACGCTTCGGTTTTCCACCGGATGCCCTACCCACCTTGACGGGTCTTTTCCTGCACGCTACCATAACATTATCGATAAGATTACGCGCCCACGGCCAGGCCGGGTATTTCCTGGCCGTTTGGTTGCAGGATGTATATTTATGAAGCGAACTAAAAACCGGTTGAGTCTGTCGCAACCTGCCGCAAGTGGTGGCCAACCACTGGTAGATTTCCTTACCCGCTATCTCACCCCGATCTCGGTTGCCGTTGCTATGATCGGCCTGACGCTTGTCCTTCTCGGCCCGGTGCGGACGGCTTTATCCAACCGGGAAGATGCGCCTGAGAGCAGCGCCGCCGCCGAACAGTCGGAGGCCGCTTTGAATGTCTCCTCCGGAACCGGGGCAATTGTGTTGACGGGCGGCAGCCAGTTCTACCGCCAGTTTAATCCCTACACCATCGTCCCCGACCGTGCGCGTGGTTCGGTGATCAGTTACACTGTCAAATCGGGGGATACCATCGGCGAGATCGCCGCCAATTTCGGCCTCGACCGCAACTCGATCTACTGGGGCAACATGGATGCTCTCGGTAGTAACCTTAACCATATTACCGTTGGCATGGAATTGAACATCCTCCCGACCGATGGAGTCTATCACAAATCCGATGGTGAGCATTCCATTGGGTGGATCGCTGAGAAGTATGTGGTCACCGCCGATTCGATTATCCAGTCCGATTACAACGAATTACGAACCTACACCGCCGAAGATAATCCTCCCTGGGGCATGATGATCGTCGTGCCGGGTGGCGAAGGCCCGGTCGCCGAGTGGCCGATCCCGACGCCGGTCGAGACGACCACTTCCTCCGGTGCCAAGGCTGTTGCCGGGTTCATGCCCGATATGCCGGGTGCCTGCGGTTCGGTCAACGTTGCCAACATCGGAACCGGGGCCTGGATCCGCCCGGTTGCCCAGTATGTGATCACCGAGTTATTCAGTTCCTGGCACTCTGGTATCGACCTGGCCTACCCGGTTGGCACGCCGATCTACGCTGCCGACTCCGGCACGGTCATCTTTGCTGGCTGGAATACCTGGGGCTACGGCAACCTGATCGTTCTCGATCATGGCAATGGCTGGACGACCTATTACGGCCACCTCAGCAGCATGTATGTGGGCTGTGGTGCGACCGTTCAGCGTGGTGCCTCTATCGGTGCGATGGGCAACACCGGCCAGAGCACCGGCCCGCACCTTCACTTCGAGATGCGCTGGATGCACTCTCCTGATAACCCGGCCAGCAGCATCGGCTTCTAGGCTATCAGATAAAAACGCGACAGGGCGACCCTTTGAACGGTCGCCCTGATTGTTGTACCCGGTATGTTCAAATGCGATTCTTTAGTGATCGCCCCGCAGGGCTTCGATCCCCTTCTCGAAAATCACGTAGCCGCCGATCATCAAGCCAACCAATAACCGGCGCCACCTGCCGATCTTCTTCCGGGGCGCGTCGAGCAGTTCGTAATACATTGCCTCCATCCGGCTGACCTCGTCGGGGAAATTCGCCTCGCGCCTGACGGTCTCTAATCCTTTGCGGGCAATATCCTCGTAAAGCGCCCTATCCTCGATCAAACGGTTGATCCCGGCTGCAATGCTTTCCGGTGTATAGTCGACCAGGTAGACGTTCTCGCCGTGAGTCACAACTTCGGCATAGTTTGGTAGATTGGGGAGCATATTGGGGGTTTCACAGGCCATCGCCTCGAACAGCGCCTGGGGGAGCCCGTCCGACAGCGGCATGGCGATCACCAGATCGGCTAGGCTGTGATAGCGTGGCATCATCGAATGGGGGACGGCGTCGATGAACAACACGTATTCGCCTATCCCTAGTTCCTCAATCTGACCGAGAAGTCGTTTTTTGTAGGCCGGGTCAGCGCCGTCGTCGGTGATCACCAGCCTGACATTTGGATGCGTTCTGACGATATTTTTCAGTGCGGCAATGACTAGGTGCGACTGGTAGAGCGGAATCAGCGATTTAGGAAACAGGATGACAAACTGCTCATGCGTCAATCCGTGCTGCTGGCGCAAATCCGAGGCATCCTGCCGATGGAACTGGGCCGGGTCGATCCCCCAGATCATCCTGGTGATGTTGGGGTGCTGACCGATCAGATCATACACTGCTTCGATAATATGGTTTGACTTCGCGGTGATCAGGTCGGCCTGCCGGAGCAGTTCCCTCGTCAGCCACCGGCTGAACAAACCACCCCGGCGGCGTTCTTTGTAGAAAATGTCGCTTCCCATCAGGCTGACCACCAGCGGGCGGCAGTCAAGGAGCAGGACCATCCACGCCCGGAGGTACCAGGCGAAATGCACATGGTAGATATCGGCAGTGGCCCGGCGCAGCATCCGGTGATAATCCACCAGTTGGACAATCAGGCGTCTGGCTGGGTTTGCCGGTGAGCGCGGGGAAAGCACCTCCACCCCCTCGATCTCGCCGGGGCTGTCGGAGATGAGGCACACCCGGTGACCTCGCCCGGCGAAACACCGGGTTCGATTCTGAACGTGGATGTTTGCCACCGACCCGATCGCGCAGATGGTTAATTTATCATGGGGGGGCTTCGTTTCGGCCTGATCGTTACCGGCTTCACTCATCTGGTTGGTTGTTCTCTCCGATGCCTTCAAGCCCTGCAAGAACCTGTTCGGCGCGTATCTGCCAGGTATGCTGACTCAGGAGTTTCGTCCGGGCCTGCTCGCCGATTGTCTCCCTGAGCAGCGGGTCCCGGTTCAGCCGGTCGACCGCCGCTGCCCACGCGTCGACGTCGTCGGGTGGGCAAAACAGGGTCGTCTGGCCGTCTTCGAGAATTTCATGCAGCACGGGCAAATCCGAGCAGATGATCGCCTTACCGGTTGCCATATACTCGAACAGCTTGATCGGGCACATATAGCGGCTTGCCTCGGCCTGACCGTGTGATCCAACCGACACCTCGCGCTGGTAGGGGGCAAGCAGCACGTCGAAAGCCTGCCGGTAGACGGCGGCTTCAGCATAGGGCATGAAGCCGTGGAAAGTAATGTTGTCGAATTCAATCAGCTTTTGCTGCCAGGCTTTGACCTGATCGGGATTGCCGCCGATCAGGTGGAAATGTACCTCCGGGCACTTTTCGGCCATACTGCCAATCATATCGACGCCGCGCCCTTCGTACAAAGAACCGATGTAACCGGCATGCATCCCGGCCACGCTGAGATCGGGGAGAGGAACATCCGAAGAAGTGAGCGGCGATGCGCCGTTAGGCGCGACCACTATTAACTCGTCGGCAATAGAGTGGTTCTCCAAAAACATTCGACGCAGAGCGTCACAGACGACGACCAGCCGCTTGAAATTCGGGCGGGAGATCATCGCGTCGAACAGCGGCCTGCGGATAAAGGCATGACGATAATCGTCAATGGGCTTATGCGCTTCGAAGACCAGCGGCAGGCCGCGCATCGCCGCGAAATAAGCACCGACCAGCGACCGCGCAAAAACGAGATCGGGCTGCAGATGCTGCGCACGCCGGGCGGCCAGCCAGTTATAAATATAGGTGCGCCCCTTGAACTTCACCCAGGGCAGCCGCTCAATAGCGAAATTGTGCTCGACGTTATAGAAATCGAAAACATCGTTAACATCGGACACCCCGGCGGGCCGGTCGGGAACCAGGAGGGTTACGTCATGCCCGTTGAGGGCAAATGCCTCGCAGACTTTCATCACCTGGGTACTATTGGCCGACCGCGATGGGACGATCGACCAGGCAATATGGACGATTTTCATAGGATCACCCCCTGCCCCCCAGCGGGGTAACCGGCGGCGGCGTAGGCGGCGAGCAGATGGGGCTGGCTGTATTGCCATGCCAGTTCGTTCTCGATGCGATTGAGACCATAGCGCCCCATCTGCTGGCGCTTATCGGGGTTTTCGAGCAGATCGATAATCAGGGCGGCCATCTCGTTGTCGTCGTTGGGCGTGGCGTAGATCGCCGCGTCCTGTGCCGAGTAGTGATTCTCCTTCAGATCGAAGGCGACAATCGGGCAGCCGAAGGCCATATACTCCATGATCTTGTTCATCGTAGATTGGTTCGACCACTCGGTGAACGGATCGGGATCGACGCAGATGTCGGCGGTGGAGAGGTAGCGGCAGAGATCGTCGTCGGAGACACGCCCGGTAAAGGTTATAAACTCATCGAGGCCAAGTTCGGATTTCAGCTTCCGTAGATCGTCGAGTGACGGGCCACCGCCGATAAACGTAAAGTGGACATCCTTGCGGTTGTGTTTGTTTAAGACCACCTGGGCAGCATAAAGCATGTGATCGACGCCGTCCTGGGGGCACATCTCCCCCAGATAACAGACGAGATAGGGTGCGTCTTCTTTTAACTCAGGAATCGGGTCGTAGCGGGTGAAGCGATCTAGATTCGGGGCGCTGCGCACGACGAATACTTTGTCGGGATCGAAGCCGCCGCGCTTCACGGCGATCTCTTTGTGAGACAGATTGGTCGTCATAACCACATCGGCAGTTCTGAAAGTCAGTTTTTCGAGTAAGAGCAGCAAACGGAAGGGCAGGCCGCCCTGCTTACCGCCTTTGGCAACATACATTTCCGGGGAGAGATCGTGGTGATCGAAGATAAACTTCTTCCCGAACAGTTTATAGAACCATGCCAGTAGGAAATAGGTTTCGGGCGGGTTACAGGCCTGCATCACGTCGAAGCCATGCCGCACCCAGACCACCAGCGAAAGCAGCGCAGTCATCAGCCATGCGTAAGAAAATTCGAACGCATAGCCGATCAACCCCTTGGCTTCCGGCGGGGCCGGGTAGCGATAGACGTTGATCCCCTCGATGACCTCATGGGCCTTTTTGAAATCACCATGTTTTCCGGTGGGTGAGATCACCGAGACGCCGTACCCGGCCTGCTTGAGCGTCGTCGATTCGAGCCAGACACGGCGGTCGAAGGGGACGGGGAGATTCTGGACGATGATCAGGACTTTACCAGGCAATGCCATCGTAAGGTTTTCCTTCGAAGAAGACGGGCGGGAAGGTGCCCGCCAGGTCGATGATCTGAATGTCGGGATCAATCGCAGCTAGCAGCGGGCGGAATTCGGCAGCACCGTAAGAAATAATGATCACCTCGGCATGATCGGCGATCTCGTCCAGTGTCTCGACGAGCAATCTCGACAGGTGCGGGATTTTCTGCTCGATATAGGCGCGGTTGGCCCCGACCAGTTTCGCTTCATGGACGGCGGTGTCGAAAATGCGGAGTTCGTAGCCCTTTCCGATCAGCCGTTCGGCCAGTTCGACGGTAGGACTTTCCCGCAGATCGTCGGTGCCCGGTTTGAAGGACAGCCCCAGCAGGCCGACTCGTCGTTTGCCGGTGTCGATCACCCGGCGGAGCGCCAGTTCGATCTGGGCATGGTTCGATAGCTGGAGCGCATCCAGCAGCGGCACGTCGATGGATTCGGTCTTGGCGAAGTAGGTCAGGGCGCGAACGTCTTTAGGCAGGCACGACCCACCGAAAGCGAAGCCGGGGCGCAGGTAGGCTTTTGAAACGTTGAGCTTGGTATCTTCCATCAGGATACGCATTACCTCACGGCCATCGACTCCGCTCGCTTTTGCCAGCCGCCCGATCTCGTTGGCGTAGGTAATCTTGGTGGCGTGCCACGCATTCGAGGCCAGCTTGAGAATCTCGGCGATGGGCGGCTCGGTGACGAACACCGGGGCGATGATCCCGGCGTATAGTTCGCGTAGGGCGGCCTCGGCGACCGGGGCGTTGGTGCCGATCACGGTGAAGGGCGGTGCGTCGTAATCGCGGATGGCGCTGCCCTCGCGTAGAAATTCGGGGTTCATGGCGAGGTGAACCGGCACATCCCCGGCATGTTCGCGGAGGATTTCGGCGCATTTTACCGTCGTTCCCGGTAGAACCGTGCTGCGGATCACGACGATGTGTGACCGCCCCTTGTGGGCAATCGCATCGCCGATCTGCTCGCAGACGCGGTAAACAGCCGACAAATCCTGGGAACCGTCGGGGCGGCTTGGTGTACCGACGCAGATCAACGAGATATCGGTGCGGGCGATGGCTTCGTCGGCGGAAGTGGTGGCCGAGAGCCGACCGGATTCTACACCAGCCTTGAGCAGTTCTCCGAGGCCAAGCTCGATAATCGTCGCCTGCCCGGAATTGACCAGCCGGACTTTCTCTTCGTAGATGTCGACGCCGACGACGGTAAAACCATCGCGGGAAAGGCAGGCTGAGGCAACAACGCCCACATAACCCAACCCGAATACACTAACCTTCATGATTAATCTCCAGAACGGTCAACAATGTGACCGGGCATTCACAAATTCCACCGGCGATGATCGACCAGGTGGGCACTTTCACCCCAAAACGGGGCGAAACCCAGCCTGCATCCTCCGCACCATTGACGAGCCGGGGTTGCAGGGCATCGGGTAATGTTAAATGAACTTGAACCGGGCCGCAATGGATCGTCAGGGAAGAGTCGGCATTTTGATCGATCAGGCAGCCGGGAGCCGCATGGAAGTTCAGAGCGATTTCGTGGCGGCCCTCACCGGTCAAGTGATCCTCGATAGTCAGGCGGCGATCATCGAGCGTCAGCGTCCGATGGTGCATGACCCCGATCCGCCGGTAGCCATCGTGTGAGGCGGTGAGGCTGCCACATCCCGGCGTTGGCTCCCACGTTTCGACGCGGGTTTTCGCCTGCTGCGTCCAGATGAACGCCCCGGTGTGGGTCGATTGATCAAGCCCGTCGACGGTGAGTGTGTTATGGGCAGTGGTTCCCCGGAAGTAATTCCGCCATTCCTGTTGAGTATGGTAAGCATAGGTGCCGGGATCGATCAGCACCGGCTGCCCGCCCACCGAGAGCGTGAATGAGAGCGCGTCGGCATGGGCGTGGGCGGCAATCGAGAGGAAACCGTGCGGCCCGGCATCGGCCAGCACGAACACCTCGCCGGGTGTGGATCGGCGCGAGGCGAGGACGAATACCCCGGCATCCTCGAAAGCGGTCGATCCCTGCGGCGGCTCAACCGTACCCTGATCGCCATCCGCCGTATCGATTCCGAGCAGCGCCGCAGGCAGTCGGCTTTCATCCGTCAGCGGGACGTTGCAGCCCAGCAGCACATGGCCGACCCGGTAAAGCCACCCAACGCGGGAGACATCGCCGGGCTGAACCTGAACGGCGCGGCCTTCGTCGCCATCGCCATAGCGGGGCAGATTACCACCGACGTCGACCAGTGGGGGAATCGCTTTGAGCATCTTCGTGAGGCGATCCCGGTAGTCTTTGGAGAAGTTCTGACCGGCTCGCTGCGCTTCGAGCAGGGCGAGCAGGAAGAATTCGAGCGTGAAGAGGTGATAAGAGAAGGCCATCTCGCGGTTGAGGCCGGAAGGAAAGGTCTGGCGGACGATCTCTTTTTCGAGAACGCCCTGAGCCAGATCGCGCCAGTGCCGGGAGCGATCATAGATCGGCCAGGCGGAAGCGGCGATGTACAGCCCGGCCATCTCGCCGATCAGGTGGTTGTTGGCCGAGGAACCGCGCGAGTAGGTCTTTTCGATGAATAGCTGCTGTAAATAAATCGACGGCCAGATTGGACTCTGCGGACCGAAAACCCGATCGTAGTGGGCTGAACCACGCAGATGGCGCTCGCAGGTCACCCAGGTGATCAGGCGGATGGCAAGTTCGAGCGGGTGCGACCAGTTGACGCCGATCAGGTAAGGGTTCTGCTCGACCCAATCGAGAAGCTGATCGGCGGCTTCGGCGGCGAAACGTTCATCACCTGTGATCGTGTAGGCAGCGGTGAGAACGGTCAGGTGGTGGTGGCGATTCTTCTCCCAGATCACCTTGATGCTGCCGACGACGGACTCGTCACGGTGGTCGATGCCGGGGCCGAAGGCGCGCGGAGCGCGCTTCTGCATCGTGGGGTCATAGTGCCAGTCGATGGGGTCTTCGCGGAGACCGTCGAGGTCGAAGAAATGCCACTCGTGGCGGAGAGTGGACTCCGCTTCGGCGATCAGCGCGGCGGCAAGCTCTGGCGATCCCTCGACCACGCCCGGCGGAACGATCAGCGCCGAGAGATCGGGCATCGACGTCCAATCGGGTTCGGGAATGGCCGGGGAAACGTCCCGGTCTACCTGCCGCTTCCAGATGGTTTTCTGCGCCACCTGCCGGATGCGGAATCCCATCTCGCGGGGAGACATGGCGAAAAACCGCCTGACATACCAGTTCAACGAGGGCATCGATCAGGACGGCCTGTACTCATCCAGCAGGATGCGCTGTCCGCGGCGAATCGACTCCCCGGCGGCGAGCGTTACCAGGGTGGTATCGAACAGGCTGTCGATGGGGATCGGCATCGGTCCGCCGGTCTTGATCGCCTCCACGAAGGCCCGCATCTGGTGCTTCTGTCCCTTGTCCTGCGATACGGCGGTCTTCTTCTTGCGTGACGATCCGTAGAAGGTGACGCTGTTGAAATTGTCCAGGTGGGCGGTCAGCCCGCCGCCGAACACCTCGATGCTTTCCTTCGGGACGATGGGCGACCCTTGAGTCAGGTAGAACAACACGCCAAGCGAACCGTCCTCATATTCGACGGTCACCGCGATGTTCTCCAGATCGTCTGGAGAAGGCGACGGTGGGCGCAGCGCGGAAGCAGTCACCGCGACGGGGAGCGAACCGGTCAGGTAGGCGAACACATCAATGAAATGCCCGGCTTCCCCGGCAAAGCGTGATCCGTGCTGGGAGTCGAGATACCAGGAGTCGGCGGCCATCTGCCCGGCATGGACGCGGTAATTGACGACCAGCGGGGCGGAAGTCCGGGCGAAAAAGGCAGCGAGGTCCTGCACAAGCGGAGCAAATCGGCGGTTAAAGCCCACCTGGAGGCGGCTGTTGCCCGATTCGGCGATGGCCTGATGGACGAGGCTTATCCCGTCGAGATCGACCGTCAGCGGCTTCTCGACGAAAACCGATTTCCCGGCGCGGAGCGCCTCGCCGACCATATAAGGATGGGAAGCGTGGCGGGTAGCGATGATCACCGCGTCGATGTCATCGGCGGCCAGCAGCGACTGGTAATCGGTCGAGGTGCGCCTGAAACCGAATTTCTGTTTGGCGTTGGCGGCGGACAGGCTGGTCGCGGTAGCGACCTCAACCAGCAGGGCAGCGCTGTCGGCTTTGAGGTGGGGGAGCAGCATACTCGATGCATAGTTCCCGGCCCCAATCGCGCCGATGCGGACTTTACTCTCGACCGGTGCAACCCGATCCGTCGATTGAACGGGCAGAGAGCGTACCGGCACCGGCTGATCGGTGTATTTGAATACAACCCCCAGCCCGACGTCCTTCCCCTCGGCGATGTCGGCGTAGACCTGCTCGGCTTCGTCGAAGGGGTAAATGCCGGTGACGATGGGTTCGAGGTCGATCAGCCCGTTGGCAAGCAGATCGAGGAAGGACTGCATGTTGCGCCGTTCCGTCCAGCGCACATAACCGATGGGATAATCGACGCCCTTTTCCTCGTAGGAAGGATCGTAGCGACCGGGGCCGTAGGAACGCGAGAAGCGGACATCAAGCTCTTTGCCGTAGTATTCCTTCCATGAAAGGTCGAGGCGCGTCTTGCCGATGTCGACAATGCGGGCGCGGTCGCGGGCGATCTCGGCGGCCAGCTCGACCGGCTCGTTGCTGTTTCCCCCGGCGGTGATGAAAATGCAGTCGACACCCGCGCCGCGCGTCAGGCGGACGATGTCGGCGAGGAAAGCGGCGTCGTCGGGCTGACCGGCGCTGATCGCGCCGCACTGCGTAGCAAGCTGGCAGCGGTCGGGGATCAGGTCGACGCCGACGGCCTGCACCCCGGCGGCACTGAGAAGCTGGATCAATATCTGCCCCAGTAAGCCCAGGCCGATCACGCAGGCGGTTTCGCCAAGCTGCATCTGCGCCTGCCGGAAGCCCTGCATGGCAATCGCGCCGATGGTGGTGAAGGCCGCGTGGTGCATCGGGACACCGGGTGGAACGGGCACAGCAAGGTTCTTCGGAATGAAGTTGATCTCCGCGTGGTTGGCGTACTCCGCCCCGGCGCAGGCAACCTGCTGTCCGACGGCAAACTCGCCCGCCTGCGGGTCGACCTCGACGACGGTGCCGGAAAGCGAATATCCCAGCGGGGTGAGCTTATCGAGGCGATTCATCACCTTTTGATAGGTGGCAACCGGCCCCTGCTGGCGGAGCGTTTCGAGCACCTTTTTCACCTGATCGGGGCGTGCGCGCGCCTTGCCCAGATAGGACATCTGCCCCTCGCGGACTTTCATGCTCTCGGTGCCTGACGAGATCACGCTGTAGGCGGATTGGACGAGGATTCCCCCCGATTTCAGGGCGGGGGGATCGACTTCTTCGAGGCGGATCGCGCCTGATTTGTAGTTCTGGCTGATTTGTTTCATCGGGTCTGGTTATCCCTGGATACATCCAAACAAATACTTGTTTTGAGGCAATAGTAACAGGGAAACAGTAGGGAAGCTACTTGTAGTTTTCAGTATTGCCGAGTGTTTGGTTATCCGGGGGCAATCGCATAAACTTAGGGCTGTTCGAAAATATGGTCAACGAATTAGAGCAGGTTCCCATGCGAAAAACCGAACGCCAACTGATCCTGATGCTGCTTCTCCTCTCGGCGGCGCTGGGTATGGCCCATGCGATCATCGTGCCGACCTGGTCGCAGGTTGAAGAACCCGGCCATTTTGAATACATCCGCACGCTGATTGTCCACCGCGAGATGCCCGATCCCGACAATCCCGACCTGGACATCCGCCGGGAGATCATCTCGACCTACATCTGGGCGCATCACCGGCTGGGTTCGGGCGGGCGAATGGCGAACCAACTCCTGATCGATACGCTGGGGCTGAAAACCGACGCAGACTGGATCGACCTGCGAGACCGCCTTCAAGAAGAATCGGGCTATGCCTCGCCGGGAGACGTCGATCGCTACATCAACCGTTTCAACTCGCAGCTCAAAGAGCCGCCAGGATATTACCTGATCGCGGCATCGGTGCTTTTCCCGTTTAGAAACGCAACATTGGAAACGCAGTTATTGATCGCCCGGCTGTTTACGGTCGGACTGGGCGTGTTGACTATCTGGCTGGCCTACCTGACGGCCTGCGAACTGTTCCCAAATGACCGGCTGATGCGGATCGCGATTCCGGCAGTGGTGGCGCTGCTGCCGAGCTTCGTCGTGCTGACGGCTACAGTCAACAACACGGTCGCAGCGGCTGCCGCCGTCTCACTGGCGATTTACGCGTCGGTGCGGCTGGTGCGCCGGGGTTACAGTCCGTGGGGGCTGGCTTTGCTGATGATGGGAGTCGCCGCTTGCATGGTCAGCAAGACGACGGCCTATGCCGGGCTGCCGGTGATGTTGCTGGCGGTTCCGCTGGCACGCCGGAAGGCCTGGCCCCGCTGGATTCTCTACGTGGCGCTGGGGCTGGCCGGGATCGGGGCTGTGCTGGGTTTGAGATGGCATCGCCCGGCAAGCTGGTACCGGGTGGATTTCGACAACGGCACTCAACAGGTCGGCGATGCGCCGGAAGGCAGCCGGGTATTCGAGCAGACGGCGAACGATTCGAACGCGAGTATGTGGCAGTCCCTGCCCGGCTCGACGGTGAAAGAACTGCGCGGGCAGCTGGTGACCCTCGGTGCATGGATGCGGGCTGATCGCGAGCAAACGCTTGACAATCCACCGAGCCTGCTGTATGCGCCTGATCGGGGCAACCCGGAGCGCATCCCCTGGGCAGATGAGCCGGTGACGGTCGATGAGGAGTGGAAATTCTATGCCACAACGGTGACAATCCCGGAGGATGCCCAGTGCATGGTTTACCAGATGCTGGCACCGGGAGAGTACCTGGGAGAATACACTATTCAATACGACGGGGTGATCATGGCGGCGGGTGAGTGGCCGCTGGACGAAGCCCCCCTGTATGAGAATCGGGCCGCCAGCCGGGGAACGTGGGGGGGAAAAGCCTTCGAGAACCTGCTGCTGAATGCTTCGTCGGAACGCGGAATACCCCTGATACGCTCCGATCTGGTAACGCTGCTTCCGGAGCGATTGGCCGACACGGGAGTCAAGCTCAACCCGCGAATAGCCACCCTGATGGATTGGAAAGCAAACCGGGAAATCTTCAGTCAGTCGATGCGCTGGCTGTTCACCTCGTTCTGGTCGCGCTATGGCTGGTCGTTGCCGGGGCTACCGCGCTGGATCGTTCTGGGGTTGTTTGGCCTGAGCATTGTAAGCGGCGCGGGATTGGTCGTCTATGGCATCAGGGCGTATCCAGAAGCACCACTGTGGCAGAGACGGGCAATGGTGCTGCTGCTGATCGACGCAGGGTTGAGTGTCGGGCTGGCGGTGTTCAGGATCGATCCGATCCAGATGCCGCTCTACTGCGACTTTTACCAGGGGCGGTTCATCTCGACCGGTTACTATATCATCCCCGGGGCACTGCCTTTGATGGCCGTCTGGTATCTGGGACTCCGCCAATGGGTGCCGGAGCGAGGCCAGCGCTGGCTGCTGGCTGTCACAGTGATGGGCCTGTTCCTGCTCTCGATGGGAGTGCTGTTCGGGCGGCAGATTCCCGATTACCTGGCCGTGTACGGGATCGATCCACCGCTGACACCTCTTATGCAACTGTGGGGCTGGAGCGCCTGGTAAGTCAACTGCCCGTTCGTAAACTATCCAGTGTTTCATAGGGATATGGGCTATCGGTAATTGCGGGTCGATACTATACTGGCAGGAGAAGAACCAGTCCAAATATTATCCAGATTTATTTTAGGAGAAGCCGCAATGACCGATCTGGGAGGTCAGACACTGGGTAGATACCAGATCATAGAGCGATTGGGGCGTGGGGGCATGGCCGATGTTTACAAAGCCTACCAGCCCGGTCTGGATCGCTATGTGGCGGTAAAGGTGCTGCACCCGCACCTGTCAGAAGACCCCAGCTTTATCACCCGATTCCAGCGCGAGGCAAAGGCGGTCGCCTCGCTGCGCCACCCGAATATCGTACAGGTTTTCGATTTTGACGTGCAGGTCGAGCGCTACTTCATGGTGATGGAATACATAGAGGGTGGGAAAACACTCAAGGAAGTGCTGCACGATCTGGCCGGTCGCGGTGAGCGGCTTCCCCTGCCCCATACACTTGATATCTGCGCAAAACTGGCCGACGCCCTTGACTATGCTCACAGTCAGGGGATGGTTCATCGGGATATCAAACCAGCTAATGTGTTGCTGCCGACCATCGATAACCCGGTGTTGAGCGATTTCGGGATTGCGCGCATTATAGGCCAGACGGGATTGACGGCCAGCGGCGCGATGATCGGCACCCCGGCGTATATGTCGCCTGAACAGGGCCGGGGAGAGAAAGCCGACGAACGCACCGATATTTATGCGCTGGGGATCGTGTTCTACGAAATGATGACCGGACAGCCCCCCTATGACGCCGATACGCCCTACGGCGTGATCCTCAAACATATCAACGATCCGTTGGTGCCGCCACATAAATTTGTCGAAAAGCTTCCGAAGTCGGTGGAGCGGGTTGTGCTCAAGAGTCTGGCGAAAGACCCGCTGGATCGCTATCCCTCGGCGGGGGCCATGCGCAACGCGGTTCTCCGGGCAAGAGAAGACCAGGACGAGATCACCGGCGTTGGGGAAGTGACGGCGGAGATCGTGCCGGAAGCATCATGGGAAACTGTCTCCGTTGCCGGGCCGACGGTCGCCGTCGAAGCGCCGGATACAGCCGAAACCGAACTGGCCGAACCGCTGGATATCCCGATGCCAGAAAGGAAGAAGCGGAAGGTAAAATGGTGGGTGGCCGCACTGGTCGTACTGGGGGCGATGATCGTAATTGGCGGAGGAGTATTCGCCGGACATGAGTTATTTGGCGGGGAAGCGACTGCTGGCCTTGATTCTATGGCTGAAGTCTATACCGGTGACGACGCGCATGAGGGCGCCGAAGAAGCACCCGCTGGGTTCGAGGAACTTGGAGAACTTATCGAAGATGATGAGAGCCCCACCGAATCCAGTCGTTTAGTCGAAGAAGCTTATGGGCTCATCTATACTTCGCCGGAAAGAGCCGAAGAACTGTTGGATGAAGCACTCGATATCGACCCGACGAATACCTGGGCACTCACTGGCCTGGCCCGAATATACCTGGAACAGTATGATTTTGATTCGGCCAATGAAGTGCTGGAAGAGGCCTATGAACTCGATCCGTATCATCCGGAGGTTAACCTGCTCAGAGGGGCACTATACACAGACTCGGATGAATACTATAACGTCGACACAGCGATGTCGGCATTTGGAAGAGCCATCCAAACCAACTGTGTCAACAACAGCAATCCGTGGTTATGCGTGGATGCCCTCGAACGTCGGGCGAACCTGTATGCATGGTACTATGGCGAATATCCACTGGCGCTGGAAGATATCAACTGGGCAATAGAGACTCATCCTGAGCCAGAGCATGCTGCACCACTTATCGAAACAAGGGCATATATCTTCGGGGCAATGGAAGACTTTGAGCAAGCCGAAGCCAACTTCCGGGAAGCATACGAACGGGGAAACAGAGAGATTACATACCTGGAGAATGGGGCCAGCTTTGCCCTCTCAGTCGGGCGGCCTGAAACGGCAATTGGCTTCTACGAGCAGTTGATTGCCGAGCACCCGGAAAATGCAGAGGTAAAAGCCGGATTAGCCTATGTCTTCTGGGAAGCGGATGATTATGGTGCCGCGATGGAGCTTGGCAATGCAGCACTTGAACAGGAACCTGATCTGGCTAAAGCGAAATATGTGATAGGGCTGGCTCTGATCGATATGGGAGACCCGGATCAGGCAATCGAAATGCTGGGATCAATCGTAGAGCGAGACCGTGATAGCTATGCATGGCCGTTCCTGAACGAAGATTTCGGTCATGAGATACACTACGACCTGGGACGCGCCGTACTGGTAACGGGTGATTATGATTGGGCACTCGGGCTGGCCGATCAGTCGGCGGCACTCGATGAAGGCTGGCCGTATCCTTATGTGCTGCGGGGCGACATTCTAGCCGAGGTAGGCGAGGTGAATGAAGCCCGCCGTAATTACGGCGTGGCGCTGGAATTCGGTAGCTACGACCCCGAACTGGCCGAAATGATAAAGCAGCGGATGGCAGCACTGCCTGAAGAGGAGTAAGTCCGGTAAAAAAACGGCGCAGGTTTTGAAGCCTGCGCCGTTTTTGCTTACATATTATTTTGCAGGTTAGTCCACGCTGGGCGGGGGTACCTCGGTGACAGTTTCTGCCGGGGCGAACTGGCTCAACAGGCCAACCTGACTGTCAAGTGCGTATTCCTCTTTTTCCGGCGGGGTCACGTTATAGAAATTGACGATATATCCCAGTGTGACCGTATCGGTTTCGATATCCTCGATATCGTCGTCGAGCGCACTGCGGAGCGCATAGTCGATATTAGCGCCGACTTCGGTGGCGTACTTCAGGACGAGCGCATCCTGGCGGGTCATCGCCAGCGTGATCACATCGGGAACCTGGATGGCGGGCACCGGCGTGGGCGTCGGTTCGCCGGCTGGAGCTTCACCCTCTTCCGTTTCTTCGACTGGTTCTTCTTCCACCACCGGCTCAGGGGTGACGATAATCGGCTGGTTGAGATCGCGCAGGGGCCAGTCGCCAACACGCATCACGATGGCATTGTCGATGATAAGCTGGGTGGCCTTCTTGGAAACCTGTTCGCCGTTGGGTACGACGATAATCGATTGGCCCAGGACGCCGACTTCCTCACGGCCCAACGGGTATTCCAGGAAATCGATCTCGCCGGTTTCGATGTCTTCGATGAAGAGCAGGCCCTGGTTGGGCAGAATGGTCTGGAATTCCTCGTCGATGTCGACGAAGTTGAACGACATCATGATATCGACGTGGTCGCCCTCACGCAGCGCGTAGGCAACCGCCGAGAGACGCTGGATAGGAACGGCAACCGCGACCATGCCCTGCGGCACCTTGAGCGCCGCATCGGAACCGAGATCGGCGAGGTCCATTGGTTCATCACCAGGGGTGATCATGAAGTCGAGAACGGGCTGTTCATAGAGAATATCAACGCGGGCGATGCGCCCTTCGACCTGATCCAGCCCTGCACCCTGTTCATCACCGACGACGAGCGCGCCGTAGGGCGGCGGGGCCGCTTCGATGAGCGGCCAGGACATGATGGTCACGTCCTGCGCGGTGAGACGCGACCCGCGCGGAATATCGCGGGCGGCGATGATAATGCTCATCGTCTGCGGCTCTGGCGTTGGCGTCGGCGGCACGTTTGCCTCGGCGGCTGGCTCTGCCGCCCCCATGAGGCCCCCGCCTGCGCCGCGCAGCAGCAAAAGCCCGCCCCCGGCAAGGAGGACGACGACGATCAGGACGATGATAATGATCATTGCAGTTCGACTGCCACCCCTTCTGGCCATAACAACTCTTCTCCTGAATAGTTCGGATCAACTGCGTGGGTAAAAACCGGTCTGATACCCGATTTTTACCTGTGAACAGTGCCTGATACCTGATGTTCTACTTTGCTGGTACACCTTGCTGATGCTGATTGTATAACCACACAATTTTAAAGGCAAGCCGGGGGGCAGCCATGCGGACTGCCCCCGTTTATATTCTGTGATATTTAAAAACTACTCGACCAGGAACGGGCGGCTTTCCAGGGAAATGTTCCAGGTAAGGTTATCGGTGTGGCCGCCGTTGTAGTTGGCGATGAGACGCCCGCCCGGGAAGTTGACATAAGGCTCTTCCTCAATCGACGGGATGGTAAAGGACCAGGTTGACCAGGCATTCGAAAGAGGGATTTGAGAAGCCGTGCTGACGACATTTACGTCATCATCGTCAACCCCGGCTGCATTGAGTTGAGCCTCACACTGTGCCACAGTTCCGAAGCAGGCATTCCAGTCAGAGAGGGGGACGGAGTCAAAATAGAAGTAGATAGGGGGTTCCGTCCCGGTATCGGCGTCCCATAACTGGACGGTCATCTGCTGGCCGGTCGTCTCGGCCCCCAGGTAAGCGAGAGGCATGTCCTCGGCGTCATCGGCGATCATGTTCATCGGCATATGCCCGATTGCATAGACTGCAACACCATCGGCATAGTGAACTTCGTCGTTGTCGTCGGCAAGTTCGTTGGTGATATAAATCTGGCGGGCATTGCCATAGGCCGGAGCAGCCACTTCGGTTTTGTCTCGGGGAGATGGCCCGGCCCAGATATCGAAGTCGTTTTCGCCGGTGCCCCAGGCGCTCGATACCTGGATGAAGAACTCGTAAACTCCCGGAGACGTCTGGTAGGCATCGACCAGTTCATCTTCAGAGATCAGGAAGTCCCCATTGGTTGCGCTGCTGCAGGCAAGCGCGGCAGTATATTCGTGATTGCTCGCATCGACCACATCTGCAGTATAGTGATAGCTCCGGAAAGTTTCACAATCTTCGGTCATAACATAGGGTTCTGCCGGAGAAGACAGTCCTGCTATGGTACCGCCGCCGCCATCGGGGATGGTTCCGGCGGCAAACGCGGGCATCCGGTCATCGGCATCGGCAATGCCAGGAGCGACCCACATCATATCGGTGGCGCGGGCTTCGGCGTATAGGTCAGAAGCACTGTTATTGTTGAGCGTGTAGGAAGAATTGGGGTAGTGGGTCGGGTGGTTGCCGCTTGGGTTGGTTGGGTCGGTGGTGCTGACCCAGAGTTTGCCAAGGTAAAAGGCAAGATCGACTTCCTGGAGGCTGCCATCCGTTTCCTGGCTGTAGTAGAACAGCCGGAAAACCAGGCTGTTATTGTAGTTCTGGTTATTGTTAGTACCGCCGCAGCTGGTTGAACTGCCCTCCGTCTCGTCCATGCGCTGGAACCAGTAGGGGATTTCCGAGTCGCCTGTCTTAACTGTGCAGCCCTCACCCCGACCATAAGGACAGGTGGCAGTGAAGGGCGTCCCGTTACGACGGTAGCCAGTGGTGCTCATCCAGGCGTCGGGGACATTGCCTCCATCAGGATCATACAATTCGATACGAACACCGGAGGGATACTTATCAAAGTAACCGGCAGGGACGACGACTCGATAGGTGTAAACACCGTTGATCTCGCCGTACTGGTCGTTAGTGTCGGTAACCTTCTCGGCGTTACCATGCAGTGGTGAATAGGCATCGCCACGTGAGGTACAGATATTACGCCCCCACATCGACTGGTTGGCGAGTCCCAGCATGCCGTACTGGTTGGTGTCGCTGGCGAAGATATCGACCATCGGCATGTATTCGGCGGTGGAAGCGGATTGCAGCGGGATTTCGGCAAAGCCCATGATGCCCATGAAGAAGGTGGGAACCTCCCAGCGTGCTTCGGCATGGTAGCGCACTGAGCCGGGAACCGAACCGGCCATGGTCTTTCCACAGTAGTCGTCGGTAGTCCAGTCTACTGAGTCGCAGTCAATGCCCGGGGTAGAATCGACAAGGACCCGGTTGGCGGCAAGAAGCTGCATGCCGCGCACATTGGCCGAACTGAGCCGAGAATCGTAGTCCTCACCCTTTACGTCGGGATCGTCAAGGCGGACGACTCCGGCCAGGGCGGCGGCTTCGATAGCGCGGTCGAGCTGCGTTTTGCGGGCATAGAGAAAGCCCGCATCGATGGAGAGGCCCATTGCAACGAGCAGGCCAATCATCGCGAAGGCGAGCAGGAGAATGATCTGCCCCTGCTCGGCATCGTCATGTGCTTTCAAGCGATTCAATAACTCATTCATAAGGCATCTCTCTGCTTTTGGCGATCTTCGAGATCGCCTCCTACCAATGACGAATAGATAAGTGCCTGTCCGGGCGACCGTCACAGCCGCCCGGACGTTAGTCTGTAGTTTTACTCTCCCAGGTCGTAGCCGCAGGAGGTATCCCAGCGGACGAACTCGAACGAAGCCCATTTATCAGAGTCGCTGTGATCGGTTACTTTGATAATCGCGAAATCATCGACTCGATATTGATAATATTCAGCACCGAGAGCTGGCTCATCCTCCCACCCATAATGATGAGAATATAGACCCGGGTTGACACCACTTTCGTAGTCATAGACTATGACGCGTAGAGCTCGACTAGTGGCTTCGTGATCCAGAAAGGGCTGGTTGGCCGTATTGACGGTACTATCGGTGTAAAGCACCCAGTCTCCACGGTGAATGGCATCGTCCCCTTCTGCACCATCTACGTCCTGGTATTCGATGAAACCAATACCAATATCGTTTTCAAGAGCACTGCCGGGCGGCCACAGTGCGCCACATTCGTTTTTATCCTGGAGAGGGCTGTCACAGAAACCACTGTTGTGTGAGAAGCTTGGAATACCGTATTGATCATACCGCCAGGCCGTGACGCTCCAGGTACGGTCGGGAGGAGCAACGCCAAGGTCGTTTTTGACAATGTGTTCGGGTTCATCAACATAATAGCTGGCAGGAAGATTCGCATTGACGCGGAGAGGTTCCCCTTCGCCGATGAAAGTTCCGTCATCGTTTTGGAACAACTCGCGATTGAAGGCCATGGCGTAAGGATTGCATCCGGCGGCCTTCAGGTTGATCGTCTCCTGGTCGACTTCCTGGCGCATGATCGCGTAGGCGGTGATCGGGGCCATGCCGCGCCCCTCATCCTGCTCAGAACCGGGGTTGGTAAAGAAGGGCAGGTTCAGGATGGTATCGACCCGGTAGTAGACGCCGACGACGACGAAGCGGCTGTCGTCGATAGCTGTGTAGTCATCACCGGTGTTACCAACCGATGCGATGTCAGCCAGGGCCTCGGACGGCGTAACAATATTGGCCATGCCGACGCTGACGCCGCTGCCGTCTACAGGGCTGCCATAGACATTGACTATCTGGACAGCTTCCCCTGGAGTCCCGGCATCACACTCTTCATATCCCCAGGTGCCTGTGCCACCACATAGCCATTCCCAGCCGCCTTCGGTGTTGATCACCGGGCGCACGACCCAGACGCCTAACTGCGCTTCGTTGACATCCACCAGTGATTCCTGTACCGATTGCTCGACAATCGTCCGGATGCCGTCGTCGGTACCGCCTGCCGCGCCAAAGCGCGCGCCCTCACGTGCGGCGATCTGGATGCGGTTGTAAGTGGCGATGATCTGTCCCCATTCCACGGCTGCGGAAATCATGAGCAGCATCAGGGGCAGCGTCAGGGCAAACTCGACAAAGCTTTGGGCGCGCTTCGCTTCACGTGGTGAGAAGGGTGATGCGGGTTGTTGGAATATCTGCTGCCAGTTCATTAGATGAACCCTTTCTCTATGCCTCGCGATCTTCCGATAAGTTTTGTTTTGCCCCACCCGGAAGCGAGGCCCTCCGGGTGGGGTTCTTTAACGTTGTTTACGGCAGTTTCTCGATGCCGATGCCGGAGGTCATGCCACCATTCCCTATTTGGACGGTAATGCTGTTGGTTGTGCTGAGGACAATACTACTACTGACCTCAACGTCCATGACATTATCCCCAGCAGAAGAATAGGAGTCGTAATTGTTCAACCACGACTGCCATAGACCAGAACCGATCCGGTAGTCGACATCCCAGTCAGTAGAATTATTATAGTTCCAGGATAGATAGTAGAGCCGATAGGTGCCAGGTTCAAGATTGTTAAAATTGACAGTCAGACTGCTCCGGTCTTCACGGCAGCGGTACAAGTAGTCAGACTCGTAACCTCCAGGTACTGAAGAGGTATTTGGATAACGAATTGTTCGGTCTTGATCGGTGAGACTGTTTGCATCATTGTAGGATACGCTGCCGATCCAGTCCAGTCCGCTGGGGCCGGTAGTCATTCCATAGAAGGTAACATCGCGGCGTCCCAGGAGCTGCCAGGTGGCAGCTTGTCCCATGTACAACCAGTTCGAGCCTATTTCCGTCGGGCCGAAGGTTCTGTTGCCGCACCGATAACTCACATAGTTCCCGACGTTGACGAAGAAGAAGTTGGCGTGCGGAGTGACGGAAACAGTATCGTAGTCGTCGCCAGCGCCGTCACCCGGAGTCGAGTCGTCGTCGGTCTGGTCGATGGCAGTGACTTCGGCAGCAACGGTGAAGTTCGAGCCGTCTTTGTCCTCGTCGACCGATGCCGTGACGGTCACCGAGGCGCTGCCGTTCATGGCAATCGCGCCGATATCACAGGTGACCGTACCAGCGGTATGCGTGCAGGTGCCGGTGTTACTGACGTAGGTCAGGCCGGTGGGCAGGACCAGTGTGGCCTCGACGCCGGTTGCTGCACCAGCACCCTGTTCGTCTATGTCGATGGTAAAGACCACGTCATCGTAGACGGTCGGTGTGGTGTCGTCAGCGGACAGGGTGAGCGCGAGATCGGTATTCGGCGCAATCACAGTGAATGCGACGCTGGCATAGTCATCCTCACCGGTATTGCCGTTGTTTGGCGTAGAGTCTATATCGGTTTGACCAACTGCGGTAACTTCGGCGGTGTTGGTGATCACCGTACCCAGAGGTGCGGTCACCTCGGCGAAGATTTCGAGCGTTGCGCTGGCACCGGGGTTCAGGTTGAAGCCGCTCCAGACTCCGGCAGCGTAACTGCCATAGCCATGCGTGTCCGAACCGGTCACGGTGATTCCCGCAGGAAGCGTATCGGTGACCGTGATGCCGGTGGCGACTGCGTAAGCTGCTTCATTGGTGAGGGTAAGCGTATAGGTAAAGGGAGTCCCTGTCCCCAGGTCTGTCGGATCGACGGATTTTTCCAGGCTCAGGTCAATGCGCGGGTCCTGAACGGTGACCGTCACTGTGTCGCTGTTGTCAGCCGGAATGAGATCGTCCGGCGTAGAAGCCGTGCGCGTGGCGATGTTGTCAATATCCGTTGGGAAGGTTGAGATACCCGGATCGACGGTAGCTTCAATGATCAGTGTTTCGACGGCTCCCATCGCCAGGGTCGGTATCGACCAGACAATGGTGTCATCTCCGCCAACGACCTCCGTCACACTGACGGTGCCCTGAGTAGGCGTGGCCGAAACAAAGTTCAGGCCATCGCCAAGCAGATCGGTGATCTCAACCAGGGTGGCATTCGATGGGCCAGCGTTCGTCGCCGTGACGGTAAAGGTTGCCGTACCGCCAGGCAGGGCCGATGTGGTTCCAACCTGATCAACCTGGATATTGGCGTTTGTCTGATTGACATCGATCAGGATCGTGGCGCTGTTTGGCCCCGGTGAAGTCGGGTTGATCTGCAATGTCGTGGCGACAGCCGCCGTGTTATACAGGTCAACCGGGGTAGACAGGCCCGGATCGACGGTGGCGTCGATGGTCAGTGTATAGCTGGCTCCGTCATTGATGGTGCCGATTGACCAGATGCCGGTGCTGGAATTGTATGAGCCTTTCCCGGCGCTGGCCGAGTTGAAGATCAGGCCATCGTCAAGCTCATCGAGGATTGACACTCCCCCTGCATTGCTCGGTCCATCGTTGTCAACGGTGATCTCAAAGCGGATGTCGTCACCTGGATACACTGCCCCGGCGATTGGGTTGCCGGAGACCGGATCGACCAGGGTTTTGGTGACAGACAGGTCGGCGACCTGGGCAGGAGCATCTTCGTAGATCAACAGTACGGACTCAAGGATACCATGAGTGGAATTTTCTCCGTGGAAAGTCAGCCGGAGCGTCTCGTCATCACCGACCTGGATACCCTCAAAAGTCTTCAGTTCGAGCCTGTCGTAGTAACCCACGCTATTGTAGATACTGTAGTTATTCAGGAGAAGCGTGTTCATATACTGAGTGGTGGCGGTTAAGTCAAAGAGGCGATAATCCTGCCAGTCTTCGACCCAGCCCAGGACAACCGTCCAGGTTCCTTCTTCAAGATCATCCCATTCGAGGTAGAAGTCAGCTCCCCAGATACGACAGTTGTAAAGCTCCTGTCCGGCCTGGTTGAGGGTGGTTCCATTCTGATACCGGATGGTGCCCTGAGTATAACCGGAACTTGAGTAGGTGCCATGAATGACGCTCGACGGAATTTCGACCCAGGTATAGTCGAGACCTAGTGAGGAATTGGCTCCCCAGACTTTGTCTTGATTGCAGTCGAGATCGCCGTCCTGGTAAGCGACATTATAGGCATAAGTGAGTGGGGTGAGCGTTACCTCAAGATCCACTTCATTATTCCCCGGTGTGCTGTCACCGGGTGTATCGAGAGTCAGTGTAGCTGTGTTGGTAAACGTCTCGGTCGAACTGCGCCCTCTGACAATTCCTTTGATGACCAGTGTGGGGTTTTCCCCATCGGGGAGATCGCCGAGGAGCAGGGCTCCGTCAGATTCGCGCAGGGTGACGGTTATGGTGCTGTTTTGTACATCAAGCTCGGTGATCCTCAGTTCATCGATGATATCGTCAGGCAGAGCGTTGATGAGTTCCACATCGAAAGCCGTGCCGGGGCCGTTGTTGATGATCTCGTAGGTGTAGGTGACCGTCTGCCCGGCGCTGACCGTGACAGGGTCTACCGTACCGCTGACAAGTTCAAGGTCCAGGTTGCTCGACGGGGTGAATGCATGCTCGACATAGTCATCGCCGATACCATCGCCCGGTATCGAGTCTACATCGGTCTCGTCGGCAACGATGACTTCAGCCGCCAGGACAAGCTCAGGTGCCGGGTCAGGGAGAGTGGGATCGATCTGTACAGTAAGGTCCAATATCGCAGAGCTGCCAGCATTCAACTGGTTGACAATCCAGATATTGCTCACTTCCGAGAAGGAATGAGGGCTGGCATCCGAAGCAGTCACAGTCAGTTCGGCGGGGATATAGACCTGCACCTGGATATCGGTTGCAGGGTATGAAGAAACATTTTTCAGTGTGATCGAATAAGTTACTTCGTCGCCCGGTGCGCCTTCAGTTGGCCCATCTATCGGCTCAAATTCGAGGTCGATGTTATAAGGCATGACCGAAACACTTTCCGAGTTGTTGTCCGATTCCGGATCGGGCGGGGCGGAAGAAATCGCCGCCGTGTTGGTCAGTTCATCGAAAGTGGCTATCTCTGCCGTTACTTCCAGTACCGCCGATCCACCCACCGGGATAGAAAATCCTGTGAGGTCCCAGGTTGTGTTGTCATAGGTTCCACCTGCATTGCAGGCTCCCGTTCCATCAAGACCAGTGCATACCTGACTCGTGTAGGAAATGCTACTGTAATGACTGACATTTAACACATCCGTAATCTGGACATCCGCAGCCGCATTGCCCTCGACATTGTTAACTGTAACTGTATAGGTGATATTCTCTCCATTGCTTGGTTCGGTTGGGGAGAATATTTTAGTCAGGGAAAGCTCGGTGCCGTTGACGGCGACTTCCGCTGAAGTGCTGTTATTGGACGTGTTATTGTCGGGGAGAGCGCTGGATGTTATTGATGCGGTCAGCGTGTATATATCCGAGGTTGTCCCAGATGTGACAAGGATAGTCAGGCTGGGATATACACTGTTCCCAACGTCAAGTGAGTTGATTGTACAGGTGACCGGCGAGGAGCCGGGTGCGGACCAACTGTAGCAGCCGCCGCTACCTGCGGTGAACTCAAACCCGGCGGGAAGATCGATCCGGACTACTACATTGCTGGTATCACTTGACCCGTTGTTTGTTACGACCAGATTATATTCGAAGGTGTTGCCATCAGCCGGGGTAGAGTTCGAGAGACCGGGTGTGCCGGGGAGAACCCCAATGTCCGCGACGTCGCCAGCTACGATTTCAGCCAGGAGCAGGATGTTGTTCTCCTCATTCTGGGGGAATTCATAGGAAGTGCCGTCCTCACCGTCTTCATCAACGACTTTGTTGGAGTCGACCCAGCCATATAGATAGATCGTTCCGCCTTTGTTGATGGTAACAATAATACCGGGAACGGTTACCGTTCCCCCGGCAGCCAGATCGGTAAAGGTCCCACATCCGATCTCCGTTTCGGCGATCTCGTCGGCGTTGGCTGGCAATTCAGATGTGGTGGTATAGAAACAAACTTTGATATCACCTGCCGGGTCGGCGACGGCATCCAGGTTGCCAATGTTATTGATAACGACATCAACAGTCAGCGTGTCGCCAATCTCGTCGATCAACCCTAATTCCGACGGATCATAGACGAAACTGTCGATGACGAGATCGGGCGGAATGGGGTTTTCAAGGGGTGAAATATCACCGAGTTCCGGCGGCGTGATCGCCTCACGGTTAAGGCCGGTGCTGCCAAATGCCTCGTTGGTCATCACGGCACGCGTTTGCAGTTCCAGCGAAGGCGCAATTGAACTCAGAATAGGGGTGATGATCGGCAGGCGATATCTTACCTGGACAACCACTTTCTGCTGAGGCAGTCCGGCATATCCACGTATAAGAGTATAGTTGCTTGAAGCCGTACCATACCCTTTTTCACTGTAAGTGTGTGTGGTTCCGCCGACTTCATATTCATCGCTCCCATCGGGCAGCAAACCCATACCGCTAACCACAAGCTCGTAGCTGTTCGGCTCAGAAAGAAGAATGTCGGCCTGCGGGTTCAACTGCAGCGACGTCATCTGACCCAGAGCCTGATGTTCGACGGAGCAGGTTCGCGCGTTGCGGTGTGGTTGGTAGTATTCCATGCCCGGATACGGCTCTCGGGGTGTTCCTGCCACCTCGCTGTCTCCGGGGAACAGGGGCCAGCAAGGCGGTATCTGCTCCAGGGGATCACCGGACCCTCCCGTCCAACCATAGGTGGGATCGTTACCGTACTCGGTCATCCAGTCACCGGTGACGGCGTAGCGTGCACCGGCGCGGACGCCGGCCTGAAGGGTCACGATCGCATGCATGATGCGACCAAGTTCGATGATCATAAAGATCAGCATTAAAAAGAAGATCAATGTCAGGGCAAATTCGACCAGGCCCTGAGCACGTTCGTTGCGAATCAATTTAGATAAGTTCACGACGCACCTCGCAGTTCGCCAGCTTTCGATGCGTTTAGACAATAAGATGAATAACGCATAAAACCACCAGAATTCGAAGATAGAATAACGTCAGTCCCAACATAGCACGGGACACTCAACCCGTCAATGGTGTTGGAGTCCTATACTACCTACTGCGAGTGTACACTAGGTAAGACGCGCCAAACAAGAATCGGGTATGGCTGGTTACAGTTTTGTTACACTATTGATTGATTGATGAGCACTGATCGGCTTAAAAGTGCTGCTCCGGCACTACTCGCCCAACCGGTCAAAGACCCTGGGTGCAATTAACCAGATTAATTGTCCACTGAACGGCTCTGTGACGAATTCGACATCGACGCGGGCGAGACCACCCTTCTTCATCACTACATCCGCACCGGTCAGGTCGCCGACGACTTCGCTCATTCCCGGCTCATGTCCGACAAACATCACCTCGGCATCAGGGGCGAGATCGTCGATCAACTCCTCGACGACGTCCAGGGCGAAATCGAAATCGAGGCCGTCGTCCACCTCGACGGGGAGATCAAGCGCCTCGGCAACGATCTTGGCAGTCTGGAGGGCACGAACACGCGGGCTTGAATAGATATGGGCCGGTTTGATCCCCAGCTTGAGAAGACCCTGGGCGGCGGTTTGGGTGCGCCTGATCCCCCGTTCGGTCAGCCTGCGCTCAAAATCACTGGCGGCAAGCTGTTCGGCTTCGGCATGGCGTAAAAAGTACAATCTCATCGTCCTACTCCTCTACCACTATCACCTCATAGGCCGCAAGAGAGAGGCTGGCAAAGTCGATTGAGAGTCTGCCGGGTTCGACGTTGGAGAAAAGGCCGGTGTGGATTCGGCGGCCAAGTTTCAATGTAACCGGTTGATCAGACATATTGAAGACGACAATACAGGTTTGTTCCTGATCGATACGGCGGAAGGCCAGCACGTCGTCCGGGGTATCGAGTAGTTCGAATTCGCCGCGCCGCAGGGCAATGTTGGCCCGGCGAACCTGCGCAAGCCGCCGCACAGTATGGAGCAGCGATCCTGGATCGGTGCGCTGGTCGGCCACGTTGATCCCATCGGCATAATCAGGATTGACAGGCAGCCAGGTCGCGGCACCATCCAGGGAGAATCCCCCGTTGGGTGCATCGGCCCACTGCATCGGCGTGCGGCACTTATCACGCGAGAGGTACTGCTGTGCCCTTTTGACAGCCTCATCTGGCTCGACACCATGTTCAACCAGGAGGTTGTAGGCAAAGAGGCCCAGGCCATCACGGAAACCATCAAGGGTGGTCACTGGCCAGTTCCGCATGCCGATCTCTTCACCATAATATACTATCGGCGTCCCCGGCAGGAACATGATCAGGGCCAGCCCCTGTTCGTAACGCCGTCGGTCGTATTTACCGTCGGCAAAATTGTGGGGGGAACGCGAGCGATCGTGATTGCCAAAGGTATTGCATTCCCAGCCCCCGGCGGGAACGGTGGGTAGACGTTCGGCTAGCAGTTTCTTGATCGCGAGTGCGTCGGGCCGGTTGATATCGGAGAGATCGAAGTTGAAGATCGAATGCAGTTCATCAATGCCATTGCCATAATATTCGACCTTCCTGACTTCGCCCAGGAGTAGGCGGTCATCGTAGGAATCGATCAACGTGCGGAGTTCCTGCATCAGCGTATGATTTTCAGGCAGATCAATTTGATAGCGCATCCGCTCATCATATCCGGCTTCGACCCATTCTTCGCCTTCCAGCCGCTTGAGCCAGGTTTCTGTTGCAGGTGTAGAAAAGTCTGAGTTCGGAAGGTCTTCAACTTCATAGATCGTGCCGATGGCATCCAGCCGGAAGCCATCGACGCCCCGATCAAGCCAGAAGCGTATTACATCGAACATGACCTGTTTGACTTCAGGGTTGCGCCAGTTGAGATCGGGCTGACGTTCAAAGAAGAAATGATAATAGTACTGGCCGGTAGGCTCGTCGAACGTCCAGGCGGGGCCCCCAAAGGTCGACACCCAGTCGTTGGGCGGGCCACCTTCTTTGCCATCGCGCCAGATGTACCAGTCGCGGTAGGGATTATCACGGTCTGACCGGGACTGTACAAACCAGGGATGTTCATCAGAGGTGTGGTTGAGCACGAGGTCGATAATGATGTGGATATCGCGCTGGTGGGCTTCTTCCAGCAGGCGGTCGAAATCTTCAAGCGTGCCGTATTCGGGTGCGATGTTGATATAGTCAGCGATATCGTAACCCACATCAAAGAGCGGGGAAGGATAAAACGGCGACAGCCAGATCGCGTCGATACCGAGCCACTTCAGATAGCCAAGCTTTTCGATCATGCCCGGCAGGTCGCCGATGCCGTCACCAGTCGAATCAGCATAGGAACGGGGATAAATCTGGTAGCCAACAGCATCTTTCCACCAGCCGGGGATCGTTTCACTTTTTAACTCGTCTTGCATCCGGCGGCGCTCTTCAAGCCATTGGTCGACCAGGAGAAAAGCGACACCGAGAACGATCATGTGATCGGAGAGATTTGAGACATTGGAAAAGTTAGGGGCCAGCCGGACGTTGACGTAGTCGATCACAATCCCATCATACACGATCCGGTCAAGGGCATTGCCCAATGCACCACCAGCGGTCATCGCCAGCCCCAGTCGGGACATCCAGGCGTAATCAGGTAGAGTCGGATAGAAGACGGTGAAACCGATCACGGTTATGATTGCCAGAATCAGAAAAACATTGGCAGCAATGGGGAATAAACCGAAAGCGGCTCCTGAATTGTGACTGTGGGTGAGGGTTATGAAACCATCGAACAGGCTGAAGCCATCCCAGGTTTCACCGATCTGAAGATTGGTGACGACAAACTGCTCGACGGCCTGATCGATAGCAATCACGAGGAGGATCACGCCAACATACAGGCCCCAGCGTTTGAGTGTTTTTGACATGCGAAGTTCCAGAAATTACAGGCAAAATGGTCGGATCAGGTGAATAGAATAGCGTGCCTTGCTCTATAATACTAGTGAAACGAAGAGCAGGTATGCCTGTTATTATGCTCACACAGCCATCACAAAACGGAGAAATGCAATGGGAAGCGAAGCCAAAACCCGGTGGATCGAAGAAGAGATTTCCTTATTAAAGGAACAGGGATTGTTTACCCATATTCGCACGATTGAAAGCCCGATGGACGGCTGGGTGACAATCGGCGGGCGGCGGGTGCTGAATTTCTGCGCGAATAACTACCTGGGATTGGCAAACCATCCCCGGCTGCGCGAAGCAGCAAAGAACGCGATTGATGCCTATGGTGTCGGACCGGGAGCAGTGCGCACCATCGCCGGGACAATGACCCTGCATGTCGAACTGGAACGTCGGCTGGCGGCCTTCAAGGGCGTCGAGGCCGCGATCACCTTCCAGAGCGGGTTCAACGCCAACCTTGCGACCATCCCGGCACTGGTTGGTAAAGGCGACATTATATTCTCGGATGAACTGAACCACGCCAGCATCATCGATGGGTGCCGCCTGTCGCGGGCTTCGATAGTGCGCTACGCACATAACAACCCGGATGACCTGCGCCAGGTGATCGAGGAAACAGAGGTCGAAGGGCGGGCGTTGATTGTCAGCGACGGGGTGTTCAGCATGGATGGGGACATCGCCCCGCTGCCGGGTTTGTATGAAGTAGCAAAGGATTATGGCTATTTGTTGATGGTCGACGATGCACACGGCGAAGGTGTGCTTGGCAAAGGTGGACGTGGGATTGTCGATCACTTTGGGCTGCACGGAAAGGTCGATATCGAAGTGGGAACGATGTCAAAAGCATTCGGCGTGATGGGCGGCATGGTGGCCGGGAAACAGGTGATCATCGACTGGCTGCGCCAGCGCGGGCGTCCGTTCCTGTTCTCGTCGGCAATGACCGTGCCGGACGCGGCAGCGTGCCTTGCGGCGGTCGATCTGTTGGAGGAAAGCACCGATCAGGTCACCCGGCTGTGGGCAAACGCCGACACATTCAAGAAACAAATGAAGGCAATGGGCTTCGATACAGGAGGCACCCAGACGCCTATCGTGCCGGTGATGCTGGGCGAGGCGACGCTGGCCCAGAAGTTCAGCAGGCAGCTGTTCGAAGAAGGGGTGTTCGCGATGGCAATTGGCTACCCGACGGTGCCGGAGGGCAAAGCACGCATCCGGGTGATGAATACGGCGGCGCATACAGAGGATGATCTGTCAATCGGGTTGGCAGCGTTCGAGAAGGTGGGAAAGGAACTGGGAGTCATTGCCTGACGCCCTCAGGCGATGAACTTTAGCTGACACACAACTTCATCTGCCTTCGAGCAGCGTGGCTTCACCTGCCGCGACGCGCCAGAGTTCGCCGGTGCTGTCCCGGAGTAACAGCGCTCCCGTCTCGTCGATGGCTTCCGCCACGCCTTTGATCACGCTGTCGCCTGATCCAGTCTGCACACGCCGACCGAGCGTCACGCAGCGGTCGATCCAGGCTTGCAGCAGCGCCTGTTCCTCCAATTGGTTGTGCCAGAGGTCAATCCGCCGCATGATCTCTCCCAGCAGCAGGCCGCGATCAACCGGCCTACCGGTTTCCATTTGCAGGCTCGTTGCGGTTGCTGCCAGCGGGTCCGGCGGTTCGAACTGCCGGGTAACATTGATTCCCATTCCAACCACCACCCACTCGAAATGGCTGCCGATCAGCGCGCTTTCGGGCAGGATGCCACACAGCTTCTTCCCGCCGATCTGCAAATCGTTGGGCCATTTTATATCGACTCGAACGGTTGCCAGTGCTTCACAGGCTTCGATGACGGCCAACCCACAGGCCATCACCAGCCGCTGGACCCGATCGGGGGGCAGGGTTGGGCGGAAGATCACCGAGAGTAAAATACTCGATCCCCGTGGGGCTTCCCACACCCGATCAAACCGTCCCCTGCCTGCTTTCTGTTCATCGGCGACCACGATAGTACCTTCCGGCGCGCCAGATTCGGCAAGGCGGCGGGCCTCGTCGTTGGTCGAACCAATCGTCCCGAAGAAATGGGTTTCCGCGCCAATGCTGCCCGTATCCAGTCCATCAAGCACTTCCTGTATGCGCTGCTGTGATAGGTCGCTCATGGTCAAAGCTCCTTGCTCATATAGAGATCGCCCAGATCAAAACCCAGCCGACGGTAATACTCCCGCGTGCCGACGGCGGCGATCACGGCGATTCTGGTAAAACCATTGTTCCCAGCCATGACACAGGCTTCCTCGATCAGCCGCGTGCCCAATCCCCGGTGCTGTGCCTGCTGCCCCGATTCGGCATCAATGCCGACGACCGGGCCGTAGACCTGTACCTGTCGAATGATCGCCTGCCCGTCGAATTCCGCAATGGGCGCGGGCGAGATCGGCAGGGAGAGACGCAAAAATCCCGCCAGCCGATCTTGTCCGGTGAGGGCCTGCAAGAAAAGCTCGCGACTGTGGTCGGTTTGATACTCGATCTGGTCGATCCGCACCGCTTCCGCGTCAACCGGCTCGCGGCGTACCTCCCGACATCGAATGCACCGGCAGGGCGATCCTTCGGCTCTGAGACGCTGCTGCACAATCTGGCGCAGGTTCGAAGTGGTAACCCCCTCGGCGATTTCCGGCGCGGGAATGTCACGCATCAGACGGTTGATCCGGCAGTATGGGGGCACGAGCTTTTTGCACGCTGCGAGCAGATCGATCAGTGTTTCCTCGTCATAGGGGTGGTATTCACCACGTTCGTAGTGATCGTACAGCTCGGTGCCCCGGATCAGGCCGGTGGGGTAGATTTTGATCTCGTCGGGGCGCAGGGCGGGATCGGCCCACAGGGTTTCGAAATCGGCTAAATCCGATTCGGGCGTCGCGCCGAGCAGGTTCGGCATCCAGTGGACAGCAATCTTGAAGCCGGAACTGCGAAGCAAACGGATCGCCCTGCGGGACTCTTCAGCGGTGTGGCCGCGCTTATTGAGTTCAAGGAGGTGATCGTCAAGGGATTGGACGCCAAGCTGAACCCGCGTGACGCCAAGTTGACGCAGCCAGACGACTTCATCGGCGGAAATATGATCGGGACGGGTCTCGATGACCAATCCCACATTGCGGTGGGGGGCATTCTCGTTGAGGCGGTAAGCTTCGATCAGATCAGGCGATTCTGTGGTGTTCATGGCGTCGAAGCAGCGGCGGACGAACCATTCCTGGTAGTCACGGGGATAGCATGACCAGGTGCCACCCAGGATCAGGAGTTCGATTTTGTCGACGGTATGGCCGATTCTGCGGAGGGCCTTGATCCGCTCTGCTGTCTGGACGTAAGGATCAAAATCGAGCATGAGGGCGCGCATCGCGCCGGGTTCGTTGCTCAGATAGCTCTTGGGCATGCGGACGTCATCGGGGCAGAAAACGCAGGCTCCGGGGCAGGGATAAGGCTTTGTGAGCACGGTGACCGGGGCGACTCCGCTCTGGGTGCGGGTGGGTTTCATCTGGAGGCGCTGCAAAACGAGGTCGTTTCTGGGAGCGATGCCGGCCTCGATGAGAGCGAGATAACCCCGGCGGATCACAGCCTTGGGCAGAATCGGATGGCCTTCACGCGCTAAGTGGCGGACGATCCGGTCGTAGATGTCGGGGTTGAAAGATTCGGCCTCTCGGATGGCTTCAACGATGGCCAGAATGGTTCCCTGCTGAGATTCTAGATCGATGGGCTGGCCGTGGCGCTGCCGCCATTCGGCCTGCTGGCGGGGCGAGGTGCCCCTGCCGCGCGGGGTGACCTGGTATTTACCGGGCATAAAAATAGTCCCTGAGCTGGCTGGCGTTCAGAGGGTATTTTACCGATCATTTGTCATCGCAGCGATATAGTTTTGTGACAGGGGGTGAATCGAGGGACAAAATGGAAAAAGGCGGTGTTTTGTGACAGAGAATTTGGGCCACGCGTCGTGGCTATAGCCCTTTATTAGCATGTGTTTTCCGGGACTATGTCAAAATAGTGCGCATGTTCTATAATTGAATAACTGCAACACAAAGCGTAACGGGAGAAACAGCATGGCAACTAAATCTCGCATTGAATGGACAGAATCAACCTGGAATCCTGTTACCGGTTGCACAAAAGTCAGTCCTGGCTGCAAAAACTGTTATGCTGAACGAATGGCAAAACGGCTTAAAGCTATGGGTATGGAAAAGTACAGAAATGGCTTTGATGTAACACTCCATCCAGATGAACTAGAACGCCCAACTGAGTGGAGAAAGCCACAAATGATCTTTGTAAATTCGATGAGTGACTTGTTTCATGAAAAAGTACCACTTTCGTTTGTGAACCAAGTTTTCGCTGTAATGCGTGAAGCTTCATGGCACACGTTTCAGGTTTTAACAAAGCGATCCGAGAGACTCTTGGAACTGAATAACGATATAGATTGGCCTGACAACGTCTGGATGGGCGTCAGTGTTGAAAACGATGATTACGTATTCCGAATCGATCACCTCCGTCAGACCGGTGCAATCGTAAAATTCCTATCGCTCGAACCTTTGCTCGGACCAATACCTAATCTAGAACTGCCCGGCATTGATTGGGTTATCGTGGGAGGTGAATCAGGCCCAAATGCGCGCCCGATAAAAAGGGAATGGGTTATCAGTATTCATCAGCAATGTAAAAGAACTCATACCCCATTTTTCTTTAAACAATGGGGGGGAACTAACAAAAAGGCGAATGGGCGCACACTTGAAGGGCGCACCTGGGATGAAATGCCGCAGCAGTTTGAGTTCTCTTAAATTAGATTTAATTGCGTATACGGTTCACGTCGTTCTGGTGGAAAGCGAATCAATGTGCTGTCTTTCAAGGCAGTTGTTCCTACAAACTCAATGATTTGGTGATCATGGTACTCTTTCAATATCTTACGCAAATGGGTTTTCCTATACAGGGTTTGCAATCGCCAATCGAAGATATCTTTTGCAAGTGCTTCTCGCCCCGCATATTCTTTCCACAATGCCTCTTTTAACGGCTCAAAATTGGGTTCTGGTGTAATCAGCACCAATTGTTCAGGTCTATTTTTCTCAACTGCTGTGAAACTACCATCGGGTGTCACTTTCCACAAAGTATCAATCATTAGTTCACGACCACGCTTGTGATTTGTTGCGTGTAAGAGAGCGTATTTCAATTTATTGTGGCTACGCATATACATTTGGGTGACATATTGAGCTTCAAGCTGCCGTGAAAATAATAGTATAGTTTCTTCAGCACGTTTTTGTGGTTCAGGGTAGATCTCTTTTGTCATTTGCCGCCAGCCATCGGAGCCAAACAAATTATCAAGAAGTTCGATTTTCGTTGGCGATGGTTGGCTTAATGTGTTGTGTATTTCCTTGTCAATGCCGGTGTACATCAGATTGATAAGCAATTCGGAACGGTGTTGACTGAGCAAACGATTTAGAAATGACATTGATAGTGTAAAGCCGAAGGGATCAATAAAAGCAAAAATTGAAATACTACCCGCACATTCAGCGCTAATCTCTTCGATAACATCTTCCAATTTCAACTGAAAGTCTTCTTGAAATGGCCTTATCTGTATACCGGGTGGATCGCCTAACTTCTGTAGTTCGGCTTGTAAAGCGTCAAAGTTGCTCTTTTCCTTTTCAAAAAATACAAAATAGGGGCAGGAATGCTCCAGAATCTGTTTACGACTTTTGTGGGCTAACAATCGGTTAAGTGCGAGTATGGGTGAGCCTTCATCGCCTGTTTCATGTCTGCCTCGACCGGCATGACAATCTACATATAGTATTCCACCTGATACTTTTGATAGAATTGGATACCAGCCGTCCAGGTAATTGCCAAGCATGGCATGTTTAGCCGCCTGCAAGCCGTCGTAGTCATCCCAGTATTTATCGTGAGTATCTTTTGAAGGCATAGCCCCTCCAAGAAGAGTGTGGACTGTGAACTTTATTATAGTACAACTATCGCAACTTGTTACAAGCCTCCGTCGCGGGCACAGCGCGCTGTGCCTGCAAATCGCCCCTCTCTGTCGCTGCACGACATCTCCCCACCCCCTTCGACAGGTCTCCGACCTGCCACTTCCCCCTTGCAGGGGGCAGGTCGGGGCGATCAGGGTCGGCTATATTTGACAAGGTCTGTTTATCGCATTATTGACTGCCTTTCAATGCGTTGAAGCGAGTGCGGCAGCGGTCGGAGCAGAAGTTGGATGGGCTATTGGCGGGGGTGGCGAAGCGTTTGCCGCAAAACGAGCAGCCGACGGTCACATCAGCGCTTTGATTGGTTTTGGATTCGGCGAGGGCGGCCTGTTTGCGCAGCGTACGATTTCGGCTACGTTGGCGATTTGCGCAGCGTTTTGAGCAGAATCTCTGCCGGGTTTCACTGCCTCTGGTTGGCATGAACCATTCACCACATTCGGCGCAGCGTTTGCGACGGGCACGCCAGGCTGCCTGACGGCAGCGCTTGCTGCAATATACCTGATGGTCGTAGTAAAGCGGGAAGGGTTTCCCACAGTGCTTGCAGGCCCTTGCCCGCCCACCCAATCGAATGCGCACCCAGACCCGACCGTCGATCTCCTCCGGGGAATAGCGGCGGAACCCCTCTTCGACGGTGTGGCGTTCCTCGGCCATTTTTCGCTTGCATATCGACGAACAGTACTGTGTGGCGGGACCACATTCACCGTCGACGATGATCGGGCGATGGCAGTAACGACAGTGGGGGATGGGGATGCCGCGAACCAGCCGATATTTCAAGCGCCAGCGGTCGTTGGGTGTGCCATCGGGTTTGTCAGACGAATCGAAGGGGCCGAACTTCCGCTCCCACATGTGGAGGATTTTCTCCGCTTCGTGATCGTCCTTTGCATTACGTACCTGATCGTACCAGTCGATGCTGATCGAGCGGCGAAGGCGCTGGCGGCAAGCGGCGGAACAGGTGACGCGAGGTCGCCCGGTGGACGGCTGGGTGATCGGCGCACGGCAGATCGCGCAGTGCGTCCGCCAGTAGGCGTCGTATTCAGAGGGGAGAAAGTCAAACCCGGCCACGATTCTATTATACGAACATATGTTCTTGATGTCAAGGGTGGGAGACCAGTCGTCCCCCTCTGCCGCTACGCGGCATCTCCCCCAGTCCTGGGGGCGATCAAGTGGCGCTCGGTTTTGTGTGTAATGGTGGTTTTTACGCCCAGGTGACTCCAAACATCTGATCGGGGGTGAGGATGCTCGGAAAGCGAGATCGGAGGGCGGCGCAGGACTGGCTGCACAGGTGGCAGGCATCGGCGTAGGCGGCCTGATGGGGCAGATCGTAGCGCCGGGTGAGTTCGGCGGGGCCTCCGGCGAGGATCGGCCCGGTGATAGCATGGGTGCCGGGATCGTAGGCGGCGCAAATTTCGGCGAGGGGCTGCTCGAAGACATTGCCTATCGAAATGCCCTGGCAAATGTGGACGTAGCCAAAGGGATCGATGTGAACACGACCCGGATCGCGCAGGTCTTCGAAGGGGCAGGTATCGAACTGATCCCAGGGATGGTGAGGCACGCGGTCGGCCAGTTCTTCGGCAGCGCGCCCGCGATACATGATAGTCGATTCGCCGGTTGGTATCCGCCCGATGGCAGTGTCTGTGTCGACGGTTTCCGGCTGGGCGATGCTGATGATTCCCAGCGGAATATCGAGTTGATCGGCGGCTGCCTGCGCATTTTGGGCCTGCTGGCTCAGGGCAGCATCCCAGTGGTAGAGATCGCTGCTGATCGACAGGTCATCGATCAGACTGGCGAAAGGACGGAGACACTCGACAGCATCGTCGACGGTGGTGGCCCAGAAGCTGTTGGAGACTATGCCGACCTTGAAGCCCATCGACGAGGCGGCGCGGACGCTTCGCAGGAGGAGGGAATAATAAAGGAACGGCTCGCCACCTTCGAAGTAAACCCAGCGGATGGTGTGTATGTCTCTGGATTGATCGAGGATTTTCTGAACATTCGCGCCGGAAATCGTGCCGCTTTGCCAGGGACTACCCCAGACGAAACAGTGATCACATTCGAGGGTGCATTGATAGGTCAGCAAGAGGTGAACGCCGGATAGTTCAATCACGGAAAGACTCCTTGAATCGATTTGCCTGTATGCAAGTATACGATGGAAAAGCGATTCTCTATTCAATCGATCAGTAGAGAGCCTTCTCGACCAGTTCGAGAATTTCGGAGGCAGCTTCCTCAATGGACTTGATACTCATATCGACGGTCGGCCAGCCGCCGCGAGCGATGATCTCGCGGGCATGGCGCAGCTCGTCACCAATGGCGTCGGTGCTGTCATAAGAGCCTTTCATCTTGAGGCGATTCTGACGCTTGCTGCGCAAGGTGGCGAGGCGGTCGGCGCGGACTGTCAGGGCGACGACGCGACTGCGCGGGAGTTTGAATAGTATATCGGGCGGCTCGATGCCCATCACTAGGGGAACATTGCCGACCATCCAGCCGCGATAGGCAAAGTAGATACTCAGGGGAGTTTTTGAGGTGCGGGAGACGCCAACCAACACCAGATCGGCACGGTCGAGTTCCCCGGCATTGCGGCCATCGTCGTGGCGGACGGCGTATTCAAGGGCGGTGATGCGCTGAAAATACGATTCGTTGATCTGATCGAGGACAGCGGGCCGGTGGGCGGGCTGATCCTCCAGCCAATCGGAGAGATGCATGAGTGCCGGGCCGATCACATCGTGGATCGTCACGCTGTGGATACGGCTCTCGTCGAGGATCGCCTGGCGCAGCTCGGGGATGACCAGCGAGTGGACGATCAGGGCGTTGGTTTGCGCGGCTTCGCAGACGATTTCCTTCACCTGCTCGACGGTGCGGGTGCCCTGCCGCCAGCGGATATCGACCAGATGATCCTTGAACTGGGTCAGCGCGGCCCTGGTGACTCGATAGGCGGTCTCGCCGGTGGCGTCCGAGACGATGTACAACACTCGCGGTTCTGGATCAGCAGCCATGAGACTTAACTCCTGTAATCAAAAATCGAGTTCCTGCAAGAACTCGATTTTTGAATCCTACCATCCAATTCTTATTTTTTAAGCAGATTCAGCACAACCAGCAGTATCAATGCACCGACGACCGCCGTGATCAGGCTGCCGATCAAACCACCTCCGGTGCCAATACCCAACAGTCCGAATAACCAGCCACCGATAAAGCCGCCAACAATACCAACAATGATGTTGACGACCAATCCGAAGCCCTTCCCCTTCCATACCTGCCCGGCTAAAAATCCAGCCAGAGCGCCTATAAGGATATGCCACACGAAATTCATTGTACCCTCTCCCCTGCTTATGAACATCGGTTAATTCTTTCTAAAATAATACCATATCAGTCAACAATTAGTTTTGAGTCAGTGGGCACACACTTTCTGTGATCTTAAAATCAGCCATTACAAACCACCAGTGCAGTTGGGCTGAAATACGGACAGGGTTAGCCGCCTGACTTGCACAACTGCTTGAGTGTTTCGCGATGAACCTATAAACATAGTGATATTTAGACCGCGAAACACTAGTCGAAATGGAAATGGTGACATATTATAGTAGCGGGGTGGCTGCAAACCGCACGAGGGAGCGGCTTGATGGATCGCGCAGAACATACGAAGAAGGCAAACGGCTCCGGCCAGAAATTACAGTGGGGGCCGATCACACTGAGACCTGACCGGCGGCAGGTGAGAGTCGACGGGGTCCTGCTGGATTTGAGCCGGGTCGAGTTCAGGCTGCTGCATCTTCTGCTCCAACACCCCGGGCGGACATTCAACTGTGCGTACCTCGAAGAGATCGTCTGGGAGGATCAGACCGGGAGCGAGCAGACGGTCTACAAGACGATTGAGCGGATCAAAATGAAGCTTGGCAAACACAGTGAGATTATCGAATCGGTGTGGGGCGCGGGCTACCGGCTAAGGGGCGATCAATGAAGCGGCGGTGGCTTTCGGCGGCTCCCTGGCGCGCGGTGACCGATTCGGCGGTTGTGATCGGGCTGCTGGCGATTCCTTTATTCATCGCCAAAGCCGGGGTATCGACCCCGGTTCTGCATTCCGGGCTGGCGCTGCTTGCGCCTGTCGGGGCACTGGTGTTCGCGATCCGGCTGCGGCCTGACCCGGATGAAACGAATGTCACGGCTTACGAACTCGCCTGTGCATCGGCGTTCAACCTGGTATCAGGGGCACTGGCGCTCTCGGCGATGACGATTATCAAGCGGGGAACGGCTGCGGAGCTACCCACCATCGCGCTGGCTTTGTCGGGGGGGGCTGCGGCGCTGATCATCCGGGGGGCGATTCATAGTGCAAGGCGGTGGCAGGATCAGTGCCGGCGCTCTTATTCATGGCGGCTGACACAGGCAAAGCTCAGCGTCGTGGCTCTGCTGGCGCTGCCGATCACCTTCGGCGGGGCGCTGTGGCTGATCAAACCGGCGTTCGTCCCGGCGGGGTTCGATTGGAGTTTTGCTTCGATCATCACGATGGTGGTCGCCAACGTGATCCCCGGCCTCGCCAAGACTGCCGGTATATCGGCGGGGGCAACACTGCTGGCACTGGTGCTGGCGCTTCCCCTGGCGAGAATATCGGCGCGGCGAAACACGCGGCGGATCGAAACGCTGGTGCGCGATACCATCGCGCTGAACGATGGGGAGCGGCCTTTCCCGGAAACCGATGACGAAGAGGACGAACTGGCACAGCTCCGGGGCGACATCCACAAGCTGGCAGCGGAACTCGACCGGGTGACAACCGATCTGCGGATCGAGCAGGTGACGAACAAACGGCTTTTTGACTCGCAGCATGCGCTGCTCGATGGACTGGCCAACGAAATCAAGGAGCCGATTGCAGCGATCAGCCGGGGACTGGACGAACTGAACAACGACCGGCATCTGGATAACCTTCGAGAGGAGACCAGACGATTACAGGTTCTGGTCGAGGATATCTTTACGCTGGCGCGGGTCGAGGTCGATCAACTGGCGCTCAGGCCAGAACCGGTAGACGTGCTCGACATCATCAACGGGCTGGTGGAGTCGATCAGGCCGCAGGCGTGGGAACGGGCCAGAGTGGAAATGATCACCGACATCGAGTCGGGACTGCCCCTCGCGCTGGCCGATCAGGATCGAATGACGCAGGTGATGCGAAACCTGCTCCAGACGGCGCTGCGGCGAACCGAACCGGGTGGGATCGTCGTCGTGTCAGCCAAGACCAACGGGCAGGCGCTCATCATTGAGGTCCGGGACACCGGGAAGGGGATCGAGCCGGAAGAACTGCCCTACGTATGGGATCGCTATTACAGGCCAAAAGAAAGTCACGCCGAGGGCACCGGGCTGGGACTGACGCTGGTCAAGGAACTGGTCGAGGCGATGCATGGTGAAGTGCAGGCGAAAAGCACCCCCGGCGAAGGAAGCTGTTTTACAATCCGGCTGCCACATGCGGGGTGACAAACCTGCTTGGTAGGCAACGATCCACCCCCTCTGTCTCCTGCGGAGACATCTCCCCCACAGGGGGCGATCAAGAGGCTTTGGATATAGTTCCTACGGCCCACACCTGCGTGCATCCCCAGGGGTAAAGGACCATACAGGTGACCAGGGTCCGCTATCCGATCCATTCATACCTGCCACACGCCAGTAATAAGTCGTGCAGCCTGTCAGTGGTGCCGGGATGAAAGTCTTCGCTTCTGTCTGGCCGGTCTGAACGATGTTAGACATCCTTTGATCGGTTGCGATCTGGATACGATAAGAATCCGGCCAGCAGACCAGAGAAGAATAGCTCCATTCCAGCGTCGGTTGGAGCGAGCCGACCCATGCCCCATCGGCAGGGCTGCTCAGAACCGGGCTGCTCATCGAACAGGATGGTACTAAGGGCATTCTGGTGAGCGGAACGATGAGCTGCGGCGTATCGGTGGGCGGAATATATGGGGTGGCTGTTGCAGTAGGTGGGAGGGGTGTCAGGGTCGCGGTGGGAAAGGTGATCTGCGGGATGTCAGGTGTGGTTGACACCAGGGGCAGCATAGGAGGCTCGGTCGGCATAGCGGGCAGCGGTGCGGTGAAAGGCTCGACTGTGAAGAAGACATACTTCGTATCTTGAAGAACGCCATCGAGCCATAGTGTGAACTTCAAAGTATGGCGGCCCGCACCGAGGTTGATGTCCAGCGGGATAGCGCCCGCCAGATTGTAGCCACTGTAACTCATCGCTCTGGTTCCCGGTGCCAGCAGTGCTGTTTCCACGTGATCGATCAGGATCGGTGCCCCGCCGCTGGCCCGCTCAACCTCCACAGCCGCGAGATAGCTGTGATATTCATCGCTGATATTCAGCACATCGTACTCATAGTAGAGTTCGTAATTGGCATCCTGAATGCCGAAGGAGTGGTCAAATTCGGCACTCGCTGGCTGGGAGGCGCAGGGGTCAGGGCTTACCTCATGGTTATCGAAGTAGTAGCCGCTTGTGCGGGTGCCGCTGCCGTCCCAGTACCAATAGCAAATATCCTCACGCTCTGTGCCGTCTATTCTCCGCAGCACCAGTGAACCGCCCCTGGTGCTGGTTTCGGGTCGAAGCCAGATGACACCCTGCCGCGCCTCTTCTGGGCGCGGTTCACTGAGCATCACCACCGTATCGATTATCTCAGGATCAGTGGTCAATGAGGCCATGACCGCATTGTGGTGACTTTCCCATGTCATGGCGACATTCTGTTGGCCGTTGGCAGTCTCATTGTAGTAAAGCTTTGTTCCGTCGCTGCCTGTCAATACCCGGCTGTGTTCGATCATCCCTGAACCCCAGGCTACCGGCCTCCTTATGCCATAAATCCCCCAGAAATTAGATTCAACGTAAGCTCGGAAGGCCTGATAGAGTTCTTCGGCAAATTCCATGTCGACATCACCGGCATTATGACTGGCCGTATTATCCTGCCAGATAGCCGATTCCCAGTTCCAGATGATGACAATCATGTCCGCCGTCGAAAAAGACTGCCTGACATCGATGGGGGCACTGTAACCGGCTGCCCTGAGCAGATTGTGGAAAAAGTTCCCTGAGTTCGCCGGTTGATGCGCCAAACCGGTCAGGTACCAGGAACTCGTCTCCCCCCACTTGCTGCCGGTGCCGCCAGCAGGCCATGCCCCTTCATGATACTGAGCCATCATGGTAAGCGCTGTGGGGCTGCACCAGTCAGATGCGACCTGCGGGTAGGTGGGCACAGTCAGCGGCTCTCTGATCTCAGCAAGGCTCTCGCTGAGTGCAGCGTAATCCGGTTTTTCAATGGTGAATAGCTGGTAAAAACCTTCTCCGATGACCGGGAAACGAAGTTCCAGCCCATCTCTAATAGCCCCCAGCGCCATAGGCGTCCCATCCGGCGCATAGGTACGGGCGATGATAAAGAGGGTGCTGTCACCGACGGGGGTGTCAGGGGGTAAAGTGTAGGTCATGGTAAGATGCCCGGTGAGCGGCACACCGCCGAGGTCTATCTCAACCTCATCGCCGATCAATGTAAAGGAACTCTCTGGCGGGAAAGGCACTTCTTCACCCGAAGGGCTGGCATTCACCTGTGTGTCCTGAGACAGCGCCCCAGCGGGTATCTCAAGTGTTCCCACATCAGGCCATTCGAAAGTACCGCCTTCGGCTGCCTTAACAAGGTATCCGGCTGATTGATTTGCCGTTCTGGATGGTAAGTTGCAGCCCTGTACCGTCAACAAAATCAGCAAGGAGGCAAGAACGATGGTGCGAAACGTGGTTCTTCTGGTCACTGAACACCCTCTGCGGTAAGTCGTGCTAAATGGCAAGTACTCAGCCGGGACAAGTCCAGCGGTTTCTATGACAGGAAAATGCGGTATTTGTTAAGTCAATCGCATGATTGAATTATACACTGTTTATGTCGACTTTGATGGCGCACAAAATTCCCAAATTCCCACAGCCTACCTTGCGGATCACAACTGCTAAACGCCGCACGGGACATCCAGCGCAGAAGTTTTTTTCTGCGGTGACTCCAAAATCGGCAGAAGATTTTATCGAACTATATAAGTGCTCAGACGGCGAGACGATCCGCGCCGAGAATGACGACTTCTGCGTCGGCTCCGAGATATTCGGCAAGCAGATCGCAGAGATCAGCGGCAGCGGCCTCGACATCAGCCCGGCCTCCGGAGTGCTGGGATTCGATGGTGATGACCACATCGGTGGTTTCGGGGCGGGCGGCGCTCTGATCACTCTGACGCCAGCACCAGCGGCGGGCGACGACTGCACCGCTCTCGTCGGTGAAGACGACCTCGCCCGGTTCGGGATGCTCGGCTTCGTCCGCGCCCAGGTTCATGAACTGCTCGGAGCCACCGGCAAAGTGGACGGTGATCGCCCCATCGATTCCGGCGGTGTCGAGCGCGGCGACCGGCAGCGCGTAGCGGATGCTGACCAGATTGCAGAGATCGACCAGGGTGTTGATCGAGGGGATGTCGCCTTTCTTGGTAAGGCGGCGAAGAAGGGCTTCGGCGGCACTGCGGTATTTGGTCGGGTTGACGTCGAAGGCGCGAAAAGCCGAACGCCACGCGGCGAGCGATTCGATTTCGCTGAGGGGCGTATTGCCGATACGATCAAGTACTTCCTGCTGTTCGGATAGGTAAATCTCGCGGACACTGTCCGGGGTGGAACCGTTGGCGATTCCATGAGCGACGACGATCCCGCCAACCAGATCGGAAAAACGGGCAATAATATCGGGGTGATACTGAAAAATAGTCATCGGGCGGCTCCTTTGCTCAGTGCGATAGGATAGCACATAGGAACCCCAAACGGAAACCGGGGAGCGGCTTTTGCCAGACTCCCCAGCTCGGTGGGTGCGTTGTGCAGTTTATTCCGCCGGAGGGGCTTCGTCGACGGGCCTGTCTTCCGGCTCGTCTTCTTCGTCCCACCACCAACCCCAGGCACCGTAGTGCCAGGGTCCATGGCCCCGGAATCCGTGCTGGCGCATCCTGTGCCGGATATGGTGAGCGGGGCCAAACCCAGGGCCAAAGCCCGGTCGCCCGCACCACTGGCGGATGCGATCTTTGTCACCTTTGACTTCGACACGGAACCCGTCTTCGGTCTCGATAAACCGCACTTCATGAATCACGCGCTCTTCCACTGCCTAGAACCTCCTGTATGGCAAAAACCACTAAACCAATAACACACTATTCACTATCGGCGGTTGGACGACGCCAGAATCGACGCCTGACACCATTTTCGGTGTCTTTACCACGCCGGGAACCGCTGCCGGTTCCTCTGCCAAGCCCTCTGCCTGGCTGCGCATCCTGGTATCCCGGCTTATCGCTGCCGGAGCAATACCCTGATCCGCGCCCAGAACGAGGTCCTTTGCCTTCCGGTCCTTTTCGATCACCTGCTGGCATTGTTTGATCCTTTCCATTGTTCCCGGCGCTGAAGCACCGGGCCAACGTCTTTTGAGCGACCTCAGCGGGCACAGCATGTGCCCCTACGACAAGTTTTTGCTGCCAGTTTCACGGCTCTTCTTCACCGGCGTTGAGATTTTCGACAAGGTTCTGCATCACCTTGATTGCCTCGATGAGCTTGGGACGGACGATTGCCTTGAGACGGCGTACTTCCTGATCGCCGAACTCGGTGAGATTGTAGACCCGGACGGTTCGCCTGGTGGGATCATCCCAGGTGCCTTCGATCAAGCCCTGTTCCTCAAGGGTGTTCATCAGAGGATAGATCGCGCCGGGGTTGGCCCCCCACTGCCCCGCCGTCTGCTCGGTGATCAAATCCATGATCTCGTTGCCATAGCGCGGCTTCTGCGAAAGCAGGTGCAGGACGTACAGAGGCAGCAGACCGCCGCCTTTGCTCAGAATGCTGGCGACAAAAGGATTGAACGATGCCTGCCCCTGGTGCCAGGGACTGAAGCGGCGACCACTGAAAGCCCAGTGATCCTCCGGCCATGCTCCCGTAAACTCATGGAAAAACTTGCGCCATTCGCGGGCGACTTCTGGCGGGGCGGGCGGGCGGAATCCCGGTTGATCCTCATCACAGGGCGGTGAATCGCAATCTTCCCAGTGGCTGCGACGTTCTTCTGACCATTCCTGCCAGAAATCGCGTCGACTTCTTCTGCGTCTATAACCTGGTGGCCCGCCTGGACCCATCAGCATTCCTCCATGATGATTAACTATCGTTATCGATTTAAACTATATTGAATTCAATATAGTTGAACTAATTATACGTTAAAGCGGGGGAAAGTCAATCGGGCGGGGATATTCTGATGATTTTCTAACGATGATTCGAATCTTGTGGGGCAACGATCCACCCCCTCTGGGCCTACGGCCCATCGCCCCCACCCACAGGGGGCGATCAGGGTTGGCTTTGTTTGCTATGGTTTGCTGACGATCCACAAAGTGGTGATCAGTGCAGCATGTCGAGGAGTTCCTGTTCGGTGATGACGGGAATGCCAAGCTGGTTGGCTTTGTCGAGCTTGGAGCCAGGGTTCTCACCGGCAAGAACGTAGGCGGTCTTGCTGCTGACCGACCCGGTGATCTTGCCACCGTGCGATTCGATCAACGCGCTGGCTTCGTCACGCAAGAGGGTGGGAAGCGTGCCGGTGATCACAAAAGTCTGACCGGCGAGTCTGTCGGAGGCGGCCTGCTTCCCCTCAGCCTGGAAGGAAACGCCACCGCTGCGGAGCTTATCGATCAGGGCATGGCTGCGGGGATCGGCGAAGAAATCGACGATATTGACGGCGGTGAGCGGCCCCATGCCGGGGATCGCTTCAAGCTGTTCCTGGGTGGCGTGGATCAGGGCATCGAACGATGGGAGATGATCGAGAAGAAGGGCGGCGACGGTGGTGCCCACCCCCTTGATCCCCAGGGCGGCGAGGACTCGCTCAAGCGGACGGCGGCGGCTGGCGTCGATGGCGGCCAGCAGATTGTCGATCTTCTTCTCGGCAAAGCCTTCCAGGTCGATCAGGTCATCGGGAGACAGGAAATACAGGTCGGCAACATCGTGAATGCGGCCCTCGTCGACCAGTTGGCGGACGATCCGCTCGCCCAGGCCGTCGATGTCCATCGCACCGCGTGAAACCCAGTACTCAATCGACCGGACGAGACGCTCCGGGCAGTCGGGGTTCGAGCAGTAATAGGCGACCTCCCCTTCGGTGCGGGTTATGGGCGACCGGCAGAACGGGCAGGAATCGGGCGGGGTGATCGGCTGTTCGGCCCCTTCACGAAGATCGGTAACCGGGCCGACCACGTAGGGGATCACCTCGCCGGAACGCTTGACGATCACCGTATCGCCGAGGCGAATATCTTTGGCGGCGATATCGTCGAAATTGTGGAGGGTGGCCTGCTTGACGGTCACGCCGCCGATCTCGACCGGCTCCAGGATTGCATAAGGGCTGAGAACTCCGGTTCGACCAACGTTGACTCCGACGTCAAGAAGCCTGGTAGTACGTTCTTCGGCGGGGAACTTATAGGCGATGGCCCCGCGCGGGTCTTTGCCGACGACGCCGAGCGACTCGAAGATCGCCAGATCGTTGATCTTGATCACAAGGCCGTCGATCTCGAAATCGAGGTCGTGGCGACGGTCTTCCCAGGTGTGAATATAGGCGAGCAGCGGGCCGAGATCGTCAAAGTGACGGGAATAATCGAGCATGACCGGGAATCCAAGACCATAAAGATAATGAAGAACATTCCACTGAATGGTGGGAAGATCGCTGCCCTCGCCGTCGAGAATCTGGTAGCAGGCCAGATCGAGCGGGCGCTGGGCGGTGATCCGGGGATCAAGCTGGCGGAGCGCCCCGGACGCCGCGTTGCGGGGATTGACAAAGGTCGGCTCGCCGTTTTCGGTGCGCTGGCGGTTGAGTTCCTCGAAGGCGGGTAGGCGGAAAAACACCTCGCCACGCACTACCAGCCGGGCAGGCGGCGGCGGGCCATCAGGATCGGCGGGGATACGAAGCGGCAGGGCGTTGATCGTCCGCAGATTGGGGGTGATATCCTCACCGATCTCGCCGTTGCCGCGCGTGGCACCCTGGACAAAAACGCCATTCTCGTAGGTCAGGACAACCGACAGGCCGTCAAATTTGAGTTCGACAACATAGTCGAGGGTTGTATCGTCGGGCAGGAGTTTGCCGATCCGGGTGCGCCAGGCAAGCACGTCGTCGTCGCCGAAGGCATTCGACAGGCTGAGGACGGGAGCGGCGTGGGCGACCTTGGGGAGATCGCTGCGGGGTTCGCCGCCGACGCGCTGGGTGGGCGAATCGGGGGCGATCAGATCGGGGTGCTGTGATTCGATCTTTGCCAACTCCTGATAGAGTGCGTCGAACTCGCCATCGGTGATGATTGGGGCATCGAGCACATGATAACGGTAGCTATGATAATGAATCTGCTCGCGGAGATCAGCGGCCCGCCGGGCAAGTGATTGATCAGCCTGAGTCATGGTGTTTTACCTGTGTAGTTATCCAGAAATCGATCCAAACAGCCGGGAAAGTATCCAGCACAATATATGTGATTATACTCAAAATCGGGTGTGTGGGCCGGGTGGAAGTGATGGGAAATTAAAGAAGCCCGGGGCTGAAACCACCGGGCTAAAATCGAATATCAGAAATGTAGTCGACCTATCAATGTGTCAGTCACCGAGATTCTGATCGGGGGATGGGGTGCCTCTCACAAAGACGACTTCCTCAAAACCGAGGGCGGTCATCAACTGGCCGACATAGCCTTCGGCATTGTCCTGGGCCATATCGAGGATGCCGTCTTCGAGCGCGGCTTCGAGGATCGCAGATTCGGCTTCCTGTCGGGCGAGGGTTTCCAACTCGACCTGCTGGCCGAAGATCGCCGTCTCACGGTCATAGACATAGGTATTATCGTTGTCGAGCGTGGCAACGAATATCTCGGCGGCAGGGAGGGTGATAAAGACCGAGGTGCCGGATACGCGAACATCTTCGGGGCGGATTAACTCCATGTCGACTCCGGCGATCACCTGTCCCTGGGCGACGAGCAGCAGCTTATCGCTGAACAGAAAGCCGAAAGGCCCCTCGCCGCTCTCGGCGGTGATCACTTTTTCGATGGTATAGGAGGCGGTTTCAAGGCGGGCCAATGACTCGATCTGCTTGACTATCGTCTGCGGATTGGCGATGATGGTCGGGGTCGGATTGAACACTTGGCTGACTTCGGTGCTGACCGCATCGGCCAGATCGGAAGCGGGGCGGGTGACGGAGAGAACAGTATCGACCAGAAGGAAACCGATCACCAGGATCACAAGTAAAATGCCGACCAGGATCAACGTGGTCAGGGTGCGATTGAACCTTCCACCACGATCACGTTTAGATGGCGATGACGTAGATTTTTCTTCGTCTTTAGGGGTTGGTTCATCCTGGCTCATTTGTCTATCCTTCCCTGATGATTATCGAACCTGATCATAGCACAGACAAAGTCGTAAAGCGATGTGGTTCGAATGGTTTTTAGTATCCGCTTCTCTGAAAACTATTACGAGAACGAAGAGTCGGGGGTTGCAGATCGAAGCCGGTGTCAGCGGATGATCTCGATATGGTAGTCGACAACGATCAGATCAGGGCGATAATGCTCGATCCAGGCGACGATGTTTTCAAGCACATGCTGGGTATGAGGTACGGAGGTAGAGACAACCGCCAGCCCGATCACCGACGACTGCCAGACATCGTGGAGGTCGACTTCAGCGCAGGCGACATTGAACTGTTTGTGCAGCCGGGCGATCAAACCTTTGAGGATGCTGCGCTTCTCTTTCAGCGAGCGAACACCGGGAAGTTGTAGATCGATTTCGCACGTTGCAACGACCATAGAGCGCATTCTACCATAGAACAATGATCACGATAATGGAATGTGACGCAATTCGGTTAAAAAAATGTTGCAATAACGTTGGAGGACGTGTTATACTGCAAACGTACTGGCAGAAAGCCGGTAGATAACCTTGCAGAATCAACAAAAACAACGAGAAGGAGGTGGACGGACGAGAGGTAGTACAACATCGCAGAGCAAGACGCGATAGAGTGTCCGTTCCACCGCCGAAAAGTCCGGCGGTT
>JAFGOY010000059.1 GCA_016926255.1 Anaerolineae bacterium | reverse complement strand
TTTGGACCAAAAACCCCGACAGAATTATCTCTGTCGGGGTCATTTTCATTCGATAGGGTAGAGGGGAGCCATGTCGAACCGCTCACCGTATTTTCGAGGTTACTGCTGACCAGTATACAAAACCTCATCACGTGTGGCAAGCTCTGCGATCCGGTTCAACCGTTCATCGCTCCCCATCTGCCCAACGCTTGGACTAGTCTGCGCCGAAGAATGCCATAATCAGCTCATTCGACCGCTCCGCATGTTCGACACCGATCAGGTGACCGGAGTCCAGCACTTCGATCTGGATGTCGGGTGTATTGTTTGCCAGTTCCTTCACCGCTTCGGGATCGCCGGTCAGCGCGTCGCGAGAGCCGATCACGAGCAGGACGGGCACTTCGAGACTCTGAAGCTGCTCCGGGGTGAAGGTCACCGGGCGCGATTCACGCGGGACGGTGTCGGTAAGGACGATGCGGAACCAGTCTTCGGTTTCTTCCAGCACGTAGGGATCGTCGCCCAGCGCCCACTTGACGGTGTTGGTCTGGAGCGGCTTGAAGGGGTACAACTGCACCAGCATGATCCTCAACGCGGTCTTGGCCGTTTCCGGGGTCATGCCCATCGGGCCGAGCAGGGCCAGCTTCTCGACTCGCTCCGGGTAGTGGAGTGCGTAGCTGGTGCCCATATAGCCGCCAAATGACGCGCCGACGACATACGCTTTTTCGATGCCAAGCGCATCGGCTATCTCGGCAGTATAGTCGGCGTAGGCTTTACCGTCGGGTGGATAGCGGGTGGGTTCGGCGAGTTCGCTCTTGCCGACCTCGCCAATGGTATCGATAGCGTAAGTGCGATAGGTTTTGTTCAACTCGCCGACGTTATACAGCCACGACCAGCCCGACATCGCCGCCGCGTTGAGCAGGAGCATCGGCGGGCCGTCTTCGGGGCCGGATACGATCACGTGGACGGTGCCATAGGAAGTATCGACGTAGACATCTTCGTAGGGCGTGGGCCACTCGGCCAGCTTTGCATCGTAGATTTCCATGTGCTGGGCCTTCATTTCCGGCGATGAGTAGACGCCTTCGAACCCGCTGGCGACGACCAGCAGCACGTAGCCATAGGCAATGAACGAACCGATGACCAGCGGCAGCCGCCCCCACCAGGGCAGCGTAAAGCCGATCAGGTTCTTTGCGACTTCCCGCACGGGCGGGAGCAGCAGCAGGACGGGGAGCAGCAGGATCAGGGCGGGGAGGAATCGACCCGCCAGCAGGGTGAAGATCAACAGTGCAAGGAACAGTCCACCGAAAAGCCAGCTAAGAATTGCCAGTATGACGCTCATTTGTAAATCTCCTTGTTTATTCAGTCTTCCACCTGGTTGACAGCGATGAGCTTCAGCCCCAGGTCGCGGATTTTCTGCAGGATGCCATGCAGCGCCGATTGGTCGAGCAGGCCGGAGAGGACGGTGCTGCCGTCCGGATCGCGGCGAATTTCAAGGTCTTCAAACTGCATGCCTAACAAGTCACTGATATGTCCTTTGATATGGATTTCGTAATGCTCAGGCGCATTCATCATGATTCACGCCCTTTCATGGGTCGGGTCAAGATAGTGACTGCTTGCGTTGTTCCATCCATTGATCGAGGGTGATAGTCGGCGCGCCGAGCACCTGATCCGCTTCGGTGGGGTCGCCAAGCTCGCCGACTCTGTCGAAATAGCCGGAGAGTTCCGCGCCGAACAGCATCAGGTCGTTTTTCATCAGGCGGGCCATCAGCTTCGCCAGTCCGACCGGCAGCTTCGACACCTTTTTGGCATCGGGATGGAATACCGCACAGTAACGCACCAGCGCAGCGGTGAAGGGAATCGCCTCCGGGCCGTGAACGACGAAGCGTTTGTTGATCGCCGCATCGGATTGATAGGCGGTGGACACCATGCGGGCGAGATCGGCCAGGGCGAAGAAGTGGAAGGCGTTGGTCTGCTTCCCCATCAGGGTCGGCTTGCCGTTCATCGCATAGCGGATGAGCATCTCCATCGGCCAGGAGGGGGCGAAGATGGTGTAATCAACCCCGCACGATTTGATCGCTGCCTCGGCGTTGAGCTTGTCGTCGATCAGGGGGAACCAGCGGTTCTTCTCGACGGCGGTGCAGCCGGAGATGTAGGTGATCCGTTCGAGGCGGCTGTCGGGCGCAGCGGCGGCGACGTTCAGGGCGGCGGGGAGTTCGGCATCGCCGGAAACGGTCAGGTGAACCCCGTCGCAGCCTTCGAGCGCGGCTTTGATGTCGGTGGGATTGGTCGCATCGCCGCTGACGATTTCGAATTCATCGTCGAATTTTTCACGGGCCTTGTCGATGCTGCGGGCCATGATGCGGACGTCGAAGCCGTCTGCTTTCAGTTTGCGGGCGACGGGTTCGCCGAGGAAGCCGGTCGCGCCCAGTACTAATATTGTTTTCATTGTTATCACTCTCAAAATCCTTTGAATTATTCTGTGTCTATAAAAGGCGGGCTTAGCTTTCAGCCGCTCGCTCCTGGATTGACGGCTGCGTGATCTGCTTGCCGCTTGCCTTGTCGATCACTATCACGGCACCCCACAGCACAGCAGCCCATACGAGCAGCCAGGTTAAGAGCTGTAGGCCGGTCAGTTCCATTGACGGCAGAGTCAGGGTGGTGAATACCAGGCTGGCGTGCATCAGGATGACCACCAGCAGACTCTGGGTACGGTCGTAGACCCACACCATAAGCACTCTGAAGGGTGGCAGCCATGAGAAAAGCCGTGCCAGCAAAAGCGCCAGAGGGAGGGCGGCGACGAAACTGTCACCTTCCCAGAAAGGCAGGAAGTGCCAGGCCCCCCACAGGAAACCCACCATCACCCCGGTAGATAAGACACTGTAGCGCACACGTATGCGGGGAATGGCAAACCCTGTCCAGCCCAACTCTTCGAAGAGACCAACCATCAGCCCGGTCATGACGCCTGTCAACAGCAGACTTAGCTTGCCGTCGGCGGCTAACAGTGCTGGCATGAACGCCGGGGAGAACAACGAGAGCGTCAGAAGTACTACCGTCGCAAGCAGCGGCGCGGCAAGCAGCGAAACAGCATACCAGCGAATGCCTACGCGCCATGTTCTCAGCCGGGAAAGAAGCTCGCGGAAGCCAGCCTTTCCATCAACGAGAGAGGTCATCAGAAGCCCGGCGGTGATCGGTCCAACCAGCATGCCTGTGTAGACAAGTGGGCCCATTGTTTCGGCCATCTCTGCCGTCATCGGGAACCCACCGGGGCCAACGATCAGGACCATGCAGCCCCATGTAAAAATGAAGGTCAGAGAGAAGTAGAGCAGTATTGCATGCTTCTTGATAAAAGTTTTAATCGCAGCCATGGTATTTTCCTTCTATCTTGCGAGACAGAATTAACACAAACTTTCTAAACTAAGGGATGACATCGACGGAAGGCCATGAAGCGATGAACACACCGTACAGAACAGCCAGATTAACGACAATCGAACCGATCTTGTTGGGAATCAGGACGGCGAAGGCGTTCCAGTAAACAGCCAGCGTAACCAGGGAGATAATCGCCATGACGACGGTGATGGTGCGCCAGTTTCCGGCGGTCGGCGGCCAGCCGAAGGCACCCGCACCGGCGGCGATGAAGCCGACGACGGTGACGATCCACAGGACAAGCGCGATCATCCGGGCGGGGGTATCGCCGAGGGTGTTGGTCAGCAGCCAGGAGCGCGAGTTCCAGGTGTCGGTATGAACGATGTTGGCGGCGGTCAGGATGCCCATGACGTGGCCGACCCCGTGCAGGATGATGACCAGCGGAACAATGATCTGAATAGCTTTGGTTGACATGCTCTTTCTCCTTTGTCGTTGAGTGAAAATCAAAATGCCATTGCATCCCCATCATAGGGTGCAATGGCATCGATGTCGCCACGCGGACGAGTAATCTTGATTCAGATCGCCATATTACTCAAAGGTAGTAGATCAATTGACCACAAAGATTCAAGATTGACTATGGTTCAAATGATGCAGCACAGCGAAAACCATAGCCATAGTTAGTGATGTCTGGATCACTACTGTCCCGATTAGTGGCTCGAACGTAATCTGCTTCGTTGTACCATGCGCCACCTCGCACTACACGACTTTGTCCTTCATCCGGGCCTTGAGGGTCATCGACACTTTTATCCAGAGTTCTGTAGTATAAAGAACCGTACCAATCGTTGACCCACTCCCAAACGTTCCCGCTCAAGTCGAATGCACCAACCCAAGAAACACCTCCCTGGTTGCTGCCGACTGCGCTAACGCCATAAACCACATTATCAGCTAGAAAATCGTTTCCCCAGGGATATATCAAATTGTCTGGGCCTCGTGCAGCATACTCCCATTCTGCTTCGGTTGGCAGTCGCGCTCCACGTGATTCACAGTAGTCACGTGCATCAGACCAATTGACACAAATCCGAGGCTGCTCATCGTCATCTGCCAACGACACACAAATATTGCCAGCGGAATCGGTACCAGAAGCCCGCTCACCATAGCGCGCATTTGTTACCTCATATACATCAATCCAGAAGGGAGCATCAAAGCAGACAGTATGCGCTGGGGCTTCATCATTATGACCGTAATCGCTCCCCATGCGGAAACAGCCTTTGGGAACTAGCGCCATCTCAGTACCATTTATTGTCTTCCTATAAGGTTCCCAGTCATCATTATGAACAACATCTCTGTTTGCCGTTTCGACAATATCAGGAGGGATAGTTGGTGAGGGTGTGGTCGTCGCTGATGGTGTGGACATCGGTGAAGGCGTAGACATCAGTGAGGGCGTGATTGTAGGTTCCTGCGTGCTGATCGGTTCAGTTGGTTCCACTGCATCAGCCACTGGCAGTTGAGTTGGTGTGGTTTTAGATGCAAGATTGTTGGATAACTCCCTTAGTCCCAAAACGACACCAATGACAATCCCGACAATGATCAATGCGGCTACAAACCAGCGGGTTTTAAATTTCGGAGGCTCTTTGTGGAGAGATGCTCGGCCAACAGGGCTTTCTTCACCAGCTTCTTTCAGATCGTAGTAATCCCCTTCTTCATGCCCCGAATCAGGGATAATGATTCTAGGAATATTATCACGATCTAACTTCAATTCGAATTCAGGTAGCAAATAGCTCAAATCTTTAGAAAGCGTTTCCACTAACTGCCGAAAACTATATTCGCGGTCAGCACTTTCCCTCATGTCGGAAAACTGGACGCGTGTCAAATGTATTGGGACAGCAATTGTCTTATCACCGGCCAGAAGTATCGGATACACTGACTTGCGATAATCCTTTGCACGCTCCGTTTCAATATTGCACCATTCTGATTCCTTTGCAGCGGGACTTAAAAAGGCTAGGACACCATCAGCCCGTTGTAGCGCCTCATCAATGGCCTGAGTCCAAGCAGGTGTACCAGGCGGAAGATGCTCAATATCAATCCACAGGTCGAATCCAAGCTGGCGAAAGTTTTCAACGATAGGTTCGACAAGAGCAGTATCATCCCGACAATAGCTGACAAATAACTCGGTCATTAGATTGATCCCAATTGAGGTGAATCAGATATGATGTTCCACTACCTATTATAAACCCAGTGACAGATAGGCCAAAAGCCAATAACCCAAATTACGGGAGGTATGATACGGCACAGCGAAATCCATAACCATTGTTAGTCCGTGCGGGGTTGCTGCTGTCCCGATTGGTGGCCCGAATGTAGTCTGTTCCATTGTACCATGCGCCACCTCGCAGAACATGCCAATCACCACTGTTCGGCCCTTGAGGATTCACGACACCATCTTCCAGTGTTTGATAGTATATAGAATTGTACCAATCATTGAGCCATTCCCATACGTTCCCACTCAGGTCAAACGCGCCAACCCAGGAGGCCCCACCCGGCTTACTGCCAACTTTCCATGTTTCTTCGTTTGAAGTGCTGCCTACAACAACGTTTTCTGCAATATAATCATTTCCCCAGGGATACGTTAACCCATCGGGGCCGCGTGCTGCATACTCCCATTCGGCTTCGGTAGGCAGCCGCGCTCCACGTGATTCGCAGTAAGCAAGAGCATCATACCAATCGATGCAAATGCGAGGTTGTTCGTCGTCGTAAGATCGTAAAAGGCAAGGTTCTCCCATCGAGTCCACGCCCCGCGCTGAGTAGCCATACTGTCCATTCGTCACCTCATACACATCGATCCAGAATGGTTCATCAAAACACACTGTGTGAACAGGTTCTTCGTCGGCGAATCTATCTACACCACAACTTTCTGTACCCTGCTCCCCGCAAAGTTCTACGGCATCTTCAACCGTACTCCCCATGTCGAAACAACCTGCTGGTACCAGTGCCATCTCGACACCGTTAATAATCTCGATATAGGGCTGCCAATCATCATTTCGAGCGACACCTCTGAATGCTAATTCGATCTGAGCAGGTATAGTCGGTGATGGAGTGAGGGTTGGCGACGAAGTGAGGGTCGGTGATGGTTCAGGCGCAGGTTCCTGTGTGTTGATCGGCTTAGTTGGCTCTGTAGCCTCAACTACTGGCGGTTGAGTTGGTGCAGTTTCAGATACAGGATTGTTGAATAGTTTGCCAATTCCCAAAATGCCAACAATGGCAACAGTGGTCGCAACCACAGTTAACAATACAACAAGCAATAGACGAGGTTGGGACTTTGATTGTGTCATATTGATGCCGCTCCCGGTTAAATCGAAACAAATGGCTTGGCGCTTATTATAGCGAGAAAGCCAAAGTCGGGCACAGCATGCTGAGGACTAAATCAGCTCTAGCTCCCGCGCCTTCGCAATCGCCTGGGTGCGGCTGGCGACGCCGAGCTTGGAGTAGATGTTGCTGGTGTGCTTCTTGACCGTGTTGATCGACACGACCAGCCCCTCGGCGATCTGTGTGTTGGAGCAGCCTTCGCCGATCAGCTGCATGATCTCTAACTCGCGGTCGGTGAGGATCGAGGAGGGGGCGGCGGATGGGTCAAAGGTGGCATCGCAGAGATCGAGCAGCGTGTCGAGGTAGGGCAGCAGGGCAGGGGAGTCGACTCCATCGCGGTGGACTTTAGCCAGCAGCGGGGCGATCTGCTCCCCGGCATCGATCCAGGTGCGCATATATCCCTGACTGCTCCCAATTCTCAGCGCTTCGAGCAGGGCAGAGCGGGATTCGGCGAAGCGGTCGGCGGCATCGAGGATCAGAGCGCGGAGAATCAGGAAGCGGAGCCGCTCGCCGTCCGAATTCGACGCGCTGGCGCGGCGAAGGGCGGCATCGACAATATCGAGGGCCGGGGCAAGATCGCCGTCGAGCCAGAGCACACAGGCGGAAAGCCAATCGAAGGAAAAGCGAAGGAGCGGGTGGGCAAGGTTGGTCGCGTCAAGCTGACTCAAGGCAGCGAGGCGGGCGCGGACCTGATCGGGATGGCCGAGGCGAATGTGCATCTTGGCCCACTCGATGTGCATCTCGGCGCTGGCGTGCGGCTCACCGGTAGCCAGGACGATCCGCTCGACATCCTCCATCACTGGCTTCGCGGTCTCGATCTCCCCCAGCGCTAGGTAGAGGCGGGCGCGGATCGTGCGCCCGTAGCGCAGGGCCTCGCTGAACCCGCCGCTTTTTTCGACAAGGGCCTGGGCTTCATCAAGATGGTTGCGCTCAAGGGCGATCAGGGCGAGGGCGACGTAGAGCAGGCCAACCGCCGGGAAATTCGACAGGCCGTCGGCAAGGGCACGGTCGAGGATTATTTGACAGCCATCATGGGCTTCGGTGAGGCGGCCCTGCCTGATCAAATAGACGGTGCTCCAGAATATCGCGGCGAATGCGCTGAGGAAATTGCGGGCGTTGTAGGCGATATCGATCCCGGTTTGATAGGCGTCGATCCCCCCGTCGATGTCGCCGGTGCTGGCCCTGGCCGCGCCGAGTAAATTCCAGGCCGGGCCAGCGGCGATCCCCATCTCAGGTGGGACGACCCGGACGGCGTGCTCTGCATAGGCGACGCTTTCGTCAAACCGCCCCTGGCTCTGGGCAAACGCCGAGCGCATCATGTAAACCTGCGATTCGATGAACCCGCGCTGCTTCCCGGCCAGAAGTCCTTCGTCTACCAGCCGGTTGAAGTCGGATTCGGCGTAGTCGATATAGGGGGCCATTGCCAGGGATTGTCCGGTCAGATAGCGCGCCCAGCAGTTCGCCAGCGCAAGGTTGACGTCCTCGCGGGCCATGTCGTCGGGAAGGCGTTTGGCCCACTTCAGAACGGTCGTCACGCCGCCGCGATGGAGCATGTCGTTCCAGCGGTCAACGACGTAGGTTTTCGCCTGCTGCATGTCGCCGGAGCGGAACTTGTGCTCGGCGGCCTGGGCCAGATGCCCGGCATCGTTGTACCAGTCGGCGGCGCGAAGGTGGAGGTCGGGGATTTCTGCGGGGAAATCGCGCTGGAGCAGGGCTTGAAGCAGTTGGGTGAACAGGTGATGGTAGCGGAACCAGTCACCGGCCTGGTCGAGGGGGATGACGAAAAGATTCTCGGCGAGAAGGTCGGCAACAATCTGGAGGCTGTCAGGGTCGCCGGTGACCGCCTCGCACAGGGACGGGCAGAAGGAATCGAGAATGGAAGTGCGGAGCAGGAACGCGCGGCGGTCGGCGGAAAGGGAGTGGAGGACTTCTTCGGTGAGATACTCCAGAATATACTGGTGACTGCCGGAAAAGGCGTCGATGAACCGCGCGGAGTCGGGTTGGCGCTGTAAAGATAGGGCGGCGAGCTTCAAGCCGACGATCCAGCCTTCGGTGCGCTTTTCAAGGGCGGAAATCTGCTCCGGGGTAAGGCTCAAATGCATCACGCGCCCAAGAAAGTCGGCGGTTTCATCGAGGGAAAACTGGAGATCGGCGGCGCGAATTTCAGTGAGGTTGCCGTTCGCGCGAAGGCGACCGAGAGAGAAGGGCGGGTCGACGCGGGTGAGGATCAAAACGTGAATGGTCGGGGGGAGGTGTTCGAGAAAGAAGCTGAGACTATCGTGGATTTCCTGGGCTTCGATGACGTGGTAATCGTCGAGGACTAACGTAAACTCAAAACCGTTGGTGGAAATCTCGTTGAGCATGCTGACGAGGACAGGCTGCGGATTGTGCAATTGGGGGGAAGAGATAATCTGCTTTGCGTCGAGTCCGAAATCCGGCTCGATGTTTTGCAGGGCGGTCAGGACATACTGCCAGAACACGCCGGGATCATTGTCATCCGCATCGAGTGACAGCCATGCTGCGCCATCACGTCGGCCCGCCAGCCAACTGGAAATCAGTGTTGACTTGCCAAAACCGGCGGGGGCAGAAACCAGCGTCAGTTTTCTTCCCGAACTGTCGTTCAGCCTGCGATACAGCGCAGAACGCTCGACGCGGCTGTCCATCGGGGATGAGGGAATGAACATCTTGGTTGTAAGCAGTGTGACCATTGGTCCCCTCCCGGAATCATTATACTCAGAAAGATTGGGGAGTCGAGTTGGGGGAGAACAACCCTGTGGGCAAGTCTACGTACAAAACCCCGACAGAATCATCTCTGTCGGGGTCATTTTCATCCGAGTAGGGTAGAGGAGAGCCACGTCGAACCGCTCACCATGTTTTTGAGGTTACTGCCAACAGTATACAGAACCTCAGTTTTACAGACAAGTTTGCGTATTCACTGAATCGCTTCGATGTCCCCATCGTCCAGCCAATCGAGCACCCGCTGACGCACTCGCTCATGAGTGAAGTCAAACTGGTTCGTCGAGGTGATTGTACAGCACGCTCTTGAAACGCTGGAACGCCCCCCGCCCGTTGATGGCAACGTACAGCAGTTCCTGTACATGCTTGTCTTCCACCGTCTCGATGAACAGTTCCATGTCCTGGTAGCCTTCGTGACTTTCCACCCAGGGGATGCCGATATAGCGGCTGCCGAAGCCGTTTTCGATCTCGATTGCCTGGAGGATTTTTTCCTTGACCCAGTCCTGTCTGTCACTCTGCCGGACATACTCGACCAGCTTTTTGTGGATTTCGGGATCGTCAGCAGCGGAATCCCCATAGAGGCTAAGGACTGGTTGCTTACGGGATAGTGTAGTCAGCCTGCAGACGATAAAACATGGAACCTTTCACACATCGATATCGTCAAGGATAATCAATCCCTGTTTGAGTGCATAGATCACGGCCTGGGTGCGGTGGGCAAGGTGCAGCTTGGCGAGGATATTGCCGACATGGGTCTTGACTGTCTCTTCGCCGACCACCAGTTCCTCCGCAATCTCACGGTTGGTCCGTCCGTGCGCCAACAGCCCCAGAACATCCATCTCACGGTCGGTGAGGTCATGTTTGACCTTTGCCCCGCTGACCAGTTCTTGCAGCACCGATCCGGCGATAGAGGGATCGAGCACCGACTGCCCGCGAGCGGCAGCACGCACTGCCGCCAGCAGAACCTCCGGTTCGGAATCTTTACGCACATAGCCAATCGCACCTACCCGCAGCGAACCGATCACCCGCGCATCGTCGGTGTGAGCGGTCAGCACGACGACCTGAGTATGTGGTGTGATGGTACGCACCCGGCGAGTCGTTTCGATTCCATCGATACCGCCGGGCATCAGCAGGTCCATCACGATCACGTCGGGCAGCCACGCCTCGACCTGCTCAAGCGCCTCTTCGCCGCTCGATGCCTCGCCCACAATGGTGATGTCGGGAAAGGCTTCGAGATAACTGCGCAGCCCGCGCCGCACCACGCGGTGATCGTCAACGAGAGCCAGACGGATAGGGTTCACGCCGATTGCCTCCTGACCAGATTATAGAAGGATCACCGGGATCGTGCCTATTCGGCACGATCCGACTCCCGGTCGAGGGCCGTGGGCCGGTTTGCAATCGCTCTTATGCCACCGACAACAAGTATGCCCAGGCCGATCCCGGCAGTCGCCCCGACAAGCACAAACAGGCAAACCCGGGCCTGAGTCAGGTACGCACCGCGAACCAGATCGGCCAGGTGGAACGGGTGGTTCGAGGTTGCTTCGATGGGAGCAGCCAGGAATACGAGGAGGCTCACCACGACGCCGACGATGGACATGGTAGGGATCACAAACGCAAGGCCCGATCCGAGGCTGGCGGCGAGCATACGTGGCATATCGATCCGGGTGTTCCTTGAGGTGCCTTCATCCGGCGCGGCTTTCCTGACCTGTCGGCGCAGCAGGATGACAAGGAGCGCGTCGGCGGCGATGATCGCCAGACCGGTTACGACGTTGACAACAAGCGATTGGCCGACAGCCCAGATGATCCCTGCGGCACTCAGCACGATGCCGACGGCAGCGGCAGCCTGGAGGAGATTGGGGCGAGCAGGGCCAGGCCGACGCCTGCGGCGGTTGATCTTTGCGAACAGGACGAGATACAAACCGCCAATCACGAGGCTCAGCGAAACCATCGCAATATACGCCAGATTCAGCACCGGGAGCGCAATCTCAAGGTTCGCTTTCATGAGCATGAGCAGGACAGAGATGGCCAGCGACAGCAGACCCAGAACGATAGATAGGGAGCGTGTGGTATCAAGCCCGGCGAGGTCGTCGGCCAGAGTTTCCTCGCGGATCAAAAGATAGACTGAAATTAGTGAAGAGAAATAGAAGACCGCCGGTGTGCCGATCATCCAGAACGAGATACCCCACAGCGGGAGAGAGGTTCCGGGCGAAGCACCGGACTCGGCCAGCGACACGCGGATCGACAGCTCAAGCGTGGAGAAAACGGAGACGGCAAACATGAGCAATATGGCGCTGACCAGGGCGCTCGTGATCAGAATGATGGTGCCGGGCAGTCGCAGCTTCGACCAGTTGGAGGAGTCGTTTTCAGCCGCCGGGGGGGCCAGTAAACCGCCAACGGAACCAAGCCCGATGCCAGACAGAAAAATGATCCAGAACCCGCCGACCTGCCACCAGGCGAGGCTGGTAGCTGTCTCGGCAATGAGATGCGCCAGGGCAATGTCGTCGGTGTGTGCTATCAGCCCATAATCGAGAAGGAAGGCCGATCCCATCACCCCTGCCGCCGACGCACCCAGCCCGAAGTACATGATCGCTGCGGCCACACCACCCGCCAGCGCCCCGATCAGCGCCCCGCCCTGACGAGTCCCGGTGTTTACCCACTTCGCAGCCAGAAAGCCGGTCGCAGCGGCGATCAATACCGCCGCGATTTCCAGTAAAGCCCCGACGGCATCCATACCGGTGATCCATCCCTCGACGAACCGGCCCGGCAGGAGGACATAAAGAGGGTAAAACAGCACTGCGATCAGTGCGATCCCTCCCCCAAGACCGGCAAGAAAAGTTTTGTTCAACCTGTGATCCGGTTTCATATGCAAGATTTCCTCTCCAGGCTCAATCGGTTCAACAAGCGGTACGCTGACACGAAGCGTGGTGCCTTCACCGGGCAGGCTGTCGATTGACAGTTCGCCGCCCAGTGCCATAACTCGCTGCCGGATGTTGCTCAGACCCATGCCCTCTTTAGCTTCCGCGCTGTCAAATCCCTGCCCGTCGTCGGCGATCTCCAACATCAACGGGCCATTCGAGTGACGCTGTCCCAGGTACAGTCGCACACTGCTGGCGCGGGCATGGCGGGCGATGTTGCTCAAGGCTTCCTGCGCGATGCGGAATACACTCTCCTGCGCGCCGGGAGGCAGAAGAGCATCGTCGGGAAGCGGGCCGAATTCGGTCGATACTTCCGCCTCGACGCGGTGATCGAGTGCTTCACACTGATCGCGCAGAGCCTGCACCAGCCCAACTTTTTCCAGCGGCGCGGGGGAAAGCTGCTGGAGCAGCGCATTCATTTCGACCATCGCTTCCTGGGTACTGCTCCGCACATCGGCGAGCGCCTCACGCGCACCGTCCGGGTCGTCGTCCCAGCGGGCCTGTACCGCCGCCGCGCTCATACTGACACTGAATATCTGCTGCTTGATCGAGTCGTGCAGATCACGGGCCAGACGGTTGCGCTCCTGCTGGGCGGCGGATTCCCGCGTCTGGTGCAGCAGGTTCTCCCGGAGGGCGGTGACCTCGCGGATGCGTCCGGCAAGCGTATTAGTCTGAGCGGCGAGATCGGCCAGCGGGCCATGCCAGCGGGTGGAGAGTCCGGGCGGGGACTGTCCGCCGTTCAGCTTTCTCAGCACGGAGACAACCTGCCAGATCGTGCGCCGGATGGGCAGAGTGATCGCCATCCCGGCGGCGGCTCCTACTACAAGGGCCAGCGCCCCCCGCGCCGATGCGATCTCCCCTCGAACAAGGACACCTGCCAGCAATGCCGCCGCCAGATGACTCATGAGAAGCTGCGCGGCCAGCCCGACAGGCAGCAGCAATGGGGTTTGATTCGTCTCCGGTTTCACGGACATTCTGACCTCCACATTCAATCGACGGCTGCGCGTGTACGGTTCATCAGCCACAGGTAGGCATCTTCAAGACGCGGCTCGACGGGGGAAGCGGCGTGGCGCGGGGCGGGTTCGCCCAGTACACGATACTGGATAGCGTCCGGTAACTGGTGCGTCGAGACGACGATCAGGTCATCGGTGGGATCATCGCGGATCGTCCAGACTTTGCCACGCACGCGGTCAATCAGTTCGGCGGGGGAACCACGAAACAATAAGGCCCCCTGGTAGAGCACGGCCATGTCGTTACAGCTCTGATCGATGTCCTCGACGATGTGAGTGGAGAGGATCACAGTACAGCGCTGTGCGACTCTGGCTAACAGATTGCGGAAACGAACACGCTCCTCCGGGTCAAGCCCGGCTGTCGGCTCGTCGACGATCAGCAGGCGGGGATTGCCGAGAAGGGCCTGCGCGATCCCCACGCGCTGCTTCATGCCCCCGGAGTAGGTCTTGAGTCTGCGGTCGGCGTCACCGGCAAGGCGGGTTGTTTGCAGTGCTTCATCGACCTGTTGTTCGCGTTCTGCCCGGTCGGTGACTCCTTTGAGGATCGCAAGGTAATCAAGAAACTCGCGGGCGGTGAGATCGGGATACAGGCCGAGTTCCTGAGGCAGGTAGCCAAGCATGGATTTGACGGCCTGCCTGCCCTGCGCGGCAGCCATGTCATTGTCGAATACGAGAACACTGCCACCGGTCGGAGTGAGCAGCCCGGCGAGGATTCGCATCAGGGTGGTTTTGCCTGCCCCATTGACTCCCAGCAGGCCGAACATACCGGCCCCGGCGATATCGAGATTGAGATCGCGCAGTGCATGGACTCCGCCCCGGTAGGTTTTGTGAAGATGTTTGATGGAAATCATCGTGAATGCTCCTGATTGTTCGCCGGACTCCGGTGCCGTCGATCCTCACGGCGCATCGAGCGCACGCTGATCGCCCAGACAACAGCCATGACGGCGATCAGCGCGGCGACGCGCAGCAGGGTATTCAAAGAAAAGGCTGCTGGGAAATCGGGCAGCGCGGCCTGAATATACGGGTCGGCGAGTTCCTCCAGCGCGAAGGCCATCCGCAGCACTGCCGTCATCAGGAAGTCGGTGACCGGCAGGATGAAAAGTGCCGCGACGTTGAAGATCACAGCAGCAAGGGCGACCGGAATCGCACGGCGGCGGTTGGGCTGACCGGCGGCGAGCAGTACGCCCATCTGGGTGGAGAACAATGCCAGGGGGATCGGGCCGGTGAGCCAGAATGCTACCAGCGTTCCGCTGTCGATTGGCCCATTTTGCGCCTGGGTCAGCACGCCGCTGAGCAGCGCGGCAAGCACCATCATGATCGCGATCCCCGGCCATACGCTTAATAGTTTGCCCGCCAGGTAAGTACTCGATGTGACTGGCAGGGAATCGACCAGTTCGCGAACCTGGTACTGTCGGTCGAGCGGGACGATCTCGGCAACCATGAACGGCAGGAAGAGAATCGCGAGAATCAGCGTGGGGATGTTGGCGAAGATCGCGGCATTCGTCCCAACCATTCGGGCGGCTTCAGGCCACATGACGAAGCGCGCCGAAGTCTCGCTGTCTGTGATCGGGCCAAAGACGGCGCCTAGCAAATACATCAGCTGGGGGAGGGTAAGGGTGACGAACAGAACAGCACGGAGCGCACCGCACCGCCAGCCCATCAGCATCTCGTAATGTACCATCGCCGCCAGACGGGCTGATCCGGGAGCGTTCGCCAGCCGGTCGATGAGACGGGGAGCTTTCCGGCTCTGCGTCCGGTGCCGACTGGCGCGGCTCAGGATGAGGCGTTCGGCGTTCGACAGGCGCATCATCGCCAGCGCGTGCAAACCGATCCCCAGCCCGCCGACGACCACACGATTGAGGACGAAATCGGCACCGGTAAGCGCATCAGGACGAAGAAAAGGCTGCCCGATCCAGATCAGGGGTTGAACCAGGTGAAGCGGGCGTGGCCAGGGCGGATTGGCACCAAGCGGACTGGCGGGCAGCAGGGCTGCGCCGATGGCCCCCACACCGAAGACCAGCCAGGCGAGGATCGCGATCAGGGCTGCCATCGATGCGCGGCGCGAGCGAACGCTGATGAAAGCGGCCAGCCCGCTCAGAAAAAGAGCCGACGCCAGCCAGCCGATCAGCGCCGCCGGGGTGTGCTGCTCGCCGAGTATCCACACGGCAAAAGCGGTCGTGGCAAGGGCAACTGCCGCCTGACCGGCGATGACAGTCACCACGCGTTCGACATACAGCCAGTGAAGCGGGCGCGGGCAGGCCAGTAGAATCTCAAGCCCCGGTTCGTCGGCGGGGGAAACAAGGATGGCGGTGTGGATGGCCGAGACAATGGGAACGACTATCACGACGGCCTGCATAAGACTTCGCTCGTAGAAATAGGTCAGGTCGATGACCGGCATCAGCCAGTACAAAACCAGCGAGGCAAGGACGCTGATCGCCGGGAGACTCCATCCGGCGCGGCGCAGGGATGTACGCCATGTGCCCCGCCGCCGGATCGCAAGCGCGGTTAGCCCCGCTCCGGCATAAAGGAGACTTGCGAGGCCGACCACGCCGATCAGCGCGGCAAGGGCACGAGCGGCGGGGCACACCCGGCTGATGGTTGGATAGAATCGCGGTGTGGGCATGTCGGCGGTGCAGGTTGCATCAGGTCCGGTTGTGGGATCGTCCAGAAACCGGGCGATGATCGACAGCGGGCACGAGCCGGAAAGGACGACCGAGTGCCCGGCACCAGGGAACTCGATCACAGTGCTGTTCGAGAGCGGCTCCGCCGCCTGCCTGACTTCCGCCGGGGTTCGGGCGGCATCATATTGACCGGCGAGGATCAAAACAGGCAGGTCGCTGACAACAGGGGCATTCCGAACCGGTTCAGCCGGGCCGATTCCCCACGACTGGCAAATCGAGTAGAGCATCCCGGCTGATCTCGCCATCAGGTTGGCTTCCGGCGGGTAGGCGTCGAGCATCGCGGCGAACGCTTCCGGCGGCATGAAGGGAGCTTCCTCGCCACAGAGGACGGCCAACTGCAATCCGACGCTGGCCCGCATTTTTTGATTTTCTTCCAGATGCTCCCATGCCGATTCAAGACTGGCGATCACCGGATCATAATTCCCGGCGCGGGCCTCGTAGATCAGGCCGGGGGCACCGGAAGTCTCCGGCATCGCCAGGGAATCGATCACGAAGCCGTTGAAGGCGGCCCCGTCGAGACGTTCGATTTTCGTCTCCCCGGTTCGGGGATGGGTGATGGTCAGATCAACCGGATGGGCGGCCAGATCGCCAACCACTTCGGTATATACCGGCTCCAGATCAGGATACATCGCCCGGCAGACGGAATCAGCCCGGCAGGCCCGGAACACCGCCCGGAGCGCGGCGTCGGCGTTGGCGGCATCTTCCAGCAGCAGATCGTTCTCGACCGGGGTCAGTGCGTCGAGAATGACACTGCGCACGCCCTGCGGATGATCGCGCAGGACGGTCAGCGCGACACGGGAACCATAGGAGACTCCATATAGATTCCACGTCTCGATGCCAAGTGCTTCGCGCAGCGCGGCAATGTCAGCGGCATTCTGGATGCTGTTGTACGCGCTCAGGTTGATACCCTCATCCAGGAGGCGGTCGCGGCATTCAAGAGACCGATCAAGATCGTACGCTTCCTCCAGCGTGGTTGCTCGATCCATCTCCATACAGGTCAGTGCCGGTTGGGAATAGCCTGTGCCGCGTTGATCGAAGAAGATGATGTCGCGCTTTGCAAGCAGAGGATTGATCGTCTCAAGCCAGAACGACATACTGTCGAGCGTTCTGCCGCCGGGACCGCCGTCGATGAACAGCAGCGGGTCGGGTGCGGGACTGCTGCCCGTGCTGTGGACGATAGCGACCGGCAGCATGATGGTTGGGCCGCCGGGATTGACGTGATCTTCGGGAACCATCACCATGCCGCACTCGACGGTATACGCGCCGGGCACTTTCATCGGACACTCGACAGGCTCGAATCCTGCCCGGTCGGCGGTGAGATCAGACTGTGCCTGAACAGGGGAGAGGTCGGCAGAACAAAAAGGAACCACGAGCAAGAGGCTTGCCAGGATGAACAGGTAATGGGGTGCCTGCCTGATTGATGGCTTCATACCGTGTAACCTCCATATCAACAGGATATGTCAACCCGAAAATCCTGTCATCCCTACCTGTGGTGAAGTTTGTTCCCCCGGATAGGGGAGATTGAAAAGGGTATGACTTTACGCAACCTGGAGCATATCATGGCCAACGGGGGAAGCATAAGTTGGCGGCGAGTCGAAAAAAGACCCCGAAGGGTCTGAGTAGAGTAGAGGGGAGCCATGTCGAACCACTCACCGTATTTTCGAGGTTACTGCTGACAGTATACAGAGCCTTGACCTGACTGCCATCCGTGTTTCTGCACAAATACGACTCCGTGAAAAAGAGCCGGGGCCTCCTGTCAGGTTAATCTGTAGAAAATCCCTTGTTTTTTTCATGCGCTGGTGCAGTCCGCGCAGGGTGGGATAGGTTTCATATATCTGGTCGATCCTCCCCTGGAATTCAGCTTCCCAGCCGTCACGCTGAGCCAGGTCGCGCAAATCGACCAGATGATCCACCGCCTGATCGTAAGCGTTTGCGCGCTTCTCGCCAATCAGCGCAAAGACCTGCTCCCATAGCTGGGGAACCCTTTTTGCAAGTTTGTCGAGCTGCTGCTGGCGAATCGTTTCTGCACGCTCCAGCAGTTCATCGACCGTTCGTGTGCCCTTCGATGCCGTTTGCACTGGGGGAATCCCGGCTGTTTTTTCGAGATGTCTTTTCAGCGACGAATGCGGCACAACCTATACCGTCCGGTCTGGCGATACACTGGACGATATCGCCGATAAATGTAATACCACGCTGGCGGCTCTGATCGGTGCGAATCCCTGGATCGGTGATCCGGGTGTGCTGGATGTTGGCTGGATACTGTACCTTCCAGAGGAATTTGAAGAAACCCCGACGGCTGTGCTGGCTCCCGACAGCGGCAGCGCAGGCATCGATGTGACCTTAAGCGTGGATGGTTTCGTCCCCTACGCCCCGCTGAATGTGGCACTGCGATCCGTTGACAATACTGCTGTCTCATGGGCAGATGAGGTAGATGCCGACGCCGACGGATCGATCCGGATCGACGTGCGTATTCCGGCCTCAGCCCTGCCCGGCGAGAGATGGGTGGTCGACGCTGAGAACCCCCACACGGGGGTTAGGACAACGTCGAACAGTTTTACTGTGACCGAGTAGGCAAATAACCGCTAAAAGTGATGAGGGAGTCAAACCGTAAAATGACCTATCACGGCTGCCTTTAGTAAAAAACCTGCCAGAGATGAGTCTGACGGGGTCATCCTTCAACAGGGAAGCGGCGAGTCAGGTCGAACGCTTACGAGGGTGCTGCTGACAGTTGTATCGCCCCCGCTGGCGTTCAGCTTGTCAGCACATGTGATAAAATGAACCTGGACCAAACAACTCATTCAGGAGTTCCAATGAGCGATCCTATCCGCGTCATGATTGTCGACGATCAACCTGTTGTCCGCAGCGGGCTGTCTACTTTTCTGCTGGCTTATGATGATCTTGTGTGCGTGGCCGAAGCAGTCGACGGGCAGGATGCCGTCGCTCGCTGTGCAGATGCCCGCCCTGATGTGGTGATCATGGATTTGCTGATGCCAGGCATGGACGGAGTCGAGACGACCCGTGCCTTGCTTGAGCGCTGGCCCGGTCTCAGGATCATCGTCCTGACTAGCTTCAAGGAAGACGATCTCGTTGAGCAGGCGCTTCAGGCCGGGGCGATCAGCTATCTGCTCAAGGATGCCTCCGCCGACACGCTCGCTGACGCGGTGCGGAAAGCCCACGCCGGGCAGTCAACGCTAGCCCCCGAAGCGGCCCAGGCCCTGATCCGGGCCACCCGCCGCCAGCCATCGCCGGGACACGATCTCACCGACCGCGAGCGCGAGGTATTGGCCCTGATGGTTGATGGGCTGACTAATCCCGAGATCGCCGAACGGCTGGTCATCAGCCCCTCGACGGCCAAGTTCCATGTCAGTGGTGTGCTGTCCAAACTCGGCGTAACCACTCGCACCGAAGCGGTGGCACTGGCTGTTCAGCATGGGCTGGTTAAGTAGACCGATCTGCCCGGATGGGCAGGTTTAGGACTCCCTATCTGCCGGGTGCCCCTTTTGCGCTTTCGATCCACCATAGAGTCATCTGAGTTAAAAGAAGAACGTTTCGAAGCGTCTTGAGAAAGGAACACCTGCACCATGAGATCGTACTTGAAAACAATCGTCATTATCGGCACAGTTGTTGGTGTTATCGAACTGACTACCGTGGCCTGCGCGCTGCTTCAAACGGATAGCCCCGTACCGGCTGACACGGCTGTACCGGTCGTTCCCATCGAGGCCACCGAGTTGGCCACCCCGACTTCACCCGTCCAGCCGACCCCGCAGCCTTCAACTTCCACGCCAGCCGGGATCGGTGAGCCGCCGCAGGGCGTCGCGCCGGAGGGATTCACGTACTACGTCAACGAGACCTACCAATTTCGTTTTATATACCCGGAGGAGTGGGAAGTCAACGAGGTTGACGTCGAGCTTGACGAGCCGGGCAACCCGGTCGAATATATGATCATGTTCACCGGCAGCAACCCGACCAATCTTCCACCGTTCGATGTGACGGTGACTGTTGGGACCTGGGAGGACTTCGCCGGTATCTTCCTGACCGAAGCGGTTCTCACCGAAGACATGTCGATCAATACCAATCCCGGCTACCGCATCGACGACTCGCACCGCCAGCGCTATTATGTGCTGGAAGACCCGGAAAATTCGGATGTGCGTATAGTATTTTCCATCCCTATCGAACGGGATGGTTTGCTGCTCTACCAGGTGCTCGACAGTTTCCGCTGGTGGCATTGATACTGGTATCTGTCTGCCGGAACGGAGAATGATGCATATGAAACGATCGGTTACCGCCATTCTGATTATTGTGCTCGCCCTGGCCGCCTGCCACACAGCCGATACGATCCCAGTTCCGACCGCCCCCCCTACTCCGCCGCCCGACCTGACGCCGGAACAGACGCTGGAAGAGTTCTACGATTTTTACCTGAACTTTCCGGGCAACCTGATGGTCGATAACCGGTACCGGGATCACCCCTTCATGCAGCAGCATCTTACCCCTGAGTTCGTGACCGCGGTCGATGACCTGATCGCATCCTTCGAGTTTGGGGGCTATGATCCGTTCATCTGTGCCCAGGCGCTGCCCAACACAATCGACGTTGGCCCGGCGGACACTGCTGGTGACCGGGCCATGCTGCCGGTCGAAACCGATTTCGAAGGCCACCGGTTTACCGTCGAGATGATTCACAGTGATGGCCTCTGGCGCATCGACGCGATTATCTGTCAGGCCCCAGAAGGCTCCGATCAGCCGCCACAGGCTTCACCGCCGACACCCGACAGCGATTCATCCGCCCTCGGTGGCTGGCAGCCTTATCGCAATGAGGAGTATCGATTCTCGCTGAGCATCCCCACTGGCTGGCAGACGCAGTTCATACCAGTCGAAGACCACGCTGATATCGACCCTGTCGAAGGGTATGTGATTTTCAACGATGAGGCGTCCATACCAACCCCCCTGGCGCTGGTGATTGTAAGCGGCACCCTCGACGACTATCACCGGGTGTTTCCCGCGCCGGATGACGCCGTCGAGGAGCGCAAATTTGGCACTCGCACGATTCCGGTCGAGGAGCCGTTTCCCGGCGAAACCTACTACCTGCTCGACCGGGGCGATGGGCTGCTGGTTGCTTTGCGGGTGATCGCCCGTGACGAACCCGTTGACAGCGAAACACAGGCCATCGTCGACGCCATGCTCGCCTCGTTTACGTTCCTGTCCTGAGGAGCCGCCATGCCACCCCGCCATCGACCTGGCCGTCGCACCTACATCCGTATTGTTCTCTCGACACTGCTGCTCGTGGCCGGGTACTTGATTCTGGCCTTTGTCTTTGCCCGCAACCGCGCCGACCGCCTGGTCGAGGCCCGCCAACAGGAGTTGCGCCGCATCGTTGACCTGGGCCTGGCCTCTCTTGAACCAGTGCGCAGCAACCAGGATCTACTCGCCACCTATTCGCTGGAGCAGTTACGTCGCGAGGGGGCGGTTACGCTGCGGGAGTTAACCAACCGGTATAACCTTGGCGACAATGCTCTGTTTATGATTACCAACAACGGGTTGGTACTCGTCAACCCTGGCGAGCCATCAACCGAGTTTACCGATCAGTGGGATAGTGTCGATGCGGATGGCCGCTATATCGTCCGTGAGATGGCAGCGCTGGCCGGAATCGAAGAGGATGCAGGCAGCATTTCTTATCGTACTGCTGATGGTGATCGGATCGCTCAGGTGGTCGCCATCCCGGAGTGGAATGCTTTCATCGGGGCCGGGGCGGGGATTCAAGACATCCAGGCCGAAAGCCACCGTTTTGTACTGCTTGCGTTTGGATTGGCCCTGGGGCTTTCGGCGCTGGTGCTGGGACTGGTCGCACTCGCTCTCCGCCCGATCTTCGGCAGCTACCGACTTTTATTGTCATTGTTCGATCAGGTCGGCGGTTCCCCTGATTCACTGCCCCCGGTGCCCACCGATCCCTATCCACCCGGTTCGGATGCTCACCGTCTGCTCGACGGATTCGACCGGATGCTGCGCCAGATTCGCGAGAGCGAAGAAGCCCGCGAGCAGGCTGTCATCGCCGAGCGCAACCGCGTTGCCCGTGAACTGCACGACTCGGTTACCCAGACACTTTTTTCAGCCAGTGTCATCGCCGATGTGCTGCCCCGGCTCTGGGAGCGCGATCCCGAAGCCAGCCGGGGCAAACTAAACGAACTGCGCCAGTTGACGCGCGGCGCATTGGCTGAGATGCGCACCCTGCTCTACGAGCTGCGTCCCGATGCACTGGCCAGAGCTCCACTGGAAGACCTGCTTGCCCGTCTGGCAGAAGGTGCTGCCGGGCACGCTCGTTTGCCGGTCGAATTTTCTGCACGTGGCGATCCCGATCGTGTTCCAGTTGAGTGCAAAATCGCCCTGTATCGCATCGCGCAGGAGGCCCTCAACAACGCCCTCAAACACGCCGATTCTTCTCACGTTTCCATTGACCTGATGGTAGGGAAATCAATGGTTTGCCTGAGCATCCGCGACGATGGCCGAGGGTTCAATCCCGATGACGTTTCTGGTGGTGGATTAGGCCTGGACACGATGCGCGAACGGGTCAATGACATCGGGGCCGCGCTGGAAATCGACAGCACGCCCGGCGAAGGCACGGCGGTTCGCGTGTCCTGCCCGCTGCCTGCCCAATCGGGTAGGAACTAGACTCCCTGTTCAGCCTGCTTGCAAACCCTCCTCCCGCCCGGCGTATAAGCCGGGCTTTTGCTTTACCATACAGGCAGAATAAAGAAAACACCCCTGCAGTCATGCAGGGTCATTGCAAAGGAGTTCGACATGTTCAAGAAGATTGGTTTGATTGGTGGTTTGATAGTTGCTGCGGCTGTTTTACTCAGCGCGTGCGCGGCACAGGTTTCCGCCGCCAACGCGCCGAACAGCACCCCGGAAGAGACCGTTGAAGCGTTCTACGGCTGGTACTTTGACTACATCGGCGATTTCGAAAGCGGCGAATTCCGCAACCCGATGGTCGATGGTGTCTATCATGACAGCGAGTATCTGACGGCGCGCTTCGTTACCCAGGTCGATGAACTGATCGCTTCTTTCGAGTTCGGCGCCTACGACCCGTTCCTGTGCGCGCAGGCTATCCCGGAGAGCCTCAGTGTGGCTGATGCTGAAATTGACGGAAGCTATGCTTCAGTGACGGTGACAAGCAGTTTCCCCAACCACAGAATGCTGCTGCTGCTGGTCGAGGAGGAAGGCCGCTGGCTGATCGATGATATCCAGTGCCAGCCCTAGCCTGATACCGAATCGCAGTGCTGGTAACCAGTAACTGTCATTAACCTGAAACCCCGACAGGATCGTCTCTGTCGGGGAACAACAAAGGAATCTACGTCGGTAAGGGGAGGATTTTTGTAGTATTTCTACAATATGATCAGATGACCCAAGAGTGATTGGTGAGGGACTGTAAATCACCTCCCAACAGTGACAGACCAGATAGCGAAACTGGAAGTACCTTATTGGTACCGACGATTTTGTTGTAGCGAGTCTGGTGCCGTGGGATATGGCCGCTTGGGTCACTTCTGGACAGGGTGCCATTCCCGGCTGCTTCCATTTGAACATAACCTGTCATGAACAGTGTCGAAATGGTTCTTTCGACACTGTTCTATTTCGTTTAACTCACCTAACAGGTGAGGTGTAGATATCAGTCAAGCCCACGATCAAGTATTGGGATAGAATTGAATTCCTCAGTCCATCCAACAAAAAATCTACACTGGAGAATTTGCTTCTGATCTTCTGGTAATTGTCCTGACAAGTTGTGTGACGATCAGTACTGACACTAATCCGACAACCGTCCATGAGGCAATATTCACCTGTGGCGTCTCAGCATGCTTAAGGGCGATACCAATCACAGCCCAAACGATTACCAATCCGTAGGCGATATCACTGCGTGTGAAAAGCATAGCTGAGGCAAGCAGGGCCGTCACAGCCAGCATGAGAACGGTCCACACTTCGGGACTGATACCCCATCCGTTCCAACCAATGAAATACAGAAGCTGTGACGTGTTGGCAACGGTGGCAACCGAAATCCAACCCAGGTAGACGCTGAAAGGAAGCTGGACAAACCATCGAAATCCTGAAGTTACATCCTTGCGACTAAAATCAAGCCGCAGATAAATGACAATAAGTAGCCCCAGGATAGTCAGCATGGCAAACAGAGTCAGGGAAAAGACCTCATAATGCCACAGGAACAACCAGATACTATTGGCAATGCCAGAAAACACATACAGGTAGCCGATTTGGCGAAGTTGTACATTTTCTCGCTGAGCGGGAAGTGCCTGATAGATAGTATAGGCGATCAGCAGCAAATAGATCAGACCCCATATTGAGAATACATAACCAGCAGGTACAAAATAAATCTCAAACCGGTCAGAGATTTCTCCGGTTTCCAAACCGTTAAATGGTAGGATATTGGCCAGTGCGTTCACCGTAATGGTTGCGATGGTAGTCAATACAACCAGGATTTGTCTTACTGTGTCTTTGCTCATCATTTCCTCCTGCTAAATGTATGCGAAAACTATGCTTCGCTGGCGTCATTCACGATGAAATCTGCCAGTTTTCCCCACACCTTCAATTTATTGTATCGAGCTTTATGTGATCTGTAGTGCACATATACTGTGGAATGATCAAGTTCCTGATTGTCTCGAAATAAGATACGATCCCCATATCGCAAGGCTTGCAAGACCAGCGGCATGTGATACTCAAAGATACGGAAACGCCACCCTGCGGGGCCGAAATTTAGCCACTGGCTGCTTACATGACACATCAGGTGTAAGGACATATTGCCTTCATCGTCGTCTCGCCATTCACCAATGACTTCATCCCGCATCAGACGCGTCTGGATGTCCATTAATGCTTCGTGATCATAGTCCGAGCCAATTGTGAGAAACAAGTCACCAGTGCTATCAGAATGGGTCAGGGTATATCGGCGGCCAGGTATTAGAGCTGTCGGCGATGCTTCACCCATAAACTGCACATGCAATTTCGCGGTATTAAGAACCGACATAGCTTATCTCTCTCATTGATGAATCACAAAGCGATGACCCAACCAGAATTTCCGCCAGTCGTTCTTACTGGTTTGCAATGCTATCAGAACATATAAACACGCTGTCAGGTTGCCCAGAACCATCAGCAAGACAATCCACATTGTGGAGCGAACAAATGATTTCTCGCGATAGATGATCCATCCCGCAAATAGGAAGAAACCAATATAAACATCTACCAAAGATAGTTGTCCCCATGGGCCTCGGATTAGGTCGGCCCCCTCTCCATTGAAGTCACCTACAAAGATCGCCCTTAGGATCATGTAAAGCATAACGAGAAATCCAATAGCTGATAGTACTTTTGCCATCTTCACTGTACTTTCTCCTTCCGAGTAAACGATTTGCGTTCTGGCAAAGGAACAACAAGCCCAAAGCCGGTCTTCATAACGACTGGTTTCCTGATTTCATTCCGCGTAGTGTAGTGGACAAATTCCTTCTCCACTAATTCAAGGTATATCCCCAGCCAGAACTCCTATTAGCTTTCATTATTATTTATAGTGGAAGCTGGCAACGTGGAAGATCAGGGATTGCTTCAATCGGTTGCTTCAGCAACGTTATCTTTTCTTCTAACCCGCACTGGTACTGCATGAAACCCCGACAGAACCATCTCTGTCGGGGTCACTGTGTTCGAATAGGGGAGCCATGTTGAGCCGCTTTACATATTCAGAAGATAGCTGCTGAAGTATAGCTCCTCTACCTTCGGTAGGATGATTTTTCGTTTCAAAGCATAGTGTGACTATGCCTGAAGCTCAGTCGCGTAGGCGCGTTCGGGGAAACTCAGTTTACCAGGAGAACTTGCAAGCTCATCGAATATATCCTGGGACACACCTGCATTTTCGTCCCTTTTCGCTAGAGCCTTCAAGCTACTCAAATAGGCAAAGGGCGCATTCAACTGAACGTCTTGAACAATTCCCTCAGCATCGACAACCACCATCGCAAAAATCATCTTTAGTAGCTGCGCTTGTTTTCTCCTCGTGAGCCGGGCAAACAGGATCGGTGCACTGGATAACAAAGCGATAGCCGTTTCCAGATCATCGATGTAGACGACTGCCTCTCGCTGCAATTGTTCAATCTGTTTGTGTTTGTGCTTCAGCTTCGACTGCCATTCCCTTCGCAGTTCATCATAGGCTTTCTGACTGAGTTGTTTCTGCAGAAACAGCCGAACCAGGTCGGCTTCTTCTGCCTGAAGCAGCGATATCTGGCGCTTGAGCCTGGCAATCTCCTCGTCTCGATCAGGGCCATTGATTTCGGCAATATGCTGTTGATAGAGCTTTCTCACCGACGGCAGCAAGCTGGATGGAATGACGATCTCTTCCAGATGCTGCGCGATCTGTTTTTCAATCACCTCACAGGGAATATGCAGCTTTGAGCCATCGATTTTGACGCGGGTCATGTAGTATGAGTAGGTTTTTGACAACAACATAGCCCGAGGA
>JAFGOY010000058.1 GCA_016926255.1 Anaerolineae bacterium | reverse complement strand
GTGGTGGTTCCTGAACAAGACCACGCTCGGCTTCGAAATTCGCACGGTTGGCACCAACCCTGATGCCGCTCGCTATGCGGGAATGAGCATCTCGCGCAACTTTATCCTGGCAATGGCCCTCAGCGGCGGTCTGGCCGGTCTGGCCGGGGCAGGTGAGGTTCTGGGGGTTCAGCACAACCTTCCACCGGGCTTCTTTGCCGGGGTCGGTTTCGACGCTATCGCGGTGGCGCTCCTGGCTAAAAACGATCCCTTCGCCATGATCCCCGCCGCTTTGCTCTGGGGTGCTCTACTAGGTGGGGCTGGTCTGATGCAGGTACGGGCCGACATTTCTATCGATCTGGTAAAAATCATCCAGGCGTTCATCATCATGTTCGTGGCTGCCGATCAGATCGTCCGCTTCCTGTGGCGCATCAAAGCCGAGCGTGAAGAGAAACTGGTTCTACTTCGTGGGTGGGGAGGTTAGCCATGCGCGATCTCAAACTCAACCTGCTCCAGAGAGTCATCGCCGCCAGCGTGATTTTCCTGGTATGTGCTGCCATCGCGCTGATCGAACCGCTCCGCTCCGGGAACAGCCACCATATCCTGGCTAACCTCAGCTTTGCGCTGATCGCGGCTGTGTTTCTGACGATGATCGGCTGGTTCATTCTTGACGGGGCCAGCCGGATCAAAGTATTTGGTCTGTTCTTCATCATGGTCAGCCTGCTGATCATGACCGTCCCGCTGCGCACCCGCAGCCAGCAGATTGACACCGAACTGCGACTGCAGGGGATTCGGGCAGTGCTCGACGAGGTAGGGGAAGATGAAACCATCGATCCCGCCGGTGTGGTAGCGATCACTGCCGAAGAACTCGGCTTTACCGAGCGGCGCAGCGAACGCCTGCTCGGTGGCATCAGCCGCCTGTATGGGCTTGACACAATCGAGTACCAAACCCTGCTGCGTACCCAGGGCGACCTCGAAGAAGAGCTTGAACGCATCACCATCTTTGCGCCTGAGGCACAATCGACAATACGCTACGGCGATGTCCGCGAGGAGGCCCCTGCCAGTACAGTACAGACACGCGGCTGGTTGATCTTCGTCGGGATTTCGTTCTTCGTCGGGGGTTTGCTGGCCCTAAGCCTTCCCGAGAAGCTGAATGAGTGGCTCCAGATGGGGCTGATCACCGCCGCGTTGCTCCTACTGACCCCGCTGGTCGTTTCGGTGCTTTCGGCAATGATCGAAATTCTGAAGCGCGGCACCGGGGGAATCCCGTCCGCGCTGTGGTGGGTGATCGGCCTGCTGGCCTTCGCCGCCAGCATCGGGGCGATTGCTTACACCAAACGCCAGAATGAAAATGTGGTAGGCGGCACCTGGCAGATCGTCAGCGGTGTCCTGCTTCTCCCCACTGTGCTGATCGTCGCCGGGGTGGGCAAACAGACCAACGTCCTGACCATGTTTGCCGAAAGCCTGCGCCTGGCAACCCCGGTTGTGATCGGCGCGATTTCCGGCCTGTGGTCGGAGCGCTCCGGCGTTGTCAATATCGCCATCGAAGGGATGATGCTGGCCGGGGCCTGTTTCGGCTTCACGGCCTATTTCTACCTGGGCGATATGATGCCCAGCAATCAGGCGTTGTTCATCTCGGTGATCATCTCGATCATTACCGGCGGTGTGATGGCAATGCTTCACGCCTGGATGTCAATCACGTTCAAGACCGACCAGATCATCAGCGGAACGGTGATCAACATCCTAGCGGTCGGCCTGACCAGCTTCGTGCGCCGCCAGTGGTTGCTATCAACCGATGCCGGGCGCGTGACCCTGCCCAGCATCGCCGTTCCCGGCCTCTCGAAAATTCCGCTGATCGGCCCGGTTTTGTTCAACAACAAACCGATTTTCTATTCAATGTTCATTCTGCTGATCGTTACCTACTATGTCATCTTCCACACGTCATGGGGGCTGAGAATCCGGGCAGTCGGCGAACACCCGCATGCCGCCGATACTGTGGGGATCAACGTGTTCCGCACACGCTACATTGCTGTCCTGATCAGCGGCCTGATCGCCGGATTGGGCGGAGCATGGTTCTCACTCGAAACGGTTGGTGGCTTCGACGACTCGATGACCAGCGGGCGTGGGTTCATCGCGCTCGCCGCAATGATCTTCGGCAAGTGGAACCCGTTTGGTTCCTTCTTTGGCGGGCTGCTCTTTGGCTTTGCCGATGCGCTGGGCACCCGCTTCCAGATTTTGGATGTGCCTGTGCCACCGCAGTTCCTCCAGATTCTGCCTTATCTCACGACGATGATCGTTCTGGCCGGTCTGATTGGCCGGACCGCTTCACCCGCAGCCGATGGCGTCCCCTACGAGAAGTAATCTTTGCAGGTTCAAACCAGAATCAAAAGGCTCCGGCTAAAAACCGGGGTCTTTGTTTTTCCAAGAGAGAGTCGAACTTATTCTGTCCTCTGTCCCAGGTAGGCCGGGGCCGTGATCAGTAACAGGCGACACAACCGCCGGTCACGCATGCGAGTCACCAGACGGGGGTCGAGTTCTTCCAGTTCGTGAGACGTCGTGATAACCGTCGGCAGCTGCGCGTTGTAGCGGAAATTGAACAACTGGTACAGCTTCTCCCTTGCCCAGGGTGTCGCCGATTCGGTGCCCAGGTCATCGAGAACCAGCAGGTGCGCCCGCTTGACCTCATTGAAACGCTTGTCATAAGGCGTGTGGCTGTTCGGCGCGAAGGCCGCCCGGAGATGATCGAGCAGGTCGGGGACGGTGACAAACAGCACTTCCATTCCCTCCTGCCGGTTGGCATTGGCGATAGCCGCTGCGAGGTGGGTTTTTCCGCAGCCATACTGCCCTAACAGAACCAGCCACCCCTGCGGGTGACGCGCGTAGTCACCAGCTAATTCGAGCGTTTTTTTGAGATTGCTGCGCTGCTCGGCGGGGAGATCACGCCGCTGCTCGAAACTGGCAAAAGTCAGATGAGAATACAGGCTGAGATTGTTCAGATCGCCCAGTTCTGCCTCGGCCCCACCGCGCCGGTAGTCGGGGGCGAGGATGGGGAGCAGTTCGGCCACGTCCGGGTCGGAGAGACGCGAGCGCAGGCGCAGCTCCAGGTCTTCGAGGCTGTGGTTGGTGGTGATCACGGTTGGCAGCCGCGCGTTGTAGCGATGATTGAGCACCTGGTACAGCTTTTCATTGGCCCAGGGCGTCGGACTTTCGATGCCCAGATCGTCGAGGATCAGGAGCGGTACCGAGCGCACTTCTTCAAAGCGGGTGCTGTAATCGCCTTCGTTGTCATCCACTGCCCCGAACGCCCTGCGCAGATGATCGAGCAGGTCGGGGACGGTAACAAACAGCACCTTGTTCCCGGTCTCGATCTGGCGGTTGGCAATCGCCGCCGCGAGGTGGGTTTTCCCGCAGCCGTATCCCCCGGCGAAGACCAGCCAACCTTCAGGATTTTCCGCATATTCCCGCGCCCGCTCGTAGATTCCCCGCAGGTTGTCACGCAGTTTACCAGGAAGCGTGAGGCCTGCCCCTTCTGGACTGAACGTTTCGAAGGTCTTGTTTTCCAGGTTTTGCAGCCCACCCAACCGGCGCAGGTAAGCCATCCGCTCGGCCTCGACCTCCCCCCGGCGGCATTCGCAGTCGTAGACCTTGCCAAAATCCGGGTGCTCGTCAGGCACGTCGTAGCGAACATAGCCTACCCCGTGACAGATCGGGCAGTCCGGGTCACCTGCACCATAATTACGTTCCGAGTAGGTCATGGTCAATACTCGATTTCGTCCTTGTATTTGCCACTGATAAACCGCTGCGCGTCATCGGGGCGTACATCCTCGCCCCGACCTTCCGTCTCCCAGCGTTTCAGGATCGCCTCGCAGTAGGCCAGACGGCGCTTGTTCTGTTTGACCGCGATCTCAATCGCCTCGACGATCCACTCTTCAGGGTAGGTCTGTTCGAGATCGCGCAGGCTGTCGGCGATATGGGGGGTCAGCGGGCCGATGTTCTGCTCGTAGATCGTGAACACGTTGGGCCGTTCAATGGTCAGCTTGGGTGGAACGACCGGCTCCGGGCCGGGTATCCATTCACCTTTTTCGATTCCTTCGACGGCAGCCCGCCCACGTGCCGTATTGACGAAATACAGGTCGTCGTCGGTTTTGTCTCTGTGAAGCTGCACATGCAGCAGCGTCCCCCGGATAACGGCCCGTTCAAGGCCCTCATCCAATGCCGCCCGGCGGTCGCTTTCCCTGGCTGCCATGCCGCTCATGAACATCTCGTCGGCAAGCAGGTCATACTTCCTCAGAAAACGAACCTGCCCCTCTTTCTGCTGAAGCTGCCAGAAGCAGTAGAGCGTCACTTTGAGTTCGGGCAGGCTGTCGATCTGCGGAAGCAGTTCGCTGAAGAACTGTCCCGGCACCTTGATCAGCCGTCCCTTGATCGGGAACCCTTCAAAGTTCTGCATCAGGTATTGTCCAGATCGATGTGAACCGGGGCCGCGTTCTGGAACTGCGTCAGCTCCGGGATGAACACCAGGTGAACCGTCCCGGTCGGGCCGTTGCGGTGCTTGGTGACGTTGATCTCCGTCCGATTGCCCTCGGGCGAGTCCGTATTGTAATAAGCGTCCCGGTAGATGAACATCACGATGTCGGCATCCTGCTCGATGCTGCCCGATTCTCTCAGGTCGGAGAGTATGGGGCGCTTATCGTTTCGCTGCTCCACCGCGCGGGAAAGCTGCGCAGCAGCCACCACCGGTATATTCAACTCACGCGCCAACTGCTTCAACGAGCGCGAGATATACGAGATTTCCTGCACACGGTTCTCGCTCTTGTAGGGCGTCGTCATGAGCTGTAAATAGTCGATCATGACCAGGTTCAGACCATACTCAAGGTAAAGCCGCCGCGCCTTCGATCTAAGCTCCTGGGTGCTCAGGGCCGGGGTATCGTCGAGATAGATGGGGAGTTCGCTCAGGCGGGTGGTCGCCGCCATGAAGCGCGTCCAGTCTCGCTCGTCAAGCTTGCCCTCGCGCAGCTTGTGTGAGGGGATATTGGTTTCCATGCTGATCATACGCTGCACGAGCTGCGCGTTGCTCATCTCCAGGCTGAACAGGGCCACCCGCTGATGGCTGCGCGCGGCGTTCAATACCACACTGTTCAACCAGCTTGATTTGCCCATGCCGGGCCGCGCAGCGATGATGATCAGGTCGGATTTTTGCAGCCCGACCAGCAGCTTATCCAGATCGATGAACCCGGTGGGCACCCCCATCAGGTCTTCCTGCTGGCGGGCCTTCAGGCTGATCTCATCGAAGTAGGCGCTCACCACCTCGTCGATAGGAACAAGGTCGCGGGTGAGACGGCGCTCGGTGACGTCGAAGATCGCCCGCTCCGCCTGCCCGACCACCTCGTCGATGTCGGTTTCCTCCGAGTGGGCCACCCGTGCGACCTGCTGCGCGGCTTCGATCAGCCGCCTGCGAACGGCCATCCGCTCGACGATGCGCCCGTAGCCCTCGGTATTCAACGCCGACGGCGTCTTGTTGACCAGCCCCAGGATGAAGGCCGCGCCCCCGGTTTCGATGAGCTGGCCTCTTTGTTCGAGTTCGTTCACGACCGTCAGATGATCGATGGGATCACGGCGCTCGTGCAGTGTGAGCACCGCTTCCCATATCCAGCTGTGGCGCACAATATAGAAATCTTCCGCGCGAAGGAAAGGGATCACCTCGAACAGAGAATCGGGGTTCAGCAGGATCGAACCCAGCACAGCTTCTTCGGCTTCGATGCTGTGCGGGGCCATTTGATCGGTCTGGTAATCAGCGGATGATTGCACCATAAATCCTGGATTTCTATCACCTGGTGGCTTCGACAAGATAAGAGAACGGGGCCGAGATGCCCCGTCGCTCGTTGTCTGTATTCTAAATTGATCGGGTAAACGCCGCTAGTGGGAAGTCACTCGTTGTCTTCGAGATCGTCCATATCCAAGGTATCGAGGAAATCCTTGAAGATGCTCAGTTCCTCGTCCTCTTTATTCGATACCGGCGGGGTCACATCTTCGATCTGGGGTTTGCTGCTCGATTTCGGCGCACTGGAAGCGGTGATCTCCTCATCAGGTTCGATGGCGGCACGCTCCATGACCACATCGGCGACATAAATCGGCACTTTGACCCGGACGGCCAATGCGATGGCATCGCTTGGCCGCGAGTCAACTTCCAGCGTTCGGCCATCGGCTTTCAGCACGACACGCGCGTAGAAAATGTCATTTCGCAGATCGCTGATGTAGATGTGGTCGACCGCCCCGCCCAGTTCGAGGATCACAGCTTTGAGCAGATCGTGAGTCAGCGGGCGCGCAACCGGGACATTCTTGAGTTCGGCCCGGATCGCTTCGGCCTCAAATGCGCCAATCCAGATCGGCAAATACCGGTCGGAGTCGGGGTCCTTCAAGACGACCACCCGGTCTTGCGACATCAGGCTCACTCGAATGCTGTCAATTTCTACCTGTATCATGACTACCCCCGCCGCCTGACAACAGCGGCTCTTGTTTTACAATATCCCCCAAAGGATTATATCACAAGCAGCTCTAAAGTATCTCACCATCTCCACTATGCCCCTGCCGGGGGAAGAATCCCCTTTACCTGATCGGGATCGGCAGCAACGATCACCACGCTGTCGCGGATGATGTAGGTCGTGCCATCGGAGGTGGTTATCTTGTCACGGCCAACCTGATCACCGCCGATGGTCTTATCGCGGCCTACCGAGTCGCCCCCGGTGCGGAGTTCGACCTGGGGCGGTGCAGCCGCCGCCGCGAAATGGCTGGCCTGCTCCAGCATTCTTACCAGTGCTTCGAGCTTTTCCTGGTTGTCAGGCAGGGGAACGGTCTGGTTCCGCTCCCAGTTCGAAACGGTCTTGCGCGATACGCGCAGCATAGCGGCGACAAATGCCTGGGACCATCCCCATATCTCTCTGAAATGCTTGAGGCGTTCGATGAAGGTCATAACAAAGGCTCCCGGCTATTTACCCGGTAAAAAACTACACACTATCCACCATCATACACGATCAATGAGACAGATTCGATCACACTTCCAGTGTGAAGCGAGAGTCTTCTTCGATAATTCTCTGAAGCCCCTCCATCAATCCGGTCTGCGGTTTGAAGCCCAGCAAACTACGGGCACGCGTCAGGTCGGCACACATTCGACCGACTCCCCCCGACTGGCCCTGGTTATAGATCGGTTCGAGGTGTTTTCCAACCGTCTCCCCGATGGCCGCGATCAGCCCGTTGATGCTCGTCCCGGTGCCGCTGCCGACATTGATCACCTGCCGGTCGACATCTGGGGCAGCAGCGGCGGCGATCAGCGCATCGACGACATCGTCGATATAGACAAAATCGCGAGTCTGGTTGCCATCGCCGAAAACAACCAGGGAGGCATTCGACAATGCCGCTTTCAGAAAGCGGGGAACGACCGGCGCATGCGAAGCCGGGAGTTGTTGCCCCGGCCCATAGGCATTGAAAATCCGCAGCGAGACGGTTTCAATACCCCACAAAGTGCCAATCGTGCGGACGTAGGTTTCGGCGGCGAACTTGCTCACCGCATAGGGCGAATCAGGATCGGGGGTCATCTCTTCCACGAGCGGGTTTTCCATCTGGTTGCCATAGACGGCCCCGGACGAGGCCAGCACGACGCGTTCGACACCGGCATCACGCATCGCCTCCATCACGCTGACCGTACCACCAACATTGACGTGATTGTAATCACGCGGGTATTTCATCGACTGCGGCACCGAGACACGCGCCGCGAGATGATAGACACAGGAGACATCCTGGAGCAGAGTCCATAACTTGGGAATATCGGCGACATCGCCGCGAGTGAAAAGGACAGCGGGATCAAGCCGGTCAGGATCGCCCGCCGTCAGGTTATCGATCACCCGGACCTCGTGCCCGGCACGCACCAGATGATTGGCAAGAGCCGACCCAATAAAGCCTGCGCCACCGGTTACCAGAACGCGCATCTAGTTCGAAACTCCAGAAGTTCGACGGCTAATTAGCAGCAAGAAATTGAAATCCATGACGATAGGAGACAACGCTTAATGAATAATTCTTCACATAGTTCATAAAGCGCTCTTCGATCTCCCGCCATTCTTCACTGTCCAGCAAATCCTGGATTGCTTCCAGCTCCTCGGCGACAAAACTGGTCATCCGCAGGGGGTATTCACCATAGGCCGTGTGCCAAGCCTCGGTCAGATAGATTCCGCGTTCCTGCAATGCGGGCACCATCTCACCCATGATGAACCGAAAATAACCCTCGTGGCTGGAGGGCAGCACATCATAGGTGATGACTACTTTATACCGGGGAATAATGACCTCGTGTTCTTCATCCGCCATTATGTTTTTATCCCTTCCTATACAACCACAATCCTCAACTATTTGACCATGACCTGTGGCTAGAGTTTATCGTGTGTCACGATAACGCTCAAGCCTGCCATCATGACCAGATTCCCGGAATTTTACGCCCACATTCCGGGCAGACTCCATCGGAGGATAGGCGGTTCGCTGAGACATAAAAACCCCGCCGCTTGATCAGCGTCGATTGGCAGGATGGGCAGCGGGTATCTTCCCAGTTGCGGGTCTGCCCCGGCAGGTTCCCGGCATAGACAAAGTTAAGCCCTGCCTCAATGCCGATTTCCGCCGCCCGAAGCAGCGTTTCGACCGGCGTACGGCCCCGGTCGGTCATCTTGTAATCGGGATGAAAAGCGGTCACATGCCAGGGGATATCAGGCGATACGGACCTGATAAACCGGGCCATGTCCCATAGTTCTTCGTTGCTGTCGTTCATACCGGGGATAACCAGCGTAACGACTTCGACCCACATCCCCAACTCATGCGCCCGAACAATCGTATCCAGGACGTGCTGGAGCACTCCCCCAATGATGCGGCGGTAGTTGGCATCGCTCATCGCCTTCAGATCGATCTTGTAGCCGTCGAGCCAGGGAGCCAGATAGTCGAGCACCTCCGGGGTGGCATTGCCATTCGAGACGTAGAGGGTGCGCATCCCCGTTTCACGGGCCAGCTTGAATATCTCGACTGCCCACTCGGTCGTGATCAGGGGTTCGTTGTAGGTGCTGGCAACGCTGGCAGAACCATTCCGGCGGCCAAGCGCGACCAATTCCTCGGCGCTGATCGCCCGCGGGGGATGCCCGGCAAACTCGTCGCGGAGCGCCTGGGAACTCACCCAGTTCTGGCAGAAGTCGCAGCGAAAATCACAGCCTAACATACCGAAGCTTAAAGCATTGGTTCCGGGCAGTACGTGGAAAAACGGCTTCTTTTCGACCGGATCAACCTGCAATCCCGCCACATAGCCATAGGGGACAAGTAGTTTCCCGTCTTTGTTGAAACGAACCTGGCAAATCCCCCGCCGCCCCTCTTTGATCAGGCAGCGATGCGCACACGCATAACAGCGAAGGCTTTTTGCTTCCTCATCTTCGACCGTGTACAACTCACCTTCCTGAGTCATCCGGTCGAGTACTTCTCCTAGAGTCTGTTTGTGTTTCATCATATCGTAAATTCTGAGAAGCTTATCCTATATACTCTATAGTCTCATTGTAGCATGATGTCATTCAAGCCTGCCCGGTATTAACAAACGGATGACCAGTGTATTACCCACAAAAGGTACATTCTAACTTATTTATAACCAATTTCTAATTGAGAAAAACTGTCGAAAGCGCTACACTTAATGAAATCAGAACAAATGGTCGCACCAGGGGGTGAGGGAAATTATGGCTTTTATTGCAGAAACATTGTATCCAGGTTATGCCACCAGCCAATTCCGCCGCCAATCTGGTCGCCGGTGGAACGAACTGGTCGATTGGGTCACATCGCTGCCGCGAACCGATCCGCATGTGATGGCTTTCACACGTACACTGCGCCACATCAACCAGAAACAGGTGGGGAAAAAGCCAATTGGACGGGGGCCAATTTGCGCAGTGTGCGCAGCCAGGCTCGTCGACGATTTCCAGGGTTCTGAAGAACAACTCCTCGAACTTTATTACACCAATTTAAACGAAATAAACACCACGATAAAAAAGATGAACTGCAAAAAGCGGCCGCTCCTCCAGGTGGAGCACGCTGCATAGCTACCAGTTGATAACCGATCTTATTCCCGGCTGAAAAATCAGCCGGTTTTTTTGCGTCTTCTCCGGCAACGACTATACTCAACCTATACCCCACAATACATCTAACTATCCCCACATAAACGGGGAATTTTGTCTATGAGGGAGTGATCATGTTCAGAGGGAACAAATCAGAGGCGGAACTACGATTTGAGTTGTTGATCTGGGGAATCATTTTGATGACGGCGGCGGTCATCTATGTGACGTTATCCAACGTACTGCCCGCACTGATGCTCTTCATCCCCGGACTGATCCTGCTCGGCGCGACGATCTTTCAGGACATGCAGCCCGATTGGACAGCGGGATGGTTCGCCTACGTCCTCTCGATCATCGTCGTCGCTACCGGGCTGGTCGGGGTGATCAACACACTGCTGGGAGACATTGTCTCAATGCCAAAGGGGATGTGGCTGGTGATCGCGATTGTCGAGTTGGGAGCGGTCTTCGTCGCCAAGGCCCTGTACGATCCCACCCCACGCTGACGCGCCAGTCTTTATTCAGAAAGATAGACGCGCAGTTCCTCAACGATCTGATCGATCTGGCCGCCAAGGTGTTTGACGGCGGCCAGATCGCGCAGCGATCCCCAGTAGGGTTCGCCGCAGCGAATGCACACAATTCCCCGGTCGGCTAAAAAGTTCACCGCCTTCGGATAGTCCTCAACCAGCTTTTCGATGTCAATATCAGGTGTGATGTCCATTTTCAGAACCTCGCTATAAGCTGTTTTTCTCTTTTTGATGCCTGAATGCTATACGAAGATGCATCAATCAGGCCCTCGTTACCTATCCAAAATGAACGAAGTGAATTAACAGATGGGGTTCAATCCCAGCCATTGTGAAATTCGATCCACGATCCGTTAGAGGATCGGATCACGCACAGGGACGGGCCGCCGGGATCGGCATTGAAGTACATATACCCGGTGCATGAGCCACGCGCACCGTTGATATAGGCTTCGACCGCCCAATCGAGTTCGGGGTCGGGGGAGGGGCGGTCGGTATAGACCGGGACATAAAAGGCCCGGTCGAGCACGCCGAGGATATCGGAGCCGGGAGCATTGTAGAACATATCGAGCGTTCTGGCCGTCGAAAGCACCGACAGGCAGGCGTCGATCTTGACCTCCAGCATTCCGCCGACCTCGCCGTAGCACATCCAGGCCAGCGCGTATTTTTCGCCCTGCGACCAGAAGATCGTCGGCGGGGCTGGAGTCGACGTGGCGGTAGGCAGCGGCGTCCGGGTCGGGGTTGGCGGGAAGGGGATGAACTGCCGCTCAAGGATCGCCTGCCCCAGCGGGGTCGGGCTGATGCCGAGCAGCGGGGTGGGAGTCACCGTCGGCACAGGGGAATCTGTGATCGCCGCGATCACCGGTTGCTGTGGTTCGTCATCGGGAAGCTGCAAGATCAGCACACCGATCACGGCAGTGATGACCAGGCCAACCCCAATACCGATCAACCAGGCAGGCCAGCCCGCCGGTGAAGATTTCTCTGCGTTTTTCTCTGATAGTCCCATAAACACCACTCTGCCCGGATGATAGCAAGTCCGGACAGAGGCGACAAACGACACCAGCATAGTGAATCTGTTTCAGCGGGCGGGAATAGGTAACCCGTCAGAAGGCGATCTCTTCCACGTCGTCCCACTCGAAATCCCAGTCGGATTCCTCTTCAGCGGCGTCGATTTCGTCAAGTGATCCGGCCCGCACACCGCGATCACAGAGCGAGCGGTACTCGCAGTACCGGCAGTGAAACTCGTCCTCGACCAGCGGCCAGATTTCATCGTCGATGGTGAGAATCTCGCCGATCAGCCCTTCGAGGTAGGCCCGATTCTCAGCGTGGCGGTCGGCGGAATAGGGGAGGATCTCCGGGTCGGTGGGGGCAGCGGCGAACCAGTAGATCAGGTTGATCTGCTCTGGCGCGATTGGCCTGCCAAACAGATGCGTTCCCGCTTCGGCCAGCACGTAGGGATAGACGTGCGTTTGCAGCCGGTTGAGCACCTGATCGCGCGGGGGGCGCTTGCGCGAGGTCTTCCAGTCGACGATCACCGCCCGCTCTCCGGGATCGATGGCAAGCAGGTCGAACTTCGCCATGAGGCGGTACCCGGCCAGAGGCGTCGACAGCTGGACTTCGGGCAGGCGAAGGGTGGTCGGCAGATCGGGGGGCGGGTAGTGCAGATAGGCATCCCACCATTCGGCCAGCGGGTTCTCGACGGGAGCCAGCTTCTCGATAGGAATGCCCAGCAGGTGGCGCTGCACCAGCAGGTGAAAATCCACGCCGTGATTGACGAACTGCTCGTGTTCCTCAATCGGCTCGCTGCGAGCGGCGGGCCAGCGCAGCCCCTCGATGAAACGAAGCTGGAAGCGCCGCCGACAGTCAGCATAGTCCTGGAGGCTGTTCTGGCTGAACTGGAACAGCGGCGGAAGCTGGCCGGGCCGAACCATCGAATCCTGCGAGGAGTCGATTACCCGGCGCTCGCCGTCGAGATGGGCAAAAGGCCCGGAAGGTGTCATGATTTCAACTCCCTTTCCCAGAAGCCGGTCAGTTCGATCAGGGCAGCGGCGGCGGAATTCTCCCTCCCCTGCTCCCAGAATCGCCCCATGTTCCAGGTGATAACCAGATCCCGCTTTGCACGGGTGATCCCCACGTAGAGCAGGCGCAGCCGTTCGGCGGCATAGTCGATCCGCGCTTCACGCGAGGCGCGGCCCTCGACGTATTCCCCGGCCTTGCCTGCCATCAGCAGTTCGACCTGTTCATGTACCTCAGCCTGGAGATTCAGATCGTCGCGGATGAACCACTTCTCCGCAATATACGAATCGGCGGGCTGGGCGGCGGGGAAGCTGTAATTGTTGACCGCCATCAGGTAAACACGATCCCATTCAAGGCCTTTGGCCGCGTGCATCGTGGCGACGGTCACCACGCCTTTCTTCGGCTCGTAACCTTCGGCGGCATCATCGAAACCGAGGAAGCGGCGCTCGTTCTGCGAAATCGAGCGGAGTTCCTGGGCCAGGTGCGGCAGTCGATACTCCGGGTTGTTAACCGCGATGGAACCCAGCACGACCGCGATCTTGTGCCCCAGGGCGATATCGGCCTGACCGGTAAAGAGGGCCTGCGAGATCGTCAGGGTTAGCTGGTCGACGGGGAGCGAACTGGCATTCAGCCAGAACTGGGCCTGCGCCCGGAACTGTTCGAGCAGTGCCCTGACCGATTCGTCGAGGTCGTCGCCCAGCGAATCGATCCAGTCCCCTTCGGGGCCGGGCCAGAGAAAATCCTCGGTGGTGCGCAGTTTGTTCAGCGCCCGGTAAACCTGGTCGCCAACCCTGATGGCATCATCGTGTTCAGGGTCGGGGACAGCGAGCATCCACCAGACATCGCGGAACAGGGTACCCAGGCGGCGGCCATCGGTGGGATCGGCCAGGAAGTCAAAGACGACCTGCAAGCGGGATGCAGCATCGCGGGTCGAGGAAGTAGAGCGCAGGAGTTCCTCGTATTCGATGTCGCGTTCTTTCAATGCTTCGGCGATCTTGAATCCCCGGCTGTTCTCCGGGACGAGTACGGCGACCGTCCAGTCCTTATGATCGGGCAGCCAGCGTTCCAACGACCTCAGCACGCGGTCGATTTCGCTTTCCGGCGTGACGTTCTTCTCCGGGTCCCAGTCGAGATAGATGAAGCTCTCAACCGGGTTGGGCTGCGGATCGCCGGGGGCGGTCGGTTCGATCTTCTGGGCGTAAAACGCCCGGCGCAGCCGGTCGGGGAGCAGGGAGCTTTCGCCTGTCCACTCGACAAGATGATTGGCAAGGGTGATCACCGGCGGGGCCGACCGCCCGGAGACGGGCAGGGGATGATTCGCCACGTCGTCTTCGTCAATGAACCGGCGCAGCAGGTTCGAATCGGCGGTGGTAAAAGTGGTGTAGATCGACTGGTTGGGATCGCCGACCCGCACCCAGTTACCATCGCCGGAGAGCAGGCGGAGCATATCATTTTGCAACTTACTGCTGTCCTGCGCCTCGTCTTCGAGAATATAGGGCCAGCGCACCCGGAGACGTGCCAGAAATTCGGGATCGGATTCAAGGGCGGCCATGGCATAACGTACCAGGTCGTCAAAATCGACCGCGCCCCGGTAGCCCAGGCCGCGCTGGTACCCCGCGTAGAGATCGATCCCCATGCGGGCCAGCGGCAGATCGAAATCCGTGCGGTTAAGCACCTCGGCCATCTCGTCCGGTTCCCAGAGATTGTCTTTGCCCAGCCGAATGACCTCATAGGCCAGCGACTCGACCAGATCGACGCCTTTCCTGCGGAGCGTCCGGCTGGCCGATTCGATATCTTCGAAGCGGGTGAAATCGAAATAATCGAGCAGCATGTCGCCATCGGTGCGAATCCAGCGCTCGGCCATGTCCCGGATGATGGTCGAGGTGACACGCTCGTCAAGGATTTCGAAGCTCTCGGAAAGCCCGACCAGCCCCGGACGCATCCTGACGATATCATGGGCCAGCCCGTGAAGGGTTCGCACCCGGTAGCCGACATAGGGAAGCAGCCCGCGCTCCTGCTGCACCAGATTGGAGATTCGATGGCGGAACGAGTTGACCGCCGGGTTGGTGAAGGTGACGATCAGTACTTCCTGCTCGTCGAGGCGGTTCTCCGCTGACAATCGTGTGACCAGTTCCGCCGCCAGATAGGAAAGCGTGAAGGTCTTGCCGCTGCCCGGCACGGCGGCGACGGCCATCTTCCCGCCGGTATAGCTGACGACTTCTTCCTGGGAGGGACGGAGTTTCAGATCACTCACGGCTCACCTCCAACCCCTCGACCGGCTGCGGATGGCGGCGTAAAATCTGCTGGAAGACGCGCAGCAGCGGGCCTCGCTGCTCATAGCCCTGCTCGCCGAGATCGCTCAAGCCAAGATAGATATGGCTGCGGCAGCGCCGGATCAGGCCGGAGACGATCTTATAGAGCATTTCCTCCTGCCGGACGACCTCGTCGGAATCCGTCCAGATGCGCCCGGCGGGCCAGTTAGGCGAAAGGACGTAGGGATGCGTCAGCGGCTGGTCGAGGCGCTCCCACCAGCCCACCGACCCGACGTCGAGCCAGAACTGGACGTCGACCGCCCGGTTGCGGAGCAAAAAGGTATAAGCCGGGGCCATGAACACCGCGTCGGCGTGTTCGTCGCGCCAGCTTGCGACATAGAGCGCGGCTAACAATCCCTGCCTGACAATCGTAAAATAGCGCCGACCGATCTCGATGGGGTCGATGCTCTGGTCGGAATAGAGTGACTGGCGGAACTTGCGGGCCGATTCGACCAGTTCGGCCACGACGCGCCCGGCTTCCGGGTCGTCGTGGAAACCGTAGCCGGACTGGGAGATCAGTTCGCCAAACATCCGGCTGAAGAAATGATCAAGGGCTGTGGCCCGTTCAGCAGCGGCAGTGACCAGCCAGTCGCGCAGGTGATCGTAGCGCTGACCGACCACGTAGGTGATACGAGCCTGCATCTGTGGGGTGATGCGGTCAAAAGCGGTGAGCACCTCGTCGCCACCGGGCCGGTAGACGACCTTTGCCAGCAGCGCCGCCCGCACCGGGTCAAGGCCAGCGATTGCCAGTTGAAGTGCCTGGGCAACATCGGCCTGAGGCGGGCGCTCCCCCCATTCAGGATGGGCGAGTGCGGCGAGGGTCAGCACACAGCGGGCAGCGGGTTCGTCACGCAGGGCACGGGAAGGCCGGTGCGAGACATGGGGAATACCCCGCTGATCGAGCTTCTGGCCAAGCGAAAAACGCAATGCATCGCTGAGAAAAGGGGCCAGCACCGAGATCTCCTTCGGCGCAATGCCCTGATCATGCACCAGATGATCGATCCGGTCGGCCACCCAGTCGATCATCTGCGGGTAGTAGCTGTGAAAGGCAAAATCGAAAGCAAGATCGCTGCCCTCCGGGGCGGGGTCGGATCCGGGCTGGTTAAAACTGTAAGCAACTTCGTCGAGCAGCGCCTCCAGACCGGGCGAGGTGAAATAGGACTCGGAGAGGGTCAGTACCCCTTCACAGTCACGGGCAAGTGCCTGTCCCCCCTCCGGGTTGGCACCGAGGAACACCCGGTAGCCACCATCCTGCTCGTAGACCAGCAGGGCCGCATCGAGATGAGGCAGCCAATCACGGATCAGGGTGTGGGTAAGTGCGTCCTCTTCCTCAACATGATCGACAATCAGGTGCGTTCTCGCACCGAAAAACGCTTCGCGGAAGTCAGGCAGGCGAAGCAGGCGGGTGAAGCATTCGATCTGGAGCGAATAATCGAGCAGGCGATATTTCAGACAGTACTGGCGGTAGGCATCGGCGACACGCCCGGCGGCCTGATAAGCCAGCACACGTTTGCGCGGGCGATCCGGCCCCCAGGCCCCGGTGAGAAAGTCGGGTATCTGGCGGTAGTCAATGCCCATCAGGGCCGCTTTGCCGAGGTTATCGACGATCTGGCGAGCGATCTGCTGCGGAGAAACATTGATCGCGTCGAACTCGCCGTTCTCGACAGCCCGGTCGACGAAGTCAGCCATTGCATACTGGGCGGTTTCAAGCGTCAGGAAGTGTGGGCCGCGCTCCGGCTCGGCGAAACCGGCTTCTCCGGCGACCAGCGGCCAGTAGATATTGACCATATCCTTAGCCAACCCATTGACGGTGCGAACGTCGACGCTGCCCAGCGGTCCGTAATCTGCCCCGCGCAGCGCCTCCCAATACGGGTAGGCCAGCGTGCGCTGGGGAACCATCACCAGGATGTTCTCCGGCGGCACCCCGTCACTGAGCCAGGTAAAAAGCGTCTCGATGGCGAACGACGTCTTCCCAACGCCGAACGGCCCTTCGACGAGCATCGTGCGCGGGTCGGCCTCGCCGCTGTACTCTCCTGTATGACTATTCATCGCCATCCTCATGACGCCAGCAGGCGCGCTGGAATCCACACCGCAAACACTGTGACCGGTCAGCGGTCAGCGGAAATGACCGGATCGAAACGGTATTATAGGTGACATCCTCCATCAACTCGACCATCTGCCCGATGCTGCCCCGAATGAACTCACCTGCCTCCGCCAGCGGCGGCGTACCGCCAGGTGGATCGACCGTTTCGCCATAATTGCCCAGGTCGGAAATCTGAACCCGGATCGCTTCTTCGGGCAGGCCGTAGGCACGGTGAGCATAAAGCCGATAAACGCCCGCCTGCTTGTGGATGCCCGGCTCGGTGACATCGCCCGTTTTCCAGTCGATCACCGTGATCTGCTCGCCATCGTGCAAAAGCACATCGGGAATGGCGAATACCCGTGTCCGACCGATCCGGGAGCCAGAATCGAGGAGAAAGGATTGGAACGGCTCGTCGACTTCACGAACATGATCAGGGTTTTCACGGATCAGGGCATAGGCTTCGCTGTCAAGAAACGTGTGGGCCAGGTCATCGACCAGCGCAGCGGCGGCATCAAGATCGAGGGCAAAGCCGCGTTCCGGGTAGACATGGCCTAACAATGCCAGCCACTGGCCTTCTACTTTGGTGCCACGCTGCGAGGCAGTCAGACCCGCCCGGAAAAGATCGTTGGCACGTTCAGCCACTTTTTCATCGGGCAGCTTTTCACCTTCGACAACTGCCCTGACCGCCTCCTGTGCCGCCTTGTGGATCACCGAACCGATCCAGGTTCTGATCGACGTCACCTGCTTGAGCCACCATACGGCACTGATCAGGCGGTCTTTGGCATCGATCACTCGCCGCGAACCATAGTAGTTGAGGTAGTAACGCCGCTTGCAGGCTTCGAACATATGGTGGCGGCTCACCGACCAGCTAAACGCGGTATAGTGGTCGACCGGCACCCGCTCACGGGTATGCAGGTCGAGTGTTATTTCCAGTCCGTCAAGTGTAGTTGTATCGAGAGCTTTTATATCATCAGCACGCATTGTCGACGCTCCTCTCCATACCAGACCTTCATAGTATGCTCTCTTTGGAGGATGGTCAAGCGGGGTGGATATTTACAAAAGTTTATCGAATTGAGCAATATTGAGACTCACGCACTAGATTTACGTTAGAGTAAGGGTAGAAAGTAGCAGTAACTATTTGAATACGGTACGATCAACTTCAGTTCTACGTTGGGATGTATGATGATGATTGGATTAGTATTGGCAGCGATTTGGACGGAGGGTTCAGGCAATGCCTGACAAAATGCAACGCTTCACTCAGCGCGCACGCCGTGTGTTGAGCCTCGCACAAGAGGAAGCAGAGCGGCTCCAGCACGGCTATATTGGAACAGAACACTTGCTGTTAGGCTTGATGCGTGAAGAAGGCGGAGTCGCCGGTCGTGTGCTCAAAGAACTCGGTTTGGAGATCGAGAAAATCGAAAAACTGATCGAGCGCAAATCCCCCTCAACTGACCAGGTAACCTATGCCAAGATAGAGCTCAGCCCAGGCACCAAGAAAGTGCTTGAGTTAGCTGTCGATGAAGCCCGCAAGATGGGGCATCACTACATCGGCACAGAGCACCTGCTCCTGGCGCTGGTGCGGCATAACGAGGGTATGGCGATAGATATCTTACACGAGATGGACATCTCCTCCGACCAGATACGGCGGCAGACACGCCGGATTCTGCAAGACAGCCCATCGGTTTCACGACCTCCGAGACCACAGCAGCCACAGCGGAAACGCAGCGAAGCGCGCCCAAGCACCGGAAGCCAGAAAACGCCGCTGGTCGACCAACTAGCGACGGACCTGACCCTGCTTGCCGAAGAGGGCAAGCTCGATCCGATCATCGGGCGCGAACAAGAAATCGAACGCGTGATCCAGATATTGAGCCGCCGAACGAAGAATAACCCGGCCCTGATCGGGGAACCGGGGGTCGGCAAGACGGCCATCGTCGAAGGGCTGGCCCAGCGCATTTACGCCGGAGAAGCACCAAAGCCGCTGCTGGGGAAACGCCTGTTACAGCTCGACGTCGGATCGCTGGTAGCCGGTACGATGTACCGGGGCCAGTTCGAAGAGCGGCTCAAACGGGTGATCGACGAACTGAAATCATCTGAAAGCATCCTGTTCATCGACGAGGTTCACATGCTCGTCGGGGCAGGGTCGGCGGGCAGTTCGGTCGACGCGGCCAATATTCTCAAACCGGCACTGTCACGCGGGGAACTCCAGTGTATCGGGGCAACCACGCTCGAAGAATACCGCAAGCACATCGAATCGGATGCTGCGCTGGAACGGCGCTTCCAACCGATTGTCGTTGACGAACCGACCATCGAAGAGACCATCGATATTCTGAAGGGCATTCGCAAGCCATACGAAGAACATCATGCCCTCTCTATCTCAGACGAATCAATCGACGCCGCTGCGCACCTTTCGGCGCGCTACATCCCCGATCGCTTCCTGCCTGACAAGGCAATTGACCTGATCGACGAAAGTTCGGCACGGGTGCGGATGTACAAACATCCCGAATCTTTACGCGTCAAGAAAGCGGAAGAGGATTTAGAAGAAATCAGAGCCAGGCTCGAATCGGGTGAATTCGCAGAAGGCGAAACCGAAGAGACACTGGCCGGACAAATCGAAGAACTGGAGACTTTCCTCCATTCAATTCATGAGCATTGGGACGAATCAGGGAGAGCGACCCTGATGTCGGAAGACATCGCAGAGATGGTCGCCATGTGGACCGGCATCCCGGTGACACGTATCGCCAGCGAAGAAAGCGGGCGGCTGCTCGAAATGGAGCAGGCGCTCCACGAGCGGATCGTCGGGCAGGATGAGGCAATCGAGGCGATCAGCAAGGCGGTCCGCCGCGCCCGCGCCGGTCTGAAAGACCCGCGCCGCCCGGTGGGATCGTTCATCTTCCTGGGGCCAACCGGCGTCGGGAAAACCGAGCTAACGAAAGCCCTGGCCGATTTTCTGTTCGGCAGCGAAGATGCGCTGATCCAGCTCGACATGAGCGAGTTTATGGAACGGCACTCGGTCGCCCGGCTGGTGGGCGCTCCCCCAGGGTACGTTGGTTACGAAGATGCGGGGCAGCTCACCGAAGCGATCCGCCGCCGCCCGTACTCAATCATCGTCTTTGACGAGATCGAAAAAGCTCATCCGGAAGCGTTCAACATGCTGCTCCAGATCATGGAAGAGGGGCATCTTTCGGACGCACGCGGTCGCATGGTCGATTTTCGGAACGCGATCATCGTCATGACCAGTAATATCGGCGCGGACCTGATCAAACGAGGCACAATGCTGGGCTTCGACCTGCCACGTGACGAAGAACTAGACGAACGGCAGGAATATGACGAGATGCGCAAGAAGCTGATGGACAACATGCGCCGCGCCTTCCGGCCTGAGTTCCTCAACCGTGTCGACGCAATTATCGTCTTCCGCGCGCTGACCAAGCCTGAAATTACCGAAATCGTCGATCTGCTGATGGACAAGGTGCGGGAACGGGTCGCCGAGCATGACATCCAGATCACCATGACCGATGCCGCCCGCCAACACCTGGCCGACGAAGGCTACAATCCCGAATACGGGGCCAGGCCGCTCCGCCGGGTGATCCAGAACCAGATCGAAGATGCTCTCTCAGACGGCCTGCTGAGCGGACAGTTCGAACAAGGGAACACCATCTTGATTGACTGTGTGGATGATGGGCTTGTTTTCACCCAGGACGAAGAGGTCGCCGAACCGGAGCCGACGGGCTAAACCGGATACCACCATCACAAATTGACACCCATAAGGGGATGCTTAACAAAACAGACTATGCAAGGGCACGTGACAGAATCGTGCCCTTGCTGTTGGTGCTTTTTACGCCTCTAAAAGGGTGTTGCCCATCCGCGATGGGTGTGATACGCTTTCCCCAATTCAGGGGAGGAGAAGACCGGCCTGAGAAAAGCCCGATTCCAGCCGGAAGCCCAAGACGGCGCGGGTAGTGAGGGGGATAAGAGCATGAGCGAAGAATGCGGACATGTCCTGGTGATTGGAGCGGCCAGTCTGGACATCAAGGGACGGTTAGAACAGCCCTTAGTACGGGGCAGTTCAGTGCCAGGGTATATTCGCAGCAGCCTGGGCGGTGTGGCCCGCAATATCGCCGAAAACCTCTCCAAACTCGACATTCCCACCGTGCTGCTGACGGCAGTCGGCGACGACGACGCAGGAGAACGCATCCTGGGCCGGGCGGCGGGCAGCGGAATCGATATCAGCTACGCAAAGATGGTTGAGGGAAAACGAACCGGCGCATACATGGCGATATTTAATCAGGACGGAACCCTCGACTTTGCGCTGGACAATATGTCGATCATGGCCGAACTGACACCGGAATACTTTGAAGCCAATCGACAGGTTTTTGAAGATGCCTGCCTGGTTGTCATCGACGCAAACCTGACGCCCGAAGCGCTTAAAAAGGCCGTCGAAATATGCGACGAGGTTGACGTAGCACTCTGCGCCGACCCGACCTCCGCGCCACTGGCAAAAAACCTGTGCCCTTATATCCCCAGCCTGTATATGGCCTCGCCCAACGTGCCAGAAGCAATCGCACTGACCGGCTGCGAGTTCGACGAGAACGACCGTGACGCGGCGCAGGCGGCGGCGGCCAAACTGGTCGCCCTAGGCGTGGAACTGGCCGTGATCACGCTGGGAGAGAACGGCGTTGTCTATGCCGGGCCGGAAACCCAGGGGCATATCCCGGCGGTCAAGACGGCGATTGTCGATCCGACCGGGGCGGGAGATGCGATGACGGCGGGGATCATCTTCGGGCTGCTCGAAGACATCCCGCTCGACGAATGCGTGCGCCTGGGTGTCACCGCTGCAACGCTGACCCTCCGTACCCGCGAAACGGTTCGATCCGATTTAAGCGTCGACCTTCTCTACGACGAACTGATCATTTAGCGAGTTTATTATGCCAATTACCGACTATATAGAGATTTCGCCGGAGGTCTACGACGCGCTGCACAACGATCAGCCTGTCGTCGCCCTGGAATCGACCGTCATTTCGCACGGGCTGCCGCGCCCGGTCAATCTGGAAACGGCGCGGCGCTGCGAAGCAGCGATCAGGGAGGAAGGGGGCGTCCCGGCGACAATCGGGATCATCGGTGGGAAGATCGTCGTCGGCCTCAACGAGGATCAACTGGTGACACTCGCCCTGGGAGAGAATATCCGCAAAGTCTCGCGGCGGGATTATGCCATCGCGCTGGCCCGCAAAGAACACGGCGCAACGACGGTTGCCGGGACGATGATCGCTGCATACCTGGCCGGTATCCACATCTTTGCAACGGGGGGAATCGGTGGGGTGCACCGGGGCGACGCCGACGACGTATCTGCTGACCTGCCGGAACTGGCGGCGACTTCGGTAGCGGTTGTTTGTGCCGGGGCCAAGTCGATCCTCGACCTGCCGCGCACGCTGGAATATCTCGAAACGGCAGGCGTGCCGGTGGTCGGCTACCAGACGGACACATTACCCGCGTTTTACGCGACAAGCTCCGGCCTGCCGGTCGATGTGCGGTTGGATACCTCCAGAGAGGTGGCCGATCTCCTGTACATCAAATGGTCACTGGGACTGGATGGCGGGGTACTGATCACCTTGCCCCCGCCGGAGGAACTGGCGCTGCCCGCTGACGAACTCGAAGCGGCTACCGAACAGGCATTGAAGGCCGCCGACGAAGCCGGAATCAAAGGCAAAGCGCTGACCCCCTTCCTGCTGGCACAGGTCAGCACAATTACCGAAGGCCGCAGTCTGGAAGTCAATACCGCCCTGCTCGAACGCAACGCCCGGACTGCCGCCCACATCGCCGGGGAACTGTCCACACTGATGCGTCAAGCCTGACGCGCCGCCCGACACCCATTCGGAGGATGTATGCCTGAAACCAATGTGGCCGAGCGGCCATTAAATTTGCGCGTGGCGGCTGCTTTTGCCGCGATCTACATCATCTGGGGATCGACTTATCTTGCCATCCGGCTGGCAATAGACACAATCCCGCCCTTCCTGATGGCCGGTTTACGTTTCACCTTTGCCGGTGCTGTGCTGTTCACCTGGCTGCGACTGCGCGGCGTGCCGCGCCCAAAGCTGATCCACTGGCGCTCGACGGCGATCATCGGCGGGCTGCTGCTCCTGGGGGGCAACGGCGGTGTGGTCTGGGCCGAACAGCGCGTCGCTTCTGGCCTTGCCGCATTGATGGTCGGGATTGTGCCGCTGTGGATGGTGCTGCTCGACTGGCTGCGGCCCGGCGGGAAGCGCCCGCGTGGTGAAGTGTTGGCCGGGGTAGGGATCGGCTTTATGGGCGTGGTGCTGCTGGTGGGGCCGGGAAGCCTCTCCAGTGTGGGGGGAATCGACCCGGTCGGGGCGGGCGTGCTGGTTTTCGCCACGCTGTCCTGGGCAGTTGGATCACTTTATTCGCGGCAGGCTCCCCTGCCAGAATCGTCGATGATGAGCACTGCTCTGGAGATGCTCTGCGGCGGGCTGCTGCTGACACTGGCCGGAACGATCAACGGGGAATGGGGCAGGCTGAATCTGGAATCGATCAGCCTGCAATCCGGGCTGGCCCTGGCCTACCTGGTTGTATTCGGTTCGTGGATCGCGTTCAGCGCCTATGTGTGGCTGTTGAAGGTCAGCACCCCGGCACGAGTGGCAACTTACGCCTATGTCAACCCGGTGGTCGCGGTATTCCTGGGATGGGCCATCGTCGCCGAACCGTTGAGCCTGCGAATGCTCTTCGCGGCGGTTTTGATTGTCGGCGCAGTCTTCCTGATCACCTATATCCGGCAGCGCACGGCAGTAGCCACCACCGTGCAGGAATCGCCGAGCGGCTAACGCTCGTAGGTGCCGTCGTCGAAAATACCGGTTGAGCGGCAGCCGATATCGAGGTTTTCGACCGCCTGCTCCAGCATCACGAACTGCTGCCAGTAATAACTATCCGGTTCGTAAAGCACGGCTTCGGCCCAGCCATTGGCGACAAGCAGTTCGTTGACCATTTCGTTACCCACATAGACGTAACGAAGCAGCCGACCATAGCGATCCGTCTCGCTGACATCTTTAACCAGCGTCACCACCTGCCCCTCGACCATTGCCCGGTTTGCTTCTGTGGCCTCCTCGTAGCAGGGTTCGTCGCTCTCTGGCGTATTCACCCCAATGTACCGGACATCATAAATCACCCCGTCGATATCTACTTCGATGGTATCGCCGTCGACAATGCGCGTCACAACAGCGGTTTCACCGCCGGGAGACTCCTCTCCGGGGGTCGGCGAGGTGATACCCCCCGGCCAGTCTGTAGGCTGTTCTCCTGGCAGTTCCATCAGGGTTGGCGTCGGCTCATCAAGGTCAAATTCGGTGCCGCAGGCCAGTGAAGCCAGTACAATCATCATACCGACAAGTAACAGTTGGGGTTTTCTCATCTTATCTCCAATCAGGCGAATTTCAGATTATCGGCGGGCACAGCCCGCACTCATGGGCAGATTTCATCGATCAATCGTTCGACGGTTCGGGCAAAGGCCAGCTTGGGTTGGAGCAGGGCAGTCGAGGCCGCCAGGCAGGGGCGGGGGAACGTCTCCGCTTCGTAGAGCGTGCGGTCAGCACCCAGGCAGGCCTCTTCGATGTCTTCCATCTTGCTGATGCGGCGGATCAACCCCGTTGCGCCGATCTTGTCGAGCTTGTCGGCATCGTGGAGCGCCCGCGCCGCCAACCAGGACGGCGGTGGGCGATCTGGATGAACGCGGATCGCTTCGGTGATCGTCAGCAGCTTTCTGGCCGAGATTTCCCCGGTGAGGTCGCGTTCGGCATAGCGTGCGCCCAGTTCGGCGTGAGGGACGCCGGTGTCCCACTCGTCAAGCTTACCGAGATCGTGATAAAGCGCGGTGAGATAGACCGTCTCCTCGTCGATCCCGCGCTGCGAAGCCAGCCAGCCAGCCGTCCCCGCCACCCGGAGGATATGCCCCAAAACCGTTGCCCAGGGGCCAGGGCGCGTTTCCAGATAGCTGGTGGCATCGTCGGTCAGCGCGGCACAGAGCGGGGTAGGGATATCCAGGGGCATCCATTCATGGCGAAGCGCCGTCATAAACCAGCGCCCGACGCCACTCCGGTTCAGACGGCGATTCCCGGCCAGATGATCCCGCCAGTCTTCGATCTCGACGATGGGTTCACGACCCCCGGTTGCCAGTGTATCAAACAAAGCACGGAGGCTGTCAGACTGCCGCCGGGTGCGATTATCGATCATGGGGAACAGGCAGACTCAAAAGCATCGGGGCTATTTTTTCTTTTTCTTGCTTTTCTTTTTATTTGTTTTCTTTGACTTCTTGGAAGCTGCGAGTGGGTGAGATGGCTTCAACAACGCACCGGAAAGAACCCGGTTCAGTGTATCGAGCGTCTTCACACGCGCCCAGTTTTCATCATTCCCTTCGACGATCACCCAGGGAGCATTCAGCGTGCTGGTCTTCAGGAGAAGATCGTCGACCGCCTTCACATAATCATCCCAATGTGCAGCATCGAACCAATCCTGCCCGACAATCGACCAGGATTCGCCGGGCGGCTGCTCGCGTTCCTCGAACCGCTGCAGTTGAACATCCTTACCGGTATGAATCCAGAATTTACAGACAAGGGTACCAAAATCAACCAATTGGCGTTCAAAGGCGTTGATCTCACGATAAGCCTGTTCCTGCTCCTCCGGCGAACAGCCGCCTTTGATATGTTCGATCAGCGGGTGGGTATACCAGCTCCCATCGAAGAAAGCGATATGCCCCTGTTCGGGGAGCCGTTTCCAGAACGGAACCAGATAGTGGCGGTTGATCTCATCTAGAGGGAGGAAAGGAATCACATGAACGGTAAAACCGGTCGGGTCGAGGCGCTTGGTAACATACCGGATAATCGAGCCTTTGGCGGAATCATCCCACCCTTCAAACAGAACGATAACGGGGACACCTTGAGCGGCGCAGGTGCTTTGCAAGTCCGAAAGGCGCTGCTTTAGCTTCGGGTATTCTTCCTGGTAGTCTTCTTGAGAAAGCGACTTTTTTAGATCGATATTTTCAAGCACGGGCGATGAAATCCTTCGTATGTCCGTCTAACATGTTTTCCTGCAGCATATCACAGGATACTGATCGACAGGGCCAGCTTTTGATGTATTTCCTGGGAGATGACTTTCTCCCAGACCGGGGGAAACGTATCCATAAGATTCAGTATCTCCTGTTCCCGGTATTCCAGATAGGTTACCACACCGCCGATCCGGGGCGTTTCAACCGAGTTTACAGACCACTGCTGCTCTTTGCGAACCCGCTTTGCCTCCTGGCGCATATATTTCCTGAGCAGCTCCTGAGCAACAACAGCATCGTTTAGCGCGCCAAGATGATCCTGCAATTCGACAACGGTGCCGGTCACATCGTTGGCCTCATCGCCCAGAATCTCCTTGAAGAATTCGATGGTGTAGCGAAGCTGCTTCGCCGTGAGCCGCAGCTGGTGCAAAGTTTCGAGCGAAGCACAGGGCACTTCGGTTTCATAGGCACGAACACCCTGATAGGCCGCATAGATCAAACCGGGTGCCACGTGGCGAGCGTGAACCGGTTTAAAACGAGCCAGTTCCAGATCGGCACTGCCCAGGCCAGGGATCGATACAAATTCGGCCATCTCATCAACAAATAACCGGTAGACATCACTTACCAGATACGCGATCAAATCCTCCTGGGCAGTATCACGCTGGGTTTTCCAATGTTCCTGAACGATATCCAGTTCAGCCGCACGTTCAACCGGTAGAGTGGCAAGGTACTGCTGGGTTTTCTCCATAAAGACATCGAGGTCACGTGGGTTCCCCAGCGCTTTCCCGGCGCTTTTCAGACCGCCTTGAAGCCGCTTGTAGATATCTCTCTCGAAGTAATCGCCAAACATGCGCAGGGCGACACGCATGCGCCGGGTCGCGACGCGCATATCATGCAAAGCCTCGATATCGACGCCTTCCCGTGTTCCGCGTTCGTTTTTGAGCATACGTTCAAAGTGAAAATGGAGGATTTTTCGCCCCACCTCACTCATCACGTCATCGGTGAGCACACCGGGGGTATCAGATAAGACGAAGCTCTCCTGCCCGGCTGCCAGCCCATCGTTCTCCAGCGAGAGCATACCGGACGCCGGACGGATAAAGATCGAGGTGCCGGATATCGAGCGCCACATATCTGCCTTGTCATCGGCGCGGGCAGAATCGAAATCGACGTACGGCCCGGCAACCGTGATGATCACGTTCCCGCCGGTCACCCGGCAAGGGCCGATGGCGGTCGTCTGACTCTGTGAATAGTCCAGGCCGTCAGCGACGCGGATCAAGGCGGCGAGCCAACCTGCTGCGTAACGCTCTTCTTCCGAAAGCGATTGGTAAACCGCCTCTTTTTCGAACCTTTCATTCCGCCATTTTTTACGGTGGAAAACGGTCGCCACAGCGATCAGCTTTCGGGTAGTTTCATCCATCCCGGCGATGGGGTTCTCGATCAGAATATCACGCCCACGTGTGTGATGTTTTGCCCGACCACCTGCATAAGCGATATTGTGAAGCAGCCCACCGGTATAGATAACGTCTCTGTATCGCTCATCCAACCCGTGCAGGAGTTGAGTCAGATCGAACAATTCGGCGGCCAGTGTCCCAACATGGCGGGCATGAGCCATATCGACATAAAAGCGCTGGCATAGTTCGTCGATGGTCGGTGCTTCGACAGGCTCTGGCCGGGAAGGAAAAATCTCCATCCTCCGTTTTTTAAATTCGTTCAGCCAGTGCTTCACTGTGCGTTCGGTCAGATCGACGCGCCGGGCGATCTCGGCAGCTTCTGCCCCGGCAGCCCAATTAAGGATGATCCGCGCCCTTCGAGATAAAGGCCCGGCAGCACTCTGTTCGATTTGACCCAGCTCAATTTTTTCGTCAGGTGTAAGCTGACGCCCAACAAGAAAGTCTGCACCTGACACAGTGCCATCGCCCATCCACGTACTCCTCGCCGGGCTTAACCGGCTCGGTTCGTCCGACAAATCCCCCCGGTGGCGAATAACAGCCTGACTTTGCAGCGATTACCCGGTTGGTATTTCCAGGCTCCCATTACTGGGCGGCAAAGTCGGCTTCATGCCGCTGATCACACCTTCTATTTGATCTTGCAAATCCCGAAACACCTTATGCATCGATTGACTGCCATCAATACGGTAGAAGCCATATTCATCGGCAATGGCATCGAATTGGGCCAGCAGCCTGCGCTGATATTCGACAAAATGGTCGTAATAATCGCGCCCCGGCAAGAAGTCCAGCCCGGATTCCCAGTAGTCGAAGCCGCGCGCGTTCAACACGCGCGGGACAAGCCGGTGGACATCGGTTTGCAAGTAAAAGACGATATCCGGTACCAGGGCGAAGCTGAACAGCTCGCGTATCCAGTATGGATCGACGCCGCGAACCAGGGCGCGGGCGATGATCGAGTAGACATAGCGATCGGTCAACATGATGAATCCGGCTCTCAGTGCCGGGAGAATCTCGCGCTCAAGCCGGTCGGCGAAGTCGGTGGCATAGAGCAGATTCATCGTCGTGTCGCCCAGTGTGTGGCCTTCCATCGCAGCATTCAGACCCTTGCCTGCCAGTTTACCCCGCTTCAAGCCACTGGTCGCCACCGCGTAGCCCTCGTTCTCAAGCCATTCGCGGAGAAGTGCGATCTGGCTCGACCGTCCGACGCCGTCCGTACCTTCCAGAACGATCAGGCGGCCTTTGCAATCTCGAATATGCTCGGCGAGAAGATCATAACCATAGAACTGCCCCTGTTTATTGTTCATGTTGTCTCCTGCTCCGGTACCAGGGATTCAAGATATCGCCCGTGTAAACCTTCCTCGGTCAAGGCTTCACGCCATGCGCTGTGTTCGGCAGACAGGACATTTTCCAGGTGAGGGGTGACGATCTCACGCACTTCCTCCTGCTGTTCGAGAAGAGGCTTTGTCGCGTCGATAACCGTCAGGTCAAACTCATCGACCATCCTGTCGTATTCGTCAAGAATCTGGCTCTGGAAGAGCCTGAAACTCTCGTAGGGGTCTTCATCCAGCCCGATATCCAGCCCGGCTTCATAGAATTTGAGCTGTGGGCGTCCGACCAGGATGCGCTTCAAGGATTCCTCAAGTGGAACGCGAAAATAGAAGGCAATTGTGGGCCGGATGGCGAAATTGTAAATCCGGCGAACAAACTGCGGGTCCAGCCCCCGCGCTACATCGCGCCCAAACGCGGTGTAGATATAGCGATCCGCCAGCACAATTGCGCCCGCTTTCAGGGCCGGGAGCATCTGGCGCTCCATCCGGTCAGCGAAATCGGCAGCGTGGATCAGGCTAAAGGACAACGGAGTCAGAAGCTGCTTCCGCTTTCCGCGCCGGGTGACCCCCCCGACGATTGAGGACGAGTTCCATTCACTGAAAGCGACACAGTACCCCTCGCCAATGAGGTACTTGCGCAGCAAGTCGAGTTGGGTGCTTTTCCCTGACCCGTCGATTCCCTCAACGACGATGAGCTTACCGGGAAGGGTACGGCCATCCGGTAATGTTGCCATAATTCATCTCCTGTCTGATCGATTTTATCAAACTACGGTGACTTTTTATTTAAGGGCCTCATGAAATATCAAGGAAGTCAGGCCAGTATCCTTCAGCGCCTCAAATGTCATTTCGGTCGTCGATAGCCCCAATTTCTGACGGACGATTTGACAGCACTCGGCGTAACTCAGAGAAAGACTTTCCGCCAGGTCGAAGTTTAATCTCCTGGACAGGGCGCGTATTGTATCTTCTTCCCCTTCCAATTCGGCGAACCATCCAAAGGGCAGCTCGTCGATAACAACTTCGACATCGTCAAGTGAGTATATCTCACGCCGCTTTTCGTAGCTTAGGTAGGGTTTGTATCCCAGGACTTCCAATGCGGCGATCATCTCCGGGCCACTACCGACAGATAATTCAATCTCACGGCGTGTACTCAAGGCGGGGTCGGAGCTTTGAACAGGAGTTTTAACGGTCAGGACAGAGGACGTCTGGTTTAAGGATGTTATATGACGCACGCGCAAGACTGTCAACCGTTTGCCGAGATTCCCCTGGTCATCGTCGAGCCGGATATTCAACTCGGTATGTTTCCCATGCGAAGCTGCCCCCAGTTGAAGCAAATGGCTTCTCATTGCGTCAGGATCATCCAGAATGAATTTAACTTCGATTTCCAGTCGATGGGACATACAGACTCCAGAAACGACCTCTTATATTCTGAATTGTAGCATAGCTCGACCGGCACCCATAGTCGGGGATACCTGGAGTAAATCAACTCGGGTTGACTTGCCGGGACGAGGGGCGGGAAGTATGATGCAGGGAAGGATTCGAGCAGCAAGGCCCCTGGAGATAATGACCAACCATACTGGCAATTTCGTTCCATCTATTATACTGTCTATCCTTTCCGTGCTGTTTGCTGCAGGATGCAGTGATACAGTGCCGACCGTTGCTCCCCTGCCGACCTTGGAACCCAGCCAGGTTTCGACATCTACCCCAGCAATAGTTGAGAGCGAACAGACGCTAATCGCACCAACATTGGCGACATCACCCACACTGCCGGTATCGCCTACATCACCGCTGGGGTCAACCTCAGCTATCTCCGAAAGCGAACTGCCGACACTGTCCCAGGGAATGGGGGGATCACAATCGCCGGTCATCGAGTATTTCATGGCTTCTCCAGAGCAGGCCGCGCCGGGAGAACCCGTCGTGCTAGTATGGGCGACACTGTATGGGACAAACGCCGCAATCACTCAACTCGATGCAGACGGCCAGCAAGGCGAATCCTGGACGGTCGAGCTGGAAGGGTCTTTGACCGTCTCCCCCGCATCAGCATTTCAACCTGAGACGTATATCCTGACGCTGACAAACGGCATCACCGTCATTGAGGAAAGGCTCACCATCGAAGTTACCTGCGGCTTCTCGTGGTTTTTCTCCCCACCGCCTGACGATATATGCCCGACGGGAGAACCAGCCAGTTCCCCGGCAGGGATGCAGGAATTCGAAAGGGGGAAGATGGTGTTGATCGAGGAACTTGACCTGATCATCATTCTTTTCGAAGACCTGATCACCGAGTCCGACCAGTCGAAACCGGCCTGGCGATCTATCCCAAATCCGTATGAGGAAGGAATGGAAGGGATCGAACCGGCAGTTCCGCCTCCCGATGGGAAATCCTATCCTCAGCATGGCTTCGGTACTGTATGGCGATACACGGCAACGGTCGAAGACAGGTTAGGATGGGCAGTGTCCGGTGAAGTTTCGTTCAATACAACCTATCAGAACGGGCTTGGCGACGAAGGGGAGCAGTTCTACTTTACGAACATACAGGGTGAAGTGATCACCCTGGTGCCGGATGGCAAAGGCTGGCTGGTCGCCGGGTACGAGTGATCAGTCTTCGCCCCGCAGAATGCCCTTGTAAACAGGACATGAATACACAAGATGAGATTGGCAGGCCGCTGGCACATCAGCTGGAGGTTCGATGCCAGATTGACGCAGCAGACGCGTCAGGTGGCAGAGTGGCAGCCCCATCACGTTGGCAAAGCAGTGAGAAAATCCCCCGGCAGGGTGAAAGTCGGCATTCTGAATGCCATATCCCCCGGCCTTGTCGAACGGGTCACCGCTGGCGATGTAGTCAGCGATTTCCTCGTCGCTGTAGTCACGCATCGGCACCCGGCTCTGCGCGATCTCCGTATCAAGTTCGCCCAATTGATTGAGCACCGCTATCGCTGTGTAGACAACATGGCTGCGGCTGCGAAGCTGGGTGAGCATCGTCCAGGCTTCGCCCTCGCTGGCGGGCTTCTCCAGCACATCGTCGCCGTCGACTACAATCGTATCGGCGGCGAGAACGATGCCCGGTTGATCGCACTTTTGGGCAGCGGCGCGGGCTTTTTCCCGGCTCAGGCGAAGCACATAATCAAGAGGCGTTTCTCCGGGCTGGCGCTGCTCGTCAATCCGGGTGACAAACCGGGTGAACGGCAGGCCAAGCAGCGATAGAAGTTCGCAGCGCCGGGGAGATTGAGAGGCAAGAATGATGGAAGGCGTGTTTTCTACAAACGACATTTTGTGAAGGTCAGTTTCCCCTCAAATCCTGATTTGCCTGCATATCAAATAACATCGCAAACAGAAACAATTGAAGCCAAGAGATGGTCAGAAAGATAATCGTCAGCAGGGCAATTTCTGGAACCTGGCCGGTTGCATACCAGCGCAGGAAAAAGCGAACCAGCATTGGTATATCGGCAACAAACAGAAGTGCCCCTAAGGGAATATAACCTGAACAGCGGTCAACACTGGGCCACAGCCCTGTAGTTCCACTGAGGCAGGAAATCATCAAAGATAATGGGCATGTTGTGCATGAAATGATCAGTGGCTTTGCGCCCGGTCGAATAAGCCTTGTCAATCACATTGACGATGACAGATAAACCTTGTTTGGTTTTGGTTCGAGCCATCAATTCTTTGACCGTATCAAGACGACTGAAAACGACGCTCTGGCAAGCTCGTGTGATATGTGGGAATAAACGATGCTCAATCGAATTGTACTTGGAACAGTAAGGCAGATAGTGGGCCTCCCGAATTTTAAGGCCGAGTTCGTCGGCGAGTTGCTGTAAGTCTTGCTTGAAAATGTAGTGGCGGCAACTGTTGCTTCCACCACTGTCACACAAGATCAGAATAGAGGTTGCCTGGGGATAATCATAGCGACCTCGCGTATACCACCACTGACGCAAACTATCACAGGCAAACTCACTGGTATCATGGCTGATACCGAGGTTGATGAAACCGGTGTTGAGTTGCAGGTCGTAAATAGCGTGGGGAATGACTCTCCCCTCGGCAAAGCTGGTGAAATCATGGTCATAGGTATAAGTATACAGCCGCCTGTGCTGCACCAACCAGTTCAAATTCCCCACAAGGGTTAATCACTGCGATTGCTAACAGATGTTTGGTCTTGATATAGTCTCGCAACTAATATAATCCAGGGTATAGGCAGATAAATCTTCTGGACTTCAGCATATTGTGATACAAGCTTTTTCAATGCTGGTGGACTCCAGTGATTGACATGGGTTGGTGTATTGCCAAATCCGCGGAGGTATTTGCCTCTCATCATATTCAAAATACGCCAGAGAGGTTCATTCGGAACAGAAATTACGATGTATTTTTTTGATACTCGAACCAATTCGGACAAGGCCTTCTCATAATTATCGAGGTGTTCAAGAACCTCCAGCAGAAATATGCAGTCAAATTCTCCACCTGCGCGCTTCAAATCGTATACGGATTCCTGAGTTACACGCAAGGGAAAGTTACTTGCCTGCAACTTGATTACAAATTCCTTATTAATATCTGAAATTTGAAGCGTTTGTTGGCCAACGAGCATCTTCATGATTTGCAATGAACCCTGCCCCGATCCACAGCCAACCTCAAGAAGCTGCGCATCTTCTTTCAGGTCCATGAAAGTTACTGCTTTGGAGATACCAGCGAAAAATCCTTTCAACAGCATCTTACCAAGCACGCTGTTATATTTAGCGACATGCTTTTCCCAGCGTCCCTCAAGCGGTGCGTTTGCATAATCAATTTTGGCCAACTTAATACTCCTTCTTGCTGGACATGAGCATCTATTTACGTAAGTCCTAATATGAATACTAATGACCCTTCAAATCCTGATTAGCCTGCATATCAAACAACATGGCGAATAGAACCAGCTGAAGGCCAGAGATGGTTAAGAAGATGATCGTCAGCAGGGTGATTTCCGGCACGTATCCAAGTGAGTACCACAACAGAATGAATCGAACCAGCAATGGTACATCGAGAAGAAATAGCAATGCCCCGATAAAATAGAACAGCACCAGCGGGTGGAAATCCCGAATAACGTATTTTTGCAGCATCCGCTTGAAAAAGAGACGCACGAGCAGCGCCGAGATCGAAAAAACGACCCGCCGGATTTTGAGTTTGCTTTTTTCATCGGCATAGACCGGCCTGATCGGAACATCGATCACGCGCAGGTCATAGATATTGCAGGTGACAAGAAAATCGTTGGGCATACCAAAACGCGGATAGATGTTTTCTAGCGGGAGCAAATGCAGCCCTTTTTTGTTCAAAACCGTATAGCCCGTCTGCGAATCGGCGACGTTCCAATATCCACTGGCGATCTTGGTGAGGAATGAGAGAACAGCGTTCCCCAAATACCGTATCTTCGGTATCTTTTCCCAGGCTTCGCCGGTGAACAAACGGTTGCCCTTGCTGTAATCTGCCCGATCTTCGACAACCGGGACCAGCAGCGCCGGGAGATCGGCGGGGTCCATCTGGTTGTCTCCGGCCATCACCACCGCCGCGTCGATGTCGTTTTCGCGGCACCAGATATAACCAGTGCTGATCGCACCGCCGACGCCCTTATTCTGTTCGTGACGGATAAGAATGACTCGTTCATCCTGGGTCGCCACTTCCCTGACCACCGCCGATGTATTATCTGGGCTGCAATCGTCAACCACGACGATGGAATCGACATAGTCAGGCATGCCTTCAAGTGTGCGCCGAATCAGTACTTCTTCATTGTAGGCAGGAACGACGACACCGATCTTAAGTTGTTCGTACACTGATCTGTTCTCCAGATAAACGATAGATCGCCTAAATCAAAGAGACTTTCAACAATTTACGGGTGACGATGATCAGCAGCACTGCTTCGAGCACATAGGTAACTGCCGTCACCACTGCCGCCCCACGTATTCCCCACAGGGGGATAACAAACAGGTTTTGCAGCGCATCGAGAATCACGATCCCCAGCACCATGCCCGTATAGGCCCCCGGCTTTCCACCCTGAAGAAGGGTGCCATTAAAGGGCCGGAAAGCGGCGTTGATCAATACACCAACCATGATGATCGCATATATCGGCCAGCTTTCATAGGTCGTGCCATCCTGCAATAAAAGGTTGAAAATCAGCGGGTACAGCAAAATCGACGCAATACCGATCAAGACGATCACGGGGTAGAACGTGCGCCGAGTTTTACGAGAAAGTTTTGTGATCTCTTCGGTGGCTCCTTCTGCAAAATGCTTGCCGATAACCGGATCGACATTATAGCGAACGGCCAGCGGAAGCTGGGAAAATCCTTCGGCGAGAGTCGCCGCGAAGGTATAGATACCGATCCGGGCGTCGGTCGTGAAGTATCCCAGCATCAGGACATCCACCCGCGTGTTTAGTTCAAGCAGTATGCCGCTGAGCATTCCCCTAGCCCCAAACGAAAGATGCTCGGAAAACCATTGGCGGGCATCGACAATCCGGCGGAGCGGGACAAGTTTTGTATAGACATAGATCGACAGGCTTATGAAGAGTAGAAACTCGGAAACCGTCAATGAGAGGGTAAGATAGGGGGCCGGATACTTCAGCGCAATGATTACTGCAATCGCAGCTGGAATAAGGGTAAACCGCAGCGCCCGGAATACTGCGTAGGACTTCATATCGTTGAGGCCGTTGACCGTATTGATCAGGATTTTGTTCAGGGTAAAAAACAACAATCCTGGGGCAACGAACAGTAGTCCCTGACCGACACCCTCACTGTCAAACAGGTTTCCAACCGGTCTTGCCAGAAGAACGACGATCAGGCAGACCAGGATCGAAAAGAGCAGGGCGATGATCAACGCAGTGGTTGTGATATCGCCGCAGGTATCGCGATCGTCCTGGTGATGGGACACATGTTTTAAGACTGAGAACTGCAAACCACCCACACCGAGCTGCGATAATACGATATAAATCGCATAAACCTGATTAAAAATACCGAGCGCCTCTTCTCCTTGAAACCTGACGATAATCAGGTTCATGAGAACACCGCCGACAGCCAGAATGCCCAGGCTGCCGACGCTCCACATGACCCCCTGGCCGAACCGGCCAAGCAGTATTTTTCGGAATTGTTCGTAGCGATTTCTGATTGAGGTAAACGGATTCGACATGAATTGCCTTACTGGTTATTTAATCCTGTTCAGCGATCAACTCAACCGGAATAAAATAGTATTTGTCGTCGTATTTGGCGAACCATATCTCAGTCAATGCCTCTGTAGGTGAGAGCATAACATAGGTTCGATTGTTGACCACCTCTTCGGTAGAAGGAAGGGTGGAGAACTGCTGCATCTGTTCAGCGGTCAGGGCGATCGGGGTCGACGGATACTCCACCATTTGAAACCCTCCCCACCAGAAAAACTTATTATCTCTGCTTTCGATTTCCTCGTACACGTCGAGGTTTGTTAACAAGACCCGCCCTCGATAGAGTTCGTAGGTGGCTTCAAATAGTTCCCAGTTTGGGCGGCCACTGGCGACAGCGAGGTCAACCAGTTGATAGGATTCGATGCGTTCAAATGCCTTCCAGTACGAAAGATTCCTGATATTGACAATAATGCCAGACAGTACCAGCAGTATGACAAACCCGGCATAACCCAATCGGGCAGCCCGCTCGCTAACCACCATGGTTGTCAAAACAAGCGCCAGAATTCCAAGCACACCGACAGTACCCACCCGGTAGGCACGATAGAGCCACCGCAGATGCTCCGCCTGAATGGGACATACTTTCGCCACTACACTCAAAAGCACACCAACGACAAGCAGTGAAGTCAAGATAAGTACCATTCGATACGAGTGGTCTTCCTGTCCTTCGGAGTTCCATTCAATGGTTAAGAATTTGAGAGTGCCATATAACATTGCAACCGGGAGAATCTGTGTCATCAGTCGATTGGCCGAGTCATAGAAGCCGGTATGATAGGGATTCCGAGCATAGGCGATAGTAACAAGCAACATTAGGTAGGCGGGAGAAACATATGACAAGATTTTCTCATACGGCAGTTTAGACTTCTTGAAAAACAGGGGGATCATACTAAGGATGATAAACCAAGTAAATCCCCATCGGCTGGGTGTGAGCAGATTCGTCAGGATGGCGTTAGTGGATTCGATCATATGCTCTGGAATGACCAGGAAAAATACCACACAGACAAACAACAGGGCCACGAGCATCAAATAAGACAACTGCTTCATGAATTGATTGGCGATTCGGAAATAGGTCAGCGCGGTGAATCCTGCCAGGGCGATCAATGGAGCGACCATCGCCAGCGCCCTCACAGGCGTGAGCACCCCATCACCTGCTGTGACTCCACACGCGATTTTTATGTACCACAGAAGCAGTACTGCCGCCAGTGGTAAAGTGACCAGCAAACGTTCTTTATAGCTGGCCTTGCCGCTGCTCAGAAACAACACCAACGGAATCAGGGCGAACAGGGGCCCCTCGGTGCGCATCAGGCTAAAACCAAGAGTCGCAATCGTACCGAAGATCAACCAGGCGCTGTTCTCCTCGCTGGTGGCGAACCAGAATGAGGCCACAGCTAAAAGAAGAAAGGCCGCCGATGGTTGGTTAGTGTGGACGTAAAATACCTGAAAGGCAACTATATAGGTACTGGCTAATAAGATCGATACAATAGCAGAGACTACCAGTGCTTTTAACACACTACTCAACAGCTTCTTTACCGCCAGATAACCCAAGACAAAGAATGATGCAAAATAGAAGAAACTGATTGTGGGAAGCAAGGCATGCAAATAATCCTGGCCGATAAACACGTTTGCCGAGAACAACACAGGCACAAAGACGCCCCAATCGGAGAGACGGGAAATACTCCAGGCAGTCAACCCGTCCTGTGCATAGTTCCTGCCTAAGACGATCAGTGCCAAAGAGTCGGCGGTAGCCCTGGCATAGTTAGTCGAGACAGCGGCAAAGATCACTAAAGCAGCCGCAAGCAGCGATCCACCAAGCCAGTACAGTTCATAGGAGGACAGCCGCCACGTTCCCTGTTTGATATGGATCACCACAAGAGCAACAACAACCAGGCCCAGCACGATCAGCATACTGGCGAGTGTGTAGGGCAGAGAGAGTGTCATCAACATGAGTGCGACAACCACCCACAGCACCGCGCCCCAGAAGAACCCTGTGATACACAGAAAAGGTATCGGAAGGCGCTTTTTGAATAGCAGGCCAAACAATATCCCGATCACATGTAACCCGTACAAATATGCAAACTGTCCCATCTTCACTTCTCGATCGCTTCTCTATCCGATTGGTTAAACTCCTGCGGGATTATAGCAAACTCCGCAGAAAAGGTAAGATGCGTAATAAAAAAGATAATCCATCACAAATTGATATGGGTTGTCGTTTTATTTTCCTGGTTGATATTTTGTCCGTGTGGAATATTCTCACACTCAATCCCCCAAATTGATCCTTCCTTACTGGCGGGTGGCGCGGATTGTCCGATCCATTGTAGAAAGCCCTTCAAACTGTTAAACTATTGCTTTGAATGTAAATAACCTACTGGTGCCAGTTTGGTGAACGTCTGGTAGGGAAGTTTATGCCTGTTTGACCCCTCACCTTTGTTCTCCCCCTTAGAGGGAGAGGAATCGAGCGTGAGCGGGGTTGGGAGGGTACCAGGCACAAAAGTCACACCTCAGCAATTAGCTCCACGGTTACTTAGATGTAAGGCGGGGCCAGCACAAAAGACGCACACGCAACATCGAGCAAAATCAACTTGTATAAGTTGCTGAACGAAGGATATAGCCCATGTGCGGTATTTTTGGAATCGCAGTTGCCGAAGATTACCCGACTTCGGCGAAACAATTGGAACGGTCTATACGCGGCCTGTTCAGACTATCGGAGTCACGGGGCAAAGAAGCCGCCGGCCTGGCGATTGTCAGGAAGGACGTAATCGCAACGTTCAAAGCACCGGTATCAGCATCACATATGCTGGCCTCACTCGATTACCAGGAGTTGATCCATAACTATATTCCGTTATCCAGCAATGGATCTAATAATTGCTGCCCGCAGGTCATCATTGGGCACTCAAGGCTGGTTACCAACGGGCTACAAACCCATCATGATAACAATCAACCCGTCATCGCAAATGATATTGTAGCTATCCACAACGGTATTATTGTCAATGACGAGTTGATCTGGAAGAAATTCCCTGACCTGGAACGCCAATACGAGGTCGATACCGAGATCATCCCGACCTTGCTCGGCTGGTTTCTAAAGAAGGATGTCGATATTGTGCAGGCGGCGCAAAAGACGTTTGACAATATCGAGGGGGCGACATCAACGGCAGTCGTGTTCGGTGAACTGGACCACCTGCTGCTGGCAACCAACAACGGGTCACTCTATGTGATGGAATATCCCGGTCAGGTGTTGGTTTTCGCTTCAGAGGCCTACATCCTGCAGCAGTTCAAAAAGCAGGCGGCGAATCTTCTGCCTAAATCAGTGATGCCGCACACATATCAGATTCGGCCCGGAAAAGGTGAGCTTGTTTCGCTTGGGAACTTAAAGACGCTCCACTTTGATCTTCAGGTAGAGGACGCACTACAATCCGCGACACCTATGGCCCGCAGTGAAATCAGCCGTAGCATCCACAACATCAAACCCACAGGCCTGGGAGCTGACAAAACGGCAGGGCTGACGCTCGTCACTGAAGTTATCATTCCCCAGGAAGTTTTGGATCGTGTTCAGTACGATCATTCACCGATTGACAATCTCCGACGCTGCACACACTGCGTGCTGCCGGAAACGATGACCTACATTGAATTCGATGAAGATGGAGTATGTAACTACTGTCATAACTATAAAAAAACAACCTCCCTGGGAATGGATGCTTTAGAGGCACTGGCCGAACCCTATCGCAGCAAGGATGGCAGCCCGGATTGTTTGGTATGCGTCAGCGGCGGGCGCGACAGTACCTACGGCCTGCACTTTGTTAAAACCGTCCTGGGCATGAACCCGATTGCCTACACCTATGACTGGGGCATGGTCACTGACCTGGCCCGCCGAAACATTTCCCGGATTTGCGGTAAGTTGGGAGTTGAGCACATCCTGGTTTCGGCGGATATCAACAAGAAACGCAAGAACATCCAGCGCAATGTTAATGCCTGGCTCAGAAACCCCGAACTGGGCATGGTGCCGCTTTTCATGGTAGGTGATAAGCAGTACTTCTACTATGGAATGAAGCTGCAAGAACAGCTTGGCATCAACCTCGGATTTATTTCCGGCAACCGGTACGAGCAAACCTACTTCAAATCGGGGTTCGCCGGTGTGATGGAACTGACCAGCACAGGGAAGTCCGGGGAATGGCGTTCTTACAACATGCCTGCCACGCGGAAACTGAGAATCCTCTGGTATTATGTCAGGCAAATCTTGCAGAACCCGGCTTACATCAATCCTTCACTGAAAGATACTATCCAAGGTTTCTATTCAGCCTATGTCCTTAACCACAACTTCAAGTGGCTGTATGACTACATCCCCTGGGACGAGCAGGAAATCATGTCAACTTTACGAGCTGAATATGATTGGGAAATCGCGAATGACACCGACACGACCTGGCGCATTGGGGATGGGACAGCGGCTTTCTACAACTACATCTACTACACCATTGCAGGATTATCCGAGCATGATACGTTCTTCAGCAACATGGTTCGTGAGGGTATGTTAACACGGGAGGAAGCGCTCGAAAAAGTAAGGACTCACAACCAACCCCGCTACGAGTCGATCAAGTGGTACTGTGATGTCAACGGGTTGGACTTCGAAAAGACGGTCCAGACCATCAATGCAGCAGACAAACTCTATGATGTCTGATCTGGCCCGTTCCGCTACGCTCTGGTTTGAAACTGGCAGCGGATTGATCGACAACGAGCAGCGAGCAATTCTTGCCATTGATACATGGCCGGTACCTGACGAGGCGTTACGCTGTACCAGTTCATTCAAAAAACAGATGACACGCCTGCTGTTCAGCGACGTACTGCACCGCCTGCCCTATTCGGCTTACCGAACAGTAACCGATGTTGTAAAGAGGCTGCGCGGTGTATCAGGCACCCGGTTGCCACCCGTTCTTTCCACCAGTGAGTTGGTCGAACGGCAGATGGGTCTGGCTCAAAAAGCGAAGATGACCCGCACTCGAATATGTCTCACCCACGACATTGATACACGTATCGGGCACGACTTCTGGCACCGAGCGATCGAAGTCGAACAAAAATATGGTCTTTATTCGACATCGAATGTATTGACTGACGGCCCATACAACCTCGATCTAGATTGGCTCGAACAGATCAAGCGCCAGGGATTTGAGATCGGGCTGCACGGCGATTTCCACGATCTCGCCAGCGGTTACCGCCGCCGGGAAGTGCTCAAGGGGCGCTTACAGCGCAGTCTGGATGTATTGGGGGGACAGGTGGATGGTTACCGTGCGCCGGGCTTGAGCATCTCGGAGAGATCAATGAGCGTGCTGCAAGAACTGGGCTTCAAATACGACAGCAGCCTGACAACTAATCTGTTCTACACAAAAGGGCTTGAACTCTACCAGCCTTATCTTTATCCCAGCATCAACCTGTGGGAACTCCCGCTGACTGTACAGGATGACGGCCTGTTCCGTGACCGAAACCTGAGTGAGGTACAGGCAGTTGATCTGTTGAAAACGATCGTTCATCTGCTGGGGACAGTGGGAGGGCTTTTTGTGATCAATACGCATCCCTCGATACTCCAATCGCGGCTTTCTTATTATGATGAATGGCTGGGTTGGCTGGTCGAACAGCAGGTAGAGGTACTGCTGGCCCGTGACCTGGTATCCAGTTTAAACGAACAGATTTTGACGGTCTAGTCATCTGCTGCCTACTGAGTGAATCATGCCACGCCTTGATGAGTTAGTCACGTTTTGTAAAGTCGTCGAGATGCGGAGTTTTTCCCGCGCGGCGGATTTTCTCGGTTTGACTCAGCCTGCCATCAGCCTCCAGATCAAAGAATTAGAGAAAGAATACGGCGTCGAACTGCTTCACCGATCGGGGTATGAGACGCTGCCCACCGAACACGGAAAGACCGTTTATGAAGCTGCCTGCCAGATCATCAACCTGTACGAACGCTCGCGAGAGCAGGTGAGAAGTGCTGGCCAAAGCCTGACCGGAGAGCTGATGGTGGGAGGAAGCTCCGGACCGGGCGAATTTGTATTGCCCCTGTTATTGAGCAAGTTCAAGAAACGCTATCAGGAGGTAGATATCTCGCTGATAGTCGGTTCATCGGTCGATATTATCGATCAGGTATTGAGCCAGCGGATCGAATTGGGATTGGTCGGAATGTCACGGCGAGACCGCCATCTCCAGTTCGAAACATTCGTCAAGGACGAGTTGGTTTTAATTGCCCCCGCCGAAGATGAATGGCGTGATCATGCCCCGATCACGATCGACGAATTTCTCCAACTGCCGATCGTGCTTCAACAGCAGGGTTCAGGCGCGACGGCCCTGCTACAATCGGCGCTACGAGAACACGATATTTCGTTGAACAATCTCAATATTATTGCCTATCTAGGACTACAGGAATCGACCAAAACCGCCGTTCGGGTAGGGGGTGGGCTGACGATCATCTCACGGTTGGGTGTCCTGGAAGAGTTGAAGCACGGCAATTTCGTAGAAGTACCTATCGAGCACTTGAAAATGTACCGTGACATTTATTTCGTTTATCGGCGAACATTGCCACTCACTAACCTGGTAAGCACATTTATTGACTTTGCCCATCAGCACCGCAGCGATCTCACCGACCATGAAATATCGGCCTGAGAGTCCTGTCATAAAGATTCCTTATTCGCTCCAACCTACTTTTCGATGATATCGTTGACATGTTTGACCGACAATCGATATAAGAGGAAGTCAAAAATGACAAAGAGACAATGGTCAGCTATGCTTTTCCTGTTGATTTTGGGACTGATCACCACTGGCTGCCAATCATCACAGACACAGGAGCAAACCGAACCGCTGCGATATGGTGGCCAGTACTATCCAGAAGAGTTTTTGCTGGCTGGAAAACCAGACTTTTGGGAAATGTATGATCTTAATGTGGAGCACCTCCTTTTCAGTTCTGGCAACGAGGGCAACCAGGCCTTGATCGCTGGTGAAGTCGATGTTAATGTGGGATCGGACAGCAAGACAGTAGCCTTGTTCAACGCCATGCCTGATGAAATGCTCATCATCGCGACCGTACAGCGCGGTGATCGTTATTCAACAATGGTACCGGTCGATTCGACATACGAAAGCTGGGAAGACCTGAAAGGACAACCAGTTGGCGTCAGGTTAGGTACCGGAGCAGAGCAGGTGCTGCTGCGCTATTTCGAAGAGACTGACGGGTTGGACTGGAACGACTTCGAATGGGTTGATCTGAATGTCGAGGATATGACGGCTGCATTGGAAAACGGCAGTATCCAGGCCTTCACCGCCTGGGAACCCACCCCCGCCATCGCTGAAGCACAGGGAGTCGGACGAGTAATGCGCAGCTATGGTGACATCGCACTGGTGCCGGTTTCGCTACATACGACCGTTTCATATGCCGAGAGCCATCGGACGGAGTTAGTACGGTTCCTGGCGGCGCATATAGCTAAGGTCGAGTTGATCGAATCTGACCCCGAACAGGCTGCGCAGATTGCTTCCGAAGCCGCCTCTGCCCAGGGGTCGGAAGCATCGCCCGAGACGTTCCTGAAGGTTTTCGAACGTGTTGATTTCTCATTGGATGTTGACGAGAATGTGATCGCAGCGCTTCAAGACACGGCCCAATTCCTGTATGACCAGGGAAAGATCGAATCCATCCCGGAATTTCGCTATGACACCAGTTTTCTCGAAGAGGCTTATGAGCTTTACAACGCGGAATAAATGAAACAATTTCAAAAATGGTTATTGCCTGTACTCTTCATCGTACTGCTTCTAGGCGCATGGGAAGTGTTGGCAAGAACACACATAATCAATGGGGCGTTGTTTCCTCAACCGAGTAAAATCGCCGCCGAAATTCAATCAGTTCATACGCGCGAGCTACCTGAACGCTCCCTGCTGTTGAAGCATATCGAGGCAACGACCTATCGACTGGTCATTGCCTCGTCTATTGGTATTCTGGCAGGTATTGTTGCCGGGTTAGTGATGGGAATAAGCCCGGCAATTTACCGTTTCTTCAATCCGCTGATGACTGCCTTGATGCCGATACCGGGAATCGCTCTCGCACCGTTGTTCATCGTATGGATCGGGTTTGGCAATCCAACCATTATTTCATTGGGCGGGCTAGCCGCATTCTTTCCAATCGCTTACAACGTCACCGCCGGGGTGCGCAGTGTCGATCCACAACTGGTTCGTGCAGCTACCATCAGCGGTTCGACACGGCTGGGGATCGCTTTTCAGGTGTACCTACCCTGGGCGATGGGTTATCTCTTGACTGGCGTAAAACTGGGGCTGGCCCGCTGCTGGCGCACAATCATCGCCGTAGAATTCATCGCAGCGACAAACTACGGCCTGGGCTATATGATCTGGGACGCAGCCAGCTATCTCCGGTCGGGGATTGTGTTCGGCGGGATCGCCATCCTGATCGTCTTTTACTTCGTGCTAGAGAAAGGCGTGTTGAATCTGCTTGAGGCGCAAACCATCCGACGCTGGGGGATGGTCAAATGACAAAGGATAAAATCAAGCAGGACCTCATCAACCTGTTCCCCTTTGTGGTCGTGGGTATCCTCTGGGAAGTGATCGTACAGTTGGGGCTCAGCGGCATCAAGACGCTGCCCGCCCCATCTGATATTTTCCGTTCAGCCTGGTCGTTAATCTGGGGAAGCAATGTGCTGTTTCACCATTTGTTAAGCAGCCTGTATCGAATCACCGTCGGCTATTTGCTCGCGGTGACGTTGGGGATTGCCGTCGGTGTGCTGCTGTCGTTGAACAAGACGCTGCACATGATATTCAGTCCGGTGATCAGCCTGCTCATCTCGGTCCCGACGCTGGCCTGGGTACCCGTACTGCTGGTCATAATGGGTCTGGGCGATCGGACGGTGATCATGACCATCTTCCTGGGTGGGTTCTTCGCCATTGCTTACAATACAATGAGCGGCATCGAGATGGTCAACCAAAACCAGATACACGCGGCGGAGATCGTGGGAGTAAAAGGACTCCGACTGGTTTTCAGCGTTTTGATCCCCGGCTCGCTGGTTTCGATCATTGCCGGGCTGCGGTTGGGCATCGGCTATTCGTGGCGCGCGCTGGTAGGGGGTGAGATGCTGGCTGCAATGATACAGTGGGGCGTGGGAAAAATGATTTACCAGGCACGTTTTTTCAATGATACCGCCGTAATGTTCGTTGGATTGATCCTGATCGGAATTTCCAGTACGATAATTGACCAGCTGCTTCTTCGGCGGTTGGAGCGGTGGACAATTGAAAAATGGGGCGTGGTTGCAGAAAACTAAGGGGATTATGAATAGCGAACCAATTGTAGAGATCAAGGGCGTCAGCAAAACTTTTACCGACAGTCACAACAATGTCCATGCCCTTACCAATGTCGATCTTGAATTCTGGCCAAGTACATTTAATGTAATTATCGGGCCATCCGGTTGTGGCAAATCAACCCTGCTATATCTGGTTGCTGGATTTGAGACACCCACCACCGGGCAGGTAATACTTAATGGTGAAGAGGTGAAGGAGCCTGGGCCAGATCGCGGGTTTGTGTTCCAGGACTATGCACTGTTTCCCTGGAGAACTGTGCTAGGGAACATCACCTTTGGATTGACCAACAACGGGTGGAAGCGCAAGGAAGCAATCGAACGAGCCAGAGAATACATCCGATTGATGAACCTGGAAGGATTCGAGAATGCCTTTCCACATACTCTGTCAGGTGGGATGAAGCAGCGAGTCGGAATTGCCCGTGCACTGGCTTACGACCCGCTGGTGCTGTTGATGGATGAGCCATTTGGCGCACTCGACGCGCAAACACGGAAGTATATGCAGCAGGAATTGGTTCGTATCTGGCAGGAAACGAAAAAAACGGTATTGTTTATCACACATAGCGTAATCGAGGCTGTCTATCTGGCCGACCGGATCGTGGTGATGACCGCCCGGCCAGGCCAGGTAAAAGGCATTGTGGATGTAGATTTACCCCGTCCGCGAAATTATACAGGCGACGACTATCTTGAAGTCCGGGAGAAGGTGTTGAGCCTGCTGGAGGAAGAAGTCGCCAAGGGGATCAAAGACTCGCTGGCCTCTGACAACACCTTGTTCACCGACTAACCCCGGAATGCATTGCCAACCAGAATTACTCATAACTGTCATCTGGAGAACTCATGGCCCGAATCCTAGTCCCGAATCTGCCCGGCGTGTCAGCCGGGGCCGGAATCAAAGCACTGAGTCAGGAAGGTGATACCTGTGACCTGGCCTGGCATCTCAATTTTGTCTGGCGTCACTTCTTCCTGAGTAAACATGTCAATCGGTTCTACCAGATCACATCGGCAGCAGACGACGATACCCAGTTCGCACAGGACGTCATTGATCTATGCCGGGAAAACGACTACGATTTACTGCTTCCCTTCGGAAACGATTCCTGCTACGCCGTTGTGAAGCACGCGGAGGAAATTGGCGAGCATATTCCCTTCATGCTGCCGGAAGAACACATCTTCAACATTGCGCACGATAAGCTGCAAACCACTCGCTTCTGCGAGAAGATCGGAATCGATGCACCGCGAGTATATACTGATTACACCGACAATGACCTGGACGCGATTGCCAAAGAGGTCACCTACCCGGTAGTGGTCAAGGCCAGAAGCGGAGCACTGGTCGATAAAGGGCTGCGGTATGCGAACTCAAGGGATGAACTGCTAGCAAAATATGAGGAGATTACTTCCTTCACCGCCACAACGGGTGCCCGGGACTATGACGCTCCACTGATCCAGGAATTCATTCCCGGGTTCATCCACGATGTGTGTTCGCTAACCGATCACGGTGAGGTCGTCAATCTGCTGACTCAGGTACGGCAGGTGATGTACCCGATCTATGGCGGCGTAGGAGCGGTGAATGTCACAACAGATGATCCCCGGCTGGCCGAACTCGCGAGGCGGTTGCTTACCGAACTTGAATGGCACGGCCCGGCTCAGATCGAATTCAAGTACGATCCCCGTGATGGACGGTACAAGCTGATCGAGATCAACCCCAAGCTGTGGGGGACGCTTGACCTGTCAATTAAAGTCGGTATGAACTTCCCCGGTATGATCCGCAACTTGATAATGGGCCGCCCGGTTGAACGCAACCGGGATTATCCGGCTAATGTCCGCTATAATTTCCGCTTCCCGCAGTCCACTTTAGCCAAACTGCAAATGTTAAAGGAATTTGGGATTGAGGAAGTACGTCATCTCAGGCAGTACGAGGTAACTCATCATGACCTGGATTGGCAGGATTTACGCCCGGACCTGGTACGCATTTTCTATACCATCGGCAGCCTGTTGAGCGGGCAAGTAACGAACGTTAATGCGAACCTTGAAAGGCGCTACATCAACCGCACGGGGGACAACAAGTTTATGCCATAGAAGGCGATAGGCCCAATATCGACTTATCGACCTGCCATTCATCAGGCATCAGTATTTTACCCAACATTAAATATCCCCACGCCCGATTCCATAGTAGGTCAGGCCCGCCGCCTGAACCTGCTCTGGGTCGAGCAGGCCCCGCCCATCGATAAGAATTGGCGTTCGAAGTGAGTCCTTTAAAGATTCGAGGTCCATATCACGATAGGCGGCATGTTTGACCATAATAATCGCCGCATCGCACCCACCGATTCGCTCGAACAAATCACCTTTGTATGCATCGACCCAGGGATCGTGGATCATGTGGTCAATGCCCAGTTTCTCCAGTTGTTCGACCAGGATTGCGGAGGGGCTGTTGCGGGTATCGTCACTTTCCTCGAGATAGGCATAGCCCAGCACAGCGAGGCGCGCATCGACTAAACTGTGATCATGGCTGGCAAGCGCCTTTTCCGCCAGTTTGAGAATATGGAGCGGCATTCCATCGTTGACCGCACGTGCCGAGGGGATGATCCGCAGATCAACATCGTCGGGGGCCGCAAAAGCCAGCAACCAGGGGTCTTTGGGAATGCAGTGACCACCCACTCCGGCACCGGGCAGGTGCATATTCCGGAAAGGCGACTTGTTCACCAACTCCCTGACGTGCCAGACGTTCGCACCGTTGGCCTCACAAATCATGGCGACTTCATTGGCAAAGCCAATCTGCACATCCCGGTAGGCGTTTTCGGTCGTCTTGACCAGTTCCGCCGTGATGACATCCGCCGCGTCCAGGTCGGCCTCGACGATATGGCTGTACAGCGAAACCATCGCACGAGCCGTCTCCGAGGTGCTTCCCCCGCAAACCCGGCTGACTCCCCGAAGGTTGGCGAGCAGCTTGCCCGGCATCACCCGCTCCGGACAGGCACCGAGGTAAAAATCGGTGTTGGCCTTCTTTCCGGAAACTTCTTCGAGCGTAGGGCCGATCAACCCGTCGACCGTACCTGGTGCGACGGTCGATTCGCAGATCACCAGCGCATCATCTTTGAGGACCGCCCCCAGACTCCGACAGGCCGACTGCAGTGCCGCATAGCGCGGCTTATGGTCGGTGTCGTCGACCGGGGTTTCAACCACGATCAGGACGATATCAGCCTCACGCAGCGCATCATAATCGGCAGTCGCTCGGAATTTCCCCATCTCGACGACTTTAGTAAGTAGTTCGGCCAACCCAGGTTCATCACCTTCAATCGGTGATTGGCCCTGATTGATCAGATCGACGCGATCCGGCTTGACGTCAACGCCGGTCACGGCGAACCCGGCATCGGCGAACATACAGGCGGCGGGCAGCCCGACATAGCCAAGCCCGATGACGCCTATTCTGGCCGTCTTATCCTCGATCTTCTGGTGGAGTGTCCGAATAGTCATATTCAGCCGTTGAATGTGACAGCCTGGTTAGTTTGCCCGGAGTGGACAATTGCTTGGGCGATTTGCAGCGCCTTCAGGCCATCTTCGCCGCTGACGGGAACGAGGGCTTCATCCCGAACAGACGCCAAGAACGCTTCCAACTCGGCACGGAGCGGCTCGCGCTTGGCGACAACATGCCGGATCATCCGGCCTTCGCTGACACCGCGCAGTATGCGGAGTGTCTCCCATTGAGCACCCTGGGCAGTGGCATTCTCGAAAAAATAGAGGTCCTGTGTGAGATAATCCACGCGGAACATACCCAGCTCGCCGGTAACGTACAATTCACGCACCTTGGTCGGGGTCAACCAGTTGATTGTCAGCGTTCCGACCGAGTCATTATCGAAACGAAGCAAACCGCTCAACAAATCCTCGTGTTGACTGTGAATCCGGCGCTCTGTTTCTGCGTAAACGCGGGTGACATCGGCATCACACACATAACGCATCACGTCGACATCGTGGACAGCTAGGTCGATCACCACGCCCACGTCACGCACGCGGGCCGGAAACGGCCCCTGCCTGCGAGCGTCCATCTCGAAAACACGCCCCAATTCACCCTGGTTGATATGTTCTTTCAGGGCTGCCACCGCCGGGTTGAATCGCTCGATGTGGCCGATCATCAGCTTCACTCCGGCGCTTTTTGCGGCATCAATGATTTTCTGTCCATCTTCGACCGAGTGGGCAATCGGCTTTTCGATCAACAGGTGGATGCCCCGCTCGATAACGTCAAGAGCCACCTTCAGATGCTCGACGGTTGGAACGGCAATGGTGACCGCATCCGGCTTTTGTTCGTCCAGCAGTTGGTGATAGTCGGTATAAGCGGTGCTGCCAAACCGATCACCGATCGACCGGGCGGCTTCTTCGTTCATGTCGGCCACACCAACCAGTTCAACATCCGGGATTTCGGCGTATACGCGAGCATGGTGATGGCCCATCGCCCCGACGCCGATAACTGCGGCTTTCGATCTCATAGCTTGTTCACCTCCTCAACGATCTTCGCCAGTTCTTCCTGGGTCAGTTGGGGGTGGATCGGCAGTGACATCACTTCAGCAGCCAATTTTTCGGCAACCGGCAGGCTGACCTCCTCGACGCCGTAATCACGCAGATAGGCATGTTTATGGGCCGGGATTGGATAGAAAATGCCGGGGGCGACACCGTTCTCACGCAGTTTTTCGATGGCCGCGTCACGAGTCGAGCCGTCCGAGGCGGCATCGCGGACACGGACGGTGTACTGGTGCCAGACGTGCTTATATCCTTCACGCACCGCCGGGGTGATCACACCCGTGATATGCTCATTAAGGTAAGCAGCATTGGCGATGCGCTTCTCGGTGAACGCCTCCAGGCGATCCATCTGCACAGAGCCAATCGCCGAATGGATGTCGCTGGTGCGGAAGTTGTAGCCCAGCATATCGTGATGATAACGGCGTTCCATCCCATGATTGCGGATCATCTGGCAACAGTGGGCGAAATCATCATCCGAGGTGGTGATCATCCCCCCTTCACCGCTCATCACGTTCTTGGTCGCATACAGGCTGAAGCAGCCGGTGCCAAAGCTCCCCGCACGCTTTCCATTGTATTCAGCGCCAACCGCCTGAGCCGCGTCCTCGATGATGAGCAGGTTGTGCCTCTTCGCAATATCCATGATGGCGTCCATATCACAGATATAGCCATAGAGATGCACCGGGAGAATGGCTTTAGTCCTGGGCGTGACTGCCGCTTCGATTTGGGCCGGGTCGATGTTGTAGGTCTCTTCTTCAATATCGACGAGGACCGGCTTTGCACCGACAAAAAGGATGCAATTCACTGTTGCAATGAAAGTAAACGGAGTGGTGATGACTTCATCTCCAGGGCCGATGTCGTGGGCCATCAATGCTATCTGGAGAGCCGTTGTGCCTGACGAGGTGGCAATCGCGTGCTTGGTCTGGCAGACAGCGGCGAACTTCTCTTCGAATTCAGCTGTGCGCTTGCCCTGGGCGAGCATCCCCGATTCGAGAACTTCGAGCACAGCCTGTTTTTCTTCTTCACCAATATAGGGCTTGGAGATGTAGATCATAAGTTAACCTTTTATTTTGAGATCTGCTGGTAAAGCGATAAGGGAACCAGAATTTCTTCTTTGCTTTCCGGCCCGGCTAGTTTGATATTACCCGCTTCGTCCGGGCTCAGGTCAACGACTTCGGTGGCCCGTTCGCCGCCCGGCGTGACAAACCCATGCAGTTTGGCCGGATTACCGTAAACCAGTCCGTAGTCCGGGACGTCGTGGGTGACGACACTGCCTGAACCGATCATTGCCCAGCGACCAACGGTCACACCGCAGACAATGGTCGAGTTCGCGCCGATAGCCGCCCCGGTGCGGATCAGGGTTTTCGACAATACCCAGTCATCGGCGGATTTCAGCGAGCCATCGGCATTGATCGCACGTGGGCGGAGATCGTTGGTAAAGCAGGCGTGCGGGCCGACAAAAACACCATCTTCAAGTGTAACACCGTGATAGACAGAGACGTAGTTTTGCACTTTGACATTATCGCCGATCTGAACATTGAAGTCGATATAGACGCCTTTGCTGATCACACAATTTTTTCCCAGCGTGGCATTCTCTCGGACCTGAGACTGGTGCCAGATGGAAGTACCTTCGCCAATATTGGCCTGCTCCGACACTTCAGCGGTGGGGTGGATGCGGATAGACATCAATCAGGAACCCTTTCTTGAACGATATTTAATGTTCCCTGATACGCCGCCATGATAACAAATACAGAGGCGTTTGGATAGAGGAAAGAAGAGAGCAGCCCGGCGGCTGCTCTTTGTGTTTCATTCTCACATGGTACTCTAAATATCGAGGTTCCTCACGCTCTTGGCATGGGTGATAATATATTTCCGGCGCGGCGGCACGCTGCTGCCCATCAGCATATCGAAGGTGCGGTCGGCGGCGGCGGCATCTTCAATCGAGACCAGGAGCAGAATCCGGTTCTCCGGGTCCATGGTCGTTTCCCAGAGCTGATCAGGGTTCATCTCACCAAGACCCTTGTACCGCTGGAGATCGATCTTCCGGTCACCAAACTGCCTGAACAATTTATCCTTTTCGTTTTCGGTATACGCATATTCGCGTTTTTTCCCGCTCTTGATCAGGTAAAGCGGCGGCTGGGCGATATATAGATGCCCCTCTTCGATCAACTCCGGCATATAGCGGAAAAAGAATGTCAGCAGCAGGGTGCGGATATGCGCACCGTCCACGTCGGCGTCGGTCATGATGATCACCCGCCCGTAGCGCAGCTTGCTGAGATCAAATTCCTCGCCAATGCCGACGCCCAGCGCCGAGATTAGCGCCTGGATTTCTTTGTTATCCAGTACGCGGTCAAGGCGAGCGCGCTCGGTGTTGAGAATCTTCCCGCGCAGCGGCAGGATCGCCTGGAAGTGACGATCACGGCCCTGCTTGGCGCTGCCGCCCGCGCTGTCACCCTCGACGATATACAGCTCAGAACTTGCCGCATCCTTCGACGAGCAGTCGGCCAGCTTACCGGGCAGAGTGGTGCTTTGAAGCGGGCTGCTGCGGATCAGGTCACGCGCACGTTTGGAGGCGATGCGCGCCCTGGCCGAAGTCAGGCACTTGTCATAAATCGCCCTGGCCCCGCGCGAGTCAGTCTGGAGGAACTCACCAAAAGCATCATTGACCAGCGACTGAACCAGCCCCTTGACTTCAGAGTTCATCAATTTGACTTTGGTCTGGCTCTCGAACTGTGGATCGGGATGTTTGATGCTGACGATGGCCGTCAATCCTTCCCGGGTATCGTCGCCGGAAAAGTTGGTATCGTTTTCTTTTAATGCGCCTGCCTTGCGGCCATAGAAGTTGATCGCACGGGTCAGTGCGGCCCGGAGACCTTCGAGGTGGGTGCCACCATCAGGTGTATTGATCGTATTGGCGAAGGCAAGAACCGAATCGGCGTAGTAATCAGCATATTGGACGGCAACTTCGACTTCTATCTCACCAATGCCTTCCACTTCGAAGGATTGGTCGGCGAAAACGACGTCATGAATGGGCTTACGGTGGCGGTTCAGGTAGCGCACAAAGGAGCCGATCCCACCCTCAAAGTAAAAGGAGATTTCCTTGGGGAAAGGCTCGGCACGTTCATCGGTCAGGTGAATGGTCACGCCGCGCGTGACGAACGCCATCTCGCGAAAACGCTGCATCAGCGTCTCAAAACGAAACTCGGTATCGGGGAAAATATCGCGGTCGGGCCAGAAGATGGTGGTCGTTCCGGTCGATCCATCGGTTACTTCCTCGACTCGTTCCACTTCGGTTACAGGCTGCCCTCTTTTGTAGCGCTGGCGGTACAGATACCCGTCCCCGGACTTGACGCTGACCTCGCAGCCGTATGAAAGCGCATTGACAGCCGTCACACCGACACCGTGAAGACCGCCAGACACTTTGTAGGCACTGTCTCCAAACTTACCACCAGCGTGCAGTTCCGTCATGACAAGCTGCAAAGTCGAGACGCCTTCGGTGGGATGGATGCCAACCGGAATACCTCGCCCATTATCCCATACCTCAACACCGCCATCTTTGCGAAGCAAAATCCAGATCGTGTCGCAGTAACCGGCCAACACCTCGTCAATTGAGTTGTCGACGACCTCGTAGACTAGGTGATGCAGCGCCTTGATATCCGTGCCGCCAACGTACATACCAGGCCGACGGCGAACGGCTTCAAGACCACTGAGGTGCTCGATTGTGGTCTCATCATATTTGACGTCGTTTGGCTGCGCATTACGGGCCATAGTGTTTCCTTATCTAATCCAGATAAAAGTCAAATCGTACTTTATTGAATCCTATGCTGTTCAAGTCTCGCCAGCATTTCGGCACGGCTTTCCTGCCAGTATCTGTAGCGATCTTTATAGTAGAAAAACGTGGCGGCGATCAGTCCGGTTTGGACGAAAGCATTCCCCCCAATTGCCAGAAGAGCCGTCCACGAGCCGACCGGGGCCAGCAGCCAGATACGAGAAAGCGCCGTACTGAGGATGGCGACCAGCAAGAACAACGTAATCGTCTGCGGCATGTTCCACTGCACAACTCGGATGCTGTCCCATAGAGACCTGAACAGTCCTCTTTCGTTCAGGAAGATGCCGTGAATCGTAAAAACGACATAGGCTGCGATCCAGAATATCAGGATCAATCCCAGGAAGTTAATCACTGCGGACAACAATTCTGAAACGAGGAGAAAACTGGCCGAGACAAGAAGGAAGGGAATGTAAATGAGAAACAGTATGATGAACGCCGTGACGAAGAACAATCCCAGCCAGATCAGGTTGATCGGCAGTCGGGCCAGTACCCTGCCGAATTTCGTTTTGCCACTCTTCACCCGCTCAGCAATGACGGTGATATAGCAGCCAAACAGCACAAAACCCGCCAGCAGCGATAGAACATTCGCGCCTAAAACATCAACCGAGGTGCGCACTTCCCATACAGGTGGAATGTAGCCAAAGGGCAGCGGCTCGGCTTCGCGCCAGGCCATCAGTGAGGGCATCCCAAAGATCGGTAAATACTGGTCGGGCATAGTCTCCGACAGTTCCAATATCTGATCGCCGAACTGCTTCAGGCCGCTCTGCATTTCGGTATCCATGGAAGCGACCATCGGTTCCCATAGATCATAATAATAGGACGCGAAAGCAGGTCTGAAATCCAGCCTTGGCCCGACCCATAAAAAGAGATCGAGCAGCAGCGGAAGCAAAATCAGCACGAGGCTGCCCGCTACTGTTTCAAATCCCCTGGTAAGTGATTCAATAACGCCGACCGGAGGCGTCGGCGTGTTCGCTTTTTCGCTTTCCATGACCCCTTTATTATACCGCAGCGGGCGTTTCTATGCGACGTAAGCCCCACTTTCTCAGGGGCCAACTTTCGTATTGCTCATCATTTCGAGAATGCCCAGAACGGCACTGTTATCCAGGTCGCCGAGGCCATTTTGCAGCATGGCTTCGAACAGTTGGGTGATCACGGCGGTTACCGGCAGGGACGCGCCATAGGTGCGGGCCGTATCGAGCACGATCCCCAGGTCTTTATGCTGCATATAGGCTTTGAACCCCGGCTCCCGATTACCGGCAAAAATACGCTGCGGCTTGGTATCGAGCGTCCAGCACTGGGCCGCCCCACCTTTAATCGCCTCGATTACCTTTTCCGGGTCCGCGCCTGATTTTTCGGCCAGCACAAGCAGTTCAGACATTGCCACCATCTGCGCGGCACACATGATCTGGTTGCAGGCTTTGGCCGCCTGGCCTGCCCCACTCTCCCCGATATGGGTGATCGTCTTGCCCGTCGCCTTGAAAAGCGGGAGAACGGCTTCAAACGTTTCATGCGGGCCGCCGACCATGATCGCGAGTGTCCCCGCCTTCGCGCCGATATCCCCACCAGAAACCGGTGCATCGAGGCAGCGAATGCCAGCCTCGCCAAGCTTTTCGGCGATCAGCTTGGCGCTTTCCGGTTTGATCGTGCTGTGATCGACATGGATCAGGCCCTCGTGCGCCCCTTCGATGATGCCATCCGGCCCCAGGGCTACCCGTTCGACATCGGGCGAGTCCGGCAGGCAGGTAAAGACAACCTCGACCTGCCGGGCGACTTCTGCAGGTGAATAAGCTTCGATGGCCCCCTCGCTCACCAACTCGTCAACAATCCCCCGGCTGCGGTTGTGGACGACAACCTCATGCCCCGCTTTCAATAGGTTGCGAGCCATCGGCGCACCGATCAATCCAAGTCCGATATAGCCAACTTTCTGAGCCATTGTGCGATCCTTTCTCCAGAATGAATTTGTTTTTCGATTTTAACAGAAGAATAGTGTACTGAGTGCAACTCCTTATTGAATCACACGTATTACTTAGTGAAGTTGAATTTCAAGAAGGAGACAACACTCGATGAGTGAAGGTTATACGGGCGAACTGCCCGAGAACGAACGCCCGGTTGAAGCACCGAAAGTCGAACGCAGCGATTATTCATCAGACCGCTTTGAATATAAGTGGCGCACCACACGCCACCATCCCGACTTCATGCGCCATCATCACCGGCAGGATGGAGGTCTTGCTTCCTGGTCTTCGATATTCTGGGCGGCACTGCTGATCGTCGCCGGGGCCGTTCTTCTGGCCTGGAACATGGGAATGCTGCCCGCCGGAACCGAACCCTGGGACTGGATCATGCTTGGCGCAGGTGGGCTGCTGTTGCTCAAAGCGCTTATCCGGGTGATCCTGCCCAACGTATCCGGCCCGTCGATATTCAACATTATAGCGGGCTGCGTGTTGATCGGCATCGGGCTGGGCAACACATTCGGCCTTGATATTTCCTTCGAACAGTGGTGGCCGGTGATCCTGATTGCCATCGGGCTGACAGCGCTGGGCAGCGCATTTCGCCGGTAAACAGCCTTTTTATAAGCAAAAGCGGCGGGCATGACAACATCCCGCCGCTTTTTTTGTTGTCTCGATTACGGTGAGGCCGAGCACCTGACATACGCATCGTCGAGGTAGCTGCGATTGCGGGCCAGCGGCCAGAGTCGCAGATTTTCGAAATACACCGCCGTCTCATCGTCGGTGGCGGTAAATGTGAAGCCGATCTTCGCAAACCGGTCATATGTCCCGTCGATATAGCCAAATCCCCGGCTGATCAGCAGGTTGTCCCCGGTTGTAAAAGCAGATTCCCCTCCGCTAAGGTCGACACGGATGTACCACGTCGAGTTGTCTCGGTCGTCGGCGGTGAGCAGATCAGAGGTAATGCCGGAACTGTTAGTGCTCAAAGACTGGACATAAGCACCAACCTCGCAGCTTGCACCCGGCACCGTTTCGATAATCTGGTAGACACCACCCCGGCACGCGCTGTAGCTGCACGACCACTGTTGGGCAGTTGTCCCCCCATGTACGTGATAGGTCGTATTGGTCGATTTATAGACCGGGCGAGACATCAGCAAGCCTTCTGGATTCCCCGCGCCCTGGCGCAGCGCAGCGCATTTCTCCGATGTGTACGGTTGAGCACAATAAAATGGCTGCCAACCATCGAACACCTGCACACTGTCGAAATCGACCGACCGCACAGAACCTTCAAAACCGGGGTTATCGAGCAGATTGGGCGCATCCGACGGTATTTCGACGTCCTGAACAATCGGCGTTGGCGTTTCGATGCCCTCCGGCAGGTCGGTGGGGGTTGTCGACGGGGTTACCGACATGGTTGGTATGGATGTCGCCGTCGGGGTAGCGGTCGCCTCGCCCGACTCTTCCTCGGTTGCGGTCGCCGTCGGGGTGGCGGTTGGCTCTCCGGTCGAAGTGGCTGTCGCCGTCGGGGTTACCGTCGAAGTCGCCGTACTGGTCGGGGTCGGCGTATCAGTTGCATCTTCCTCCTCTTCCTCACCGGATTTGATCAGCAGTTCCTGGCCGGGGAAGATCAGGTTCGGGTTATCCAGCCCATTTAGCAGCGCGATCTCCTGGTAAGTCATGCCATACAGCAGCGCAATCTGGGAGAGGGTTTGCCCCCGCTGCACGGTGTGATAAACCGGCTCGTCTGAGGTTGGCTCCTCCGTCGCTTCTGGTGTCTCAGTTTCCTCTTCTTCCGTTGGTTCCGGTGTTACAGTAGTGGTCGTCGATTCGCCGCCCGGCAGTACCAGCACCTGCCCGATATAGAGCACGTTAGCGTTGCTCAACCCGTTCAAGCTGACCAGTGTCGCGACGGTGGTATCGAACCGCCGGGCAATACTGTAAAGCGTATCCCCGGCAGCGACCGTGTAGCTCGTCGTGCCGCTTGCAGTCGATTCGCCATCACCGTTTGGAATGACCAATACCTGCCCGACATAGATCAAAGCCGGGTTGGTGATCCCGTTGGCGGCAGCGAGTTGCTCGACCGTCAGGCCGTATTGAGCGGCGATGCGGTACAGTGTTTCTCCTGCCTGCACAACATGAGTCTGTTCCTGAGCCTGCACAAGCGTCACGCTGGAAGCCAGCACGATGATCAGCACAACACTGATAATTACTGCTCGTCGTAAAGCCATATCAGCACCCCATAACCCTTTAAGGCTCCCGTGATTGCAATCCACATCCTCATAATACCCGCACCCTAGCAAGGCGACAAGCTTTTTGGATGCAACTGACAAGATGATCAATTTGACGAATCGCCTCTTCCACCGCTAAAGTTGCCAGTAGTCATTACATACGGCTGCGCCTGGCGACCAGACTGGCAGGGAAAACTATGGATCGAACATCACGTCACATCGAAACAGTGCTTTATATCCTTGTCCTACTGGTTGGCGCTGCACTGCGCTTTGGCGCAATCGACCAGGCTCCGGGTGACCTCAGCGCGGAAGAAGTGCAGCATGTTCAGGACGCACTCCATATACTGGATGGAGATCTACCTGTTTACATCGAAGCTGACGATGGCGTCACCCGTGAACCGCTTTATGCTTATGCAACCGCGTTGATGATGCTGATCGTTGGACGGACAGCAGTAGCCGCCCGGCTGACTTCGGCATTCTTCGGTACCATTCTGCTGGCGCTCATCTATCTCTGGATTCGACTCTCGACACAGAACCGCTGGCTGGCACTGGCGACGATAGCGGCACTGGCCGTCAGCCCCTGGGGTGTCTGGACCAGCCGGTTGGCGCTACGAGCGATCACGCTGCCGGTTCTCTACATGGCCGCCGCTGCCGCGCTTCGACGCGGTTTCCGCGTCGAGGAAGATGTCGAGGATGATTTCCTCCCCTTAGAATACCGCCCTCAGGCTGAGATCGAGGGGTGGATTTGGTTCGCGCTGGCCGGAATCCTGCTGGGCCTGTCGATCTATACCAGCCCGTCGGCGCGGATAATGTGGATGGTCTTCCCGGCCTTTTACCTGTTCCTGTCACTGGATCAACCGCGCGTCCTGCGCCGAACGTGGTCAGGGCTGGCACTGACTTTAGCCATTGCCGCGCTGGTGTCACTGCCCCTGGTGCTGACCCTGTTCCGCCGACCGGTGAGCGGAATCGAGGGTCAGGCTTTGCACTTCCTGGGCCTGATCTCGCGAGGGGAAACCGAACCGGTTCGCAATGCGGTTCGGGCAGGATTGGGAATCATCACTTTTCGCGGAGACAATCTCGTCGCCTACACGCTTCCGGGGAAACCGCTGCTTGGGCCGCTGTTCAGCCTGCTTTTTTATATCGGGATCAGCCTGGCGATTGTCAGCCTGATCATGCCTTACCGACCCGCCCGCCAGGGCCGCAGCAAATACGACGACACCTTCCGGATCACGACCGCCAATGCGTTTATGCTGTTGACCCTGATTGTTGGATTGGTACCGGTTATGATCAGCGGCACCGCACGGAGCACGCTGCAAGCGATAGGGATACAGCCCGCACTCTATTACTTCCCCGCACTGGCCGTCGTATGGATGACCGACTGGGCACGCCAGCGCGTTGGGCCAACCGGCGAAACCGCGCTGTGGGTTGCCTATGGTGTCGTATTGATCGTCATCGCGGCTTTTACGGTTCATCACTACTTTGGCATCTGGGCGCACCTGCCTGAGGTGCTGGAGATATACCGTTTCTCGCTGACGGATGCACTGACCCGGCTGGCTCCTGGTTTGCTTCTTTGAGAGGTACCAGCGGGGTCACTTTACGTTTTGCCGGTTGGGTTTTACAATTAGGCGAGAAGCCGCATTGGAGAATTATCTGGTAATGAAACTACATCAACCGGGTTCTTATGTAGGTGGGGTGGCTCTGATCCTCTTCGGCGGGTGGCTGGCAGCGACCGAATTAGGCGCGCCGTTGATGGGCTTCGATAAGTTGTGGCCTCTCATCCTGATGCTGATCGGGATTACCCTGCTGGCTCAAAACTCAGGGCAGTCTTCCAGCGGAAGCGGGATCATCCTGGTAGGGATAACCCTGTTGCTATCCGGGTTATTCTTGAGCATATTTACACTGAACCTGGGGAACCTTACCTGGCAATCGCTGAACAGCTACTGGCCAATATTCCTGTTTATTGTGGGTGTCGCCTTTCTGTTCGTCTACCTGCGTGATGGCTCCCGGCGGCAGTCGCTGCTGCTGCCCGCCTATCTGATCGGCGGCGCAGGCCTCCTGCTCCTACCTGTGACGCTGAAGCTCCTCCAGAGCACCGGATTTCGCCAGGCAATGCGGCTCTGGCCGCTGTTCCTGATTCTGATAACGTCTGTCGCCATTGTAACGCTGCGGAATCGCAGTCACGACGTTCACCTGGATACCGAGTAACTCATTCAAGGTAACCATAAACATGTTAATTGGCATCGATGCAAGTCGTGCAACAGTCAAACAGCGTACCGGCACTGAAGGATACAGCCTGCATATTATTCGCGGGTTGGTAGAACAGGGAAGCGGTCATCGTTTCCGCCTGTACTTCCGCGATACGCCAGAAGATGACCTGGTTCCAGAACAGGACAATATCGAAAAGCGGGTAATTATCAAGGCCCGGATGTGGACTCACCGGGGGCTGGGGCCGGATGTACGCCGCGATCCACCGGATGTACTTTTTGTTCCCGCACACGTTATCCCCTGGCCTGCCCCGGCAGATGTTCCGGCGGTTTTTACCGCCCACGACCTTGGTTATATGCATTATCCCAGCAAACATCCTCTTTTCTCGCGCCTCTATCTCGACTGGTCAACACGCCACAGCGCAGCGGCTGCCCGAAGGGTAATCGCCGATTCGAAAGCAACTGCCCATGACCTGATTGCTTTGATCCATACACCGCCGGAAAAAATTCGGGTGGTTCACCCGGGAGTCGACGACCTGCTGCAGCCGGTTGAAGACAAAGAGAAGATCGATGACCTGCGCAAACGACTGGAAATATCGGGGCCTTATATCCTGCATGTGGGCAGCATCCAGCCGCGCAAGAACCTGACCCGGCTGGTCGAAGCGTTTGCCCAACTGGTCGATGAGATCGAGGGTCTGTCCCTGGTGTTGGCCGGGCGGCTGGGCTGGGGGTATCGTTCGCTGTTTGATCGTATTCAGAAGCTGGGTCTGTCAGATCGTGTCATTGTGCCCGGCTATGTCGCCGACGAGGATTTGTCGACTCTGTACAGCGGGGCTGAAGTCTATGCCTTTCCCTCACTGTATGAGGGGTTTGGGTTTCCGGCATTGGAAGCGATGGCCTGTAAAACACCGGTTGTCTGCGCCAACACATCATCGCTGCCCGAGTTAGTCCAGGATGCTGCATTGACCTTCGCGCCGACCGATGTTGGCGCGCTGGTGAATGTCCTCCGCAAAGTATTGACCGAACCCAGCGTCAAAGAAAAACTGATCGAGTATGGATATGAACGAGTAAAGCGCTTCTCCTGGGAATCTTCAGCGCGTGCCATTTTAAAAATCCTTGAAGAGGCTGCGGAAAACTATCGTAATGCAGATTATTCATAACCAAAGGAGAAAATGAACATGGCCGGTTTTATGTATCTTCCATTCTGGCGATCCGGTGGGTGGGAAGACATCACCTATCGCACACAGCTTTATCTAACACCACTGAGCCAGCAGCCAGTGCGGCTGGGAGTCTTTCTCTACGAGAATGGGGGCCAACCCTGGAGTGGCAAGCGGTTTACCATCGAGATCGATCAGCATGTTGAACAGATCACAACCAACCGGGATGGCATGCTCGATCTCAACGTTGGCCCAGGCCAGACCATCCGGCTTGAGGTCAACGTGGTCGAGCATGAATATGGTACCGGGGAAGTTCACCTGCTGTCGGGCAGTGAGCCGATTGCAATCCTGGCACGTGGTGACCTTGAACTCTTTGCCTCGGAAGCCTCCGGGTTCGAGATGAGCACATCGGAGATCACGATTACCGGTGCGAATCCCATCATCCTGGAACCCGGAAAGTAAGTTGATACTCAGCCGGGTGATTGGTAATCGCAGTCTTGCCAGCCACCGGGCTTGCTGGGGATATTGAGTAGCGTATAATAGCAATTGGTAGATATATAGAATGCCGAATGCTTGGTATAGAATGGGAGCGCGGTAATGGCAGAAGCAGCCGAGGCTCAAGAATCTGGTCTGAAAGCGGAGCTTGATTATATCCGACAGCTCACCGTAGACCTTCGAAACCTGCTGAAGCAGCAGCGCGAGATGCTGCGCGATCAGGGCTTTCGTCTGCCCCCCGGCACGACGACCACGCTTAACGACATCGCGAAACGTCTCGAAGGCGCAGGAAACCGGGTCAACGTTCTCGAACACGAACGCGATCAGTATCGTGCTCTGGCTGATATCGCGGCACTGATCAACTCATCGCTCGACCTCACGCAGGTGCTCAACGAAGTGATGGATACCATCATCCAGATTTCCGGTGCTGAACGCGGCTACCTGATGCTGCGTGACGAGTTGACCGGGGAATTGGAGTTCCGCATTGCCCGCAATGTCGACCGGCAATCCATCGACAGTTCGGAGTTCGAGATCAGCCGCAGCGTCATCGGGCGGGTAGCCGAAAGCGCCGAACCGATCCTGACGACCAATGCCCAGGAAGATACCCGCTTCCAGCATGCGGAAAGCATCGTTAGCTACAGCCTGCGTTCGATCCTCGCCGTCCCTTTGATGGTAAAAGGCGACGTGACCGGCGTGGTCTATACCGACAATAAAATCCATGCCGGACTGTTCACCGAACAAACACGCGATCTGTTGATGGCTTTCACCAACCAGGCAGCGGTCGCCATCGAGAATGCCCGGCTGTTTGCACGCCTCAGAACAACCCTCGACGAAATCACCGAGATGAAGAACCTGCAAGACAATATCTTCGCCTCGATTGCATCGGGGGTGATCACCACCGACCTGATGGATCAGATCACCTATATCAACCGGCGCGCCCAGCAAATCCTCGATCTCGAAGGCGACGTTTCACTGCCGTACAACCTGTATGACGTGCTCCCGCCGCTCGACACCCGTTTCGATACGATGGTCGGTCAGGTGCAGGAAACCGATCAGCGGCTGACCGGAATCGAATTCGAAACCGAGGTCGAAACCCGAGGTAAGCTCAACCTGAGCATGAATTTCAGCCCGCTGAAAGATGCCCATGACCAGACGCAGGGTGTCGCCATAGTTCTCGACGACCTGACCGAGACAAAGCGCCGTGAAGCCCAGATCGCCGGGGTGCGGCGCTACCTGCCAGTCGAAGTCGTCGATGGCATCCGCAGCGCTGACGAACTGAAGCTCGGCGGCACCCGGCAGGTCATCTCGATCCTGTTTGGCGACATCCGAGGGTTTTCGACGTTCAGCGAACACCTCGACCCGGAAAAGCTGGTCGAGATCATCAATACGTATATGACGATTGCCTCAGATGCCATCCACCAGCAGCAGGGGGTCATCGACAAATTCCTGGGGGACGCGGTGATGGCATTGTATAACACAGCGCTCCGTCCACAGGAAGATCATGCCCTGCGCGCGGTTCGTTCGGCGGCGCTGATGATGGCCGACATCCGGGCATACCATGAAACAGTCGAACCGGATGAACGGCTGAAGTTTGGCATCGGCGTCCATACCGGGGAAGCGGTCGTCGGCAATGTGGGCAGCCCTGAACGCCTCGATTACACGGCAATGGGCGACAGCGTCAACCTTGCCAAGCGGTTGCAGGAAGTCGCAGCCCCAATGCAAATCCTCCTGAGCGAAGCGACCTATCTCCTGGTTCGAGATAATGTGTCAGTGATGGAACTGGAGCCGATCCAGGTGAAGGGGCGTACACAATACACCAAAGTATACGAATTGCAAGACGTGCGCTGATCGATATACCGTTTGCAGCAAAAAGCCGCCCCAAAAGGCGGTTTTTTATTCCAGATCATCCATATACAGTGGTGTCGGGGGAAGGGTCTGTAGTTCGTCTTCAACCACCTCACTGAATTCGAGGTAGTCTCGCGGATCGACGGGGACATTGTCCTCTCGTATCTCAAAGTGGAGATGCACCCCGGACGAATTGCCGGAATTCCCCATCTCGCCGATATGCTGGCCCTGCTGGACCTGAGCGCCGCAGTCCACAAAGAGATTGTCCAGGTGAGCATAGGTTGTTGTCATACCATTCCCGTGATCGATGATCACCGTCTCGCCAAGCCCAAGCAGTTGATCGCCCGCATAGACCACCACTCCAGAATGGGCGGCGTAGATCGGCGTGCCGATCAGCGCTGCCAGGTCAATCCCCACATGCCAGTTGGGAATGAAGTCGGTAGTAACCCGGTACGGCTGATTCGGCTGCAAGGGGCTGATCATGTCTTCTATTAAGGGCGTAATATTGTAATGATGGCGGCAGGCACCGGGCCTGGGATCGACGGGGACATCGTTCTGCCTAAGCTCAAAATAGAGGTAAGCGCTCGTCGCGTTTCCACTCATCCCCACCGTACCGATCCGCTGTCCTCCCTCCACCGTCTCTCCGCATTCGACTAACAGGTTTTTCAGGTGCGCATGATGGGTCGTCCAGCCTGCCCCATGATCGATGATGATTACATTCCCCAGTTCATCATCCTCCCCGGAAAACGAAATAATTCCATCTGTCGGGGCAAGCACCAGTGCCCCTTCACTGGCAGCGATATCCAGGCCGGGATGCCATGATGTAAACTCGGCAGTGACGGTATGCATCGCCGTAGTCAGCGGATCGACAAAAGACTCCGGTTCGCCATCATAGGGTTCATAGTCACAGGCTCCTGGCTGCAAGGGAACGTCATCGAGAGAAGCCTCTCCATTTTCGGGTTGGAGTTCTTCAGGAATGAAGATCGAATCACTTCGTCCACCGGGGACGACAATCCGTAGCCCATAGGGAGGAATGACCGAACTGCTTTCTTCGATTAACGTATTGTATGGCGAAGCGAGGATGTCATTCGGTTGAACGCCGTACAATGCGGCGATCTCCCCGATGGTCTGCTGCCCGTCCGAGAAGTGGTATATCCCATTGGTAGGGAGAATATAGAGTTCCATGCCGATCTGGAGGGCATTAGGATCGCCGTGCAGTTGATCGTCGTTGGCCCAGAGGATCGTGCTGGCGTGCAGGTCGAATCGTTCGGCCAGCGCAAAAAGGGCATCACCTGACCGCACCCTGTACTTCAAAACGTGCTGACGAGCCGGGTAGGGGAAATCCTCCCCTGTCAGGTTGTCCGGATCGGTGGATGGCGCTGCCAGTTGGCCGGAATCAGCCGGTTGAGATTGGTCGGAGGCTATCGCCGCGCCCGCTGATTGTTCGGCACCGATCTCCTTCTCCACGCTGTCGATAATGTGCTGACCGGTGGCGTAATAGAGGGCTTCGTCCCCCCACTGCCAGACAGCCACACCCAGGGCGCTCAAAACGAGCAGCCAGATGATCACACGGCGAATGGTTCGAGGTTGCTGCTTGTCGTTCAAAATGATCTATACCCTGGCTAACGACGCTCCGGCTGTTTTGGACAGTTCGTAATGATGATAACGCCAGCAAACACGCCGCGCCACCACTATCACGGGCACAGGCGAGGGAACCGGTAATCTGCGAAGGCAACCCATTCGTGTTAGTCGGCAAAGCATGCTATGCTCAATGGACGATCAAGCGTGTATTCCAGTCAAGGAGACAGCCATGTCCAAGCAGTACAGCAATCAACCGCCGATGGGTATCGATCCCACAAAGACTTACACGGCGGTTTTTAAGACTCAGCGCGGTGATATCCGGGTCAATCTCTTTGCCGATAAAGCGCCGATCACGGTCAACAATCTGGTGTTTTTGGCCCGTGAAGGCTTCTACGATGACACGATGTTCCACCGGGTGATCCCCGATTTCATGGTTCAGGGCGGCGACCCGACCGGCACCGGGCGAGGTGGGCCGGGCTATAAGTTCAAAGACGAACCGGGCGCGCTCGCGCTCAAACACGACGGGCCGGGCGTGCTCTCGATGGCTAACGCCGGGCCAAACACCAACGGCAGTCAGTTCTTCCTCACTCACATCGCTACCCCCTGGCTTGATGGCAAACATGGTGTGTTTGGTAAGGTTGCCGACAAAGAATCACTGGATGTGCTGATGAAAATCCGGGTGCGCGATCCACAAAGCGATCCCAACCCCGGCGACACTCTGCACACTGTAGAGATCATCGAATCGTAATTCATGAAAACCGAAAAAACGCCCGGCGATGCTATTAACGCCGGGCGTTTTCTATGCAGCTTTAGAAATCCAGTGGTTCGAAATCCTGAACCGGCCCTGATGGTTTTTCTGGTGGTTCAGGCTGCTGCGGAGAAGGCGGGCTTTGCGCAGGCGGAGATATGGCAGGGTTAGAACCGCCACCCGGCATTTCTCGCTTGAAGACATAAGTCAGGGGACTCCGACCCCGTCCACTTTCGTTTGGAAACGCTCCAACCAGCTCCCACCCCTGCTCACCGAGCTTAGCGATCATCGCGGGCCAGCCTTGATGAAGGTCCGACTCGACCGGCTGCTGGCCGGGGAAAAACTGCTTCAAAAAGCCGGTGCTGTTTACCCCAACTTCTACCTGACAGTACTGCCAGTGCTTACGGTTTGCCATTTTTTTCACTCCAGTCAATAAAGAGCCAGCACGATCTTCATACCTCAAAAGATTGATGAGGTTTAGGAATATCTATCTGCCGGTAGCCGAGTTTCGACCGAAGATCATCGGCCACACAGTTGGCCGCTTCCGGTTCACCATGCACCAAGAAGAAGTGATCCGGGCGGCGCTTGAATGCACCGGCCCACTCCAGCAGCCCATTGTGATCGGCGTGGCCGCTGAACCCGGTCAGAACGACAACTTCTGCCTTGACCTTGTATTCTTCCCCAAAAATCTGAACAAGTTTATCCCCTTCGACAAACCGCCGCCCCAGGGTGTCAGGCGCCTGCCAGCCGACAATCAAAACCGTGTTTCGTTTATCCTCGATATTATTCTTGAGGTGATGCAAAATGCGACCATGCTCCATCATCCCCGATGCGCTGATGATCACCGCCGGTTTATTGAGGGAGTTCAGTTCTTTTGACTGTTCGACCTGGCGAATATAACGCAGGCGGCTGAAGCCGAAGATATCCCCATCGGGGTCTTCCTCGGTCATATATTGCAGCGCTTCACGGTCGTAGGCTTCGGGATGCAGGCGGAAGATATCGGTAGCATTGACTGCCAGCGGGCTGTCGACATAGACGTCGATTTCAGGTATGTCGTGGGAGTGATAAGCTTTATTCAGCGTATAAACCATCTGCTGGGTACGCCCGACAGCAAATGCGGGGATGATCACTTTGCCGCCGCGTTTATACGTCCGGACGATCACATCCTCCAGTTCTTCCTCCGACTCCGCCAAGGGGGGATGGAATCGCCCGCCGTAGGTCGTTTCCATCAGGACGATGTCCGCTTCATCCAGCAGGGTTGGATCGCGCAGGATCGGTGTTTCGGCGCGGCCAATATCGCCGGAAAATACCAGGCGGGCATCCCGTTTCCGATCTTGATCGGCAATGTCCAGCGCGACTATCGACGAACCAAGCATATGTCCGGCATCGTAGAAGGTCAGTACGATGTCGGGGGTTATCGCATACGACCGTTCGTAGCCAATCGCCATGAAATTCCCCAGCGCGACAATGGCATCCTGCTCGGTATAGATAGGATCGACCGGCGGTTCGCCTTTCTTCTTGCGCTTTTTGTTCACATACTCAACATCCCGCTCCTGGATATACCCGCTGTCACGCAGCATCGTCGCGCATAAATCACGTGTAGCGAATGTGCAGATGATATCGCCTTTGAAGCCGTTCTTTACCAGGTTGGGTAGATTGCCAGAGTGATCAATATGCGCGTGAGATAACACAACCACGTCAATACTGGACGGATCAAACGGGAGATTCTTGTTCCGCTCGTAGCTTTCTTTACGCTTCCCCTGATACAGGCCGCAGTCAAGCAGTATTCGCTTCCCGTTGACTTCGACAAGGTGCTGGGACCCGGTGACTGTTTCGGCGGCACCGTGAAAGGTTATCTTCATTATGCTTTGTTCCTCCGCTTACTCGTGTTCCTGTTCAGCGATAACCCGTAGAATTTCCTGCCCATAGGTCTTGACACGCCAGGGGCCAAGATGTTTTATTGATTGCAGATCACTCATCGACCGGGGGGCCTTTTTCGCAAGCTCCCAGAGCGCATCCTTTGTGGTAACCACTTCAGATGACACACCCCGCTTGACAGCGCGTTCCTTGCGCCAGAGATGTAAAGCATCATAGCGCCGGAGAGTATCTTCGTCGACCTGACGCCCGTTGCGACGGGGTGGGGTGGGAATATCCGCCGTTTGCCCGCGCTGGACAGCGTCAAGAATGCCGCTGCCATATCGCCGCGCCTGAATTTCTGATAGACCGGTCATACGCCGCGCCTCTTTCAAGCTGCGCGGCTGCGCCTGCGCCAGATCGACCAGGGTTTGATCGCCCATGACCTTGAATACGGGTAAATTCTTTCGCGCAGCCTGCTGTTCACGATACAGATACAATTCCCGCAGCACAGCCATCGCACGGGGGTCCAGGTCGCGGGCACGGTGAATGCGCCAATAGCCTTCCGGATCGAAGTCAGGCCCGTTCCAGAGCGCCTGGCAAACCTCGTCAAACATTTCCTGGGCCTCTTCAAGGTGATCGCCCTGTACCAGAGACTGATAGAGCTCATCACGCAGGGACAGAAGGAAATGGGTATCCATCTGTGCGTAGCGGATCATGGCATCCGACAGCGGGCGACGGCCCCAATCGGCACGCTGGTGTTTCTTGTTTACTTTCACACCGTAGCGATCCTCCAATATCGTTCCTAGGCCAAACTGTTCCCAACCCAGCACACGGGCAGCGATCATCGTATCGAATATATTGGTGAAGGTAAACCCCAGGTCACGCCGTAAGATCATCACGTCGTACTCGGCAGCGTGAAAGACTTTCTCAACCACCGGATCGGCGCAGATCTCTCCGAGGAAACCAAGGTCAGAACTGTCGAACGGCAGCGGATCGACCAGATAATCCTGCTCATCGGTCGATATCTGGATCAGGCAGACCTGGGCCTGATACGCATACAGGCTGTTCGCCTCGGTATCGATCGCAAGCCGGCGCTTGCCCGTCAATGCCTGCCAAAGCCTGTTCAGCGAAGCGGGTGTGTTGATAATCAAGGGGTGATCCATTTGTGGTTGTAGAGGATTAGTCATAGCCAGCGCCGGTAGCGAAAATACAATAACATCGAGATCGAAATACAAACCATCAGACCCATAACGCCCCAAAAAGTAATCGGTCGAAGCGGGAGCGGGAGGGGAACGTTCATCCCCAGAATACCCGATATCAGGGTCAGAGGCAGCATGATCACAGAGATGACAGTCAGGATGCGCATGACCTCGTTGATCCGGTAAGAAGCGAGTGCGTCGGTCGTATCGGCGAGACTGTTGATTACCTCAGCGTCATCTTCGACGATATCACGGGCTTTTTGCAGGTGGTCGAGCGTATCACTGAAATACACATCCAGGTCTTCACGAATGAACGGGCGATCGATCTGCTCCAGAGTCTCCATGATCGGAACCTGGGGGCGAATGATGCGCCGCAGCGCGATGATATCCCGGCGCACCAGGGAGATATTCTGGATAGTTCGCTGGATGTTTTCGTCAAACATATTTTCTTCGATGTTACGAATATTAGCATCGACTTTGTAAAGGATCGGGAAGAGATAATCGACCATCCGATCAACGGCGGCATGCATCAAACGACCGCCTCCCATGTCCATGTATTTTGCGCGTGTTTCTTCGTCAGTCTGGCACTGCTCGAACAGATTATAAAGTGGCTTTAATTCACTCTCATAAACGGTGACGAGGTACCCCACTCCCAGGAAAAAGTCAACCTCCCCTGGACGTGAAATGCGTTCCTGACTGTCCCAGTAGGGAAAGTGCATCACAATAAACAGATAGTCGTCATATTCATCGATCTTCGGGCGTTCAATCCGGCTGAGGCAGTCTTCCAGATCAAGCGGGTGGAAATGCGGATAGGCTTCATGCAGGCGGGCGACATCGCCTGGGGCTGGATTGGTTATATGGGTCCAGGTCAGACGTCCGTGTGTTAGGGTTTCGTATGACATTGGGGCCTGAACTTACTCACTTAAATCTTTTCTTGATTAATTCTTTGATGTTAGGAGTATAGTGCAGCCCCTACAGGCTGGCAAAGACCCGGAGCAGAGACAGCAGAGGGCTTACAGGCAAACGGGTGATCAATACATGGCCTGCCGCCACACGGCATCTAGTACCTGGAGCGTCACGAGGTTCCGCATGGTGTACCCATACTGGAGATTGTTACTTGAGAAGTCGCCCGATTCTCCGCCGGGTGGAATCGAAAGGTGGACGCCGTCCTCGCCGACTCCGCGATTGGGCAGGTGGTCAACCACCGAGTAGAAATCGACCAGCGGGACATTATAGGTGCGTGCAACCGTAATGATCGCAGTGTTATATGGGGCAGGATCGCGGAATTTATTCCAGGGGATGGTACTCAATACCGGGATCACCCCCATTTCGATTGAGGATTCGACAACGCTGCTCAGGTTCGCCTGATAGCTCCCATCACCGATTTTCCAATCGCCGTCGTTCGTCCCGATCATGATAATCGCCACCGAGGGCTTGCTAAAAATATACTCGCATTGGACGGGTGTCAATCCTTCGTCACACATCAGATCGGCAGCCTCCGGATCGACCAGCATATCGGAGTTCCAACCGCCTTTTGCCGCCAATGAGATATTGCCAAACGAATTTCCCGCGCGGGCCATCCCACCGACGAAAAAGCTGACTGCCGATTGGAGATAGTCGTAGCTGTGCAGATCGTAGTTGCCATCGCCTATCGGGTAGAGGAAATAGATATTATCGGTGAGGCTGTCGCCCACTTTGGCGATAACATTGGGATTATTACCCAGTGCCTGCCCTCGCTGATAGATTTCGTGAGCATGCCCGGTAATCCCGGAAATGATCGGGAAGCCGGAGAGCGCGACCGGAGTCGCGGATGCTGCTGGAAGGGGCGTCGGCGAAGGAGTTGGCGTGACGCGCTGCGTGGGCTGAGGTGTGCCAGCCGACGATCTAGGCGTGGCAGTAGGCATTGGCGTGGTCGTCGCCGTTACCGGGATCGATTCTTCAACAACGAATTGAACGAACGGGTTGATCCCAAAAAGCGTTCCGTCAGGGGCCTGTAATCCCCAGACACTGACATAGGTCTCGGCACTGGCCGGGGCGGTCATCTCCACTGAGAGATCGACAGTCGTCCAGGCACGCGTCAGGGGAACCGGCACTTCCCCGGCTTTGTTCAAATCCTCGCCGCCCTGAAAAACCAGTTTGAACCCTTCTCCCCAATCGCAGCTGCTTGAGTTGAGAATGCGCCAGGTTTTGGTAAACGCCTCCCCCGGCTCGAGCACCGTATTGTCAGGTATTGTCACATCTGAAACAAAAAGGGAATCAAGCACGCAGCCGACTCGATCGAGGTCGGTTTCCGGTCCGACAAGTGCGCGAGGAACAAATATCCGTACATAGGGTTCGGTACCGAATACATCCCCACCCTGCATCTGAAGCCGCCAGATACCGGTATACAATCCCGGATCGACCGGTGCAACCAGGTTGAGCGCGATATCAACCGTCCCCCCGGCGGGTGTATCAGGCACCGGTATCGGCTCGCCTTCCATCTGATCGCCGCTCTGGAAAACAAGGTTGATCCCGCCCCGCCAGTCGCAGTTACCGATGTTCTGCATCCGCCAGATTTTGGTGAACTCCGCTCCCGGATCGATTGGCTGGTTATCGGGGACAGTTACATCGTCGATGAAAATGGCCTCCATTGTGCAGCCGGTATAGTCGGGGATTTCGGTGGGTGTGATGCTGGGAGTCACCGGAACGGGGATCGCGGCAGCGGTCGGGGTCTGGACATCGTCGGTCGGGGCGAGGGTCGGCAGGGCGTACAGCGTCGGCGTCGGGCTGTCCGAAGCGCCCCGGCAGGCCGTCAATAACACAAAAATCGCCAGCGCAAAGATTCCGACCTTGACCCTGGCACCGCGTTTCTTTGTGAAGTTGTCCCTGTGGAGATCGTGCTTCCAGGGTGCTTGACGGCGTCGCATAGATTATCCTCTAAAAACGCCGCTAGTTTAGCACGCCGCCAGTCGACGTCGCAATAACGCGATGACTACTTTTACACTATTGTAGGGCAAAAACTCTAATGCCGGATTTAGGTTATTCATATATGTTTCAGACACTTACCTCGTAAAATCTCTTTAAAGATGTTGGTATAGGGGGGAAACTTATCATATGGACTTGAATCGATTTACTCAGAAAGCTCAACAGGCTGTGCTCGATGCACAGAATCTGACGCGTGAATATGAACACAGTGAGATCACGTCAGAGCATCTGCTGCTGGCCCTGCTGCATCAGGCTAACGGCGTGGTGCCGGAGATCGTTGCTCAGATCGGCACACGTCCGACCACGATCACAACGGAGTTGGAACACATACTCAGCACACGGCCTAAAGTACATGGCAGCAACGTAGAGGCGGGGCTGAATCGGGCCGCCTCCGACGTACTGACACAGGCTGAACGCGAAGCCAAGCAGATGCACGATGAATACGTTTCAACCGAGCATATCCTGCTGGCCCTGACCGGCGACCGCGCTGCTGGCGATCTGTTGGCACGTCACGACATTTCGCATGATGCTATTTTACAGGCGCTGCGATCTATTCGCGGTTCGCAGCGAGTCACCTCGCAGAATCCGGAGTCGACCTATCAGCCGTTGGAAAAATACGGGCGTGATTTAACCGCACTGGCCCGGCAGGGCAAACTCGACCCTGTCATCGGGCGCGACAAGGAAATCCGGCGCGTGGTGCAGGTATTGAGCCGCCGCACCAAGAACAACCCGGTATTGATCGGTGAAGCGGGGGTCGGCAAGACCGCCATCGCCGAAGGACTGGCGCAGCGCATCGTGCGGGGCGACGTACCTGAAAGCCTGAAATCGAGACGCATCGTCGAACTGGATATGGGCGCACTTGTCGCCGGTGCCAAGTTCAGGGGTGAATTCGAGGAGCGGCTTAAGGCCGTGCTGAAAGAAGTCAGCGAGTCGGACGATATCATCCTGTTCATCGACGAACTGTACACGGTTGTTGGCGCGGGGGCGGCGGAAGGCGCAATGGACGCCAGCAACATGCTCAAGCCGATGCTCGCACGCGGCGAACTCCACGCCATCGGCGCGACGACATTAGACGAGTATCGCCAGCACATCGAGTCTGACGCAGCACTGGAGCGCCGGTTCCAGCCGGTGTTCGTCGACGAACTGAGTATCGAGGAGACGATCAGTGTGCTGCGCGGCCTCAAGGAGCGCTACGAAGTACATCATGGCGTGCGCATCCAGGACTCGGCGGTGATTGCCGCTGCGACCCTGTCGGCACGCTACATCACCGACCGGCAGCTTCCCGACAAGGCCATCGACCTGATCGACGAGGCGGCGGCCCGGCTGCGAATGGAGATCGACAGCAAACCCGCCGAACTCGACGCCATTGACCGGACTATTATGCAGATCGAGATCGAGCGCGAGGCATTGAAGAAAGAGCGTGACAAGGCCAGCAAGGAACGGCTCAAGAGCATTGAACGAGAGATTGCCGAACTGCGCGAACAGGCTAATGCGCTTCACGCTCGCTGGCAGAGAGAAAAGGACGCCATCACCAATCTGCGTGAAACTAAACAGCAGATCGAGGATACGCGCATCGAGATCGAGCAGGCTGAACGGCGTGCCGACCTGGAGAAAGCGGCCCGGCTGCGTTATGGAACCCTGCACGAGTTGGAAAATCAACTGGTTGAACAGGAAGCAGTGCTGGAAGAAATCCAATCGGAAGAAGGCTCAATCCTGAAAGAAGAGGTTGATGCTGACGAGGTCGCCCTCGTTGTCAGCAACTGGACCGGTATCCCGGTCAGCCGTCTGCTTGAAGGCGAGATGCAGAAGCTGCGCCACATGGAAGAACGGCTGCACAGGCGTGTCGTCGGACAGGACGAAGCGGTACAGGCGGTATCCAATGCCGTGCGCCGCGCCCGGACGGGCCTGCAAGACCCGAATCGCCCGGTGGGCTCCTTCCTGTTCCTCGGCCCGACCGGCGTCGGCAAGACGGAACTGGCCCGCGCTTTGGCCGAATTCCTGTTCGACGACGAGGACGCGATGGTGCGGATCGACATGAGCGAGTACCAGGAGCGCCACAGCGTCAGCCGCCTGATCGGTGCGCCTCCGGGCTATGTCGGCTATGACGAGGGCGGCCAGCTTACCGAAGCCGTGCGGCGGCGTCCTTATTCGGTTGTGCTGTTCGACGAGATCGAGAAGGCCCATGTCGAGGTCTTCAACACGCTGCTCCAGGTGCTGGACGATGGCCGCCTGACCGACGGTCAGGGGCGCACGGTGGGCTTCAAGAACACGGTCATCATCATGACCAGCAACATCGGCAGCCAGTTCATCAAGGAGCAGGGAGCCGAGAATGCCCGCGAGCAGGTGATGCAGGCGCTGGACAATCACTTCCGGCCCGAATTTCTCAACCGGCTGGATGAGATCATCCTGTTCCACAACCTGACCAGGGAGGATATCAAGCATATCGTGGATATCCAACTGAGGCAGCTTAAAGCGATCATGGCTGACCGCAGGCTGACCATCGATCTGACAGACGCGGCCCGCGATTACCTGGCCGAGGTCGGTTACGATCCGGTCTACGGGGCGCGTCCGCTCAAGCGCGCCATCCAGCACGAACTGGTCGACGGGCTGGCGATGGCCCTGCTCGACGGCGACGTGATGGAAGGCGATCACATCCGGGTGGACGTGACCGAAAACGGCGGCGGGCTGACTTTCTACCCGGTCGACACGGCCTTTGTCGACAGTCCACAGGGCGAGATCGTCGAGGGTGAGATCGTCTAACTGAGTGGAGCGAGACGAGAAAAACGAAGCCGCCCGACAAGATGTCGGGCGGCTGTTTTATAAGGCGGAGAGGGTGGGATTCGAACCCACGGTGAGCCGAAGCCCACAACGGTTTTCGAGACCGCCCCGATCAACCACTCTGGCACCTCTCCAAAAAACAGATATTAGATTGTAAATCACACGGCCTGCTTATTTCTTGACCTGGGCGCGCAGACCCTCGAAAAATGCCCTGATCTGTTCCTGAGCTTCGTCGGCCAGAACGCCCTTAACCACTTCGACCCGGTGATTGAGTTGATCGTGGTCGAGCAGGTCGAGCACCGATCCCCCGGCACCTGCCTTGGGATCGTCGGCGGCCCAGACCAGTCGCGGCAGCCGGGCCTGGATCATCGCCCCGGCGCACATCGCACAGGGTTCGAGCGTACAGTAAAGCGTCACACCGACCAGCCGCCAACCGCCGAGCGTTCTCGCCGCCTCACGCATGGCGATGATCTCCGCGTGAGCCGTCGGATCGTGGGCATACTCTTTACAGTTATACCCTCGCCCGACGATCTCGCCATCCCAGACGGCCACTGCCCCAATCGGCACATCACCGACCGCCGATGCTTTCTCAGCCTCGGCCAGCGCGCACCGCATCCAATCGATATGCTCATCCATCATGGCGGCTCGATTATATCAAGCCCGGTAGGGTCGGGTCAATAAAACAATGACCCGGCTCATTTGAACCGGGTCACTTACTCCACCGGCTGGATTCGAACCAGCAACCCTCCGGTTAACAGCCGGATGCTCTGCCGTTGAGCTACGGTGGAAAGACTTGCGGAATTATAGCGCGTCGATTCCTGCCAGTCAACCTCGATTTTACAACAACTACGTGTTGACCTCCTGCTCACCGTCCACCTGGTTTTCTGCGAGCCACGCCTTTACATACCGGTATCGCTCCAGTGGAATGCGTTTCAACTCGAGCAGCGAATCGAGGATTTCGTTCAGCGTCAGGAGAGAGTGAAGCGTGTACCCCTTATTTTGAAGCACGGCAACCCCACCCATCTGCCGGTCGACAATCACCATCAGGTCGGTAACCTTCAAGAAAACGGATTCCAGGAGTTCTATCGTTTCCAGTTTGCTGTCTGCGTACGAGATCAGATCGTCTATGACCAGCACTGTCTCACCCGAATTATAAGTCCCCTCGATATAGCGCCCCGTTCCGTGTTTTTTAACCTGCGTGCGCGGGTAGATCAATGGGATGTCGGTTGTGAGACTGAAGGCAACCCCGATCGGCAAACCGGCGAGGGGGATCGCCGCCACGCGGTCGAAGGTTAATTTTGTGGCAAGCGACTGCATCATACGCGCCACACGGCGCAGCGTTGCCGGTCGGCTGACAAGCAGGCGCAGGTCGAGATAGATCGGCGAAACCACGCCCGATTTGAGCGTAAACTCACCAAACTGAACCGCACCTATTTCGTAAAGGCTGACAATCAAAGACTCTTTATCGATCACCGGATCGTCCTTATTCGGTCGTGGCTGTAAAACGGTTGATAGTATCTCTCAATTGTAACGCAGCTTGGCGCGCCGCGTCAGTATAATCGGACACCCCGGAAGCATATAAGACCCCGCGAGAGACGTTGATCACCGGCCCAACCCCATCGACCGTTGATCCATACTTCACGGCGGATTCGAGGCTGCCTCCCTGCGCGCCGATCCCCGGAACCAGGAAGGGAAGAGTGGGGGCAGCTTTTCGCAGTTCCTCAAGCTCGGATTCATAGGTTGCGCCCACGACCAGGCCCACCGTGCTCTCCGAATACATTTTTGACCAGCCATCGACCGCCCGGACGATCTCTTCATAAAGCAGGGTTCCCTGCCCTGGATGATTCTGGAATCGCTCCGCACCGGGATTGCTGGTTCGGGCCAGCACAAATAGCCCGCAGCCGGGATAGGCTTCCAGCAGAGGGATGACCGCATCTTCGCCTACATAGGGGCTGACGGTCATCGCGTCGACGCCGAATGTACCAAAGGCCGCTTCCCCGTAGCGACGCTGCGAATTCCCGATATCGCCGACTTTTGCATCCAGGATCACCGGGATTTCCGGGGGAATGGCGATTAATATCTCTTCAAGGACAGCAATTCCCTTCGAACCATGCGCCAGGAAGAATCCCAGGTTCGGCTTGTAAGCGCAAACCAGGTCGCTGGTCGCCTCGACAATCGCCTTGCAGAACACCGCCAGACCGGCTGGCCCTTTCAGGGAAGGGAGATCAGGTATGCGAGCCGGGTCGGGATCGAGGCCAACGCATAGCCAGGATCGATTCTTTCGCTGTGCCGCTTTCAGCTTTTCGATAAATGTAGTCATCAGGCACGCCCCAATACTGCTGCCAGCAGCGCCATGCGGGTAAAGACACCGTTTTGCATCTGGCGGAAATAGGCTGCACGCGGGTCCTGATCGACTTCGTAGGCGATTTCACCCACACGCGGCAGCGGGTGCATAACCACCATCTTTTCTTTGGCGTTAGCCAACACCTCCGGCGTGATCACATAAATATCTTTGACACGTTCGTAATCAGCCAGATCGGTGAAGCGTTCCTTCTGCACACGGGTCACGTACAGCACATCGACCTCATCAATGATTTCCATCACATCACGATGCTCGGTGAAGGTATCCCCGGCATTGGTGACTTCATCGCGGATTTCTTCAGGCATGCGCAGCAGCCGTGGCGATACGAAGCGGAAAGTTACATCCCGGTTGAGCAGGAGGCGGGTCAGTGAATGGACAGTGCGGCCAAAGCGGAGATCGCCCAGCATACCGACGGTCAGGTTTTCCATTCTGCCGAGTTCACGCTGGATGGTATAGGCATCGAGCAGTGCCTGGGTCGGGTGCTCGCCGACGCCATCCCCGGCATTGATGATCGGTTTGCTGGCCCAGTGGGCAGCTTCAGCCGCCGCGCCAACTTCATAGTGACGCAGGACGATCACGTCGGCGTAGCATTCCAGCGTCCGCACCGTATCGGCCAGTGATTCCCCCTTACTGACCGATGAATACTTTACCGAATTGATCGGGATTACCTGCCCGCCCAATCGCTGCATGGCGGCCATAAACGACGAACTTGTCCGGGTGCTGGGTTCATAGAACAGGTTCGCCATGATCTTGCCCTGGAGCAGGTCGGCTGAACCAAACCGCTCGACGAGCGTTCGCATCTCGTCAGCGACACCGAATACATAATCGACCAGTTCGGGTGTGAACTGGCGCACCGTCAGAATGTCCTGGTTATAAAGGCCATTCGTTACGTTATCTGCCGGTCTGGGTTTAGAATTAACCATATATGCTTATTTCTCCTCGTGTATTGTTGATATACAAAAAAAATGCCTTTGGAATGCTCCAAAGGCTGTTAAATGACAATACGCCCCGATAAACGAGTCTTCGGGACAATGAATCTGATTCGTATCTTGCATCCGCCGATCGGCATCAGCTATTTTCCTCCGTGATTATGGCAAAACCTGCGAAAGTATATATGGTTGCACCCACTTGTGCAAACTATTGTGTTAAAACTATTTTATCCGCCAATCCGGAGGGCGGTTCTGTATCCGCCAGCACACACCAACAGGATACCCCACCATTTTTGCAAGATCACCGGTGACGATGATCACCGGAACCAGTAGAACAGCCGTCAGTTTTCCCGCCGTCGATAGGTGCTGCCACTGATCGATCAACCGCCGGTACGGATGCCAGACATACGCACATCCAACAAGAAGGGACAGCAGACACCAGGGACTGATCAGCGCCCCGGCAGCAATGATCACCGGCAGCGCGGCCAGATAAGCCGCGTAGCGGATCAGGTGGCGGCGAAAGAACAGGTTCGCCTTGCCGTCGCCGCGCGCATACTGATAATACTGCCGGGAAAACGCCTTTAGCGACGATCTCGGCTTGAAATAAGCGATGGCATCTGGGGCAAAAGCGAATGGGCCGTAAAGAGCATTGAGTTGGAAATCAAAGATCAGGTCTTCGCAGAAATCGATCCATTCCGGGTACCCACCGACCTGATCAAACGCCTCACGCCTGAAAGCAACCGAGCGGCTGGAAGGCATGAAGCTCACCGGATCGATATCTCTCAACGCCGGGAGCACCGCTGCCCCCATTGCAACCTCAAAAGCTGTCCGGGTATCGGGCAGGAAAAAACCGGCAGCAACCATCTGATCAGGGTTTTCTTCAAGGGGAGCGATCAGGCTTTCCAGCCAATCTTCCGTAAGCCGCACCCCGGCATCGGTCACGGCGATCAGGTCATGCGAAGCGGCATTGACCGCCACATTGCGCCCTTTTGAGATATTCGCTCCAGGGCTGGCGACTACGCGCAGCGGCAGTCGATCCGCGTAGCTTTCGATGATTTCGACCGTGTCGTCGGTCGAGCCGCCGTCACAGATTACGACTTCATCGGGAGGCCGGGTTTGGGTAGCGATTGAATCCATCAAGCCTCGGATCGAGCTGCCTTCATTCAGAACGGTGACTATCAATGAGATTTGCATGGGGATGATTATACTCATACCCGCCGGTCGGCGGCGAGTGTGCCAAACACGCAAACGGGGTGGGGGATCAGACAGTGACAGGCTCGCAAGAAGCCAGCAGCGCCTTTTTTAGATCATCGACATTTTCGTATTTCTTGTCTTTGGCAGTGACTTTCCCTATACGAAGGCCCAACCGTTCGGATTCGGCGGCATTCTTTTCCCGGTTGTTGCCAGGATAGAAATATTTCAGTGATTCGGCAATCCGCTCGATGATCCGGCTGCGAAGCTGTTCCAGGCGAAGCGCGTGGACGATCAGGACAAACGTAGAGTCACCCAGGTGCCCGCAAAAACTGCTCTCACCGCCGATCTCCTCAGCTGCGTTTTTCAAGGTCAGGCTTGTCACCCGGAGAACATCGTCGCTGGCAATAAATCCGTAAAGCTCACGGAAGTCTTCAATCCCTTGTAGTGTGACGGCCAGCATTCCCCAATCAGTATCCGCGCCGGTGGTGATCGCCCTCTTCAACATCTCTGTTACGGCGTTCCTCTCCGGCAGTCCTGTAACCGGGTTGTCTGCTTTAGCCTTTTCCGCACGGGCAAGCGTATTGCGAATCCGTAAGCGAAGCTCCTGAATATCGAAGGGTTTGGTGATGTAATCGACCACACCCATTTCCAAGCCCTGTAATTTACTTTTTCGCTCATGTCGTTCAGTCAGGAATATGACGGGGATGCCGCGCGTCTTGTGACTTTCACGCAGTCTGCGGCAGACCTCGAAGCCGTCAATATCAGGGAGGCGAATATCAAGAAGGATGATGTCGGGAAGTTCTTTTGAAGCGACTTCGAAGGCTTTTTCGCCCCAGGCGGAAGACAGGACATCGAAACCATGCGTATTAAAATAGACCTCCAGCATCTCTGCCAGCCCAAGGTCGTCTTCGATGACCAGCATTTTTATCCGCTTTTTCTTACCCATTGTCTCGGCCTTTCCAGAGCCGCCCATGAAAACAGGAATGAGGCAAAAGCAACAACACGCATGGGCAATATTCTACCCATGCGTATCACTAGTCCACTCCGATCAATTACATTTACCCAAATCGATGCCTGGAAAACCACCTGCAAGTGATCGGTAAAGGCGATAGACAATCACTTTGCTAAAGGTACAGCAGTCTGCCCCATCGCCGGGCACCATCAAAGAGTTGAGAAACCAGACAATTACCACAAGTCTAACCCGCGTGGTCATGTTTGTGCAGGCCAACAATCAAGTGGACTGCAATCTCATCAATGTCTTATACAAGCTTCTCTAAATCTTCGACAGCTCGACCCATATCCAGGAAGATCAGACCCAGCTTGGCATCCTTACGAGCCAGCACGGTTAATACCGCTTCTTCTCCCACCGCCATAAGGACGACGTAGCCGTTCTCACCCTTGATATAGACCTGATTCAGCGTGCCACGACCGAGTTCGCCAGCGATACGCTCACCCAGCGAGAGCATCGCTGCCGACATTGCTGCAACACGGTCTTCTTCAACTTCGGCAGGCATCGACGATGCCATGCTGAGGCCATCGACGCTTACCACGGCGGCTGCTTCTACTGACGGTGAACTGACCTGCAGATCGCGCAGCCGTTCTATCATTTGTTCAGTACGGGACTTGGTCAATGTCAAACTCCTAGACTGCGGTCAAATGTGCCTTATTGGTTACAACCTATCAAGATATTCCTAACCGCGTGAGCCATCCAGCAGTGATCGCCATCACAGGGATACCTACCTGGGATACCAGGATGTACCATTCTCCGGGAACGTCTGATGTGCGCTTCCCTCGGAGCCACGCCCGAAGGAAGCAAAACATCCCGGCAGCAACCAGGAGAGGTCATCCGGCTATCACTACTCGACGGGCACCTTTTCGATCATGAAGATGCAGTCTTCATGCCCCATGGCCTTGCATTCCGTCTCTTTGATACGGAACTTCTTGCCCTCGGTTACCCAGGAAAGCCCGGCTTGCAACACGCCAATCGCCAGGTAGCATACCGGCTCATCGGATACACGGCCCCAACAGACCGGGCAATGGGTGATCTTCCATATCCAGTGTTTTTCATCCTCACTGACCTCAACGACCTGGTCGGTGACTGTGTTAAACAGTTTGGAGAAAAACTCCAGGCCCAGCTTGACCTTTGCCTCCAACGACCCCACACGCATGGCTACCTGCGCTGCGGTGGCAACACTCTTGAATTGAGAAAGGCCAACCTGGAAGGATTGTTCACCTGCGCGGACGGCGAAAACGCGTGCTCCACGTGCACCGTACATATCCCAGATCGCCTGTTGGAGCTGCCCGACCCCACCAAACGAGAATTCCTTCTTCATATTGTCTGGTGGGTAATTGTCGATGTACTGTGGTATTTTCGCCATGTTCAGCATCGAACGGACACCTTGAGGCCCCATCACTTCCTCCGCCGAAGTGAGCACGATCCGTGCCCATTTATTTGGATAGAAGTACTTGTCGGCTTCCCTAGTATCCCGTTCGAGCTTAGCCGCCTTGCGTTCCTCGACTGACTTTTTATCGTCAGTCTTCTTTTCCTCGGCTTTTTTCTCTTCGGCCTTCTTTTCTTCGGCCTGGGCTTCTTCAGCCTTTTTTGCTTCCGTTTCTTTCTCTTTGGCCTTGTCTTCTGACATCTGTTCCCCCGGTTGTAGGTTAGCGGCGTGCGGTCCTGGTCTTTTGGATGGTCAGCTACTTCGTCGCATCGACCTCACACCGCCTGGCTCAGCCTCACGGTAGGATGTTACACCTAAGTATACATGGAAACAAATCACTTCCGCGTCTGCGGCAGTACATTTACCTTACAAAAGCATAAACCGGGTTTCCCATACATGCAAGTCTGACAAAAAGCTGCAGATTTTCTGAAATTTCAGGTTTCCCCCCAGGTAGGTGATCACAGGAATCCCTTGAATCGTTTTTCATCTATCGTCTATTCCATTCGAATCGATCCACCGGTCTTCCCCCCAGATGTAGGGGAGCAGTTGTTTCTTTCCCCCATATCTGGGGGATTTTGACTGTTTAGAAAACTGTGACAACCAGTGGATAAATCGCCGATTACTACTCCTGAACTTTTTAACATTTGACCAACCTTAAAGAATACGACTTTTTAAGATCATCCCATTGTTCAAGAATATCGTCTCTGATATGATGAATATGGTGGTCGTTCACTCAGCAATCACAAGTGAATAGCTCCTCAAATCAGTACGAATATCTGCGTACTGGGCATTTCTTTTTGCACACCGAGGGAATTTATCAGCAATGCCGTTCTATGGCGTTGTTTGGCATCCCTGATAGATGGTACACAACAGGATGAACAGTCAATCTCGCAGTCCCGCCGATATCTGGCGTACAGCCTACGGCGAACTACAACTACAACTTCCACGCGAGACGTTTGACACGTGGCTCCGTAATGCGCGCTTGGTCGCCCACGAGGACGGAACGTTCATCATTGGTGTGCATAATATCTATGCCCGTGAATGGTTGGAACACCGCCTCAAAAAAGTAATCGTCCGCACCCTCAGCCGCATCGCCCAGCAAACGGCTGAAGTGCGCTTCATTCTCACCCCGGAAAAGCGCAGCGATCCCGATATTGCTTCAGCAGGGCCATTGCTGGCCCCGCTGGAAAAACAAAGTGAACCGGCACCGACCTTTGAGCGGCTCTCGCCAGGGGAAACCGGCGTCAGCCCTCGCCAGACCTTCGAGACTTACGCGGTCGGCGAATGTAATCGACTGGCCCATGCTGCAGCTTTATCCATCGCCGAATCCCCGGCAGCGCAGTTCAACCCCCTGTATATTCACGCCGGGGTAGGGCTGGGCAAATCGCACCTGCTCCATGCAATCGGCAACGCCTGTCACGAACGCGGCTATAATGTCCTTTTTGCTTCAGCCGAACGTTTCACCAACGATCTGGTAGCAGCCATTCGGAGCCACAGCACAAGTGAACTACGAAGCAAATACCGCAGCGTCGATATTTTACTGATCGATGATATCCAGTTCATTGCGGGGAAAGAAACGACCCAGGAAGAATTCCTCCATACCTTCAACACCCTGTATGATTCCGGCGCTCAAATTGTGATCGCCGCCAACTCTCCGCCGGAGCAGATCAAACAGCTCGACAGGCGACTGAAATCACGTTTCGAAGGTGGGCTGACCGTCGAACTCCTTCCACCGGATTTCCTGACCCGGATCGATATCCTGGAGATCAAAACTTCCCTGCGCGGCTTCGAAAACCGGCTGCCGCTCGATCTGCTCGAACGCATCGCCGAACAGTCTGGTGGCAATATCCGTGAGTTGGGGGGAACCTTAAACAAGGTCGTCGCAGCCGCCATGCTGAACGAGAACGTCATAGACGACAGCATAGTCGAGGCTGCCCTGAAGAAAATGCAGGCGGCAGAAGAGAAAGAACCATCAGCATCCCTGGAAGACGTGATCATGGCGACGGCGGAGTACTATGGGCTGACCCCGGAAGACCTCTCCGGGCGAGGACGCTCCCGCGAAGTCTCGATAGCCCGCCAGGTTGCGATGTATATCGCTCATAAGGAAATCGACCACCCACTCCAGCAAATCGGCGAGATGCTTGGCGGACGTAATCACAGCACCGTGTTATACAGCTGTGAACGCATCGCAGACCTGGTAGCGACCGACTCACGTGTTCGCCGCGAAGTCAACAATATCCTGCGGACACTACTGCCAAACTCTGCCCCGGAACATCACCCCCGATCAGAGTAAAAAAGCCACCATCCACCGGTGGCTTGTCGACTCAGCCGTATCGCATTTACCAGCCTGTCCTCCGCACGTGGCGCTGCTCCTTCCAAGGGTCAGCCTCATTGTGATAACCTGCCTTTTCCCAGAACCCCGGCTTATCCGCATCAAGAAACTCTACAGCCCGAACCCACTTGACGCTTTTCCAGAAGTAGCGACTGGGCACCAGCGTGCGCAGCGGGAACCCGTGATCGGGTTCCAGGTACTCGCCCTCATATTTGTATGCCAGCAGCACATCATCGTCGAGCATCACGTCAAGCGGGAGATTTGCCGTATAGCCATACTCGGCATGGACCAGTACATACTGTGCCTCCGGCTTGACCCCGGCGAGTTCGACCAGCGACTTAAACGATACCCCTTCCCAGTTTGTGCCGAATTTGCTCCAAGTTGTCACACAATGGACATCACATGTTACTGATGTGGTCGGCAGTTCGAGAAACTCTTTCCATGTCCAGTTTTTTTCTTCGTCTACCAGGCCAAGGGTGCGAAATGTCCACGTTTCCAGGTCGACCTCCGGCACCGGGCCATAATGCAGCACCGGAAACTTAAATGTCGCCGATTGACCCGGCGGAAGGCGGTTTTCCTGCCTCATCCGGGCTTCGAGCTTTCGACGCTCGTCCTGCATGTGAGTCTCTCCTGAAACATCAACGAACACAATCTTGAATGTAGTAGCAGATCACGCGAGTCTCAACACCAATGGAAATCTAAAAATGGCCGATGTGACAGTTGTCACCTCAACCTGTCGATGCTATAATTCCCGCCATATCGGGCGCATAGCTCAGCTGGTTAGAGCGCACGGTTCACATCCGTGAGGTCACAGGTTCGAGTCCTGTTGTGCCCACCTTTTGACCCTTTTTTGTTGCGATTTTGTGCCATTAGCCCCCTAAAACTGTACATTTTTACCCCCTTCCAACTGGTCAATCAAAGCTTTTAGAGTCGCCAAAATGTCCTGATTCTCGTCTATAGCTGCTCTCCCTTCTCTAAGTGCGTTGATACGCGCCTGAATATCCTGCTCAGACAGCACCGCATAGATGCTATCCGTCACAACGATACTTGAATGCATCATGTTCAGGCTGATCGCCTTGAGATCGCTGACGTCTTTCGCATGGATGAGTGAGTAGACCGCGTGGCCGTGCCGGAATTTGTGCGGCGAGTGATATTCAAGGCCGACCCGACAGAGCCACTCTCGAAGGTCTGCCCGGAAGCCCACATCCCGCTGCTCACCTGGTTCTCTATCCGAGGTGTCCAGCTCGCCGGTCATAGGCCGCAGGTTCGGATACCAGCGATCGGAAGGCTTAAGCCGATCACGGACAAAGACATCCCAGGCTTTCACCACATCGAGGAGATCGTCGATTGGCAGCAGGTAAGTCGTCGCATACTTGCCACCTTTGGTTTTCACGCCCAGGCTGGGCCACTGCTTCACCGTGCGGTTATCAATATCGACCGCTTCCAGAGACAGCGTCGTAAACGCACCGATCCGCATCCCTGAGAGGAAGAGAAAGACTACGGCAGCCCGAATCCGCCTCTCACGCATGTTGATCACATCGGCCTGGGCCATCGCCCGGACTTCATCGATGTTGACCGCCTCATGCCACTTAGGAGGCTCATTTATCTTTGGGGGCTTGAGAGTATCCAGGTAAGCATCGTTAAGCGTCCTGTGACCGGCTACGTGGCGTGAGAGCCACTCAAAAAAACGCTTTGCCGCTCGAACACATCTATCCGAGTAGTTTTTCGAATAAGGATGGTCTTTCCCATCGCGCCGAGTGCGGAGAACATAGACAGAGTAGGCAGGCTCAATTCGCGACGCTTTGGCGAAAGGGACATCCTGCGCCCACTCCAACAGCAGCCGCAGCCAGCAGACCTCAAGCCGAAGTGACTTATCAGCAAGTTGATCAGTTTTCTCTCGATACTCCAGATACTTCTGGACGAGCTGGTAGTTATTACGATTGATCACGCCGGCACCTTTCCGATCCGACTATCCGAGTCAGCACACGACCGCATTCAGGGCAGTTGCTTTGAATGTAGATAAGCCCGTTCTTTATCTTTTCCTGCCCATCAATGATCTTCCTGCCCCGTAGACAGGTCAGGCAGTAGGCTTCATCGGCTTTGAGCTGCGTTCGAAGATAGGTTTCGTAATACCACTCCCGGAACGCTTTGCCGTTGATCCAGAGATGATTGTGCTCGTCACGCTTGTTAGGACACCCGAGAGGGACATACACGCGGTACACCTGGCGCACCTTGAAGTTGACGACTTCGGCCAGTTCAGCCGGTCGATACATCATATCGAGCAGGCTTTTCAACCGGGTGCGCTGTGCGCCGTTCAACCGACCTTTGAGGATTGTCTTTTGAGTCATAAAACCGCCCAGGAGTTGACCCCGTGGGCGGCTTGATCATCGAACAGAAGTGCTGTACAATGTCAGTAACCGCCCACAAGGGCGCTTGTGGAAGGTCTCGCCCAGTCTACCAGGACATTAACGCGAGACCTTCCCTTTTTAAGAAGCAAGCTCAGTATATCATTATCATTTAGACAATGTCAATACATTGAATAAACATGTCAAATAAAACAAAAGGGTTATACGTAAGAACTTCTGAAGATGAACTTGAGGCTATTCATGCAAAAGCCCGTTCTTACGGATTCACCAATACCTCCGAATTCATACGCTTTCTTATTTTCAATTCTGAGCGGATACTTGGCCCCGCTCCTGACCAATCTCCAAAACAGGATAGCACAGACGTTCCATAGACGCAAGCAAAAAGTAGCCTATTTCGTTAGAATCCAGTTATAACTAACAAAATTGGTAATTGTAGAATCGGTAGTCATTCCTATTCGGCTAAATCCCAGTTATAAATTCCAATATCTGTAAATATATGACGCATCGAGGTTCCAATGGCAGTAAATGCAGATAAACCACATATGTGGAAAGAAGATAGCAAAAAATCAATGGACTTTTATAACGAGTGGTTTATGAACTTTGCCCCAAAAACTTTTAGAGATACGAGAACCAAAACCACTGAATATGTAATATCCGCTTTAAAGAGCACTGCCTATCTAACAGAACTGGATTACAAAGTTCTCCTAGAAAACCCCTCCGTTCTATCAATGCTGAGAATGACAACAGCACCACCCATCGCGAGAGACCGACTTATCGGTTTAGCAGATGTAAAAGCCAACCTCGTAAAAAGTATGGAAGATGAAGAAAAACCTCGTATACCACCTCGTATGAGCATGCAAGCTGCAACCAAACAACTAGCTCAAATAGCGAAGGTCATCCTCAAGCTGACCGACACAGACTTGTTCACCTGGCTTGAAACAAATTTGCCACCTGAGGATACAGATATAAAACGAGCAGCTTCAGTAGTAGCTGACAGACTAACCGGAGCTCGCTCAGACCCTATAATCCGAAATGCTCAAGAACAGAGACAACTCGCCTCTATCAAAAGATGGTTAGAGAATAGAGATTATCATTTCGTAGCCCCAGGCGCAGGAATTGATCATCTTACTATTCAACCTGGTTCTTTTGCTTTTCATATCAACGTACCAGCAAACCTCGGGAATGATAACGAAGTCGATATTTCCGTAGATGTAATGGTTATGCCCAAACATGAACCACCTGGTTCTTTTCCTTTGCTAATTGAGGCAAAATCAGCTGGCGATCTTGCCAATGTAAACAAGCGCCGCAAGGAAGAAGCACAGAAATTTAGTCAGTTAACTAACACCTATGGCAACTCAACAAGATATATCCTATTCCTGTGCGGATACTTTGACGCAGGCTACCTGGGTTATGAAGCTTCTGAGGGCATAGATTGGGTCTGGGAGCACAGGATAGATGATCTGGCGGGCTTTGACTTATGAATTATCAAAAAGTAGAACTGCATAGACAATCGCTACAAAGCCAACTAGATTCAACCAAAACCCACGAGGAAAGAAATAAGCTCGGGCAATTTTCTACACCATTACCCATAGCAATGGATATTCTTCAGTACTCAGCCAATCTCCTTGGTCAAGAACCAATACGTTTTTTAGATCCCGCTTTGGGAACTGGAGCTTTCTTTTCTGCCTTCATACAAACTTTTCCAAAGAGTCAAATCGTTAGTTCTGTCGGCTATGAAATAGATTCTCACTATGGAAACGCCGCAGCTGATATCTGGGCAAAACACAATTTACAAATTCACTTTTCAGATTTCACCAGAGCTACTCCTCCAGCTTCTGAAAACTTAAAGCCTAATCTTATTATTTGTAATCCGCCATATGTCCGACATCATCACTTAAGCAAAAAGACCAAACAGTTTTTAGCAAATCGTGTTTTTCAATCCACAAACCTCCCACTATCTGGTTTAGCAGGTTTATATTGTTACTTTATGCTTATATGTCATGAATGGATGAGCGAAGGCGGAATAGCCGGTTGGCTTATCCCAAGCGAGTTTATGGATGTCAATTATGGGGTTGAAGTAAAAAACTATCTTGTCAATAAAGTCAAATTAATTAGAATTCACAGATTTGACCCTAATGAACTACAATTCGACGATGCTCTCGTTTCATCTGCTGTGGTGTGGTTTCAGAAAACAAAAACACCTCCCAACCACAAAGTTGAATTTACATATGGCGGAACATTAAAGAAACCAAAAACAACAAGATTTATCTCTATCTCCGAATTGGAACAAAGCCATAAATGGACTCAGCTAACTAATCAAAATTATGTTTCACAGAGAAACCCTAGTGTAACAATATCTGACCTTTTTGAGATCAAACGTGGGATTGCTACCGGAGCAAATAAGTTCTTTATCTTACCTCAAGAGAAATTGTTAGCACTTAACATTCCTGCCGAATGTGCTAAGCCAATCCTCCCCAGTCCCAAACACGTCCCTGATGAAATAATGTCAGATGAGTCTGAGCTTCCAATATTGTCTCATAGATTGTTCTTATTAGATTGCAACTTGCCCCCCAGCCTCTTAGAAGAACAACACCCACAACTATGGCAATATTACCTTGGAGGAATTGAGCAAGGGATAGATCAGAAATATCTATGCAGTAATCGAACCCCATGGTACTCTCAGGAACAGCGCGATCCAGCGCCTATCCTATGTACTTATATGGGCAGAAACCGAGGCAACAGTATCCCGTTCCGTTTTATCTTCAATCACTCCAAAGCAATTGCGTCGAACGTATATCTACTGCTTTACCCAAAACCAATACTAAAAGAAGTTTTAGCCATCAAGCATGAATTATTGAGAGATTTATGGGATGTCTTAAGAAACATTCCTATTGAAACAATAGTAAATGAAGGCAGAGTTTACGGTGGAGGTTTGCACAAAGTCGAACCCAAAGAACTAGCCAATATTCCTTTGATGAAATCTAGCATATTGAGAAGAATCCCAAATCTGCAATATAGATTATTCTAAAGCCCTCCCATTGCTCTTTCTCAGCCACAAATTATCAGCGCCCCCATACGAGATGGGGGCTTTTAATTCCGAGTCCTTGTATACTGGTTAAAAAACAGGGCGGGAGGTTCTCATGATTCGCAAACTACTCGACTCATTGCGCAAGCGCTCAAGTGAGATCAAAGATGAGCGACTTGTAGCGATCACTGCAGGGTTGTTTCTGTTTGGCGTCGCTATATCGATCACTTCGAAGGTGCTGGAGGGAATCAACTTTGCGCGGCCCGTGTTCGAATGGATCGACGGGTTCTTTCAGAACTTTGGCACTGAGATGATCGGAGCAGCTATCACGTTTTTGCTGATTGAGATACTGCTCACAGGTCGGCGCGAGAAGGAGGCGGAGGACAGGGAGAAAGAGCGGTTGATTCTCCAGATGGGGAGTCCGTTCAATGAGTCAGCGGTAGAGGCGGCGCGTCAGCTAAGACATCGAGGTTGGGGCTTTAACGATGATAATTCATTGCAGAAGGCATATCTGCAGAGGGCCAATCTTGAAGGCGCAGACCTGAGTCATGCCAACCTTGAAGATTCAAACCTGGAGGTAGCCAATCTCAAAGAAGCATTCTTTTGGGAAGTCAACCTCAAAGGAGCAAACCTGGGGGTAGCCAATCTCAAAGGAGCACACCTGGGAGTAGTGAACCTCGAAGGAGCAAGCCTATTCGGAGCCAACCTCGAAGAAACAGTCCTGCTAGGAACCAACCTGGAAGGGGCAAACTTACATGCAGCCAACTTTGAAGGTGCAACTTTACCCGATGGCACAAAGCTACCGGGGAGAACTACTGAAGAACGAGAGGAAGGCAAACCGGAACCCGACTGGCGCACGCCCTTTGAAACATGGGACAAAGCAGGAAGGCTAGGAGCACATATCATATTCAGTAAGCCGCATTGAGAGGCAACTAATATCCACTGGTACCAGGTTCAATCCTAAGATGAATCATATCATTCAAACAATACCTACCCCAGATTGTGCGGCAGCCGCCGGTCGTGCCCGTCATATACACGCTCACATCCCGCCAAAGGTCGAGCCCTGCCCCAGCCGGCTGAGCAGCAGCCTGACCAGGATGATCCCAATCGCCAGCAGGATGAACGGCAGCCAGGTGCGGATGAAGGTCACCACCAACAGCCACT
>JAFGOY010000057.1 GCA_016926255.1 Anaerolineae bacterium | reverse complement strand
TAAACACCCTGCTTAGGCGGCGACCAGACATAAATGCCCAGCGAAGAGGGTAAGCCCGTCGCTCCCGTAAAAATCATAAGGTCGAAAAACCTGCATTTTGAATTCAAAATGCAGGTTTTAGTTTTTTAACAAATCGCTTGTACCAAGCGCGGGTTCCATTTTTTGTCGACCCGCGATAATATTGTCGATTATCATCTTTTTTTGATGCTTTTTCAGTCAGATTCCACTGATTCTGCCAACCCATAGAAATTTGTTCGTTCCTCTCTTCTGCTAACTCGAATGGGTTGTGTTTTTCGACAGGCAGACCACATTTCGTGATACATACCATCATTGTAAATTAAAATGTTGGCTATGAATACCTTCGCAATATTCGGACAATACGGTTAAACACGATATTTGATACCGCCTCCGTGTCTCCACCGGTGGAGTTCACGAACTGCACGACAACCGTATCAGTGTCCTGGTAGTAGCGCACGATACTCTGGTATCCCGGCACCCAGCCGGTATGTTCATATTCATAAATCGAGGAATAAATAGCCTGCTCTTCATCATTTAACAACGAGCCATCATTTAAGGCTCTCAGGAATATCCCCACGTCTTCCGCAGTCGCGATCATGGACCCACCTGGAGCTATATGATCGAGTTCCTTTAGGTCCGGCTCAACCTCATAGTGGTACCCGCTGCTGACAGCTTCTATAGAATCGACCTGGCTAAGCAGACTGTACGTATGGGTCAGACCAAGAGGTTGCAAGATTTCGTCATGAATGTATTGATGGTGGCTGTAACCCAGAACCTTATCGAGGATTTCGCCGATCAACAGATAGTTCGTATTGGAATAACGATAACGCTTGTCCGGTTCAAAAACCGCGGGTTCATCTAAAGCAAACGCAAGATAGGCGCTGATATCCGGCAGTGTTTCGAACCAGGGGTATTCGGGATGGTCAATGAAATCAGGGATGCCGCTGCGATGCTGCAGCATCATTCTCAGGGTGATCTCATCTGCATTTTCGATCCTGCCTTCATATTCCGGCAGGTAATCAGCCAGCGTGTCATCCAGCGACAAGGTCCTGTCGCTGACCAGTTTGGCGGTAGCGGCAGCGATGTATAACTTGCTGATACTGCCAATCTTGAACAATGCTTGTGGATCGGCTGGCACCTGTTCCGCCCTGTTTTTCCAGCCAGCAGCGTAAAGAGCCGGGGCTTCACCCGGTTGATCTACATATACGATGATACCGTCAAGGTCATGCTCAATCGCATCATCCAGCTGTCCTTGCACTGTATCAGGTAAGGGTTGTACCCATACCGCTATTGCTGCCAAGGGCGCAAATATCACGAAGCTGACTACCGCAACGATGGGCATGACTATTCGAAGGATTTTCACTGCACGAGTCTTATTGATATCTTGCATACCTTTTCTACTCCTCACTTTCCAGTACAGGCTGACATTGAAAACTCAAAGTGCTAATCTGTTCAGGAGGTAACTCATTCTTTCATTTGTGGACATTTACGTCTCCGAGTCCGGATCACCATTAGTATTCAGAGATCCAGACTCGGAAATGTTTCTGGGGTTGAGTATTTAAGCAGCTTCAGGCGCAAGGGTGCGCTGCTGCCACCGGTCGATTTTGACACCTTTGACCAAAAGCCAGACAGGGAATGCGATCTCTGCAACTGCGATGACCATGGCGATGATGCCCGGCGTTGTCTCGTATCCTGATACCAGCAGTAAGCCCGTCGTGTCAATCAGATATCCAATTCCAGCGAGCAGGAACAGAATACCCAGAACCTTGGGGAAATATCCTGACTCGAAAATCAAGTAACCCAGGATTAGAACATGCGGAACCAGGAAGGCAATGCCGATCGAGAACCCATAGCTGTGTGCGTCGAGGAAGAGCGACACCAGGGCGTTAATCTGATCAGGGCTAAAGATAGCCAGATAATCCCCGCCATTCAGGATCTGTAGAACAAAGTAGTAGTTCAACAGATTGAGACCGTGGATGGTGGTCATGGCCAGGCGCGAAACAGCCGCTATCAGTGACAGAGTTTTATTGACCGGTTTGAGCAAAACGTATAGAACGATAGATAGTACGATTTCGCTCAGCAGGACAACCAGTTCGCTACCGATCATGCCAATCCGAAACAGTGATTCAGAGGCAATGATATTCTGAGCCGTGGTGGCTGCATCTCCTTCGACAATCAGTTCGCCGGGAACATAGAAATGGGCAAAAATGGCTGCGACGGTGATTACCAGATACAGTATTCCTGCAATTCTTGCTGTTCTTTTAGGTGAGTTCATTTTGTATTCTTCCTTTACTATTACCTGTCGTTTTGCACTACATTGATGACAACATTGCCCCTCTTGCGGCCCGTTTCGACATACTGGTGCGCCTCAGCGACCTGCTCCAACGGATAGCGCCTATCGATGAAAGGCTTGATCGCACCCGCTTCGGCAAGTTCTTTGAGAAACAACAGGTTGTCGATTGATTCCTTTGTTGTAGATTGGACTGAAACAAAGATGCCGCCTCCCGAAAGGGAATCTTTGCATTGTGATTGCGATATCTTGCCTACCGCATCGAAGATAATGTCATAGCTTTCACCATTCTGGGTGAAATCCTCCTGGATGTAGTCAATCACACTGTCGGTGCCTAACGATGTCACCATGTCGACATTCGCCGTGCTGCATACCCCGGTGACATCTGCACCGAAATGCTTCGTAAGCTGTACCGCATAGGACCCGACACTCCCCGATGCACCGACAATCAGAACCTTTTGCCCGCTCTGGATTCGAGCCTTCTTTAGAAGATATAGAGCGGTCATACCACCGACAGGGATGGCCGCTGATTCCTCGAAGGATAGATTGACGGGCTTCAACGCCATTACGCCTGATTTTCCTTCCGCCGGCAGACAGACATATTCGGCATTGGCACCGACTCGCAGCCCGGTGGTGGTTCCAAATACCTGATCGCCTTTCTTGAATTGGGTCACGTCTTTGCCAACTGCTTCGATTTCTCCGGCAAATTCATGTCCCGGTGTTTTCTTCCGCGGGATGCCCATCACCTGCATGACCATCGACAGTGGAAACGTGAGCTTGCGCAGCATGACATCCCCGGCGGTTACCGTCGCCGCGTGAACTCTTATCAATACCTCGTCATCAGCGGGGATGGGCCGGGCTACCTCTTGCAGCTGGAGGCCATCGGGTGATCCATATTTCGTGGTGAGAATTGCTTTCATCAACAATCAGCCTTCTCAGAATCTGGATTGTTTCAACTGGGGCAGTCGATCTTCTCCGGGGCTTCGTCGATAGTGATTTCGTCTCAGCCCCGGAAAAGGTATCTTCTACAAGAGAGCTTATCTGGCCATTGCTCCTTCGGCGGCGAGTGTGCCCTCGGATGTGGATTGTGGGTCCTTGACACCTTTGATCAACAGCCAAAGGGTAAACGGCAGTTCGCCCCCAACTGCTGTTATGATAATGATCTGGGCGATGATCGCCTCAGCCGCGGGCATCAGGAATATACCGAAACTATCCAAAACATAGCCTGCACCAGCGATAACCATCAGGATGCCAAAGATACCGGGAAACAACTCCGACTTATAAACCAGATAGCCTCCCGAAATCAGAGCCAGGGCGAAGAACACTTCTGAGATCAGCACGCCGTAATGATGCACATTGAGGAACAGCAGCACGAGGGCGTTCAGTTGATCGGGGTTGAACACGGTCAGGTAATCGGCGCCACTCAGCAGCAGCAAAGGGAAGAAATAGTTGATCATATTGACGCCGGTGATAGCCGTCTGGAGCAGCCTGGCGATCATCGCAACCAATGACAGTGTGTTGTTGACCGGTTTGAGTAGGATGTACAGCAATACGGCCACACCTAAGTCACTCAAGAACACCAGCAAATAGCTGACGATCCCCGCGCGGAACAGTCCTTCAGCGGCCATGATGTTATTGGCCGTCGCGGTGGCGTTACCGGGTTCGTTCAGGCTGTCTGCGACAAAGAAATAAGCGAACATATTGGCGAAGAAGATAACGAGATAAAGAACACCGGTGATGCGTGCGCGTCGTTTTTCTGTATTCATTGCGAGTCTCCTTTTATACAATACAGGTGGTTATTGTCAGATTAAAAGCGAACAAAAAAGCCGTTGCGTTTTTTCATTTCTGGCGGCTGAACGCGGTTAGAATTTCTTCAAAGCCCCTTCCTTCCCACACACCACAACTACAGCCCGACATCTTGATCATCCGTCTGACCGGGTTGAACGAGACTGACCGAGAGGAGTATCAGACCCAAATCTCGCACCTTTCGCAGCAAGCCGTGCAGCGCAGCCTGATCGGCCACAGTACCGGTCAAAAGCGTACTGCCATCCTCTTCCAGGGTGATGGTAATGTCGCCGTACCACTCCTCCCAATGGGATGCCAGATGACCCTTGACTCTGATCTGGTAAGTCACCGGTTCGTCTATATCCATCTGGGGATTGTGTTTGTCTGACATACCTCTTCACCTGTCGTGACCGATGCAATAATCTGTCCACTTATCGAATGTACAGAGAGTATGGCTGGCAGCGGGTATTGTCGTGAAGATACTAAAGTATTGATCAAGGGTATTGTTTTTTGATATGCGCTGCCGATACCCTGCGAGAACAAAAACGATCAGTCGGCGGCTGCGGACATGACCGGGAACAGCGTGATCTGTAAACCTTCGGGTGATTGGATACGCGCATTCAGATGATTCCAGGGTGTCAGGACGGGTTCGTGAACAACCACAGCCCTATAGTCAACGGCTCGTTTCAATGCTGCCTGTACATCGGGCACCTCGAAGGCAAACCGGATCGGCCCGCTGACCCGTTCGCCCACTTCCAACTCATCGACCGAACCGGCATAGTCCTCATCGAAGATTTCCAGGGTGCCCCGGCCTGCACGGAACAACTGTCCAAAGCCTTTGTCCGTCCATAACTCGCCGGGATCTAAGCCCAAACCATCGCGGTAAAAAGCAGCCACTCGATTGAAGTCGTCAACGGTCAATACCACGCGAAGCTCAAAAACAGGCATCATTCACACTTCCCTGCTCATCAGGTTAATAACCTTCTGCTTCGTATGTCATATCCGGTAGATCGATTACATCGGGGGCCAGTGCGTTGGCGGCCCCGGCATCCTGCTTGAGTTCCGCCAGAAGGAACGCGGTCATGAAGTGGTTGACCAGTGCGTGCGCATAGTTCCTGTCCCAACCGGGATCAGTGCAGAATTCGCTAGAGATGGGCTTCATAAACAGGGGCATGCTTTGACAGGGAGCGGTGAAAATCATGTGCTCGGCATCAGTCAACGCAATTCTCACCTTTGCCGGGCTGGAGACATATTCATAGGTCGGGTACGTGCCCCACATATAGGGCGAATCGACATCGGCGGTTCCGCTAATTACCATCACCGGCACATCGATGGCAGCCAGGCCAGCCTGCCCGAAGAAGAAAGCGTCACCGGCCATCGACACAACGGCATCCACACGCGGATCGGCCCAGGCAGGCCATAGCCCTTCCGGGACAAAGTCGAGGCCAGCCAATGCGGCCATATCGGCCATGTGGGGCAGGAGATCGTCACACAGCCAGGCACTGGGATCGTCTACTTCGCGAACATGCTCGCAATGCGCTTCAAAGCCCTCGGTATCGATTTGCGCCCCCGCCGCGGCCAGTGCCGTGTATCCGCCATAGGAGTGTCCGACGACGGTCACCAGTTCAGTATCGATCAGCCCTTCAAATATGCCATCTGAACTCACCTGCTCGTCTACATAGGCAAGCACAGCCAGAATATCCTGCGGACGGGTGATAGCCTGCTGCCACAACTCATTCTCCGGGTCGAGCTGCTCCGGGTGCTCAGGCGAAATGACGACAAATCCATATGAGGCGAGATGTTCAGCTTCCCAGGCATAGGTCGACGATCCAATTGAAAAACCCGGGGAGAGGATCACCAGGGGGTAGGGGCTGTCGACAAGATCGTAGGATGCATCAGCAACCGCAATGCCTTTATAAGTGGCAAATGAGACTGCTCCAAGGGGATCGAACATCTTCATTTCATAAGCATATTTGACTGCCTTTTCGCGGCTATCGTCCATTAATGCCGGATACCATACGGTGATTTCGAGCGGTGGTTCACCGTCGATGGTAAGCGCGCGTGTCCCCACCGAATGCGGGCCGGGTAGACTGTAGGGCAGAGAAGTGGCAATGCTGACATCAAACTCGTCCGCCGGTTCCTTGACCCGTATATTCGCAACCAACACGGCAACCAGGAGCACTGCAAATACAGTAAGAACCACTCGCCCGCGACGTGACATCATCTATATCCTTTTTTACATTTCAGCTTCAGTGTAAAGGGAGCATATCGACATCACAGCGTGGATGTGAAGATACTAAAGTATTGTTTGGAGGTATTGCCATGCCAGTTGGGGTAACAGTGGAGGCTCTACAACCCTGACATCAAGCTACGTTGAAACTACAACAGGCCAAGTTCACGGGCACGGGCGACCGCCTCGGTGCGACGCTGGACTCCCAGTTTGCTGTAGATGATGCGATTGTGGCCCTTCACTGTGGGTAAAGCGAGGAAAAGCTGCTCGGCAATCTCACGATTCGACAGCCCCTGGGCAATGAGGTTCAGTACTTCGAGTTCGCGGTCGGTTAGCGGATCGATGAGCCGTTGAACGATAGGCCCAGTCGAACGGTCACCATCCTGTTGTCCATTCACGCCAAAGGCAGCCAGCAGTTTACCTGTATAATCGGGCATTATTCCCTGCCGGGAAGCTTCAGACAACAGCCGAAGCATTGGCGGCCCTTCGTCGACAAACAGCCCGACATAGCCCTCCGGTTCAGCCAGTTTCAGGGCACGTTCCAACAAACCAAGCCCTGCCGGGATATCATCTTGAGCCTCGTATGCGAGGGCTTGCAGCACCAGGATTTCGATCACGCTGCCGGTTCGTCCCTCCGCCTCCGCCGCTTCCTGGAGCCGCATCAGCAATCTCTGGGCCTCGTGAAGATCGCCTTCTGCCCGGTCGATTCGATACCGGGCGATGAATAATCTTACTAGGGTAATGTACTCGAATTCACGCAGGTAGCTGAGTTCGCCATCAGCAGACAGCCCGTGTTCTCGCGCCCAACCCTGAGCTTCAGCCAGGTTACCCTTTGCTATCCACAATCGGGCCTTCGCCGCCGCGATAGGATGTACATCCGGGACAGGGGTTGGGACATACAGATGCTCGGCCTCGTTCAATAGATCGAGCGTACCGTCCAGATCACCCTGGGCTTTTCTGATCCGCGCCTGAGCGAGGCGCAGACGATACTGCCAATGTGGAGATGCATCCTGCTCGCCCAGTTCCTCGGCCTTCTGCATGGTCTCAGCGGCGATATCAAAATTAGCCTGTTCGTAATGTAGTTCACTTAACCTCAAGAACAGGTCTGCCGTTCCCCGCAGAACATGATCGCCCTGCTCCGAAGCAAGCTGCAACGAACTTTCATAAGTACTGATCGCCTCGCGCAGGCGGCCCTGCGCTAACCTGATATCGGCCAGGGTATAGGTGCCCCGGAGCGCAGAAAGGATATTCCCGGCAGTGATCAGATTCTCCATGCCCTTGCTGAGAATACGGTGGGCTTTCTCCAGTTCTCCGATAGTAAAATAAGCCATACTCAGAAGTGCAGCGACAACGCCGCGCCGGAAACAGTCTTCCTCTGGTAAGAGATCGAGCGCCTGCTGACCATACGTCACGGTACCCGGCACATCGCCGAGCGCCTGGGCATGATAGGCGCGAGCGGCTGCGATGACAGCCGGAAGCACCCGGAACTGTTCTTGGTCCGCTACAATCAACTCAACTGTCTGAACATCGGGATGCGCGCCCGCATCCGAGGCGGCATTCAACAACTGCTCCGCTTTTGTGAGAAATGAGTTGGCGGTATCCATCTCCCCATGCTGCAACAGCGCCCAGGCATAGTCAACACTGAGCACCGGCCTGATATGAATCGATTCTTCCGGGAGTGCCTTCGCCAGACTGAGCCACAGAGTCGTCTGGTAGCTGCCATCCATTTCAGGCCAGGCCAGTTCAATGAGATTTGCCATCCGCTCGAAATCACCTGCAGAAAGTGTGTGGCAGATCGCATCGACCGACGAATCGTTGTCTTCGAACCACCGGCTTGCCCGCATATGCAGTTCGGGCAGTTGTTCCGAGTACTCTTCCATCGCGTGCGCGCGGAGAACATCGGCAAAAAGGTGATGGTAGCGATACCAGTGGCGTTGATCATCCAGTGGGACAACAAACAGGTTTGCTTGCTCCAGGGTTTGCAGCATCTCACTGCTATTCTCCTGCCCGGTAACGGCATCGCATAATGGGCCGCTCATCCGGGTGAGGATGGAAGTCTGGAGCAAGAAACGTCGAATATGCTCAGGCTGACACTTTAGAACCTCTTCGACCAGGTAATCAACGACATACCGATTATCGCCTGCGAAAGCCCTGATGAAGCCGGGGATATCTTCCTGCCCTTGCATAGAGAGTGCAGCCAACTGGAGACCTGCAATCCAGCCCTCTGTACGCGCCTCCAGCGAAGCAATTTGCCTGGATGTGAGGCCCAGGCCCATCATCTGATTCATAAATTCAGCGGATTCGGAGAGTGTGAAACGCAAGTCTTTGACCCGTAATTCAACCAACTGGCTCCGGGCACGCAGCCTTGCCAGGGGGAGTTGAGGGTCCTCGCGAGTGGTGATGACCAGATGCATCTGCGGGGGCATGTGGTCGAGCAGAAAGCTGAGCACAGCCTCAACCGGATGGGCATCGACGAGATGGTAATCATCCAGGACGAGGATGAAATCCTCCGGCACAGCGGCGATATCGTTGAGCAAAGCTGTAAGGGTCGATTCAGAAGGTGCCGACTGCGAGGATTGGAGTGGTTCAGATAGCCCCTCTCCCACAGCCGGCGCAATGGTTTGTAAAGCAGCAATGATGTAAGTCACAAAGCGTGTTGGGGCGCTGTCTCCCTGTTCCAGCGACAGCCAGGCCGCTGGTCGATCGCTGCCTGCAACCCACTCGCTGGCCAGCGTCGTCTTCCCAAACCCAGCCGGAGCTGATATCAGAGTAAGCTGGCGGTGTATACCCTCATTTAGCAGTTCAATAAGACGTGGTCGGGAGACCGTTTCAGGTCGAACAGGAGGTATGTACAACTTAGTGGCTAAAACGGACGTTGACATTGTTCAATTATAGCCTTGTTTGACAAGCGGCGACACCGGTATTTGGGGCGGATCGCTCACCCTCTGTCAAACGACGTGGATGCGATTAGTGTGCGGGAAAGACAACCGCGAGATTCCAATATCCGGTCAGGTGGAAATATCCATCACATCAACGGCAGGTAGACGTTCGTCGCTAGGCGCAGCTTCGACCGTCGTGCCAGGTAGTGAGCCGACGTTATGTCCAGTAATGAGCCTGACTTTCCGCTCAAACAGTAAGTAGTCATAGGCCCAATTGACAAGCACCACTAGCCGATTACGAAAATCTATCAGCATCATCAGGTGCAGCGCCAACCAGGCCAGCCAGGCGATCACGCCGCGCAATTTCAGACCCAAAGCGTGCGCAACGGCGTGTCCACGCCCGATGACGGCCATCTTGCCTTTATCATTATAGGCGAATGCGGCAGCGATCTCACCAGTCTGGTGGGCGAGGATATTCTTTGCGGCGTACTCCCCCTGCTGGATGGCGATTGGCGCCATCTGAGGCAGTGGATTGTCTGCTTCATCTTCAACGTAGGCCATATCGCCTACGATGTAGACATCAGGGTAATCGACCAACCGTAAATACTCATCTACCGGTACACGCCCACCGCGTTCTTTGTCGACCGGAATCGCCCTGGTGATGGATGCAGCCTGCACACCCGCCATCCACAGCAGCGTGTGTGACGGGATGACATTCCCATCACTGAGATACACACGGGTACCGTCCATTGCCTCGACTGCAGCGCCCAATCGCACTTCTACGCCAAGGTGCTCCAGCCGTTCGACAGCATATTCGCGAAGATCACGCTCATAGGGAGTCAGCACTGTATCGAGCATCTCAACCAGCACAATCCGCGCTGCGCCGACTATCTCCTCCGTGTGGTCTTTTCCCAGTACATTGCGCACCAGTTCAGCCAGTGCCCCGGCAAACTCAACGCCGGTAGGGCCGCCGCCTACCACTACGAAGGTCAAAAGCGCACGACGTTCTGCGTCCGTCATGACGAGTGTGGCCTGCTCAAAGAGGCTCAGTACCCGGTTGCGCAGATCAACGGCATCCTGCAGCGACTTGAGTTCGTGGGCATGCTGCTCGATGGATGGGATGCCAAAAAAGTTAGTAGCAGCCCCAGCAGCAACGATCAGCATATCGTAGTCGACTGCTCCATCCTCGGTTATGACCCTCCTCCTATCGAGGTCAAGGTCGGTCACCTCCGCCATACGGAAGCGCACGCCATCCCAACTGCGAATGATGGCACGAATTGGATAGGCAATGGCCTCTTGCTCAATGCTGGCAGTGGCAACTTGGTACAGAAGAGGCTGGAATAGATGATAGTTCTGTCGATCGATAAGAAGTACGTCGAGACCGGTATTGCGCAACGTCTTGGCTGCCCGCAACCCGCCAAACCCTGCGCCGATAATGACTATTCGGTTTATCGTCGTGCCGGCATGTTCATCTTTCAAGTATTCAATGCCCTTTATAACCTTCCTTGATTGTGAAAAATTTCTTCAATACCAATATTATTATACATTATTCGGACATATCTTATCCATTATATTCGTACTCCCAAAAGTGATAGAGAACGATCTCCTAAAAAAACAGCGGGGATAATTGGGCGTGGTTTTGCAGCCTCTACAAAAACACACAATCCCGCCAGAGATTTCCCTGATGGGATTGTGTGTTCAACACCAAACGTCTAATGTGGAATCAGCTATCCGCCTCCCACTTCTCATTTCAAGGTCGTTTGGTTATTCAGTGACCACAAAACTATTCGACGTTGTCGTGATCCCAGTGCGGGGATTCTCAACATCGACTACCCAGCCCTCGCTGGGCAGGGCTGAGGCCGGAATACGCACGTCGATCCGGATCGACCCGTCGGCATTGGCATCTACCTCATCTGCCCATGAGGCAGCAGTATTGTCAACGGATCGCAGCGCCACATTCAGCGGGGCGTAGGGGACGAAACCATCCACACTCAACGTGATGTCCCGGCCCGCGCTGCCGCTGTCGGGAGCCAGCACAGCCGTCGGGGTTTCTTCAAATTCCTCTGGAAGGTACAGTATCCAGCCAACATCCAGTACGCCCGGATCGCCGATCCAGGGGTTCGCACCGACCAACGCGGCGAGTGTCGTGTCACATTTCTCGGCGATATCATCCAGCGTATCACCCGGACGAACGGTATAGGTTGTGCCGCATTCGTCATCGACAACCGCAAACTCTGTTACGGTAAACACATTGCTAACCGCCTGTTCCTTCTTATTCAACGTTTCCACGGCAACCACCCAGCTTTCGAGTGGATCGGCATATGTTGGGATGACGACTTTGGTGCTCACCATTCCTGTTGACGATGTGACCGCGTACTGGACAAAATCATACTCCGATCCCTCCCGACCGACACCGATCTTGACCGTCGTGCTCGGTGTGAATCCATCGGCGGACAGGTTGACGACTGTGCCTGCCGGGCCGCTATCCGGCCAGAGAGTTGCCGACTCCAGCTCGGCATCAGGATCAGGTACCGCGTCTGCATCAATCAACTTCCAACTCAGTTCAATATCGGCATCGCCCCACAACTCGAAATACTCGACGATGACATCGGCCTGTCCACCGGTAATCGTCTTGTAGGCGATAAAGGTGGTTGTATCCTGCTGCGTCCAGGCATCAATGATCCACTCATTTTCAACCCAGACACGGACTCCGTCGTCACTGCGGACGGTGAACTGGTAGAGACCGTCCGGTACTTCCAGGATGTTTGACCAACGGGCCGAGAAGTAATCGGCATTGATCCCTTCAGCCGGGGAACCATCGCGCCAGTTGTAATTCAAGCCAACTTCGCTACGAGTCAGTACCGGTATACCACTCAACAGGACATTGTTGTAGTAGCGTGCATACCAGAGAGTCTCGCCCGGAAGTTCTTGTTCGACCCTGTCCGGCAGCGGATTTGCATCGATCCGTGCCCACGTCAATTCAATATCAGCATCGCCCTCCGCCTCGAAGTATTCCACAACAACCTCGGTCTGGTCACCGCTGATTTCCTTATACCCGATGAAGGTGGTCGTATCGTGCTGGCTCCACTCATCGATGATCCATTCATCTTTCACCCATACGCGGACTCCGTCATCACTGCGGACGGTGAACTGGTATAGCCCGGCGGGGGCGTTTAGATAGTTCGTCCAGCGGACGGAGAAATTGTCGTCGCTGACTTCGTCCGCCGGGGAGCCATCACCCCAGTTGTAGTTCAGGCCAACCTCATTGCGGCTCAAGACAGGGTCGCCGCTCAATGCAGTATTGTTATAGTAACGTGCATACCAGAGCGTCTCGCCAGGCGTTTCCGGTTCATCATCCTGCGCCAGCGACGGCGTGGTCAGCACGCCTGCCAGCAGGATGACGCCGAGGATGGTCAATATCTTCCATAGTTTCTTTTTCATCATCACTTATCCCTTCAAAGTTGTTATTGGTGTGTCAGTTCATGCCGTCGATTCGACCTTATCCCGCCGCTGGCTCCCGATCAGCAGGATCAACAGCAGGCCGCCGATCAGCCAGGTGGCCCAGTAGTCGGGCAGCCCGGCAAACCGGCCCGGATGCGGTGTCGATTTTTTACGCCGGTCGATCTCGTCTGCAAAGGCACTAGCCGCTTTCGGGTTGTCGACGGCCTCCCATTTAAAAATCACCGGTGCCAAGCGCAGGCCGCCTGCCCGTGTCCATAAGCGCACCGACAGGTCGTTGTCGTCTTCGGAGGTCTGCACCTCCACGTCGTTGATATCGAATTCCTGCCCAGCGTACTGCATCACGCGGACGGTTGCCGGTTTCAGGATCGGACTGATCGACGCGTCTGCGTCATCCTCACCGGCTTCGACAAACCGTTCGATGTGCTCAAGCGCCGGGCCTATACCTACGGACAGAGTCCTGTTGTGTAGGGTAAACGTCGCCACATGCGCCGGGTCGATTTCACTTCTTGCTGTAAACGTATATGTGTCTTCCATTTGATAACCTTTCTCAGGCCAATACTCGCACCTGACTGTTTAACTGCATCTGCCGGGAAGCTAATCCTGACCGGGAAGCGGGTAAAATCACTGCCCGGTGGCTCGATTTGATATGCCAGTGCGGCACCCACCCGATCCCAAACAAGTGCGGTACGATATCGTTCTTATTGGGGGTGACCGGCACTTCTTCAATTTGCCTAACTGCCGCCGCCCATTTATTCTGAATGGCCTCGATCTCCTGATCCATCTCGGCCTCGGTTTCGTCAATATTGTCCATGATTTGCTGGAGGTCTTCTTCCAGCACCTCGATCCGTTCGTCAGTCTGTGTACTGTACCGACGCAGACGTGCAATCCGGGAGACGGTTTCAAACAGGCTGCCTTTCAACAGGCGCAGCACCGACTCGCCAGAACTCAACAACTGTTCCTGCTTACGCGCCTCCAATTCATTTTCCTCCGAGTCGATACGGCTGATTTTGCCTGTGGCGCGATCTTCCAACCGGTCGAATTTCCGATCATAGCGTCGTACAAGTTTGTCAAGTTCAGCTTCCCGACGACGGCGGGCTTCGTTTTTCATCCGCTCGACAAAAGCCGCACGCGATTCGTCCAATGCGTTATAGATATCAAGCGCGGGATTGTGATAGACGGTCAGTCGGAAATGTTCGTAAACCCAATCAAGCAGATTGCGGCGTATCTCAGCAAAACCGGAATGTGTCGTCAGCGACCGGGGCAGATCACCGTAGTAAGCCCGGCGATGCGGGCGTAGTTCCAGTGCGTTCAGATCGAAGGGCTCAGCCTGATAATCGCCCCACTCCAGCGTAGGCTGCTCCAACATCGATAGATCGGGAATGATGAAGGCATACCAGACTTTTTCTACTGAATGAGTTGGCCGGTGCGTATACTGAACCGAAAGCTGGGCCAGCAGTGATGGACGGTATAGCAGGCGGCTCTTTCTGCGACCCTCCATCAGCGCCGGGTCGATCCGCCGCCGCCAATCTTTAAGGGTCTGGTCCGCAGTAAAATCAACCGGCAGGAAGTATTCTTTGACGTCTTTGGAAAGTGCCGGGCGCACCGGTAAAAATCCCGGTGGGGCCTCATCCAGTGTCAGTGGCACCGATGGTACACTCGTTTCAATCTGCTGGCCTCCATAGACCGGGCCGTTCGTCTCTGACTTCCCGCGGGCCAGCCTCCGCCCCGTCCGGCCACGCATTTCAGATGACGGTCCCTCCAGGTAGCGGACCGAGCGATGGGCTGGCCGAGCAGGTTTATCCAGGTCACGCTGGTTTGCCATCAGGGTTTCGATTTGTGGGCGAGTCAGCGGGCCGCGCAGGTAGGACATGGCATGGCGAGTATGCATCAGATAGGGCGTTTCCGGATTATGGACGTTGTGGACGACAAATTCGCGCAGATTCAACTGCCCGATCAGATCTTCGATCCGGCTCACATCCAACGATGAAGCCGAGGTCCGATCAACCACATCCAGCCCTTCTGAAACACGCTGGCGATCATGGTCGGTTTGCAGTTTGCCTACAAACCAGGTGCCTGCATTGGTCAGCCCTTTGTAATCGAGGTCTTTGGCGTTCTGGGTTGCCATCAAGACTCCAACGCCCAATGCGCGGGCCTGCTTCAACAGGCGCATGATCGGGTCTTTGGTGGGCGGGTTGTAGGGATAAGGGGGAAACATCCCAAACATCTCGTCGATATAGAGCAGCGCCCGCAGCCCGGCTGACCCTGACAGCGAATGCATCCAGGCCAGGATGTTTTCCAATAAGAGGGTGATAATGAACTGCCGCTCGGCATCGTTCAGGTGAGCGACGTAGAAGATCGTCACACGCGAGTCGCCGTTTTCGGTATAGAGCAGCGATGGAATATCGACCGGCTCGCCGACCAGCCAGCTTTGAAAGCCGGGGGCGGCGATCATCTGGTTGAGCTGCTTTGCCAGTTCCATCCGATCCTTCTCGGCGATCACAGTGTCTATATCCATCACACCCAGTTTAGTAAAGGGTGGGTCCTGCACGTTGAGAATAAGCTGTTCGACGGATACATCCATCTCCTGCCGCCAGTGATATTCAAAAATGTTGGCCAGCAGGATATGCTCCGGGTCTTCTACCGGATCGGACTCTTTGCCGATCAGGGCCAGGATCGCCGTGACGATCCCGGTGATCCGCTCTCGCAGGATTTCCTCGTTGCCCGGCCAGCCTTCCGATGGAGCCGCAAACGAGGCGACAATGCTAATCGGCAGTCCGGCCTCGGAGCCGGGGGTATAGATACTGAAACGCGCGGAGCGTCGATATTCCTGAATACGCTGAGGGGTCATCCCCCAACGTTCGATCCCGGCTTTCCATTTCTCAACTTCCTGCCGGGCAAAAGCCTCGATCCCGGCTTCTCCGGCATCCTGCGGATTGACCCAGGGCTTGAAATGCTCAACGCTGAACTCTGGAAAGGCGAGCAGCATATTGGTGATATCCCCCTTGGGATCGATGATTATCTGCGGGATGCCGCTCAGGGCGGCTTCTTCCAGCAGCGTGATCGCCAGCCCCGATTTCCCGCTGCCGGTCATTCCAAGGATGATCCCGTGCGTGGTCAGGTCGTTGGCATCATAATAAACCGGTTCGTCCGGTATGATCTCGTGCGTCTCCGGGTCGGTTTTTGCCCCCAGGTAGAATTGATTGGGTTTATCGGAAAAGTGTATCTGCATTCGATCTGTTTCCTCGTTTCATCGCTTCGCGGTCGTTCGGGGTAAGTATCAGGCAGCAGGCTAGATTCGCCGCAGTGCCATTACGATCGCCAGGAAAATGACGGCACCCGTCAGCGCGGTAATGATTTCGCCTAACACGCCCGCCGCAAAGATTCCCAGCGCACCGAATACATAACCGCCGATAAATCCGCCAATAAGCCCAATGATGATGTTACCGACCAATCCGAATCCGCGTCCCTTTACCAGTATTCCTGCCAGCCAACCGGCGATCAGGCCAATCACTAACCAGATCATCAGTGCTCGTACAGTCATTACTCCTTCTTTCTGTTTGATACTTTGCTAACAATTACATCCATCGTAGCCACGACCGGCTAAAAAAGTTCAAAACACGGCCTAAAAAGAATCTATATTCGCGCTTATCTATCAATGTTTTCTTTTTCGGTGGCTTCAACCGCTGCGATCTCCTGAATCGCCGGATCGCCTTCTGGCTGCTCCCAATGCCTGCGGAATTTATTCCGCTTCTCGCGAACCTGCCGTTCGACGGCATCCAGGGCGCCTTTGAGCGCACCATTCAGCTCGGGGGTTTTCTCGGTTGCAACAATGTTCTCTGGTCGTGAATAGACGACGACCGTGGCGGAGAAAAGCGGTGGCGTCTCGCCGTGTGCGGGCGTCCGGATATTGATCGCCGCGCCGGTCAGGTCATTGTGCCCGGCAGCCAAGTCGCGCAGCCGACCGTCGGCTTCCTCGAACAGTTCGACCTCTATTCTTCCTTCAGTTACGTCACTGTTGAATTCAATCGTAAAGTCAAGTTCTGTCATATGCTTCTCCTTGTATATCGTGTTTCAGCTTACGTTGGCAGCAGGGAAGTCCAGAACGTCAGGCCCAGAATGATCAGATCGATCAGCACGCCCACCACCAGGTACAGATTCCAGAAAAGCAGCAGCAGGAGGAGTGATAGGCCCGCCCCAGCGATCAACACAGGTTTTGCCCAGGGATGCGATCCTATCAGGCCGATCCCTGCCACAAGCAGCACCAGCGCCGCCAGTGCTGCCATCACATAGATCGTCGTTTTGACTGCCGGGCCTTTGCCCAGGAGCCAGGACTCTGTCCAGAATCCGCCGATGATCGGTGCCTCGTTTTTTAAATCCTCTATTGGCTGGGGAACCAAGGCCATGATCGGGTGGACAAGCCCATGTAGAATGATGAAGATGCCGATGATAATACGCAGCGTTTGATTCAAGATATATTCCTCCCAGGACACTTTGATTGTTTTGTCTCAGGGTAGCACGCGACCTCTATAAAAATCCCAAAACGAATCTAAACAAAACCTAAATCTCACTCCGGCAGCCGTTTTATCGGTGGTCGGTCCTGTATAATCAGGCTATATGCCTTATTGATGGGGATGGGGACAGATGCATCACGACACGACAGAAGTCGAAACAATATTGCAGTGGCTCGATCAATTCTGGCAGCAGTTCGGGGAGCTTTCCGCATCTCAACAAGCACTGCTGGACGAACTGAGCCAAGTCATCCGCACAACGCTGACCGTCATCGAAGCCCCCCCGGACAGGCAGTCGGCGTGGAAAGAGACGCTGGCCCATGTCCGTGAAGCGTTCGAGGAGCACGGTCAGACTGACTTCAGAGGGGAGTCGACTCTGGCATCGGCCCTTGAAGAAACAGTCGACGAAACAACCATCAGCCGTACCATCGGGATGGCCCGAATTCCCGACGACGTATTGAGCGCGCTGCTGGCGAACCGGTACCTGGATGCGGCGGTGCGGATCGCCATTGTCGTTTTCGACCGTCCCTGGGAGGAGACGGCACCCGGATCGGTGACGGTTCTGGCCGGGTGGCCCGATCTCGATCAGGCTGACGCACATTTCGACCTTGAAGACGGGACGCTGCTCGATCTGTTCTGGCGCGGCTCCCCTACAGTCATCGAAGATGCCCGGCAGAACGAGCGATTCAACCAGATGCCGTCCGCCCTGTTCGACCGGGATCGGGCGGTCGGGCTTGTGCTCTACCCGCTGGTCGCCGGTGGCAAACGCTACGGTACGCTTGTCGTCAACTATGGCGAACCTATCGACGGCAGCCTGATTCCCCATGTTCACGGGTTGTTCGATCAGGCGGCGGTGGCGATCTATACCATGCTGCTGCTCGAAGCCGAGGCCAGGGCGCGACAGCAGGCAGAGAAAGCCAACGACCACAAGCTGAAGCTCCTGGCGACGATCTCGCATGAAATGCGCACCCCGCTGACCTCGATCAAGGGCTTTGCCACCACGCTTCTGGCCGACGATGTGGAATGGGAACCCGACAGCCAGCGCGACTTCATTGAGACGATCAACCAGGAAGCCGATAAACTCACCGAGTTGATCGAGCATCTCCTCAGCCACTCACGCCTGGAATCGGGCACGCTGACGATGGTGCGGAAGATACAGCCGGTCGATGATATTATCTCGATTGCAATGGCCCAGTTTCAGACCCTTACTGCAAACCATAACCTTGTAGTCGATATCCCGGAGAGTCTACCATCGGTCTATGCCGATCCGCGCCGCATTGCCCAGGTTTTGACCAACCTGGTGAACAATGCGGTCAAGTATGCACCGCCCCAGACCGATGTAATCGTCACCGCGAGCAGCCCGCAGCCCGGATACGTTCAAATCGATATCTCCGACCAGGGGCCAGGCATCCCGGAAGAAGAACGAATGATTGCGTTCGAAGCCTTTCAACGTGGATCGCGGGCGAAAGAAACCCATAAGAAAGGGGCGGGCCTGGGGCTTGCCATCTGCAAGGGCATCGTCGAAGCACACGACGGTGAGATATGGATTCAAGATCGCTCCGAACCGGGCACTACCATCTCGTTCACGCTGCCTGTCTCAAACTCTGGTGAAAGTTAGATCGATCATGACAACCGTTCTGATAGTCGAAGATGAAGCAAACATCCGTAAATTCGTGGTGGTAAACCTGACTGCGCGGGGATATGATGTCGTAGAAGTCGACAATGCCCGTGACGGTCTGGAGCGGCTGCGCCGTGATCTCCCCGATCTCCTGCTCCTGGATATCAAGATGCCGGGGATGTCGGGGCTGGAGCTACTGGAGATCATCTCCCGGGAGCAGCCGATCTCAGGCATTCCGGTAATCGTGATGACGGCCTCGGAAGGGGTCGCTGATAGTGTCGAGGAGTCAAGCTATCCGCAAATCGTCGAGGTGCTCGTCAAGCCGGTCAGCGTCCATCGACTGGTTGAAGTTGTTTCCGAAACGCTGTCAGAAAGTTGAGGTACACAATGTCTGATGTTCTTGTCGTCGACGACGATCCTGCGATCCGGAAACTCGTCCGGGTTAATCTCGAAAAGCGCGGCTACACTGTTCGGGTGGCGGCGGATGGGACAAAAGCTATCGACGCGATCAAGCACCAGCTGCCCGACCTTGTACTGCTCGATATTGTTATGCCGGGTTTGAGTGGTATCGATGTCTGCCTCTGGATACGCACCCAATCGGATGTACCGATCATCGTCCTCAGCGCTCATGACGAGGAAGACTTGATGATCCGCGCCCTCGATGCCGGAGCCGACGATTATGTCACGAAGCCGTTCAGCTACGAGGCACTGCTTGCCCGCGTCAGGGCGGTAATGAGGCGCGCGGCAGGCAGTCAGGATGGGGCAGACCGGCAGATCAAGGTTGGCGATTTGTTGATTGACCTTGACGCCCGGCGCGTCTTAATCGGTGGGGTCGATTTACAATTCACACGAACCGAGTTTGCACTGCTTGCCGAGCTGGCGAAGAACCCCGAAACGGTGCTTAAACACGGAGAGCTTCTTGCGCGGGTCTGGGGGCCTGAATACCACGACGAGAGCCACTACCTTTATATATACTTCGGGCGCATACGCAGCAAACTCGGCTCGAAATACGCCGATCTCCTTGAGACCGTCCCCGGCATAGGCTATCTATTCCGCACTTCACTGTAAATCCCTCTTTACATTCTTGCTCGTTTGAAACGCTTCTTCGGATAGTGGCACCACCTGGTGCCAACCTCCCCCATTTTTAGATTCTATTTAGGTCTGGTTTGGAACTTATTTAGACCTCCGATGCTACGGTTTATAGGAACTGAAGCCGTTTATCATTTTCAGGAGCTACTATGCCCAACCAATCAATGGGAGGTATTACCACTGCCGACCGCGTCTATAAGTCGATTGAAGTGACCGGTACATCGCCGATCTCGATCGACAATGCCATCCGGAGCGCGGTTAAAAAAGCTGCCGAGACCGTCCGTAACACGCGCTGGTTTGAGGTTATCGAGATGCGGGGCCGGATCGAAGATGGTCAGGTCGCACGTTTCCAGGCAACCATCAAGATTGGGTTCGAACTGGAAGAATGATACGCCCAGGAGCGATCTAAATGTATGTTCTTGTCATTTCGAGAGAGCGCAATCGCAGGAGGCTCTACGTCGATAATTTGATCGCACGTGGATATCTCGCGGCAGGTGTGGCAAGTGTTGACGAAGGAACAAAACTGTTGAACAAACACATACCTTCACTGGTGATGATCTGTCAACTGGCGGAGGAAGATACCGCTATCGACCACCTTCGTAACAAGCTCAAACTGGCATCAACCCCGGTTGTTATCACCAGTGTTGAACCACCCGTCCCCGAATGGATGACCCGGTGGAAAATCGATGCCTACATTCCTTTTGGCGATGATATACAACATTTCATCAAGAAGTTAAAGCCCTGGCTGCCTTCACTCAGCACCGCAAGTCAATAAGCAGTGAAGATCGTTCCAAACTTACATCACAATCATTCTCAATCTAATCAGGGAGGTGAGACCATTGACACGAGTCGCACGTAGACAAGGCGAAAGCGATGCCCAACTGCTGAAACGCTTTCGAAAGGCGGTTGCCAGGAGCGGCAGGCTGACTGCTGCCCGCCGGAAGCGCTGGCATGTCAGCAAGAGCGAACTCCGCCGTCTGAAGAAGAAGAAAACGCTGCGTCGAATCCGGCGTCGCGAAGCCAAACGGCGAAGAAGAGAAGGGTGACGATAGATGAAACATGAGGACCTGAAAACCTTTTTGCAGGAATACCGTAAGAATCGGACTGATTCGACGAGGCGGCTGGATGAGCCGGAGAACATTGACCATGTGCCGGTTGATGACATGGTCGGCATGTATTTCCGCCAGATGTCCACCGAGCCACTGCTCACCGCCGATCAGGAGATTGCATTATCAAAGCGCATCGAACGGGGGCGTGAAGCGTCACGCTTTCTGGAGGAAGAAGCGACGCTCACCGGGGAGCAGGAATCGCTGCTTGAAGAGATCGCCGCTGACGGGCAGGCCGCCCGCAGGCGTATGGCGCGTGCCAACACCCGTCTTGTGGTCAGCATTGCCAAACGCTATCACGGCCACGGACTGCCCCTCTCCGATCTGATCCAGGAGGGTAATGTCGGGCTGATGATTGCCATCGATAAGTTTGATTACACGATGGGCAACCGCTTCAGCACTTATGCAAGCTGGTGGATACGCCAGACGATTACGCGCGGGCTTTCGAAAAAGGCGCGGATCATCCGCCTGCCGATCAACAAGTCCACCCGGCTGCGCCAGATCAATGCGGCAAGGGCTGCCCTCAAGCAGGAACTTGGGCACGACCCGACCAATGAAGAGATCGCCGAGCGTCTTGACATGAAAGCGTCCGAGGTGCGCAGCGCCGTCGAGTCGATCCCCTATACGGTTGCCCTGGAAAAGGAGGGCCACAACGATACGGAGTTCGGAGCGTTCCTGGAAGACGGCGCTTCTCCCAACCCCGAAGAAGTCATCGATACACTGGCCCTGAAACAGGTTATCCAATATGTGCTGGGCAAGCTGATGCCCCGCGAACGCAGGGTATTGCAGATGCGCTATGGGCTGGAGGGAGACGACCCGATGACGCTCCAGCAGGTCGCTGACCAGTTTGACCTGTCCCGCGAGCGAATCCGCCAGATTCAGATGAAGGCACTGCAGCAACTTCGTCACCCCGAAAACGCCCGGATGCTGAACGTGCTTCTGGCATAGTGAGGGATCGTTTTTCGGCATTTTATAGCTGTCAAATTTCAGTGCCGTGTTGATAGGGTATCCGCCATATCGAACGGCGCTGATTTTAGATCTTATTTAGATGCGGGATAGGACTTTTTTATGGTTCCGGTTATAGAGTGAAAGAGACGCCAGAACGGAATGTATTAGAGGAAGGTGCCAATGACAACCGTAAAGAGCACAGACGAAATAATCAAAGCCAATGTCGTCGACCATCTCTGCTGGGATAACCGGGTTGACGCTTCGAACATCAAGGTTACCGTCAATGACAGGGAAGTTACGCTGACCGGCGAAGTCCCAGCGTATGCGGCCAGTATTGCGGCGGCCAGCGATGCCCGGTCGGTGATGGACGTCACCGTGGTAAACAACAACCTGACGGTCAATTTGCCGAGCATTCCCTCCGACGAAGACCTGAAAGCCAACATCAAATCCAGGCTGTTTCTGAACCCCTATCTGCTTTCCTACAAGTTCGACGTGAACGTCCGTAACGGCTGGGTGACCATTGATGGAACGGTCGATGCCTACTGGAAGAAGCTCGAAGCAGAACACGAGGCTTCGAACATCCGGGGCGTTACCGGGATAACCAATAAGATCGTCATCGTAACGACCGAAGATGAAGACGAGAAACCGGTCGACGAAGCCATCGCCGAAGATGTTGTCAAGGCGATTGCACGCAACCGCAAGGTTGACGTTAACGATGTGAACGTCAAGGTCGAGGATGGCAACGTGATCTTGACCGGTTCGGTGCCCAGCTGGGAAGCCAGGGGAGCCGCTTATAACTCGGCCCTCTATACCTTTGGCGTAACCCACGTTAAAGACAAACTGGCTATTGCCGCACCGGCAGCTTAGCTTAGAAAGGAGATAAAAATGAACTGGTTAGTACCCTACAATCGTATGTTCAGCAGCATGCGTAGAGCCATGGAACTAAGCCCTGACTGGGATTTCATGGTTCCTATGGAAGATAATCCGCTGGCAATCAATGTTTCCGAGGACGAGGACGAAGTGATTGTCGTGACGGCCCTTCCGGGTGTCACTGAAGAGGATATCGATATCCAGGTGAATGACAACCGGCTGACCATCTCTGCCGAGATCAAGGACGAGTATGAAGAATCTGAAAAGGAATGGCAGATCAAAGAGCTACGATATGGCCAGTTGAGAAGAACCGTCATTCTCCCAACAGAAATCGACCTCGAAAACACGGATGCAGAAATGGAAAACGGCCTCCTGACCATCACTTTACCCAAAGCCGAATCCGGCCCACTGCAGAAGATCGCTGTCAAGGCGAAGGAACTCCTTGGCGTCGAGGAAGCGTAAGCGCCCCAGTACTGGAGGAAAATCAGAGAGTAGAGGCACCACTCTGTACGGTGCCTCTGTAAGTTGTCCTGAGAAGGAGAAAGGAATCGAGGCGAGTGATACGAAAGAATATGACTATGTCGTTGGCCGGTGTGGGGTTGGTTCTAATAGTAATGATTGCCGGATGTACTCAGACATCCCCTGATGAAACTAGAGAACCGACCGATCCCCCGGTGGCGATTCCCGATCCGCCCTACGCGGCGATCTCCGCCCGGCAGATGCTCAGCGATGAAGAAGGCCTCCCGTTGGAGCAGATTACGATCGTTTCTCACGAACGTCACGAATGGTCCGATTCCTGTCTGGGCCTGGGCGGGCCAGCCGAGATTTGCGCCCAGGTGACAACCCCCGGCTGGCAGATCGAATTGAAGGCAGAGGGGCAGACATATCGCTACCGCGCCGACCAGAACGGTGACGTCATCCGCCGGGAAGGATGAAGGGCAACGCTTTATAAAAGCGTTACTTCATCAGGCCAGCCCCCACACACCCTTTGCAATATCGTAAGCGGCGCGAGGTTTACCAAGTTCCTGAGCACGAGCCTGAAATGCTTTGAACCGCGGAGGTTTGCCCTGAAGCCAGGTGAAAGCAGTCACCAATACCTGTGCCGGATCAGGCGCCCAGGCACCAGCCTCATTCTCAATAATGTAGCGAACATTGCCCGCTTCCTGCCCCGGCAGAGCTTCGGAAAGGATGACCGGCAGACCGCAGGCCAACGATTCGCTGACGATCAGGCCGCCAGCCTTAGTCACGATGAAATCCGAGGCTTTCATCAACTGCGGCATATTGTCCACCCAATCATATACTTGAACCGGCCCGTGCCATTTTTCCTGCTTTAGTGCAGCATAGAGGTCTCTCACGCCACCGCAGACGACCACTACCTGCAACCTGACGCCGGCACGATCCAGGAACCGGCTGATCGTCGCCATTTGCTGGGTTCGCGCGCTGGCGACAATCAGGCAAGTCGGTAAGTCTTTCTGCCAGCCCAGTGCTTCCCGGAGTTCTGATTTGCTGCGGGTTTCTCTGGCAAACTCGGGGTGCACCGGCAGGCCGGTTACTCGCACACGGGTCGCGGGGATGTTGTTGTCGTAAGCCTGATCGCGGATTGACGGGGTGGGGACATAGTGCATCGTTGCAACCGAACTGTACCACAGGCTCTGGACATCGGTCAGATCGGTGATCGTAATCGCCAGGGGAATATCCTTTTTTATAGCTTCAATCGCTTTGGCAACCGGTTCTGCATAGAAAGGATAGGTTGATAAAACAACGTCGGGCTGCGTGTCCTGTATACACTTCAACATGACATCGTTGAACATCCCGGTTGTGATCGCCCGCATCATATCGGATATCACGGGAGCATCCATCGCGTGATAGGAGAAGCGGTAAAGCACGGGATCTTCGATAACCAGTTCGTCATAGCCCGACTCGATCTGCTGGATAAGTTTAGGAGCATCGGCCATTTCAATCGGGTTCACCACATCGACGCTGCATTGATCCGCATACAGTTCCAGCAGTGCGGCCTCAATCGCTTCTGCTGCCCGCCGATGCCCAAGCCCGGCATCAGAGGTCAGAATGAGCACTTGTTTTTCTGCCATTGATTTCTCCTCTAACTACCTTATTGTTAATTGTACAAGTATTGTCCGTCTGAATTGACTGTTGTTTGAAAGGGATATATGTCGCACACTAAATCTGAAATCCATTTTCCACCCGATTTTCGCTGGGGGACGGCCACATCATCTCACCAGGTTGAAGGATACAATACCAACAACGACTGGTGGGCCGCCGAGCAAGCGGGCGGGACTGTCTTCGAAAATCAGTCCTCTGGCCGAGCCTGTGATTGGTGGCTGCGGGCCGAAAACGACTTTGACCGGATGGCCGAGATGGGGCAAAACGCCCATCGACTATCCATCGAGTGGAGCCGTGTTCAGCCAACACCCGACACATGGTCTGAGGCAGCCCTGCTGCGCTACCGCGACATGATCGAGGGACTGCACGCACGCGGCATCGAACCGATGGTCACCCTCTATCACTTCACGCTGCCAAAATGGATAGCTGAGCGCGGCGGTTGGGAGAACAAACATAGCCCTGAATGGTTCGTTGCTTACGTCCGCAAAGTCGTCACTGCCCTGGGCGATCTGGTTACGCTGTGGTGTACCATCAACGAGCCGATGGTGCTGGTAGGGCAGGGGTATGCGGTCGATATCTGGCCGCCGGGCGAACGCGATCTCAACCTCGCGCTGAAAGCCGCGCTCAATCTGGCGCGTGCCCATGCCGCCGCCTACCATATCATTCGCGAGATTATCCCCGATGCGCAGGTGGGACTGGCCAAGCATATGGTTGTCTGGAAGCCCCATCGAGACTGGCTGCCCACTGATCATCTCATCACCAAAGTTTTCGATTATGTAACCAATCATGCCTTTCTGCGGGCCGTCACCCGTGGTCAAATCTGGATCCCCGGTCGGGGAACGTTCGTTATTGATAATGGCAAAAACACGCTTGATTGGTTAGGCATCAACTATTACCAGCGCTATCGAGTCGGAGCCAAGATATTCAACATCCTACGCAATTTCTTCCCCGGCATTCCCGCCGAGGTGATCTACCAGGCCACCCGGCGTGGCAACCAGAAAGGCCCAGGCCCCTGGGGGGAAATCCATGCACGGGGCCTTTACGAGTCGCTGGGTGCAGTCGAAAAATACGGTATTCCGCTGTACGTCACCGAAAATGGTCTCCCTGATGAGTACGATCATTATCGCCCACGCTTCATTCTCATGCACCTCTACCAGTTAAGCAGAGCTATCGAACAGGGGATGCCGGTTCGCGGATACTATCACTGGAGCCTGGTCGACAATTTCGAATGGGACAAGGGATATAATCCACAGTTCCGCTTCGGCCTATTGGGTGTCGATTTTGAGACTCAGGAACGCATACCTCGCAAGAGCGGACAGCTTTACACTGAAATTTGCCAGCAGGGTGGCCTCACCTGCGAAATGATCCAACGTTATGCTCCACTTGCTCTACCGGTGATCTTCCCACATTGCGACGGCCTGACCTGATTAAAAAATGCTCAGCAGTCCAAAGCCGCCCAGGGCGAACAACACCGCACCGAACAGGGTAGAGATCGCCGTTGTCCAGATGTAACGCCACAGCGATATTCTGTATATCCCGCTGATGAAACTCACTGCCTTCGAGCCGGCCCCGGTCAGCATGCGCCCACCCAGTAAAAACAGCACCGAATCGGCGGGCAGGTCACCCAGGCCGAAGGGGAGATTGTCACGCACCTTTTCGAAATTTGCCGCATCGCCGATCCGTGTTCCGATGAAGTACTCGACCACTGCCGCGCTGGTCGTGCCCACCCAGGCGATCAACCCGCCCCACAGTGGCCCAAACACTGCCCCGTTGATCAGGGTCAGTGGGTCAGCCGGGATCGGCGATGCACCCAGCACACCATACAGGGCGATGCTCACCAATGGCCCGGCCATACCCAGTCTGCGGATGAAATCCTCGACGGCGGTTTTGTGCCGCGCGATATAGATCACCAGGGAAATCGACAGGCCAAAACTCAGCAGAAGTATCCCCGCTGTCTTGAGCCTGTCCTTCTTGCGCTGTTCATTATTTATAGTTTGCGTTTCAATCATGCTGATCAAACCTGCTCGCTAACCGGCAATCCGCACCATCCGCCCATCCTGAAGCCGAGTCGTTCCGGTTTCGAGCAGGTCTTTGAGCTTGCCCAGGTTCTCCTCAACAGCGGTTCGCACTTTGCGTTTTGCCAGCTGCTGAAGCAAACCAATCCGCCCCAGGTCAAGCGTCCAATGGTCAGAGACATGCGTTCCCTGCTCGATTCGTTCAAAGCGCACATCCCTTGTAAAAGACGGTTCCTCTCCCGGTAAAGTCTCAACCACAACGCGCGCATTGGGTTCATGTACAGTAACTACATAGCGCTGTTGATCGGTTTTGCGCATCTGGTGATAGATCGTCCCAACGGTGACCGGCCCATCGGTGTTCGTTTCAACATGCTGAACGAAGTAGTTCCATTTAGGAACATTCTCAAAGTCGGCCACAAAGTGGAAGACTTCGCCAATAGGACGATCAATGATGATCGTGTTCTCAAATTCGATCATGTCTGTTCCCTCACTACACTATTTGCAGTCTTCCCCACTCTACTCCAGTCACCGTAAAAAAGTCCTATCAGTCCTCTAAATAAGATCTAAAACAGCTAAAAAGGAGAGCCTATTTAAATGCAATAGACTCTCCCATTATTTTATACACTATCTATCCCATCAATCTGTATACCAGGTTTGGGGTGCTGCAAATGGAAGTGACGGATAATTCGAAGCAGACCGCGGGGAGCGGCTGTGGGCTTCAAAAGTCACAGGAAGCAGCCGCGG
>JAFGOY010000008.1 GCA_016926255.1 Anaerolineae bacterium | reverse complement strand
GCTAAAGCAGCCCATTACCGTCGCCGTTTAGCTCGTTCGCCCGCTTAAGTGCTCCTATTGCGCTAAGTGCGGCTGTAGTACTAGAAACCCTCTCAGAGAGAGGAGAGTCATGAGAACGCATGGTTATAAAAATTGCTCCGGGTGGTACTCGCCGAACACACCGCGCAAAGTATGGCAGATTTCGCCGAGTGTCACATCATTCTCCACGCATTCGATCAAGAGCGGCATCAGGTTATCCGAGCCTCGTGCTGCCGTTTCTAACCGACTGCAAAGGGCGCTGACCTGCTCCTGATCGCGATTGGCCCGCAGTTGAGAAAGGCGTTCGTGCTGCTGCACTTCGATGGCCGGATCAACCCGGAGCTGCTCCATTGGGATGTCTTCTTCAACGGTGAAAGCGTTCAGGCCGACCACGATCTGGTCACCGGCTTCGACGGCCTGTTGATACCGGTAAGCGGCCTCCTGAATCTCCCGGTTGATGAAGCCAGCCTCAATTGCCTTGAGAGCACCGCCCAGTTCGTCGATCTGGGTGATAAGCTGCCCCGCCTGGGTTTCGATGGAGTCGGTCAGCGATTCGATCAGGTAGGAACCGGCCAGCGGATCGACCGAATCGGCTACTCCGGATTCATGGGCGATGATCTGCTGGGTGCGTAAAGCGGCCTGCACCGCGCCTTCGGTGGGCAGCGACAGGGCTTCGTCGGCGCTGTTGGTGTGGAGTGATTGAGTCCCGCCAAGAACGGCAGCCAGTGCTTGAATCGCTACACGAACCGCGTTGTTTTGCGGCTGCTGGGCGGTGAGAGTGCTGCCGCCGGTCTGGGTGTGGAATTTCATCATCATGGCTTTGGGGTTGGCTGCGCCAAAACGCTCCTTCATGATCCGCGCCCAGAGCCGTCGTGCGGCCCGGAACTTGGCAATCTCTTCAAGGAAATTATTGTGCGCGTTAAAGAAGAAGGACAACTGTTCCCCGAACTCATTCACGTCCAACCCGGCGTCAATGGCGGCCTGAACATAGGCGATTCCGTTCGCCAGGGTGAAGGCAACTTCCTGGACTGCCGTGCTGCCTGCCTCGCGGATGTGATAGCCGCTGATACTGATCGTGTTCCAGCGCGGGACGCGTTCGTTGCAATAGGCGAATATGTCGGTGATCAGGCGCATCGACGGGCCGGGGGGGAAGATGTACGTGCCGCGTGCAATGTACTCTTTGAGGATGTCGTTTTGAATTGTGCCGCGCAGCTTTGAGGGTTCGACGCCCTGCTGCTTTGCGACGGCAATGTACATCGCCAGCAGGATCGCAGCCGGGGCGTTGATGGTCATCGAGGTGCTGACTTTATCCAGAGGGATGTCACGGAACAGGGCGGCCATATCATGCAGCGACGAGATGCTGACTCCAACCTTCCCGACCTCGCCCAGAGCCATCGAATCGTCGGCGTCATAGCCGATCTGGGTGGGCAGGTCGAAAGCGACGCTCAGGCCGCTTTGTCCCTGCTCAAGCAGGAACTTGTAACGGCGGTTGCTCTCTTCGGCGGTGGCATAACCGGCATACTGGCGCATCGTCCATAAACGGCCCCGGTACATGGTCGGCTGGACTCCGCGCGTGTAGGGATACTCACCGGGAAAGCCAAGTTTTTCCAGATAGGAGTCAGTCTCAGCGGGTAAATAAACCGGGTCGAGCTGTTCGCCTGATGAGGTCGTAAACAATCCTTTACGCTCCGGGAAGCGATCCGTTACCGGTTTGAGGGTTTCGGTTTCCCAGCGTTTTTTCTCGTCGTTGAGGTTAGTCATCTTTTTGTTCCCTGTGTTGAAATCAATTCCGGGCTGATTTTAGCACATATAGAGGATAAACATACTCGGCGTTTTCGTGTACAATTCACCGGGTGAAAAGAAAGCGTTGTAGATGATAAAGAGCTAACATGAAACAAATTGACTGCGAAGCACTGGTTATCGGAGGCGGCCCGGCAGGCCTGTCGGCGGCGCTGTATATGGCAAGGTTCGACCGGCAGGTTCTGCTGTTTGATACCGGGCAAGGTCGCTCAAGCTGGCATCAAACTAACTACAATTACCTGGGCTTTGTCGGTGGCATCAAGGCGCAGGATATCCGCAAGACCGGCTATTTACAGATCGCCGATTACCCACAAATTCGCGTGATCCGGGAGCCTATCGAGGTCATGGAAAAATGCGATGGCCTGTTTATTGCACGTGGGGCTGAGGGCGAATGGTGCGGGCGGGTGGTGATTCTGTGCACCGGGGTGACCGATCACTGGCTGAAATTTCCGGGCTGGCAGGAGTATGTCGGGCGGAGTATGTTCTGGTGCCTCACCTGTGACGGCTACAGCTCAAGAGGGATGCGGCTGCTTGCGGCCGGCAATACCGAAGATGCGGCGATCACCACGCTCCAACTCCAGCGATTCGCCCCTGTTGTGGCGCTGCTGACCAATAACCCCCATATCCAGATTCGCGATCAGATACTTAAGCGGCTGGAATCGGCGGGTATCCCATTGATCTGTGATGAGGTCGAATCGGTCGAGGGACACGACGGTCAATTTGAGTGGTTGATCACGAAGGGCGGGAAGAAAATTGAGTTTGACCGGTTGTTCAGCCTGATGGGGGC
>JAFGOY010000056.1 GCA_016926255.1 Anaerolineae bacterium | reverse complement strand
TGTTCGGCGATGGCGAGATAGCGAGGCGCGGATACTCCTGTTGGTCAGCCTGAGGTCGGGAGCCTTGCAGCCGCCCGTCCAACCCCAGCTGCCAAATCTGATCGAGTGGCTGGTGCAGATGGAGCGTGAGCTAGAGCCGTCCCATCTTGAACTGGGATTGTTAGATGAACGGGATATAGTGCAATTGATGCTGTCTATACTCGACCCTCCCGACGCGGACTTTGCTCAGTGGGTGTTCAATGAAACTCGCGGACATCCATTTTACTTGATGGAGTCCTTAAAGGATATGCTCGAACGTAGGGCACTCCACCCGAAACAGTTGAGGGAGGGCCAATGGGGCTTTGAGGTTGACGCGGAGCATGATCTGGGGAAAGCGATTCGCGTTCCATCCACTGTACGGGCTGTGATCCGCTCTCGTTTGAGCCGCCTCAGCCCGAATGCATTTTCACTCCTGGCAGCCGGAGCCGTCCTCGAATTGAGACTTACTTTCGAGCGTTTGTGCGCTGTTTCCAATATAGCAAAAGATATAGGATTGCCAGCTCTGGATGAATTAGTCAGCGGCCAACTCTTGCTGGAAGTAGCGCAGGCCAGTGCCGCCAGTATCTACATATTCACCCACAACATGATCCGCGATGTGGTCTATACTGAAGCCGGAGATGCACGGCGGCGGCTATTTCATCGCCGCGCGTTGGGTATCCTCGAGGATGCTGGAGCTTCGGAAGCAGTGCTGGCCCATCATGCGGTCGCCGCCGGGCTGGCGGAAGTCGCGTTCCGCCACAGCTTAACCGCCGGGAAAGAAGCACTTCGCCTTGCTGCCGTAAACGAAGCAAAGGCACATCTGGAAAAGGCGCTCCAACTGGCTAAGGAAGAATTGCCCGACAGCGTTGATGTCCAATCTCAGATTCGAGAACTCTATTTACATTTAGCCCAAACATATGAATTGAGCGGGCAGCCAGTGCAAGCGCAGTTCGTGTATGATGAGTTGCGAAAACTGCCGCCGAAATAGCCCAGGTTCAGAAAACTACATCCCATAGGGTACAAAAATTAAAGTCTTGTCAATAATGAACTGACAATACACCTCATTCACGGTAAGCTTGGTGCTTTGTTTTCCACTAGCTCTCCATCGAATGAGGTGTCCGTGTTCTATTCAATTGTGGCCCACCTCCTGGGCTGTCTGGTCGATCTCCTGACAGCTAAACGGATGAGTGCCAATGAGAAAGACCTTGAGATTGCGCTGCTTCGACAACAACTGCGGATCGTTGAGCGCAGACAGGAACGCGGACCGCATGTTCCTCGCTGGCAGAAGGTACCCCTGGCTGTATTAGCTCATCGACTGAAAGCACGAAGCCAACAATCAAAAGAAAAACTAGAGACAACCGCCCTGCTTTTCCGGCCAGCCACCCCGCTCAAATGGCATCGCGAGTTGGTCCGTCGAAAATGGACCTATCTACAGAAACAAAAACCTGGAAGTAGCCCTGAATTGGAATACTGGATTGTGCGCCTGGCAAAAGAAAACTGGCCTGGGATATGACAAGCTAAAGGGTGAATTGGATAAGCCAGGCTTTCCTGTTTGTCCGACAACCGTAAAGAACGTGATGATACGCCACGGACTTCCCCCTTCACCAGAACGTAACTCATATGGGCAGTCATGGCGCGCCTTCCTGGCGCATTACAAAGACCAGATGCTGGCCTGTGACTTCTTCACCGTTGAGACTGCCTAGCTACAGAAAGCGCGCCAGATGATCTGGCGATTGGAAGACTGCGGGGCGTCTATACGCTATCTGATCTATGATCGAGATAAGAAATTCTCTCACGCATTCGATTCGGTGCTCAGATCCAAACGGATTCGCATCCTTCGCACACCTGTCAAGGCTCCCAATGCAAACGCCTTCGCCGAACGATGGATAAGGTCAGTGCGAGAAGAGTGCCTGGACCATCTCCTGATCTGGAACGAAACCCATCTCAACCGGGTTCTGCTCGAGTATGTGGACTACTTCAATACCCGTCATCCTCATCAGAGCCTTGCATTTGACGCCCCAGAAGGCTTGAAACCTGTTGTTGCAGAAGGAGTTGTTCCCTGCCGTAATGGGCTGGGGGGAATCATACACGACTACTATCGCGAGGCCGCATAAATGCCCTGCTCTTAATTTTTGTACCCTACGGGCCGACAATTCCGCCCAGGCAGATAGCTATGATCATCGATGCCCAGATGGGCAGCCCCATCGTGGCGAATACGACTACTGCGCTTCCCGAAAGCGTGATCACAGCCCCTATAGAGAAATCTATGCCGCCGACAATCAACACCAGGGCCGCGCCTATGCTGAGAATAGCGAAAGTACTTGTCTGCACAAGAAGGGCGAGTACGCTGCGAACCGTGAAGAAATTGTTCGCGAAGATCGAGAAGAAAGCAAATATTCCCACAAAGATGACAAGGGTCCAGAACCAGTCCGGTGACAGTCCACGCAGGCCCCCGTTCGATGATTGGGGGGGCTTTTCCGCCAGCGAAGGAGATTCTTCATTTTGCATTAGGCTTGTATTGTCAGGCTGTTTTTGCATGAAGAAAGACCTTTTTGAAGCACATACAAGTGGATAGGACAATCACACGATAGAACCTGGTGCGACCAAAAATCTGTACGTTTAATCAGGTTGCTCAATCCCCAGGTCTTATGGGGGGCATTCTCATTTATGCGTCTTCTTCTCGGCGTTCTGATACGATGATCATGTTCGCATACTGGGTGGTGTCGCCGGTTCGGATCAATCCGATGGCCTGCGGCACTTTCGTCTTGAACTGAGTATGTGGTTCATAGGTCACCGGAATGCCTTTCAGTACAGTGGAAAAAGCATCGATTACGGCGCTGGTATTCTCGGCCAGAAATTCCTGGGCCATGAAGACCTCGCCAATGTCACAGCAATCTCGAACAGCTTCAAAAACCTGGAGGACAGTGGGGATGTCATCCACCAGCGACAGATCAACTGTTTCGATCATGGGCCAGTAAGGAAAGCCCCTATCGGTGATCACCAGCATATTGGTGTGCCGGACACGCGCCAGCAGCGATAATATATGGGGGTTTAAAATACCCGTCTTTAACATGACCCGATTCTCCCTTTACATTGCAGTATTTAACTATGATGATGTGTACGGAGCAGCGTTGCGCCCTCTTCTGAGCGGACAGTAAATACCCCCAGTGTCGCGGGTAGTAAGGTAAACTGAACGGCATTTATCGAAAGGTCATTCACTGCAGCCGAGCCGTCGATCACCCCCCAGATTTCGAGGCTGTCTCCGGCGCAGTTGCCCACAAATACGGCTCCCGGTTTGAGCGTTATACGCTCAACTGTAAAATACTCGTTCTGACACAGCAGCCAGCGGGAGATACCGCCAGCCTCGGAAAGTAGTTCTGGCGGGCACAGTTCCGGCTCGACCTGCGCAAAGTTGATCACGTCGAGCGCCTGATCGACATGCAGCGGGCGCGGTTTGCCGTCGTTGCCTGCACGGTTCCAGTCGTAGACGCGGTAGGTGGTATTGGAGTTTTGCTGAATCTCCGCGATCAACAGGCCATCCATGATGGCATGCAGAGACCCCGCCGGAACACAGATGTGATCTCCTGTTCTGACCGGGACATGATGCAGGTGAGGTTCCAGATTGCCATCGGTGATCGCCTCTCGGAAATTCTGTGGGGTTGTTCCTCTGGTCACACCGAGGATGATTTCGGCACCCGGTCTGGCATTGAGCACGACCCACATTTCGGTTTTACCGAGTTCGTTTCCCTCGTTTTTAAGAGCGTAAGCATCGTTGGGGTGCACTTGAACGGATAGAGGCTTGTTGGCGTCGAGGATTTTGATCAGGAGTGGGAACCTGTCACGTTCGAGCGCCCACGCGTAATTGGAACCTGCAAGGTCAGCCCCCAGATCCAAGTATAAATCGGTGAGTAGTTTACCGGCATACTTCCCATTACTTACTGTTGTGGTGCCGCTGTTATGTCCGGCGATCTCCCAGCTTTCGGCAACGATTCCCTCCGGGAGGTCACGTCCCAGTTTTCCGAGGTTCCGCCCGCCCCAGGGATAGTCTTTATACACAGGTGAAAACAAAAGTGGATAAAGTTTTGCCATACGCCACTCTTTAACGCCGCCATCTTGCGGTAGTGGTTGCCCAATTTGCGATAAATGTTTCATCTGGATGTCTATCTTCAGTCAGGACACCGACGGCCCGCATGTTAAGTGCGGGCCGTCGGGAAGTGCCCGAAGTGCCTGTCGTCAGCAGGAGCTTAGCAAGAGTGGATCAGTAGAGTACGTTCTGGGCTTCCGTAGAATCGATGTTACCCTCGTCTACCATGACGAAGCCAGTGTCCACAAAGTGTTCGACTTCTTTACCCTCGATAGCGGCTTCATAGGCAGTCATGACGCCCAGATAGCCCATGTTGTAGGAGCTCTGAACAGCGATGGCCTGGAGCGTGCCGTCACGGACGAAGTCCTGCAGGACGCTGTTGCCGTCGAAGCCAATCGCTACGATCTCGCCGGAGAGTCCCGCCTGCGAGATCGCGCGGGCCATGCCGATGGCGGTCGGCTCGTTAGCGCCGAAGATGCCCACCAGGTCCGGATTGGCGGCGAGCACGTTCGTGGTCTGGTCAAGCGCGGTGGGCATGTCGGCATTGGAGTACTGTACCGTGACAATTTCCAGGTCAGAGTTCTCTTCGATGTATTCTGTGAAGCCACCCACGCGACCGATCTCTGAGCCGACGCCAGCGACGTAGGACATGATGGCGATCTTGCCGCTCTTGCTGCCGGTCTTTGCCTCTACTTCTTCGATCAACCGCTGTGCGCAGGCACGACCTGCTGCATCGTTGTCGGTTGCGAGGAATGACACGTAGTCTTCATCGGGAGCATCAAGGGCTGAGTCGATGATGACAACCTTGATACCGGCTTCGTTAGCTTTCTCTACAACCGGGACGAGTGCGGTAACATCCGATGGTGCAAGCACAATTGCTTCGACACCACGGTTGATCGCGCTCTCGACGATGCTGATCTGCTCGTTGATGTTGCTTTCGGACTGCGCACCGAGGAAGGTGACCGAAAGCCCCGGGCTCATTCCCTGAAGCTCTGCCTCAGCATCGAAGGCCCCTGTTTGCACATTCTGCCAGAAGCTGGAGTTGCCGGTCTTGACGATAACCGCGATCTCCATGGGGCCTTCAGCCTCGACCTCGACCTCGACCGGGACCTCGACTGGAACCTCGACCTCTTTTATGACCTCTACTTGTTCGGTGACAACAACTTCTCTTTCGATTACTTCGGGTTCGGGGGTAGTGCAGGCGGAAAGGGCTACCATGATCCCCAATGCCGCTATGACTACTAACAGAAGCTTCTTCATCAAATCCTCCTTATTGGGTAACTGTGGTTTATAGGTTTTCCAGTCTACTGGACTGGGCTTGGCGCTTGCATGTCAAACTCGACATGCAAGCGTTCTTTTGGGCCGCACTTCTATGTTCGGCTCCTGAGCTGATCAACCGCTACTGCTCCAATGACGACAAGGCCGATAACGATCTGCTGCATAAAGTAGTTTGCACCTGCCATGGTGAGTCCTACCGTGAGGATGCCGATGATAAAGGACCCGATCACCGTGCCTCCCACCGTACCCACACCGCCCATAAGGCTTGTGCCGCCAATCACGGCGGCGGCGATTGCGTTTAATTCGTAGCCCACGGCACTGTTGGGCTGGGAGGTGACCATCCGCGAGGAGAGGATGATACCAACCAGGCCCGCAAGTAAGCCGGAGAAGATGTAGTTGATAATCTTGACACGGTTGACTTTGATCCCGGAAAGCCGCGCTGCCTCTTCGTTCGAACCCACAGCGTAGGTATACCTGCCGATGCGCGTTTTCTTGAGGATGAAGCCAAAGATCAAGGCCACTGCAATCATGATGAGCACCGGGTAGGATATGCCAGGGAATTGTGGTCCGGTCCCGAAGATGGTGTTGTTCCCCAGATTGCCGAAGCCTTCCGCTGCCGGCAACGCGTTGGCGTTTGAAATGGTGAGGGCGACCCCGCGGGCTACCATCATGATGCCGAGCGTCGCGATGAACGGAGGAAGCTTCAATTTGGTGATCAGAAGCCCGTTGATTAGCCCGCAAACAACTCCGACAAGCAGACCGATGATCATACTGAGCCAGATCGGAACGTTGGCTCTCGATGCCATCACGGCAACCGTACCGGCAAGGGCGATAACTGATCCGATAGAGAGATCGATGCCGCCCGTGATAATGGTGAAGGTTACACCGATGCCCATGAGGGTTATTGCGCTTGTCTGCAGGGCCAGCGTGAGGACGTTTCGCACGGTGAAGAAGTTCCGCGCCGTGATCGAGAAAAAGATAAACAGTACGATAACCGCGCCGAGGCTGATAAACCGGTCAAGGGCCTTCCCGGATCTCCCCGACGTTTCCCCGACCTTGTCGGGGGATTCTTTCTCAATGTGTTTTGCAATCGTCTTGTTGCTCATAGTTACACTCTCGTTTGGGTTAGATTTTGGTCGGATATACGCGCGCCGTTTCTGGCAGATTCTCCAAGCCCAGCCGCATAGTTCAGCACCTCGTCCGGCGTCGTTTCAGCGGTAGTGAGCGTCGCTGCGAGATGTCCCTCGTGGAGCACCAGAAGGCGATCTGTCAGGCCGAGTATCTCGGGCAGATCGGAGGAGATCACGATAACCCCCATGCCTTCTTGTGCCAGTAAGCCTATGAGCTTGTAGACTGCGTACTTAGTACCCACGTCTATTCCACGAGTCGGCTCGTCGAAGATGAGAATTTTCGAATTACAGAACAGCCACTTTGCAATGACCGTCTTCTGTTGATTGCCTCCGGAAAGATTCTTGACAACCTGGGAAAGACTGGGCGTTCTGATGATGAGTTGGTCAACGTAATCTTGCGCAACTGTTGTCTCTTGACTGCGAGAAAGCACGCCAAAACGCTGGGAGATACCCTGAACGTTTGCCATCGTGATGTTCTCCGCGAGCTGCATTGATATCGCCAGTCCTTCCTCCTTGCGGTTCTCCGAAAGGTAGGCGATGCCCGCGCTGATTGCATCAGAGGGTGATCTAAGCGACAGCTTGCTGCCGTTCATGATCACCTCGCCCGAATCGATTGGGTCGGCTCCGAAGATGGCTCTCCCCAACTCTGAACGCCCTGCGCCCATAAGCCCGGCTATGCCGAGGATTTCCCCTCGATACAGGTCGAAGGAGATATCGTGAAGGATGCCCGCCCGCACGATATGGCGTACTTCGAGCATCTTATCGGCGGTTGGATCGCTTTGCCTCGGTGGAAACTGGTTCTCGATCTTACGGCCCACCATTCGATTCACGATTTCATCAATACCAATATCGGCGTAGTTGTTGGTGCTGACCGAGAGCCCGTCACGGAAGATGGAAATGCGATCCACGATGTACTTCAGTTCCTCGAGACGATGGGAAATGTAGATGATCGCGACACCACGGTCGCGAAGCGTATGGATAATCCTGAAAAGTTCCTCGATCTCGGATTCCGTCAGCGCGCTCGTCGGCTCATCCATGATCAGCACTTCCGAGTCGAAAGTGAGGGCTTTGGCGATCTCTACCATCTGCTGCTTGGAGACGGGAAGCTGGTTCAGCCTGATCGTCGGATCCAGGCTGACGTTGAGGCGGCTAAGGATCGCTGCTGCGTCGTCGTTCATCTTCTTCTCGTCGAGCGTTCCAAACTGTGTCAGCGGCTCCCTGCCGATAAAGATGTTGGCCGCCACCGATAGATGGGGAATGAGGTTAAGCTCCTGGTAGATAATCCCGATGCCTGCGTCGCGAGCCTGGGTTACATCGCGGAAGGTCACCGCTTCGCCCTTGTAGTGTATTGTTCCCTCGTCGGCCTGGTAAACCCCGCTGAGGATTTTCATGAGCGTTGATTTACCTGCCCCGTTCTCGCCGACCAGAGCATGCACCTCGCCCTTGCGAAGGTTGAATGAGACGTTATCAAGCGCCTTCACACCTGGAAAGCTCTTGGAAACGTTCTCGACCTCGAGAATTACCTCTTGGGCAGGTGAAGGGTCTCTTATGTCCATGTGTACAAACTCCTGCGCAATGGCATTGTGGTATAGCTCCTTATCTTCAAATCTTTACAATATGGTTCGATGATTAGAAAATGGAATATTCTGCTCCACTTCATTTATTTATTATCGCTCTGCCACAGCGGTGTGGTACGCGTACCACCTCGAGCGAAAAAATGAGGCTGCGTTCATGCTAATATCGATACCTTTCTAATCATCTGGCCTTTCCTATGCACCGGTTGAGCGCCTGATGACCAGTTCGGGCGAAAGTATGATTTTGGTGCAACCTTCTTCATGTTCCCCGGCTAGCCGGGAAATCAGCAGTTGGGTCGCCTGGTAACCCATTTCATAGGCAGGCTGAACGACCACCGTGAAGAACGGTTCAATGGTCAATGCGACTGGCAGATCGTCAAAGGCAACAATAGCCATATCTTCCGGGACGCGGTAGCCTGCTTCGTTCAAGGCCGTCATTGCGCCAATTGCGATGAAGTTATTACCGGCGACCAGGGCCGTGGGCCTGGGATCGAATTGCAGCAGGCGTTTAGTCGCCTCGTAACCCGATTCCTGGGTGAACTTACCCCACTGGATGAATTCTGGCGGGCAGCCCAGATGAAACTCGTTTAACGCCCGGCAGAAGCCATCCGCACGATCTTTGGCCGTTGATACATTCTCGGGGCCGGTGAGCAGGGCGACATGACGATGCTCCATCTCGACCAGGTGGCGGGTCGCCAGGTACCCGCCTACCTCCGAGTCGGAACGCACTTCGTCAATTTCGACACCGGGTACGCGGCGGTCGAGAATAACAGTAGGAACCTTTTGTCTCTGAAGCAGTTCAACCGCTTGCGGAGTACTGGATGCAGGCACCAGCAAAATGCCATCCGTCTGGCGCCTGAGCAGCATCTGAGTATACTGGTTCTGCTTCTCTTCGGATTCATCGGTGTTGCACAGGATCAGGTTGTACTGGCTCTCACTGGCTGCGTCTTCCGCGCCACGAGCAACGGTTGTCCAGAAGGGGTTGGTGATGTCGGTTAGAATTAGCGCAAGTGTGTTCGTCTGCTTAAAACGCAAACTAGGCCCCAGCATATTGGGGATATATCCTAATTCCTCGATAGCCTGTTCCACGCGGATGCGGGTTTTATCGCTGACATAGCCTGAGTTATTGACCACCCGTGAGACAGTGATAGGGGCCACACCGGCTCGCTTTGCGACATCTCGAATAGTTGCCATGACGCCTCAGGTAGACGAAATACGTCCACTAGACTGTGAATCCGACCAAGCAAAAGTGATGCAGTAACGGCGAGAGATGGTAACAATAAAGGCAGGTAAACAGGTGCCTAGTGCTAAAGTGCAGCATATATGTTATGGGTACCATGATATGCATACCATGCTATCACAGATTTTGAGGACCTGTCAATAGCCCTTTTTGAAATCGGGCGTGTTTCTGGTCTGTAGATGAACCCCTCGATCGGCGTTCCGTCTATGTCGCCCGCCCGGAAGATGGAAGGCCGGTTGCCGTTGATCGGAGCGAGGGTGGGTGGGGATTACCCGCCGAACTATGGGCTAAAGTCTTGACATTAGTCAAAGTTGCCTTTAGAATGTAACTAATACCGGTACTAGTTACAACGCCGGTCACATCATCAGATACACGAGAGAGAATAACAAAAAAACCAGCTATTATAAAACTGGTCCTTTATTTAAAAATCTTGACAACAAAAACTTCTTGGTGTAGCATGGTATCATAAGTATGGTATGCGTATCATATCTTCGTAATGGTTACTGGTTGAATAGACAACAGGGAATTGTAAATGGTAGCTGGTTCGCTCGTGGCATTTTCTTGCAGCGGGTGAATATATGAATCGTTAACGTGTTACTGCCGGATCGCCAGATAAATACGTTTCAGGCATCTGGCTTTTTTTTCGTAGGATATGGTACGCGTAACATATCCTGACCCACCCGGTTCTGTTTTGACCACTTGCATATAACTATTAGGAGGCATATCCAAAAATGTCAGAAAACCCGACTGCCGCAACAATGCGCAATAAAGACGACCTGATCGTCGTAACTGGGGCCGGTGGTTTTATTGGCGGAGCGTTGGTGCGGTATTTCCACGACCAAGGTTTCACCAACCTCCGGGCCATTGATAAAAAGCCGCTGCCAAAGTGGTATCAACGTACCCCCGGCGTCGAAAGTCTCTGCCTGGATTTAAGCTACCGTGAGAACTGTGTCCGTGCCGTCGAAGGTGCCGTCGAAGTCTACAATCTGGCGGCTGATATGGGTGGCATGGGTTTCATCGAGAACTTCCGTGTTGAATGCCTGCGCAGCGTGCTGATCAATACGCACCTGATTGAAGCTGCTTACCGGGCAGGCGTTGACCGTTACTTCTTCTCTTCATCTGCCTGTGCGTACAACACCGATCTGCAGAAAGACCCCCATGTCCGCGCCTTGAAGGAATCGGATGCTTACCCGGCGATGGCCGAACGCGGCTACGGCTGGGAAAAGCTGCTATCTGAAATGTTCTGCCAGGAATATGCAGCCGAGCGGAATATGAAAACCGCTATCGCCCGCTTCCATAATGTCTACGGACCCAATGGCACCTGGGACGGTGGTCGTGAAAAAGCACCCGCCGCATTAAGCCGCAAAGTGATCGAAGCCAAGGAAAGCGGCAATCACGAGATCGTCATCTGGGGCGATGGTGAACAAACGCGCAGCTTCATGTACATCGACGACTGCGTGAAGGGCATTGACATGATCACGCACTGCGATGACCTGATCGCCACCCCGATCAATCTGGGGTCCAGCGAACTGTTCTCGATCAATGCACTGGTCAGTGAGATCGAAAAGGTAGGCGGGATCACCCTGGAGCGCCGGTACGATCCTGACGCACCGCGTGGTGTTGCCGGGCGCAACAGCGATAATACCTTTATCCAGCAGGTGCTGGGTTGGGAACCCAACACACCCTTAAAGGAAGGTATTGCTAAGACCTATGCCTGGATCGAGACACAGTATGCCGACCGTAAAGCAGGTAAGCCTACTCCGGCAGGTGAATCTGTAGACCATGGCTAAACCCTTAGTAAACGAGAGAAGCCAGTGAAAGCTACAATTCAAACCGATATCACGAGTGTTATTGGGCAGATTCCTTACCGCATGGCCTTTGCCGGTGGCTGGATCGATCAACCTTTTGTCTCTCAGCACAACCCCACCCCCCCCGGTTCGATGGTGGTGGTGGCTATCCACCCCACTATACGTTTTATGGATCGCTGTGGTATGGGCACCAGTACCCGCGATGTTGCGATCAAACTCTGGAATGGCCGTATACCGGATCGTGAACCCGCCAAACTGGTTCAGGAACTGTACCGGGCGGAGAACGAAGGGCAGGCAGCCCCTTCCGGCTCACAGGATATGGCGGGCATACTCTATCCCGGTGTAAGCCGCCTTGACTATGACTATGAGCACACGGGGGGCTGCTTCCCGGTACATGTCGAATCCAACACCGATCCGGTGGTCGCTTCCTGGCTGAATCAAGTCATCTATATGGTTCCTATCGCCCAACGTCCAATTGGCTACACCCCACTGGAGAACAAGAACCTTGACCCGGAATGGATCGGCAGACTTGGTCAAACCGGCAAGGACTGCTTTGATGCCATCGTATCCATGGATGCTGAGGCACTGGGAAAATCAATGAATGATTGCATGGCCTGCTGGGAGGCAATCCTGCCTGGCACGGTGCGGCATTCCACGATCACCATCGACCTGGTTGAAATCCTGAGCTATTACCAGCAGCGTTATATCGGGGCGATGTATTCCGGCTGCGGCGGTGGGTATATCTACGTGGTTTCAGAGGAGCCGGTACCTGGTGGTTTCAACGTTGAGGTCAAGATTTCGAACGATGAATGACAACCAAACAGTCATTGTAAGCGGCAGTTTCGATGATCTGAAATTCCCTCAGATGCGTTTCCTGGAAGAAGCCTCCAGGCTGGGCCGCTTGCACGTGGCGTTGTGGTCAGATGCCATGATACAGGCCGCATCGGGTGGCCCGCCCAAATTCAGCCTATCCGAACGTGAGTACTGGATGCGGTCGATTCGCTATGTTGATCGTTATACCGTTATTCCGGGCCTGTTTGATCCGGATACCGTGCCGCTTATAGAGGATATCCAACCTGACATATGGGTGGTAGATGCAGAAACCGACAACGCTAAGACCCGTGCGTTCTGTGTTGCGCACGGGCTGGCTTATTACCTGTTGACTGCCGCCAGGCTAAAAAAACCTCCTGACACTGTACCCGCTTCTGTCGATAGCCGACATGCCCGGAAAAGGGTGCTGGTCACCGGCAGCTTTGACTGGCTGCATTCCGGGCATTTGCGGTTTTTCGAAGAAACTGCCGAATTGGGAGACCTGTATGTCGTGGTTGGGCATGATGACAATATCAGGCTGCTGAAGGGTGATGGGCACCCGCTGTTTTCGCAGGATATCCGGCGTTACATGGTCGGCTCGATTCGCTGCGTCAAACAGGCGCTTATTTCAACCGGACATGGGTGGCTGGACGCCGAACCGGAAATCGGCGTGATACATCCCGATATCTATGCCGTGAATGAGGACGGCGATCAACCGGAAAAGCGCGAGTACTGCGAGCAGCACGGCATCGAATATGTGGTTCTCAAACGAACGCCTAAGGAAGGATTAGAGCCACGGTCAAGCACAGAACTACGAGGATTCTAAGAATGTACTACGCACTGATCATGGCCGGTGGCACCGGCACCCGTTTGTGGCCCCTGAGCCGCCGCGCGCATCCCAAGCAGACGCTAAAACTGATCGGTGACCGCTCGATGTTCCAACTGGCGGTTGATCGGCTGAGACCGTTGTTTGAGATGGAGCAAATCAAAATCGTTACTCGTGAAGAACATGTCGAGTTGTTATCCGAGCAGGTGCCAGCGCTCCCCGCAGAAAACTTCATTATTGAGCCGGTCGGACGTGGAACAGCCCCGGCCATTGGGCTGGCAGCCATTCATCTACGACACCATGACCCCGATGCGGTTATGGCGGTGCTCACCGCCGATCACCATATTGCCAGAACACAGCACTTTCGTGATGTGCTGGCTGCTGCGGAACAGCTTGCGCTTCAGGGGCATCTGGTCACACTGGGTATCACCCCGACCTTTCCATCGACCGGATATGGCTATATCATGCAGAGTGAAGCGCTCGAAGAAGTTAATGGGTTCGCAGGCTATCGCGTCGAACTCTTTACCGAGAAGCCCGATCAGGCGACGGCCAACGATATGTTTGAAAGCGGCTGTTTCTCCTGGAACAGCGGGATGTTCGTATGGCGTGTCGACCGGGTCCTGCAGGAGTTTGAACGCCAGATGCCGGCCTTCTATAGTAGACTGTGCGAGATTGAACAGGCTATCGGATCCCCACAGTATCAGGATGTGCTCAACCGCCTCTGGCTGACGGAAAAGAAGCAAACAATTGACTATGGTGTGATGGAACATGCCAGGGATGTCGTCGTTTTGCCGGTGGATATTGGATGGACAGATGTTGGCAGCTGGGGCAGTCTACCCGACCTGCTGCCTGCCGACGACAGAGGCAATACAGTTGTTGGCCGGTACATGGGCATTGACACCAGTGACACGCTGATATTCAATACTAACGGCGACCGTATGATCGCCACTATCGGGGTTACAGATTTGGTGATCATTGCGACGTCCGATTCGGTGTTGGTCTGTTCCAAAGATCGAGAGCAGGATGTGCGCGCTATTGTGGATCAGTTAGAGTCCCAGGAAGGACTAAGCGAGTGGCTTTAGATGCCCGAAGCGACTGTGTCTGCCATCATCACGACGCCTGACCGGTCGAAGTTCCTGATCACCCGCCGTAAGACAGGACTCTACCAGGGGATGTGGTGCTTGCCCGGCGGTCACATCGACCGGGACGAGACCATGCGGGACGCTGTGATCCGCGAGGTAAAAGAAGAAACCGGGCTTGATTTTGATCCGCAGTTATTTTTCTGCTTTGACGAGATCATCCCGGAGTACGACATTCATACCATCACTATTGTCTTCGATGGCACGGCCAATGGGACTATCACGTCCCAGGTAGAAGAAGTCGCCGAGATCGGCTGGTATTCACTGAGGGAAATCCGAAAAATGGCGTTTGCCTTCCGACATAAGGACATCATCGAAAGTTACGCTTATCAGCACGGCATCTGTTAGCTGTCATCTGGCAGTATCGACAGCCAGATTTTAGCAGTGGAAGGTAGTATGAAGGGACTCTGTGGGGAACAGCACAGCGGCGTTTTTTCCTCTCCAGAAGAGGTATTGGAATTACCAATACCTCTTCCCTTGCTTTCCGAGGGCTGTCTATGAAGCTGAAACACACCACCGACATCGCCGTTGATACCTCACATAGTGGCACGGTGAAACGTAAAGCCCTTCTGCGTGGCGCAGATACCGGCCCCGACTCCAATATTTTGAGCATGAACGAGGCATACCTTGACCCTGGTCGGGAGGTGGAGGAACACCAGCATCAAGATGCTGAAGAAATATTCTTTATCCTGGGTGGGCGCGGAACAATGCTGGTCGATGATGAACCGGTACCGTTGGCTGCCGGTAATCTTCTGCTCATCGAGCCAGGGGAACGACATTTGCTGCGCAACAATGGGGCTGACCCCCTTACATTCGTCACTGTCCTGGTGAAACGCAACCAGATGCAGGCAGATTTATCAACTGCTCCATCTCTCGATTACAATTTCGACACCGGGGGATCATCCCAGAATGCAGACAAAGATTTGTGACTTTTGTGCCTGACAGGTTGATATTTAGTGAAAGGCAATCCATATCAAAGAGAAAAGTGATCCCCGATTGAACGACCTCAATTCGTCTATCCTGCAAGTGGTACTTTAGGTGAAAAGGGCAAGGTAATCATGTCAGAAATAAAAGTGAATCCACCGCAGAATCGTTTAGTTGGAGATATGCCTAAGATCGGTATTCGGCCCACCATCGACGGTCGTCAGCGGGGCGTGCGAGAATCGCTCGAAGACCAGACGATGAGTATGGCGAAAAACGTCGCCGCTTTCCTTAGCGAAAATCTGCGCCACAGCAATGGCCTGCCGGTCGAATGCGTCATCGCCGACAGCACGATTGGCGGCGTCGCCGAGGCTGCCCAATGCGCCGAGAAATTCGCCAGGGCCGGAGTTGGTGTCTCGCTGACGGTGACCCCGTGCTGGTGCTATGGTTCTGAGACGATGGACATGGACCCGCTGATCCCAAAGGCGGTCTGGGGGTTCAATGGCACCGAACGCCCCGGCGCGGTCTATTTAGCTGCGGTGCTGGCCGGTTACAGTCAAAAAGGCCTTCCGGCATTTGGAATCTATGGCCGTGACGTCCAGGATTCGGATGACACGACCATCCCCGCCGATGTGCAGGAAAAGCTGCTGCGTTTCGCCCGTGCCGGGCTGGCAGTCGCCACCATGCAGGGCAAAAGTTGTGTATCGATGGGCGGCGTCTCGATGGGGATCGCCGGGTCGATTGTCAATCACGATTTCTTCGAATCCTACCTGGGGATGCGGGTCGAGGCCATCGACATGTCCGAGTTCATCCGCCGCATGCAGGAGGAGATTTACGATCCGGTTGAGTTCGAGATGGCCCTGGACTGGGTCAAGGCCAACTGCAAAGAGGGCGAGGATGTCAATCCCCCGGAACAGCAGCGCAGCCGGGAACAGAAAGACGAGGACTGGGCTGTCAGCATCAAAATGGCGCTGATCGCCCGCGACCTGATGGTCGGCAGCCCGCGCCTGGCCGAGCTTGGATTCGGCGAAGAGGCCCACGGTCGCAATGGCATCGTGGCCGGTTTCCAGGGTCAGCGCCAGTGGACCGACTTCATGCCCAACGGCGATTTCATGGAGGCGATCCTCAACTCATCCTTCGATTGGAATGGCATTCGCCAGCCCTATATCGTCGCCACCGAGAACGATGCCCTCAACGGGGTTTGCATGCTCTTCGGGCATTTGCTGACCGGGTCGGCGCAAATCTTCTCCGATGTCCGCACCTACTGGAGCGCCGACGCTATCGAGCGTGTCACCGGCTATCGCCCGACGGGGCTGGCCGAGAACGGCGTGCTGCACCTGATCAACTCCGGCCCGTCGGCCCTGGACGGCACCGGCGAGCAGCAGATCGATGGCAGCCCGGTCATGAAATCCTGGTGGGATGTCACCCCTGAAGAGGCTTCGAAGTGCCTGGAAGCCACCGAGTGGCGTGCCTCTGTGACGGAGTACTTCCGGGGCGGCGGCTGGTCTTCCGATTTCCTGACTCGCGGCGGTATGCCCGTTACCATGAGCCGGATCAACCTGGTTCAGGGGCTTGGGCCGGTCTTGCAGATCGCCGAAGGGTATACGGTCGATCTGCCCGCCGAAGTCCACGATATTCTGGATGCCCGCACCAATTCTACCTGGCCGTCGACATGGTTCGTGCCGCGCACTACCGGCAGCGGCGTGTTCAGCGATCCCTACTCGGTGATGAACGCCTGGGGTGCCAATCATGGCGCATTCGGCTACGGGCACATTGGCGCCGATCTGATCACGCTGGCCTCGATGCTGCGCATCCCGGTCTACATGCATAACGTCCCCGAAAAGGATGTTTTCCGCCCCGGTGCCTGGAACGCTTTCGGCACCGCCGATCTTGAAGGCGCTGACTTCCGGGCCTGCGCCAACTTTGGGGCATTGTATCGATAAGAAATCGCCGTTTACAGATCGAAAGGGCCGCAATATGAAAGCCGCAACTTATCTTGCCGTTGACCTGGGTGCGGAGAGCGGGCGGATCATATTGGGGACACTCGACGATCAGGGATTGAAGCTCACCGAAGTCCACCGCTTTGCCAACTGCGGCGTCCGGCTGGGCGATCACCTTCACTGGGATGCGCTGCGGCTGTGGGGTGAGATCAAAGCCGGTTTGCAGCAGGCCGGGAGCCAGGCCGGTGACAGCGTCCAGAGCATTGGCCTGGACACCTGGGGAGTGGATTTCGGCCTGCTGGACGCCAGCGACAACCTGATCGGCAGTCCCTATCACTACCGGGACAGCCGTACCGACGGCATGATGGAGGCCGTCTTCGAACGCGTCCCCGCCGATGAAGTCTACGCCAGCACCGGCATCCAGTTCATGCAGCTCAACAGCCTGTACCAGTTGTACTCGATGGTGCAGGCGAACGATCCGGCGCTCTCCATTGCCCGCCGATTCCTGAACATGCCAGACCTGTTCAACTTCTTCCTGACCGGGGAGAAGGCGAACGAGTTCACCATCTCGACCACCACCCAATGCTACAACCCGGTCAAGCGGGCCTGGGCTTTCGATCTGCTGTCGACGCTGGATATCCCATCCCATATTTTTGGCGAGATCGTGCCACCGGGCACCGTGCTGGGACAGCTTCGGCCCGCCGTCGCCGATGAGTTGGGCCTGTCGGCGGTATCGGTGGTTGCCGGAGCCGGGCACGATACGGCCAGCGCCGTCGCCGCCGTGCCTGCTTCCGGCCAGGATTACATCTATCTCAGTTCTGGCACCTGGTCTTTGATGGGTGTGGAACTCGATCAGCCGCTGATCGATGCCGAGAGCCTTGCGGCCAACATGACCAACGAGGGCGGAGTCGATAACAAGATTCGCTTCCTCAAGAACATCGTCGGCCTCTGGATATTGCAGGAATGCCGCCGCCAGTGGTCGCAGCGCGGATTCGATCATGACTACAGCCAGTTGTCGAGGATGGCGTCCGAGGCCCCCGCTTTTGGCCCGCTGGTCGACCCCGGTGACGACCGCTTCCTGGCTCCTGAAGACATGGTCGCCGCCATCCAATCCTACTGTCGGGAATCCGGCCAGGCAGTGCCCGACGACAAAGGAGCGATTGTACGCTGTGTTCTCGAAAGCCTGGCGATGGAGTATCGATGGGTGGCCGATCAGCTCGACCGGCTGCTGGGTAAAGAGCATTCGACGATCCACATCATCGGCGGCGGCTCCCAGAACCAACTGCTCAACCAGTTCACGGCGAATGCGACTGGGAAAACGGTTGTCGCTGGCCCGGTGGAGGCGACCGCGATCGGCAACATCCTGGTGCAGGCTGCCGCCATGGGGGGGATCGATTCGCTGGCTGAAGGCCGGGAGATAGTCAGGAAGTCATTCGCCGTGGATACTTATCGACCGGAAGATGCTTCTGCCTGGGATCAGGCTTATGGACGTTATAGACAACTGAAGAGGTAGTGCTCGCGAAAGTGGGGGATAATCAAAATGGAGTTGGATCGAAGGTGATTTGAGGTAAAATGTCGGCCTGCTGAGCCGAATAATACCTGAACTTGTCCCAGTACATGGTCAACGAACAGTCCGCTTAACAAAAAAACTGAGGGATATGGTGTTTGAGACAAGTGCGGAAGGGTGC
>JAFGOY010000055.1 GCA_016926255.1 Anaerolineae bacterium | reverse complement strand
TTTCTATAAGTTTTTGGCTTCCACCAGCATAGCTGGTGGTTTTCTGTTTCGGACCTTCGGTCCTCAACGCCCTAAAGGGACTAATCAGGCGATTCCGGCAGGCACAACCGCCGGAACTCGACCAAATCCGCCGTCGAAAGTTCGGCCTGCACGCCGGGCCAGCGCATCTCGAACAAGGCTGTCAGCGCGCCGCGGAGATCATCTCCAAGCGGCGCGAAGGCGCTCCCGACAAACGTATTCGCTCTGATATCCACCAGCCCGATCTTACGGAGCCATCCCATCGACCGGGAGAAATGGGTTTCGGGGTCTTTGCCTTTGACAAACGGCGCGATCCCGGCACCGGTCGCCCCAAGATGCGCCTCCAATACCGGGTAACCGGGCAGCAGTCTCTCCGATGACCACGCCAGGATCGCAACTGTCCCGCCCGGCCTGGTGACCCGTACCAGTTCTCCGATCAGCGGCAGCGGTGGCAGCGGCGCATAACCGACGAAGTCGGCACTCCAGGCCCAATCGAAGCTGTTATCATCGAAGGGGAGCACTTCGACACTCCCCTGCTCGAACGAAATCCGCTCCGACAGCCCGGCCTGTTTCACCATTTTTTCGGCATAACGCAGCATCCCCGCCGAAATATCCAGCCCGGTGACATGCCCGCCGGGGCCAGCCGCTTCGGCGAGCCGGATGGCCTGCAAACCGATTCCGCACGCCGCATCAAGCCCCCTGCTCCCGGGCGGAAGATTCAGGGATTCAACGGCTGCCTGAAGCACCGGCGCTCTCAGGTGCTCCATTGCTAGTGCCCAGTTGATGGTCAACTCTGTTCCAGAGTTCTGCGCTCCAATTGAATTATCATCCACACTCATGGCCTGTCCTTTGCAATCGTCTGTTTCTGTCCGGTAGATTTGCCCCATCGCTCATCATATCATGATCGGCGGCCATTGACGCCATCTGCCGCACAATTCGAAATGAATACTTGATATTTAGGTTGCCCTAAATTATAATTTATGTATACAAAAAATTATACGGTCGCACCGCCGACCTGTTTAACGTCGAGGAAATAGTCATGAACGATAACCTGTTTCACTATCTATACGCCGCCGCTTTCATCGCGCTGATCGTCGTGCGGATGCTCTCATGGCGATCCACGCCCAAAGAAAAAGGCGAAGTTGAATTGAAGGAAAGCACCCTCAGCCTGATCGTACGGGCCTTCGTCGGGTTGGGTTACATCCTGCTGATGGCCGTCTATGCGATCATCCCGCGCTGGTTCAACTGGTCGATGGCCCCCCTGCCGGAGCCGATTCGCTGGCTTGGCGCAGCCCTGACCCTTGCCAGCCTCGCCCTGCTGATCTGGGTGCATTGGGCGCTCGGCAGGAACTTCAACACGACCGTCCATGTCCGCGAAGGGCATACGCTGATCGACTATGGGCCTTACCGCCGGGTGCGTCACCCGATGTATACCGCGCTGGTGATGTTTGGTATCGGGACGTTCCTGCTGGCCGCCAACTGGCTGATCGGCCTGCCGCTTGCGCTGGCGGTGGGGCTGATTATGTATCTCCGCACCCCCCATGAAGAAGCGGTGATGATCGAGCAGTTCGGCGATGCTTACCGCGACTACATGCGGCGCACGGGCCGCTACCTGCCTCGTTTTTTCGCCCGCGGATGATCACTATACATTGTCAGACGGGCGCAGCAATGCGCCCGTCTTATGATTCCACCTCGAACCGCCCACGACACGATTGAGAAATTCACCGCAATGTTCTTTATTGCCAATTCGCGGATCGAATCCACCCACCGATAATTGACACCCCGCCCAACCTCTTTCATAATTCAGGCATTGCTATTGAGAGAGGTCCCAATGAAAATTCATGTCAGGTGGCTCGACCGCGATCACCGTGTCATTCTCCAAACATTCGATCCCGACTGGTCCTGGGCCGATTTCGCCGAGGCGTCCCGCCTTGAAGCCAAAATGATGGACACCGTCGATCACCAGGTTGACGTCGTCGCCGATGGGCGCAGCGTCCAGCTTCCCGGTCGCGCGCTGTCGGTGATGCCGGAAATCCGCAACAGTTCGGCAACGCTGAACCATCCCAACGGGGGAAACTATATCCTGGTCGGGATCAACCGGGTGGTTCAGACCTTTGTCGAGGTGTATACGAGCGTCTTCAAGCAGCACGGCACGAAGGTGCTGTTCGCAAACACTTTCGAAGAAGCCTACGAGGTGCTCGGCCTGTCGCCGGAAGACATAGAGGAGCCATATGAATAAACCCACGTTTGGCATCACCCATATTGCACTGGCGATTGTCGCCTTTATGACCTTCGCCTGTGCCGCCTGTTCGGGGGTCGTATCGGTAGGTGGAACCGCCGACCTTGCGGCGGGCATCGATGATGGCTGGACACCCGGCACCTCCTGGATGATGCTGAGTATCTCCGGTTTTTTTGCGCTGATGACCTTCGCCCTGATCGCCGTGATTGTGATCGATGTACGCCAGAACAGGGAAGGCAGGCCTGCCCGGAGGGAAAAAGACAATCCACCCGCCGATGATCGCCCCTGGGAACGCGACAAAGGCCCGGAAGACTGGCCGCGAGATCCGCTTGGATCGTGATCGAGGCCGCTATCAGAAGATGCTATTGAAAGAACGTGCAAGAAACTATGGATGACCCACTCAGTGGAAAACGAGTAGCAATCATCGGGCTGGCCCGGCAGGGCACGGCCCTTGCCCGCTGGCTATGTGAGAACGGGGCACAGGTTGTGGTCTCCGACATGCGCACCGAAGATCAACTTGCCGAACCGATGGCCGAACTCGCCGACTATTCGATCACCTACATCCTCGGCGATCACCCGGACTATTTACTCAATCGCGTCGATCTCGTCTGCCTGTCGGGGGGCGTGCCGCTCGATGCGCCCATCGTGCAGGAGGCGGTCAAACGCGACATCCCCCTCAGCAACGACGCCCAGCTTTTCCTCGACCGCTGCCCCTGCCACGTGATCGGAATCACCGGGTCGGCGGGCAAGACGACCACCACCTCGCTGGTCGGGAAGATGTGCGAGGCAGCGGGAAAACTGCCCTGGGTGGGCGGGAATATCGGCAACCCGCTGATCACCGATCTGCCCTTCATCCAGCCCAACGATATCGTCGTCATGGAATTGTCGTCCTTCCAGTTGGAGATCATGTCGACCAGCCCGCACGTCGCCGCGATATTGAACATCACCCCGAATCACCTCGACCGCCACAAGTCGATGATCGAGTATATCGAGGCGAAGGCCCAGATCATCGAGAACCAGTTCGCGGGCGATGTCGCCGTGCTGAATCGCGACGACCCGCACACCTACGAGATGGCCGTCCAGGGCCGGGTTGTCGACGATCTGTCGTTGTTTTCCGCCCAGTTCCCGGTTGATGTCGGCGCGTGGCTGGTTGGGGATCGCCTGTTATGCCGACCCCAGTTTACGATCCCGATGGACTGCGTCTGCACCATCAACGAGATTCCGCTGCGTGGGCATCACAACGTGGTGAACGTGCTGGCGGCCAGCGCGATTGCCGGTGCTGCGGGGGTGCCCGTCGAGGCGATGCGAGAAGCAGTGCTGGCCTTCAAATCCGTTCCCCACCGGTTGGAAGAAGTGGGCAAATGGCAGGGCGTGACCTTCATCAACGATTCGATTGCCACCGCCCCGGAGCGAGTCCTCGCCGCCCTCGAAGCCTACGAAGGCGAGAGCCTGGTTCTGCTCCTCGGTGGCCGTGACAAGAAGCTCCCCTGGGACGCGCTCGCGCAGCGGGCGGTGGTCCAGTGCCACTATGTGATCACCTTTGGCGAGGCCGGGCTGATGATCGCCGAGCAGATCGCAAAGGCCCGCAAAGCGGCCCGCGCGGAGACGCGCCTGGAGCAGGTCGGCACGCTCGACGACGCGGTCGATCTGGCCGTCCACGCGGCGAATGAGGGCGATATCGTGCTGCTGTCGCCCGGCTGCACCAGCTATGACGCGTACCGTGATTTCGAGGAGCGGGGCGAGGCGTTCAGGAAGATGGTCAGGAAGTTGTAGAAGTCTTTGTAGTGCTTTCAAATATGTTGTCTTGAAAATCAACTACTTGTAGACTCTATGCTTGTAACATCACTTAAATTGTATCTATAATATTGACATTACTCATCACCTTTGCCGGGAAACATTTGTATGCCTGAAATCTTCCTCGGTTATAGTCGCGACGATCGCCGCATCATGGAACCGCTGAGGGATTATTTGCGTTCACGTGGTCTCGTCGTCTGGACAGACGAATATCTCCCTGCCAATACGCCTGACTATCATAAGATCATTGAGGCGAAAATCCGAAACTGCAGCGCAATGGTAGTGCTGTTATCGCCTTCGGCTAATCGCCAGGGTTCCTATGTGCTCGATGAGATCAACTATGCCCGGATGCAAAATCCGAGAAAGCCGATCTTTCCGGTTGTGGTTGCCGGTACAGATATTGAGGCTGTCCCGATTCAACTGTCTTCTTACAATTACACCGATTTACGCGGAAGAGCCGTCCAGACTCCCGACGAGGTATACAACCAACTTGCATGTGAACTGGCAGAACTGGCTGGTATTCGGTTGATCGCACCAACTGCGATCAATGTGACCATTACCGGTGATGTACTGGGTCAGATCAATGTTGCCGGGCATGACATCTATAAGAACGAGGTTGCTGAGTCGACTGACAACTCGATGCCAGCGTCAATTGAAGATGTCGAACGATTGCCTGACGAACTCGAGGTCGATGACACTCTCTGGGATGGGTTACCTGAAGCTGAGTATTCACAAGAGGAAAGTATCGAAGAGAGCGAAAGCAACCTTGAACCCCATCAAAAACAAGGAGTCCCTCTATGGTTAGCTGTCGTGATAGGTGCAGGAGTTATCGGATTACTTGTATTTGGTGGTATACGACTATTTGGCGGTAGCAACAGCGAGGAAACGCCAACACTAACAATGGCATCAGAGGAACCACCGGTTGCAAACACTTCAACTAACGAGCCAAACGCAACATCCACATTAACTGAAGAACCCACCGCTACAGCCACTTCCAATGATGCGCCAACTGCGACAAACACTTCTACAAAAGAGCCTATCATTACAGCCACTTTCACCGAAGAACCAACACCTACGGTAACAGAAGAAAGTGAACCGCCGTGTGTGTGGGGCAGATTCGGTATTATATGTGACGGGGGAGATGAGCCATTCGATCCATCGCGGCTATCATGTATTGAAGGTTTTGAACTCAGGCAGACACAAGATGGAGAGTATTTCTGTTTCAATTATGTGCATGGGGTCAAAGTAGGCGCCAGCGCTTCAGAATGCATATCGATCTGTCAATCAACGTATGGGAATTACGGGTTCTGGGCATATAGTTCTCGTGACCCTAATACCGATATTTGGTCGTGTAATTGTACTATCCCCCCATATAACGTTGAAATTGGAATTCGCTAAGAAACCGTTCGTGATGGAGGATATACCATCGAAACACGCGATTTCTGTAGTTAATCTCCTCACGAATACCGCAGCTTGTTGCCCAGCACAAACCCGATCAGCCCCGTCAGCCCGATCCCTGTTCGATGCTAACCGTCTGCCAATGCACTGATCAGCGATGGGCACAACGTGGCAACGATTATTTCATAGGTGTGATCCTCTACACTGTGATTCGTGAACACACACATATGCGGTGCAGCCCCGCGATTATTTGCGCTGCTTCCCGCAAATTCAGCATCAGCGTAAACCTTCCAGAGATAATCGTATGAAGAAATGGTTCGTTCACAGTAAGGAACAATTTTCCAGCTAAGGTTGTCATTGTCAATCCAACCATCCTGGACAATCCTGCTATCCAGATATTCGTTTAACGCCGCTTCGTTTTCAAAGCTGGTTTCTGGGAGGATATACCGTACCTCTTTGATATAAAAAGTCGGGCTGCCTTCTGATCGGTATTTCGCGGATGATTCCTCTATCACATCGTCAAATTCGAAGTCCGGTGGAGAAATGTAGTGAGGGCCGTCCAAGAAGTACCGAAATCCTCCGTAGCATAAAGAACACAGGAGAACGATAGCGCCAATTTGCCCCAGGATGATCCATCGTTTCCGTTTTCTGTCTTTGGGTTTCTTTTTCAGTGGTATGAATTCACCAGGAGGCTGATTCTCTTCCATAGTTTTCTGCTCCCGTGTGCGCTGATATCCACTTGCCATTATACATAAATCGCTTTTCCTTTGCGTTCTTTGCGAACTCTGCGGTGAATCCTTACAATATCACCCAACGAGAAGAAACCGAGATGAAGCGATGACCGCCGTATCCCAACCAACCCAACCCGATGATTCCAGCCCGGTCGCGGCCCCGGCCCCGACCCTATTCGACTTCGACGTCTACCTGCTGCTGATCGTCGCCGCGCTGGTTGCCTTTGGCCTGCTGATGGTCTACTCGACCACCTTCGACTGGTCGTACCTGGAATACGGATCGCCGGTGCGCATCTTCCTCAACCAGCTTCGCAGCCTGGGAATCGGGATCGTCGGACTGGTCATCGCCTGGCGCTTCGATTATCGCATCCTCCGCGACCGCCGCGTCGCGCTTGGCATCATGATCGTCACGATCATCGCCCTCGGTACGCTGCTGATCCTCAATCAGAACACCGCCTTCGGTGCCCAGCGATCCTTTTATCAGGGGTCGATCCAGCCCGGCGAGGCGGCCAAACTCGCCGTGATCATCTATTTCGCTGCGTGGCTGGCATCGAGGCAGGATCAACTCCAGAAGATCGGCTACGGCCTGATCCCCTTTGCGATCCTGCTCGGACTGGTCGTCGGCCTGATCGTCCTCCAGCCCGATCTCTCCACGGCGGCGATCATCATGCTCACTGCCTGGACGCTGTTCTTCCTCGCGGGGGCCAACATTTTCCAGATCGTTCTGGCGGCAGGCGGGGCCGTTTTCGTCGGCTGGACCGTCTCCACGCAGTTCGATTATGCCCGCGACCGCCTGATCGCCCACATCGCCGCCATGCAGGATTTGAAGCAGGCGTCCTGGCACGTCCAGCAGGCGATCATCGCCTTCACTGCGCCGGGCACGCGCGCCGGGGGGACATTCAGCCCGAACTGGTTCGGCGTCGGGTTAGGCCAGTCGCGCCAGAAATTCGGATTTCTGCCCGCCGCCCACACCGACTCGATCTTCGCGATCATCGGCGAGGAACTCGGCCTGTTTGGCAACCTCGTGGTGATCACCTTATTTGTGCTGTTCGTCTGGCGTGCCTTTGTGATCGCCCGCAACGCGCAGGAACCGTTCGGCGCACTGCTCGCCGCCGGGATCGGGGTGTGGGTCGCCTATGAAGCGATGCTCAACGTGGCCGTGATGACCGCCGTGATCCCCTTCACCGGGGTGCCGCTGCCTTTCATCAGCTACGGCGGGTCGCACCTTGTCACCGTTCTGGGGGCAGTCGGCCTGTTGATGTCGATCTCGCGCCGCCGGTCGCCGCGCCAGAAACAGGTCACCGATATTGGCCGCGAGCGCACCGACCGGCCCCGCACCGGTCGCATGGATCGCGTTGGCCGGTCGGGCCGCATCGAGTATTGAGCCAACCTGACAATCTGCGCTAACCTGATCGCTCTCGGTGCCGTGATTATGCACCTTATGTAATAATGGGATGCCCAAACTAGTCGAAAAAACACGCGGCTCTGCTCCCTCTCCCTTGAGGGGGAGGGCTGGGGAGGGGGTGAAAACTTCGGCGTAGGGCACCATACTTTTTGCTTAATACTCAGGGGGGAGAAACATTGAACATTCTATTCTCCGGCGGCGGAACCGGCGGCGGCGTCTACCCGGCGATAGCCATCGCCAGCGCCCTGACCGCCCGCCACCCCGAATCAAACATCCTGTGGATGGGATCGACCACCGGCCCGGAGTCCGATCTCGTCGCCCGCGCCGGTCTCGATTATGTCAGTGTTCCTTCCGGCCCGCTGGTTGGCGTCGGCCTGAAAGCGATCTCCGGTGCGGTGAAAATCGCCGCCGGGACGCTCAAGGCGTGGGGCATCATCGGGAAGTTCAAGCCCTCCGTCCTGCTGATCACCGGCGGCTGGGCGACTCTCCCCGCCGCGCTTGCCTGCTGGCTGCGGGGCATCCCGGTGGTGATCTACATGCCCGATGTCGAGCCGGGAGGGACGATCAAGGCGATTGCCCGGATCGCAAAGCGTGTCGCTGTGACTGCCGAATCGTCGGTGGGGATGTTCCCGCCGGGTCGCGCCGTCGAAACCGGCTACCCCCTGCGCGCCGATCTGCTCCACGCGGCAGGCTTCGACCCGCTGGGCGATCCCCTCCCCTATCCGCCCGATATCCGCGACAAAGCCCTCGTCCGTTTCAACCTGTCACCCGATCTAAAAACCGTGCTCGTCTTCGGCGGAAGCCGGGGAGCGCGAAGCCTCAACCGCGCCCTGATCGCCTCACTGCCCGATCTGCTGCCCCAGGCCCAGGTGATCCACATCACCGGTCGGCTCGACTGGCCGGAAGTACAAACCCGGGCCGCCGATCTGGCCTCGCGCTTGCCCTCAGACCTGATCAGCCGTTATCATATCGAGGAATACCTGCACACCGATGAGATGGCCCTGGCGCTTGCCGCCAGCGATCTCGTCGTTTCGCGGGCGGGAGCCAGCACGTTGGGCGAGTTTCCTCTCTTTGATTTGCCTGCTATACTGGTTCCATATCCGCATGCGTGGCGGTATCAGAAAACCAATGCCGATTACCTTGACTCTCGGGGGGCAGCCGTGCGCCTTGACGATGATAAGCTGCATGACCAACTGACAACCCGGATCACCGCACTGCTTGAGCCGTCGCAGCTAATCGCGATGAGCACTGCCAGCGGCGCGTTGAAGCGCCCCGGCGCGGCAGCCCGGATCGCTTCCCTGCTGCTCGATGTCGCGGCGGACGCTTCCGCCCAAGCGGAAGGCTGAGACTCTGTGATCGAATTCTCGGCTGTCTTCTGGTTCTCGGTTCTTCTCTTTGGCGTGATCGGCCTGATGCGCGGCTGGGTGCGCGAAATTCAGGCGACCGCCGCCGCCGTCCTCGCGATGTTTATCATCGAGCAGAGCAGCCCGTGGGTATGGTCGGTGCTCGTTCAGCGCACCCCCGCCGAACTGCTCGCCAGCGATCCGCTGGGCACGCTGCGCCGGTTGGTGATGCTCAAGGCCGCTGTCCTGATGATCGTCGTCTTCTTTGGCTATCAGGGGCCGGTGCTCGTCCAGTTCGCCACCAAGGGCCGCTCGAAATCCAACCGCCCCCGCGAATCGATCCAGGAAGGCATCCTCGGCCTGATGGTCGGCCTGCTCAACGGCTACCTGATCATCGGCGCGCTGTGGTGGTACGTCCACGTCGGGCAGTACCCCTTCGACTGGATGATCAGTCCCCTGAACTTCCCCGAATCGGCCAGCGCCGCGATGATCTCCATGCTCCCGCTGCGCTATCTCGCCAGTCCCTGGCTTGAGATTCTGGTCGTGATCTTTTTCCTGATCGTGATCGTGGCGGTTATCTGATTCTGCGTAACTCCGGATAATACCTGGGGCTGTTAAAGATTTATAAAATAGTGAGACAATAGAAGGCAACGTTTTCACCCCCTCCCTGTCCCTCCCCCTCAAGGGAGAGGGAACAGAATCGCGTGGCATTTTACACAACATTCGATATCCTCATCAATTTGTTGAAGTACAATATCCGCAGGAACTCAAAAGGAATCCATCCACCCATGATCCAATCACTCGAAGAAACCGCCCTGAACACCTGGCCCGCGCTGAAAACCATTCTCTACGACGGCTGGGTGATCCGCTTTGCAGGTGGCTATACCAGGCGATCCAACAGCGTCAGCCCGCTGTACGGATCGTCCCTCGACCTCGATCACAAGATCGCCTACTGTGAGGCGCTCTATACCTCCCTCGGCCTCCCGACCGTCTTCAAGCTCACCGACGCCGCCTGCCCGCCCGATCTCGATTCGCGTCTTGCCCGGTCCGGCTACGTCGAGAACAGCCGCACGAGCGTCCAACTGCTCGACCTGACTCCCGATCACGCCGTCGCCATGCCCGATGTCGACCTCACACCATCGCTCTCCCCAACCTGGATCGGCACCTTCTGCCGCCTGACCACGCTCAACCTGGCCGCCATCCCCACCATGACCGCGATTCACAACAACATCGTCACCGATCACGTCTACGCCGCCCTGACCGATGGCGACGAAATCACTGCCGTTGGTATGGCCGCCGCCGACCGTGATATGATCGGCATATACGATATCGTCACCGACCCGGCAAAGCGGCGGCGCGGCTTCGCCACCCGGATCATGCTGGCCCTGCTCGCCTGGGGAAAATCCACCGGCGCGTCACGTGCGTGGTTGAGCGTCATGTGCAATAATCCGGCAGCATTGAACTGTTACGAGAAGCTCGGCTTTCAAGAGGTCTACCAGTACTGGTATCGTGTTCGTCGTTAATGTAATCAACCAGGAGAACCGCTCACTATGGCAGAAGTCCTTAAACCCGGCGGAAAAGTCCACATCATGGGCATCGGCGGATTCGGCATGAATCCCATTGCGCGCGTCATGCGCCAGATGGGCTACACCGTCACCGGCTGCGATCTCATCGAGTCGCCGCTGATCGCCCCTTTGCGGGATGCAGGGATCACGGTCGAGATCGGGCATTCGCCCGCCCACCTGGAAACCTATCAGCCCGACGCCCTGGTGATCTCCTCGGCGATTCCGAAGGACAACACGGAAGTAGCGAAGGCCAGAGAACTGAAAATCCCCGTCTACAAGCGTTCCGACATTCTCGGCCTGCTGATGGCCGACCGCAAAGGGATCGCCGTCGCCGGGACGCACGGCAAAACCACCACCAGCGCGCTGCTCGCCTGGACGCTCGACGTGTGTGAGCTTGATCCCTCGTTCATCGTCGGCGGGGTGCTGAACAATGTCCGGGTCAACGCCCGCGCGGGAAAGGGCGAACCCTTCGTGATCGAGGCCGACGAGTACGACCGGATGTTTATGGGCCTGAAGCCGAAGATCGCCATCGTCACCACCCTCGAACACGATCACCCCGATATGTTCGAGAGCCTCGCCGATGTCGAAGCCCTGTTTACCGAGTTCGTCGGTCTGCTTGGCGACGAGGGGCTGCTCGTTGCCGGTGTGGGCGAACACGGTGCGCGGAAACTCGCCGATAGACGCCGCGAGGCCGGACTGCCGGTCGTCACCTACGGCCTCAACAATGGTGACTGGACTGCCGCCGATATCCGGCCCAATGCCGAGGGCGGCATGAGCTTCACTGCCATGAAATCCGGCAAGGAAGCCGGGTCGATATCGCTGCGTCTGCCCGGTCTGCACAACGTTCAGAACGCCCTGGCGGTGATCGCCGTCGTCGATGCACTTGGCGTTGACATCAACAAGGCCGCGATGGGCCTGTCGACCTTCACCGGTGTGGGCCGCCGCTTCGAGGTGAAAGGCGAGGCCCAGGGTGTGACTATCATCGACGATTATGCCCACCATCCCACCGCCATCCGCGCCACGCTCGACGCAGCCCGCCTGCGGTTTGTCGAGCAGTCGATCTGGGCGGTCTGGCAGCCGCATACCTACAGCCGGACAAAAACACTCCTCGACGAGTTCGCCGCCAGTTTCTTCGAGGCCGACCACGTGATCATCACCGACGTGTACCGCTCGCGCGACGTGGAGACGTTCGGCATCGGCCCGGACGACATCCTTGCCCGGATGCAGTATCACCGCGACGCCTGCCACATCCCCACCCTCGACGAGGTGGTCGAGTATCTGGAGACGAACGTCCAGCCCGGTGACGTGGTGATCGTGATGAGCGCGGGCGATGCCACCCAGGTCGCCGACCGCCTGCTCGAGGGCTTGCGGGGCGAGTCCGGCTAGACGAGCGTTTATATGGCGATTTTCATTGCGGGGATGCTGCTCTGGTCAATCGTTACGATGGTTTCCTCTGCCTGGTCTGGCTATCTGGTGTGGACCGATCCACCGCGTCTGGTCAGGTTCCAGAACAGGTTTACACCGAAGCCATTCCGGCACAACCCGGAGAAGGTAAGCATCCTGACCCTCGTGTCATATAAAATTGCAAGCGTTGTCTTCTTTCTCTTTGGACTATTGATTTTTGTCCCTATCGCCTATGTGCTGACTTGCGAACTACTATGGTTTGTTCGCAGCACTCTGAGCCTGCTCTGAGACCTTCATACAATTCGGAATACTGACCTCCCCCAATACTGGGGGATGATGTATGCAGCCGCAAAACGGTTGCCGACAGTGGGGGTTATGATGTTCACTCCACACACAAAAGCAGACGACCGCCTGCAACCGGAGTCGCAGGCAGCCGCCCGCTGATTGGGGTCTGCTTTCCCCTTTATATAATTGTCAGTTTGATGTCCGATCCCGGGGCTGAAGCCGCCGGGCTAAATCCTCTTTTTTCTTTTTCCTTTATCCTTTTTTCTTGCTTTTCCTTTGCGCCCTTCGCGCTCTTTGCGGTTAACCTATTTGTCGATCCCCAGCAGCGCATCGACCTCCTTCATCTGCGACGCCGTCAGCGGCCCGAAGCGCATCGCCCCGGCGTTTTCCTCCGCCTGCGCCACCGTCCTGATTCCGGGGATCGGGATCGTCCGCTCGCTGTGCCCCCACAGCCAGGCCAGCGCACCCTGCGCCAGCGTCCGACCATCGCTGGTAAAAATCTCCCTGACCTTCGACAGCGCGTCGAGCGCCGGTTCGAACATCCAGTCCTGGAACCAGTCCTCTGACCGGACATCCGTCTTTACCCAGGTCGACTCTTTATTGTACTTGCCGGTCAGGATGCCCATCGCCAGCGGTGCCCGGTTGATGCATGCCTGGTCGTACTCGTCGCACAGGGTGAGCATCTCCGGGTTGCGCATGACCACATTCAGGTTGCACTGCACCGACGTGCAGTTCGGCCCCTTGACGAACACCTTCATCCGCTCCGGGTAGTCGGTGCTCCACCCGTAGGCCCGGATTTTCCCCTGCCTGACCAGCCCTTCCAGCGCGTCGCGCACTTCCGCCGACTTTTCCGCGTCGTACTCGTTGACGTGGAACTGGAACAGGTCGATCACGTCGGTTTCCAGGCGGCGCAAACTCGCCTCGACGTCCGCCGCAAGGTGCCCGGCCACGTCGCCGGTTTTGCCGTCGCCATATTCGCTGACGGCTTTCCCGGCCTCGTCGACCGCGTAGCCGAATTTGGTGGCGATCACCACTCTGTCGCGCCGGTCTTTGAAGGCTTTCGCCAGCAGGTGCTCGCTGTGGCCCGCGCCGTAGTTGGCCGCCGTATCATAGAACGTGATCCCGTTGTCGTAAGCCGCATGCAGCGCGGCGATTGATTCATTGTCGTCGGTTTCGCCCCATCCGCCGGGGCTGCCGAGAAAGCTCCACACCCCGCCGATGGCCCAGCAGCCCATCCCCAGCGCCGATACTTCGATTCCAGATCGTCCTAAAACTCGTTTCATCGTTCGTTACCTCATTTCTGCTTCTTCGAGAAGTGTTTTCTCGTTTTCGTAGTAGTCGATCTTGTACTGCAATACTTTCAGGTATTGATTCAATTCGTCGATCTGCCGGATCACCTCGTCACGGCGCTCCGTGAGCAGTTCGATCCGGCCTTCCAGCGTGTGCGATCCCAGGCGCGTCAGGTCGGAGTATTCCTTCATCTGCGAGATCGGCATCCCGGTTGCCCGCAGGCACTTCAGGAACTCGATCCATCCCACATCGTTGGCCGTATACCGCCGGTGACCGTTGTCGGCCCGGTCGATCCCCTCGATCAACCCGATCTTTTCGTAGTATCGAAGGGTATGTTCGGTCAGCCCCGTCTGATCGGATGCCTGCTGAATCGTAAACTGTTTGATCGCTTCCATGGTTCGCTCTTTTCACCGGTGAAACTAAGTTTTGAAGTCATGACAATTCAAGGATAACACTTAGAGTGCGCTCTAAGTCAAGAGGGATTTTGAGTTTCTTCTGGCGGGGAAACTGCGGCGAAATCTATATGACAGGACGGTCGTGCCGGTCATTCTCCCCCGGCCTGATCGCCCCCCGATCTCTCGATAGGGAGTGTGACCCGAATGGTCGTTCCTTCTCCCGGCGCGCTCTGCACGCTGATCGTCCCTCTGTGCTGGTCGACAATCGCTTTTGAAATTGCCAGTCCAAGCCCCGTACCGTCGCGCCGTATCTCGCGTGCCTGTTCTGTCCGGTAGAACCGCTCGAAGATCGAGTCGATATGATCCTGGGCAATGCCGATCCCGGTATCGGCCACTTCCAGCACAGCCTGATCGTCCTCGACCAGCGTTTTTACATTGATGGTTCCCTGTTCAGTATAATGAATGGCATTTTCTACCAGGTTGGCCGTCAACCTGCACAGTTGATCCCGGCTGCCCGTGACCGGGATGACTTCGCCCGCCGGATGCACAACCAGGCTCAGCCCTTTGGCTTCTACAATGATCTGGTGATTATCACAGACCTGTTGGGCAATTTCATTCAAATCTATCCTTTCCGGTCTGATCTGCTCCCCGCCCTCGATGCGGGATAATGTAAACAGGTCGTCGATCAGATCACTCAGGCGGATTGCAGCCTGATGCAGTTCGTCCAGCAGTGTCTTTCGCCGGGGAGTGCTGGCCTTTTCTATCTGATGCACCTTGAGCATGATGATTGAAAGCGGCGTTCGTAAATCATGTGAAGCGTCGTTGATAAACTGGTGCAGCAGCCGTACTTTTTCACGGGAAAGTTCCAGTGCGAAGGTCTTCGCCTGCGCCTCCTTCCGCTCCGTGACATCTTCTGTAATCCCGGCGTACCGGACAACCTGTCCGTCTACGGTCACAATTGGAAACGAGCGGTTGCGCAGCCAGCAAATGCCCCCATCCTCACGCTCTATGCAGAATTCTGTTTCCGGGGAAAGCAGCAGCTGCCTGAAAAAACCTTCCGTGCGATCCTCTGGATGCACCAAGTCGATCAAAGCATCGGGATTCTTGTAGAACATTTTTGCCGGTTTCCCGGTGATTTTTTCAAAGTTGGGGCTGAGATACAGCAGGCGTTTCTGTTCGATATCGACCAGCCAGAAAACCTCTTCGATGTGGCTGACGAGCTGTTCGTATATCGCGCGGCTGACCTGTAGTTCGCTTTCGAGTTTTGCGACGCGGGAAGTAATCCGCCCCTCGCCGAACAATATATCGAACGTCGAGCGGTTAGCCGCTCCCCGGTACTGGGTTAAGTTGGGCGCGATCCGAACCAGGTACCAGCCAGCCATCACCGACAGCAAAAGCCCGGCCAGCGTTTTCATGAGAATATCGCCCGGAATTTCTAAAACGAAATGCGATGTACCGACAAATGACAGAATATTGAACAGCGTGGAATCGACCCAGAGCGCGACGAGCAGCGCCACGCCGGGGACAAGGCCCCTGGGACATGATGGAAGGGCATTCTGGATTCCCTGGTAGACAATCGTGATCACAAACATATCGGCAGTGAACGCGATTGTCGAAGCAAGAACGCCGCGCAAAAACAGGGGGGTGAGAATTTGTTCTTCGGTCAGAAGTCCCTGAATGCTGGTCGACGAGTCCCTGACGTTCAAGTACAGCAGCAAAAAAGTCAGGACGCAGAGGATCAGTACGTCGACGCCGATCAAACCGGCGATGGTAATCTGCGCTGTGCGCGTGCCGCTTGTGATGTAAATGATGAGCACTATCAGCAGGATAATCGGGACATAGACATGCCCCCCAGGCCGGATGACAATGCCCGGCACAGGTTCAACATACAGGGTCATCAACTCGATGATGTTGAGCACCCCCATGATACCGGCCACAAAAAACAACAGGGGGGAAAGGCCATAGTCCTCCGACCGGTAGTGCAGGTAGAGGGCGGCTGCGCCAAAGAAGCAGATTTGGATAGCGAAGATGAGAACACTGGGCATAGGAAGTCCCCGATACTGAACAGTCGAGGGGGTGACAGTTTTTCATGCTCCCCACAGAGGAAATTATCCTTGCTGCCATTATAGTCCACAAGAGAAGCACAAATCAATGCAGGGGGGAAATAAGAGGTCTCTATTTACTTGCGCTTCGTATTACCGCTGTGTTACACTCGACGCGGGCGAGGGTAGGTGGGAGCGATGGATTTTCCCCCCACACCAGGGTTCATTCTATTTATCTTTTGACTAAACAGCAGATATTTGACGTTGCTATTCAGGAGTGCCCGTGATGCCGATTCTCACCCGGTGGCACGACGCTGACCATACAATCATCTACCAGGAGTACACCGATCCCTGGGATGTAGATGAGTATTTAGCCGCCTCGACTGAGGTTCAGCAGATGATGGATTCGGTCGATCATATCGTCCATTGGCTTGGTGTGGTGGACGCAAAAAGCACTCCCGACGATATCCTCGTCCGGCTGCATGAAATCAATTGTACTCCCTCCCTTAATCATCCCCGGATAGGGGCGAGCGTGATCGTCACGACCGTGCCGCTGGTGAAAAGTATTGCCCGCATTTATGGGATGGTCTACCAGCCATTCCATCTGTTCAAATCGATTGAAGAAGCCGAAAAGTTCATCGAAGCCTGGCAGCCGCCCCGGTAGTCGCCCTTCACGGCTGCTCTAAACTGGCAACCCCCTGTGCGACAAGTTCCATATCGACCGCTTCGGGCAGCCCGCTGACGCCCACCGCCCCGACGACCTCGCCCTCGTAGAACACCGGCATCCCCCCACCCCAGGTCAGGAAGCGCGGGTCACCGAAGTTGGTCATCGGGAAGCCCTCGTTTTTCGAAGCCTCGCCCACAGCCTTCGACGGTTTGCGTTCTCTCGCCGCTGTGAACGCCTTGTTCTGAGCGATAGTGATCGAGGTCAGCGGGCAGCCATCGGTGCGCAGAAAGGCGATCAATTCGCCGTGCGCATCGCAGACAGCGACCGCCGCGCCGAGGTTGTCGGCTTCGAGCTTCTCGACAATCGTGTTGACGATCGTCTGTGCATCGCGATGCGACAGCGTGTAGGTTTGCTTCATGGTTTGTCTCCTGAATTAGGTAACGGTTTGTACTGACGGTATCACGTACGGAGAGAGAGTTCAAGCGGCAACAAAAATGGGCGATCGTGAAGGTCGCCCATGTGAATGGTTCGAATTTTATGCGGCGATTTATGCCGGTGCCGCGTCAGCTTTCGGCGGCTTGCCGGTCAGGTAGTTGAGCACATCCTCGGCGGTGTAGCTGAGTTTGCCGGGTTTGAGCAGGCGGACGATGTTCGGCAGATCGTCCCCGGTGGTCACGATGCCCGGTTCGACCGAACCGTCTTTCCGGTGCATGGGGAAGCCAGCCGTGGCAAACAGGTTGTTGCACAGGCAGGAGCGGTTTTCGGTGTCCTCTTCTTTGCCGCCCTTGCTGACATACTGATCGATTGGCTCTGCCGGGCAGCGATAACCCAGCTCGCCATTCTCCTTTTTGTAGGGCTGGCGCAGGAACCCCAGATCGCAGACTCGATTGCGTGCGTCGTAGACTTCCCTGTCAGAAAGGGTGCCTTCGAGTTTGGCGACTTTGAACGGGAACCCGGTCGGCGATGCTGCCGGGCTGGTATGGACCTCCGCTTCTTCTTTGAGAACCTTTTTAATGATCGCCTTTTTCACCCAGTCGACCATGCCGGATTCGTCGCAGAAGGCAAAAGCCGTCCCAACCTGGATACCGGCGGCCCCCAGCGAAAGCGCCTCTTTGAGCTTCTCCGGGCTGCCGAATCCACCGGCCAGCCAGAAGGGAAGTCCAAGACCCTTCATCCTCTCCAGGTCGACCTCGTCCTTTTCGCCGTAGATCGGCTCGCCGTTTTCATTCAGTTCTACTCCCCCGCGCGGCGGGGCGTTATGGCCTCCCGCAATCGGGGCCTCAATCACAAAACCCTCGATGCTCCCGGTGGCACGTTTGATCAGCGCCTTGGCTAAGACAACCGAAGAGACAATCGGCAGGAACAAAGGCCGAGTCAGCGACTGGACTTTTTCGGTAATGCCGGGGAAGACGGATTCAGGGTCGAAGTGGATGCGGAATTCGTCGTCTTTGCCTGTATCATCGACGTCAAGCTGGTAGCTGGCGGGTTCGTGATTCTTGAATTTGTCCAGCACACCGGGGATTTGCATGGGGATGCCTGCCCCCATGAGCACGACGGAGACATTGGCGAGCATCGCGCCATACAGCGATGCCAGGTTAGGAAGCTGCACCTTTTCCAGCAGGTTGATCCCGACCGGGTTGTCGTGGCCTTCTTTGGCCAGGAAGACTTCGACATAGTTGGCGATGACCGTCAGTTCGTTGAGCACCTGCGGCGGGTTGGCGGTCCACATGGTAGCGACTTTGTGCGCTTCGTTCTCTGCGATGCCTTTGGCGACGTAGTATTTATCCAGTATTTTCTTGACCGGCTCCTGAAAGGGAAAGTGTTCCAATGCCCGGCGGACGTCGCCGCCGATGTCACCCTGCATCAAACGGGCGATCAGCAGGCTCCCGACACCTGTGCCGGACACGACACCCAGGTATCCCTGCGAGGAGACGGCGTTAGCCAGCTGCCAGGTAGAGATACCCACACCCATACCACCTTGAATTATAGTTGGAAGTTCCATAACATCGGCGCTCCGGCCTTACATGGCGGGTGCGCCTTTACTCCTTCTTAAAGGAAATACCTAAATTTGCGAAGAGTCACATATATATAAACTCACCCTGGATGATTTAGTTCCTCCGACAGGAGAGCCAGTCGACTCGGAGAATCATAACACAGATTAGAAGCGGGGAGAAATATACACAAAGAACGCCGCCCGTAAAATTGCCAAAATTGATAGAAACGGTAAACTATCATTCAGGCGGCCAGCGCAGTTGGCCCGATGACCAGACCCATCAGCAGGAAGAGATGACCGTGAAACGTTCCCCGTTCCCGATCAAAGGCGTTGGAATAGCCTTAGTTGTTCTCCTCTTTTGTGTTTTGACGTTTGTCTTTAGCCAGCCCCCGCCCGTTTACGCGGCGACGATCACCGTCGATCCCGGCGTGGTCGAGATCAATGGCTCGGATGGGCAGTGCTCGCTGATTGAGGCGATCGAGAACGCCAACTCGGTCAGCACGCCGCCACACAGCGACTGCGCCGCAGGCGATCCCAGTCCTGCCGTGACCGATGTACTCGACCTGGCGTCCGGTTCGAACTACGCGGTGACGGTCATCAACAACACCACTGATGGGAGCAACGGCCTGCCCTCGATCACCCAGCCCCTGGATATATGGGCGAACGGCTCGACCATCGCGCGCAGCGAATCCGGGTGCCCCGGCTCGACCAACTTCCGCATTTTCCATATTGCACCGGGGATCGATTTTTCGTTCATGGACGGGACGATCAGGCGGGGGTGTGCGTACGGGGCAGGCATCGCCGGGTACGGCGGCGGAATCTTCGCCGGGTCGAACAACGCGATCTACATCGACAGCAGCACACTCCGGGACAACGGCGCACAGGGCAATGGCGGCGCGATATTTGTTGGCATCGGCGGATCGATCTCTACCTGGGGTACAAGTTTTTCAGGCAACGCTGCAATTGGCGGTGGCGGCGCGGTATCCGTTGATCAGTCTTACATAACTATCGCCGATACAAGCTTTGTCGGCAACAGCGCCGGGGCTGGTGGAGCGATCCACGGAACATCCGTGCCGGAAGGCACCTTAGCCAGCCAGTCTTCATTTTACAACAACACCGCATCAAGCGGCGGCGGGGCGGTCTGGATCGGCACTACCGATACGATGTGGGTCTACGACAGCACCTTCAGCACGAACAGCACGGGCGGCAACGGCGGCGCGGTGTATATCAATGCAGGAGGAAGCGTCAGATTCATCCGCAGCACACTGAAGAACAACCAGGCCAGCGGGATCGGCAGCGCGGTCTATCACGGCGGCGGCGCGACCTTCGATTCAACCGTCGTCACCGGGGATTCGAGCGGGGGACACTGCGCCGGGGGCGGCGCGCTGACCGACAACGGCTACAACCTCGAATGGCCGATCAGTGGATCGCCACCGGGAAGCTGTTCTTTCACTGATTCGTCGTCGCTGCACCAGGACCCAAATCTGGCGGCTGCTGTATTGACCGGCGGCCACTGGGTGCATTTTCCGGGCGGCGGCAGCCCGCTGATCGATCAATACTACTGCATGGAGGAAATGGACAATATCGGCACCTTCCGGCCCGCCGGATCGAACTGTGATATTGGTGCAATTGAAGTCAATTACCTTGACCTATCGGTCACGAAATCGGCATCCCCCGACCCAGCTGAACCCGGCGAGCAGATCACATTTACAATCACGGTCTACAACACCGGCCCGCTCGACGAGTCCTACGTCGAAATCCGCGACACACTGCCCTCGGGGTGGGGATCGTATGTTGTTTCCACCTCACCGGCGAGTGAATGTTTCCCGGGAAGCGGGGATGAATATGTCTGCTCGGTCAGTCCCCTCCTGGCAGGTGACAGCCACATCTGGACGATCACCGTTGCGCCGCCGGTGGATGTCACCGGCACCTTTACTAACTTCGTCGAGATAACGTACGCTATGGCCCCCGATATCAACGGCGATAACAACTCGTACGAGCTTGAGTTTAAGATCGGTGGCGGCGGCGACAATAAGGATAACCCGACCGAAACGCCCACCGAGACCGAAACGCCCACCGAAGAAGTGACCGAAACACCCACCGAAACCGAGACGCCCACCGAAGAAGTAACCGAGGAGCCGACCGAGACAACCACTCAGGAGCCGGAAGAAACTCAGGAACCGGAAGAGACCGAAGAACCGACCGAGGAACCCACCGAGGAGCCGACTGAAGAACCCACCGAGGAGCCGACCGAGGAGCCAACCGAAGAACCGACCGAGGAACCCACCGAGGAGCCGACCCCGGAACCGACCCCCGAACCGACCCCCGAACCACCGGCGGCTAACTGCCGGATCGTCCCCCAGTCCGAGATTCCGCTCGACGTCCTGGAAGCATTCGACTCGGAGCGAACAAATGGCGCGGTGACGCTCTGGCTGATCTGCCAGACTCCGCCCGACTCGGTGATGCTGGCAGTCGAGGGCATTACGCTGACCGATAACGATATCAACCAGATTCGGCTGCTCGACTGCAACGAAAATCGCTGCCGGATGTACCACGTCGAAGGGTTCGAGGATGGCCTGCTCACCTTCCGCGCCGGTTGGAGCCGCCACCCGATCTGCGACAATGGCTGCACGTTCGCGCTGGTGCCTATGGCGGTAGTCATCCAGGGAATTGTTATCCCGCTGCTCGGCATCCTGATACTGATTGGCCTGCTGATCTGGCTGATCATCGTGATCTTCGTCAAGCGCAAACGCGACGACGAGGAAGAAGAGAATCCCGACGACGAGTTAACTACAGGGTAGTCGACGACAGGGTAGTCAACTACAGGGTCGTCGACGACAGGGTAGTTGACGACAGGGTCGTCGATAGCCGCCCGGTGATCAGTCACCGGGACAATCGAACAGTCAAACGGAGGGTAATGCATCACGTAGGATTCTCCCGGGATGCGATTGCCCTTCTTTTTTAAAATGTCTATCAAACAGGTATTCAGGAGCAAACTGATGACAGATCGCCCGGTGGGAGTCTATATTGCCTACGAACGTGCCGCGGGTAAAAGGTGGACGCACTGGCTGATAGCGCGGATGGTCACCGGCGGCGGTACGATTCGCTTTGAATCGGCGACGCCGGGCAGGATGGTGAGCTTCGCCTTTGACCCGGCAAAGGTTACCAGCTTCACCATCGAGATGATCGCCGAGCCGCGCCTGCTGGCCGGTATCTACGGCGGCGGGCTGTTCGCTTACACGGCTGCGACACTGGCCGGTCGCTGGGTCAAATTCCCGGTCATCAGGCTGGAGCAGCCCGAAGCCGAACAGGGCCAGCAGTGGATTCAGGTGCGCGGGAGCGGCGTGCCGCAGCGCAGACAAACCCGTAAAATCGCCGGGCAGATCGCGGCGGTGCTCTCCGGGCACGGTTATTCCGGCCTGATGCCCGATCTGAATGACGCGTCCCTGTGGCGTATACCGACGGCGCAGATCGTGATCGGCCTGGCACTGACCCTGTTCACATTGATGCTCGTCGCGGTGCTGATCTGGGCATTCTTCTACTACACGTAAACCGCGAACCCCACAATCGATCAGCCTTCGGACTGACCACACATCTTGCACGCGCTGATCCCCATCGGGCACAGGCGTCGATTGCCGCATTTGGGGCAGAAGAAGGCATAGAACATCACGATATGGATCGCTGTCAGGGCCAGCAAAATCGGTATGTACCACCACCTGATCAGCGCCAGCCCGACACACATATAGATCAGAATGACGATCGTGGTGATCTCCCCCGCCGTCACGTTGAAGTTGTATGCCTTCTCGCTGTATTCGGCTTTCGGATACAGCACCGGTGACAGCATATTCCCCGGATACACACCGAACAGTGCTGGGCAGAAGCGTCCCCGGTACGGGCAGGGGACGCAGCAGTAGGCCATAAACACACAGACCACGCCGTACAGCCCGAACAGGATCACGGTCAAAATGATCGAGATCGTCCCCATCAGGTACGCCGCTCCTAAGAAACCGATCAGAAATGGCACCAATGACAGGGCATAGAGGGCCTTGTCGCGCCCGGTCCACTCGTAGGCTGTATCAGTTGTTGTCTCGTTCATGGATCACCCTTTTCGATGTCAGACGGTTCCGCGCGGCTGGCTGACCGGTATGCGGAGCTTGTAGACTGATCAGTCTAGACCGCTCGGTCTATAATAACGCCGCAGTCGTTACCTGTCAAGCGTTTCGGAGAGGGGGTGTGTTTCAGTTCAGCAGGTGACCCCCCACCTGACCTCCCCCTTGCAAGAGGAAGAAGTCGAACCTGGGGTTCGGGCGGAGAGGGTTTTGGTAATCAAACCAATCCTAAATGTCAACAGAACCTGGAGTGATGTTATGAACTCCGTTGAGCGTGTCTGGTATGAAGCAGACGTCGGAAGCCCGCATCCCCGGCCCTCCTCCCTCATGGAGAAGGGAGAATAAGCAGATTAAAGTCCCTCGCCCTGAGGGAGACGGATTCAGGGTGAGGGCCAAAAAGTACATAACAGGCTCCAGACAGTGTGGCCTGTTTCGTCTCTCAGAGATGCTCCACGCGCCGAATCCCGTCCCGGTTCAGCACCAATCGAATCCGGCTGAAGGTCTTTTCCTTCTCAGGTGCCACTGACTTGTACCGCGAGAGCAGGTTGATGTGATACACCTTGTTGAAGGTGACTTCCTGCAGTCCGTCGGAATCGAGGATGAGCCGCGTCTGCACCGGGTCGCCCATTTTGCCCAGGAAGGGATGAATGTCGTAGCGGGTGATGTCGTTGATCCCGGTGATCTTCGGCATGTTGGGGAACACCGCCTCGAATGCATCGTTGTAGAGGATAATGTCCTTGTCGTGGCGAATGATCGTCTCGCCCTGGCTCTCGTTGTCCAGGTCGGTGAGCTGATCCCGCTGGCGGCGTTTGCGGATGCCGCCGGGCAAATCTTCTTCGCTGACATAGGTCATCTTCTCGCGCAGAACGCCTAACTTTCTTTTGCTATTCTGGGCATTGATGATGATCCGGTGATCGTAGATTCGCTCCTGGAGATACGAGGAAAAGACGCTCCGCACCGCTTCCTTGATCCGATCCTTGAACATGTAGCCGATCACCAGCGCGATCACCAGCGGGAATGAGAAATTCCCCAGCTTCTGCTGAAAATAGAACGCGGTCATGGTCGCGAACAGCATCGCGATCCCGGCTGCCAGCGCGTAAAAAACCTGCTCGCGGCCCGTCCCTTCCCGCCGCCGGTCGGTCGACAGGTAGAGGATGCTGCCGATGTATTTCTTCAGGACCGATGTCCTGAAGATATATTCTTCACGGCTCTGTTCGTCGTCCTCGAATATGATGCCGTAGCCATGCGCCCGCCGGTGTTTCATCTCAGCTTTGACGCGGTCGCTCAGCGCCGCCATGAAAGCCTCGCGGTCGGTTTTCTTCTCGATATTCTCGTCGACGATCTGGTAGAGTTCGATCGCGCTGTCCTCGACCAGCATACTGATCGCCTCGTCGGTGAAGCGGTACGCCTCATAGACGCGCGGATCGATGTTCGGCAGGTTGAGATCGGCGTAGAAGGCGCGGAATGCCTCCGTGATGATGTCGATTTCCTCCAGGTACGACTCGAACAGGTTCCCGACCTGCACGTGGACTTTGCTGTCGGGTTTGGCTTCGGCAATCCGCTGGTAAACCAGGTTGATGTGCTCGCGCAGCGATGTGCGCAGCAGCACCCCCAGGAACTTGAGGCTGACAATCGCCGTTTCGCAGGCAGCCGGGTCGTTCGACCATTCCGGTTGTTCGATAATCTGGCGGAGCGTGTTCAGCGGCGAAGCCTCGTGCTCGGTGAAATCCCTCAGGATCAAATGGGGCGTTTTCAGGCGGATATAATTCTTGATGTCCCGGTAAAAGTCGGCTTTTTCATAGGTGTCCGGCGCGATTATCAGTGTCCGGGGGATGAAGATGAAGGTCGCAATCTTGTAGTGCGTTCGTTTGCCATCCTGCAGCTCATAATCCAGCTTGAGTTCAACCTGGAATTGGTCGTGCGGCTTGACGGCCTGCTCGATAGTTTCTAGCATATTTCCCCTGAATCTTCGTGAATACCTGTGTGTGTCCCCCCATGCTAACCCGGATATTGGTTATGGTCAACTGGCGTGGAAGCGCAGATCGCCCCGTGCGGGAGATGGGCCGGAGGCCCAGAGGGGGTGCTCCGTCACGCACAAAATCGAGCGCTCCTTGATCGCCCCCTCTCCCTTATGAAATCTATGGAAAGAAAATAACGCTACTGCCCTGATGCGAGCGATCCGCGCACGGAGTCCGGGGGGATTTCCATCAGCACGACCAGCCGCGAGACGAACTGGCTGAACACCGGGGCGGCAGTCTGCGAACCCCAGCGCGAGGAGGTCGGCTTATCGAGCTTGATCAACACCACGAACTGCGGGTTGTCAATCGGCCCGTAGCCCACGAAGCTGGCAATCGTCTTTTCCGGGTCATAGCCGCCGGGGATCGGAATTTCCGAGGTGCCCGTCTTCCCGGCGATGGCATATCCCTCGACCAGCGCATCCGAGGATTCCTGGCGCAGCGCCGTAGAGAGCATCCGGGTGAGGTCGCTGGCCGTCTCCGCCGAAATCGCCCGTCCCAGCACCCAGGGTTCACTATCCGAGGTCTCACCGTCGGGATCGATGCGCCGGGTGACCATGTGCGGCTGCATCAGCAGGCCGTCGTTGGCGACTGCTCCCACTGCGGTGATCATTTGCAGGGGCGTGATCGCCAGGCCCTGGCCGAAGGAATTGGTCGCCAGGTCTGATTCGAACCAGTTTTCGTTGCCGGGCCGCCGGATCATCCCGGTGATCTCGCCTTCGAGATCAATGCCGGTGCGCTCGCCCAGCATGAAATCGTCAAGGCCCTGGTAGAAATCAATCGGCCCGATGCGCAGGCTGAGAGTCGCCGCGCCGACGTTGAGCGACTTCGCCAGCAGGTCGGTCATTGTCATGACGCCGTGCCCCTGCCGGTCCCAGTTCCGGATTTCTACCCCGGCGACTTCCAGCATGTCGGTATCGTTGTAAGTGCTGTCCGGCTCGACCACGCCTTCTTCCAGGGCCAGCGCCATCGTTACTACCTTGAAGACGCTTCCCGGCTCGTACTGCTTGTTGATCGCCGGGTTCTCGAACAGGCTGGCGTCGGTGGTGGTAAACTGGTTCGGATCGAAGGTTGGCAGGCTGGCCATTGCCAGGATTTCGCCGGTTTGCGGCTGGAGGACGATGATCGTCCCGCTCTGCGCGCCATGCTCGACCAGCGCATCGGCGAGAGTCGTTTCGGCTAAATACTGGATTTCGCTGTCGATGGTCAGGTAGAGATCGGAACCGGAGCGCCAACCCTGGCCGCCGGTCGCCTCGAAGGGAATGCGCGACTGGTCATCGACTTCGACTTCGCCCTGGAGGATGTTGTTGTAGTAGCCTTCGATGCCATAATAGCCGATATCGTCCATCGCCACGAAGCCTATCACGTGCGAGCAAAGCGTCCCGTGTGGATAGTATCGCCGGGGGGTGGGCGTCACGACCACGCCGTCGAGGTCGAGTTCGAGGATTTTCTGCCCGACCGTTGCCGGGGCATTGCGTTCAAGCAGAACGTACTGCTGAGGGCTTGCCATCGCCTCTTCGAGTTCTTCCAATGGCAGGCCCATGATCTCGGAGAGCTTCTCGGCGGTGCCTTCGCGGTCGTAGATCAGAACCGGGGAAATGCCGATCTCGTACTCGATGGCGTTGGTCGCCAGCAGCAGGCCGTTGCGGTCGTAGATTTCGCCGCGAGGGGGCCGCGACGTCACTTTATAGGTGTACTCGGTGAGAGCAGTTTCGGCAAAATAGGCGGTGTCGATCTCAAACTGCAGCGAGACCAGCCGGTAGACGATCAGCCCGGCCAGGCTGATCAGGATCAGGCCGATGAAGCCCAGACGCCGCGAAAGAGTCTCATGCATCGGGGGTCGCCTCCGGGGTCGGGAGTTCAAGGCCAGGGAGTATCTCGATTTCTTCTTCCTCTTCCGGTCGATCCTCGTCCGTGTCGTCGGCTTCGGGCGTACCGAAAGTCCGGTCGAAGAAGATGGTGGATTCCTCCCTTAGCGCAGTAACCTGATGCGCCAGCCAGCCGCCCAGCGATTCGTCGTAGGGGATGACCAGATCGTCTTCGGGTTCTGGTTCGGCCACCACCACGGACGAGCGGCGCGGAGGAAGATCGGACAGTGCAACGTACTCGACGTCTTCATTGTCGGCAAGGCGATAGCCGAGCGCCTCGGCCTGTTCGGTCAGGCGCGGCACCGATTGCAGCGCGGCGATTTCGGCCCGAAGCTGGGCGTTCTGCTGTTCGAGCGCCTTACGCTGCGCTTCGAGGTCTTGCAAGCGCCGTCCGGCAGCAGCCGTGCGGCTGGCCTGGGCGAGATACAGGGCACCAATCACCAGCACCATGATCACCACCGCCAGCACCAGCGAAGTCGCCTGGGTTTGCGTGCGCCAGGGGGCCTGCCGTAATGCCTGTTTGAACCATTCGTCGCTGCGTCGTTGGGTCATACCCCAAAAGATACCGCAATCACAGCGCGGGGGAAAGTAGGCGGGGTTACATTGGCGAAGGAAAGAGGCGAAGGCTGTTGGGAGCCTCCACCTCGTTGAGTATGAAAAAAAACCGGCAGAAATCAACCCTGCCAGTCCCCGATTCCGTCCCACAAACTATCGAGATGGCGACTCCATCCCTCCTGGTAGGCTCGCGGGCTGCGGGCTTTCAGGCACCCCGAAAAACTGGCATGAATCTGCCGCATCAGGCCCATACCACCCCTGGCATTGATGTCTCGTCCGATCTCTTTAACCCTGTGTTCTTCTTTCCGACCCCATACCCCTCTCTCAGGATAAGAGCTGGCAATGGCCAAAAGTTCATTCACCCAATCTGTAGCCAGTTTGCTGAGCGCCTCTTTTTCTCTGGCTTTTTCTCTGGCTTTTTCTTCTTCTTTTTCTCTGACTTCTTCCAGGGCTTTGATTGCGCGTGGATCCCCAAAATGCTGGAGAGCTTCGGCAGCCTTCCTGCGGACCAATGAATCCTCATCTTTGAGGGCAGCGATGAGTGGTTCCACTGCCCGCGCATCACCGATTTCGCCCAAGGACTTGATAGCCTCCTTGCGGACCCCGAATCTGAGGGCAGCAATAAGAGGTTCCACTGCCCGTGCATCACCGATTTTACCCAGAGCTTCGGCAACGCAGCTACGGACAAGCTTTTCTAGATCTTTGAGGGCAGCGATGAGCGGTTCCACTGCCCGCGCATCACCGATTTTACCCAGAGCTTCGGCAACGTGGCTACGGACATTCCGGTCATCATCTTTGAGGGCAGCGATGAGCGGTTCCACTGCCTGCGCATCACCAATTTTGCCCAGGGAACTGACAACCTCGATACGGACATTACTCTCTTGATCTTTGAGGGCAGCGATGAGCGGTTCCACTGCCCGCACATCACCGATTTTGCCCAGAAGCTCGACAGCCGACTTGCGTTTTGAGGAATCCTCATCTTTGAGGGCAGCAATGAGTGGGTCTCCCGCACTACCGATCTTGATCAGAGCCAACTCAGCTGCCCCTAAGAAACCCTCTTTGAAGGCAGCGCTGAGTGGGTCTACTGCCCGCGCATCACCGATTTCGCCCAAGGCCGTGGCAGCCAGCATGCCGACCCATAAATCCTCATCTCTGAGGGCAGCGATGAGCGACTCGACTGCCCGTGCGTCACCGATTTTGCCCAGAACTTCGGCAACCCGCCCACGGACATTCCTCTCTTGATCTTTGAGGGCAGCGATGAGTGGGTCTACTGCCACACTACCGAATTCGACCAGAGCCTCAGCAGCCGATTCTTCCCACCACTTACCATACTGTATTCTGAAGACAGCGATGAGTGGTTCCACTGCCCGCGCATCACCGATTTCGCCCAAGGCCCTGGCAGCCGCTGAACTATGATCTTTGAGGGCAACAATGAGTGGTTCCACTGCCCGCGCATCACCGATTTCGCCCAAGGACTTGGCAGCGTAATTAACAGTCTCCGGGTCATTGAGGGCAGCGATGAGTGGTTCTACTGCCCGTTCGTCACCGATCTCGCCAAGTGCTTCTGCTGCATCTTTGCGAATATCTGACTCTTCGTTCTCCAGCGCCTTGATCAACCCTTTGATATCGCGCCTTTTTCTCATCTTCTCGATATTAGGTGGCCCGAATAATGGCATTGCTATCTCTCCCTATTAATTTGCTTGAATAAATGATAAAACCCTTCACAGGTGAAGGTATCCGTCCCCGATTCTACTTCGCGATGCTGACGCGAAATACACCTCGTATGCCTGCCCGCGATAACCAAAAACCGACTATACCGTCCTGCGGTAACAATCAGGCCGGTACGGCTGTGAAAATCTTGATCTGCTGCCAAGGCTTCCCGCCAGTGAAGAGATTTCCGGCGCTCCAATCCAAAAGCATTGTAAGACAATCCCCACAGGCGAGTCAATGGTTTCGAAGGGACGCATTTACTATCTGATGCAAAGTCGAAACGCCCTCCCGGCGGGCCAATCCGTGCGTGGGGGAAAATCGCCGGTGAGATAATCGGGATACAGATCGGGGGAAAAGGAAAGAGGTGGAGACCTCCACAACCTCCACCTCCAAACGAACCAGACCGGCTAATCAATTAGTTCCCACAGCCGCACGGTTTCATCATCCGAGCCGGAGAGGATATAGCGGCCATCCGGCGAAAAGGCCACGGCACGCACGACATCCGTGTGTTCGTTCAGCACACGGATCGTCTCGCCCGTCTCTACATCCCACAGCCGCAGTGTATTGTCATACGAACCGGAGAGCGCGTAGCGGCCATCGGGCGAGAAGGTCACGGCAGTCACGAAATCGGTATGGCCTCTCATCTCGCGCACCATATCACCTGTCTCTACGTCCCAGAGCCGCAGCGTTTTGTCCCACGAACCGGAGAGAGCATAGCGGCCATCAGGCGAGAAAGCCACACCACGTACAACATCCGTATGCCCCTTCATTTCGTGTACCGTCTCACCTGTCTCTACATCCCACAGCCGCAGCGTATTGTCCCACGAACCGGAGAGCGTGTATTGACCATCGGGTGAGAAAGCCACGCTGACTACATCATCAGTATGGCCCTCCATGATGCGAATCTCCTCACCGGTCTCTATATCCCACAGCCGCAGCGTTTGATCCGGCCCGTTGGAAAGGATACAGCAGCCATCGGGCGAGAAATCTATACTGCTCACGCCGACAAAATTCTCCATCACGCGGAGTTCCTCGCCGGTCTCGACATCCCACAGCCGCAGTGTATTATCCCCGGAGGTCGATAGAGCATAGTGACCATCAGGCGAAAAAGCCGCATCGGTTACAAATCCAGTATGGCCTTCCAGTACATGAACCAGTTCGCCAGTCTCGACATCCCACAGCCGCAGTGTATTATCCCCAGAGCTTGATAGAGCATAGTGACCATCAGGCGAAAAAGCCACGCTGCTCACAAAGCTGGTGTGACCTTCCAGGGAGAGAATGGCTTCGACAGATACCGGCATCGATGTGAGAGTCAGCGTCGCGGTCAGGGTGGGGGTTTCGCTCGGCTCCGGTGTATTGGTTGGTGTGGGAGTACTCGCCGGGGTTTCGCTCGGCTCCGGCGTATCGCTTGGTGTGGGAGTACTCGCCGGGGCTTCGTTCGGCTCCGGCGTATCGCTTGGCGTGGAAGTTTTCGCCGGGGCCTCGGTCGCCAGAGGCTCCGAAGCAGTCGCGGCGCTGCCCTCTTTGCTCCCCAGGGACGAAATCGCAGCAGCAATGACGATGCACAACACCGCCGCGACCCCGACTATCCCAATCCACCCCCAGGAAGGCAGTTTGTTTTTCTTCTCCGGCAGCATCGAATCTGCCGGGGCCTTCGAACTCTCAGGCAGCTTCAAATCGGGATCGAGCAGCGGCAGCTGCCGGGAGATCAACTGGACTTGCAGGCCAGTTCCCGGAAAGCAGCGAACCAGGTCGGCGTACAAATCTTCAAAACCCTGCGATAACAGCACCGGGTAACGCTTTGCCAGGGCGGGCACCTCGCGTTCGTGATTGGGATTTGCGTTCGGATCGAAGTCAAGGAGGGCGACACAGGCATCACGGTAGCGATCATCTTTCGCCAGCTTATCTATCGTTGTGCCAGCTTCGCTCTGCAGTTCCTTGAGTTTTATCAGCTTGCCCTGCAATACTCCCGCATTCTCAGCTAAAATCGCCGCCTGAACCGTAATCACGAAGGATTCCGTGTTCATGACCGGTTCCTGGATCATTCTCCGCAGCAGATCGATTTCGTCCCGAGACTCGATAAAAGAACTAGTGGCACGATGAATCAAATTATAGCGGTCGTCTGTACTCATTTTCGGAATTCCTCTTTCGTATGACAGGTTAAAGCCTACCGGTCATCTTGTGCTGGTGAACGCGAAATACCCCTCGCCAATATCAATTCCTGCACGAGGTATTTCAGATTCTCTGGCAACGACAGGCTGCCCCGATGTTCTTTCGGAGGAGTGTCTTATTGTGGTGCATGTCCCATCTTTCTCAGGCAAAAGGCGGCTGTCCGACGAACTTCCTCATCCTCATCCTCAAGCATGGCTAAAAGCGGCTGAACCGCACGAGGGTCTTCGTTCTCCGCTAAAAGACAGATCGCCTTGACCCGCACCGGATTATCTCCATCCTTGAGTACAGCGATAAGCGGCTCGACCGCAGGGCGGCCAATATTCTTCAAAGCGATATAGACTTCACGGCGAACATCCTCATCTCGATCCTTGAGCGCAGCAATAAGCGGCTCGACCGCCCGCGCATCCCTGCTCTGGCCCAGTATTCTGGCCGCTGTCTCCCGGACACTCCAATCCCTGCTCTGAAGGGCCGCAGCAAGCGGCTCGACCGCCGCACTGCCAATCTTGACCAGGGCATTGTAAGCCGAACTTCGAAGCTTTTCATCGTCAAGGACAGCAATGAGCGGCTCAACCGCCCGTGCATCCCCGATGTCTCCCAGGGCCGCAGTCGCAATCCCACCAAAAACCGTGTCCTCATGCCTGATCGTGTCAATGAGCGGATCGACAGCCCGCACATCCCGAATGTATCCCAGAGTCTCAGCAGCACTCCGGCGTGCATTCTCATCTTCATCCTCAAGGGCGGCGATGAGCGGTTCCACTGCCGGAGTCCCGATTTTGACAAGGGCCTGGACAGCCTTCCACCGGGCATCGACATCCGTTTTCCTGAAATCAGCAATGTGCCGTTCGATGATACGTAGATCGCCGCTCCTGTCCGGGGCCGGGGTATCGGCCTTTTCCTGTTGAACCTGTGAGTCTTCTTTACCGGCAGCCGGGGCTTCCTCCACCCGATCGTCGACAGTCTCTTTCGGGGTTTCGGCGGCAACCGGTGAATCGGGAATTTCGGTCTGAATTTCGATCTCTGCGGCTGCTCCGGTAGATGGGGAAGGTGCGACCTTCACCCGGCGTTTCAGCCGTTTGAGGCGGGCTTCACGCAGCGCTTCGGTGTAGTACATATATTTACCCGATAGCTGCGTGAGTTGTTTAGCCAGAAGATTCATCTGGAGATACTTTTCTCTTGTAGTTGTCAGCGCAGTCAAACCGGGAAGCCCCATAAAGGCCAAGACGAAGGGAACTGGTGATAAGATACATACTATTGTATTTAACCAGGAATCATCCGGCAGATTATTGGCAACTATTATCAGTAATACAAGGCCGAGAAGTCCACCTCCGGATTTTATCGCTCCGTTTTTTCCAGCTTCACCTCGGCACTCCTCAATGACCGACTCACTGACTTTCACCTTTTGCAGGCCAGCCATAGTAAGTTTGCCAAGTTCATCAGCATCGCTCCTCGGCTGCTCGATCTTATAGAGCGGCAGTTCGTAAACTGGCCCCTCTTTCCCGGTGATATCACACGTTCCGGTCGTTTTGGTGGCCATGCTGTTCTGGGACTCTTTGCCGGGAGGCGGCTGTTTATCAGGTGACACGATGGTCTTGCCTTCGGATACAGACACATGTGAGCTATCTGAACGAATTCCTTCCAGCACCTCAGCGGCAAGGGCGCGAACGTTTTGATCCTCATCTTCGAGCAGCTCTGACAGTGGCGCTATCGCAGGCTCTCCGAACTGGATTAACTCTGGAAGAGACTGGCCGCGCACCATGCTCAATTCACCCGCGAGCAACTTAATGAGCGGCTTTACAGCCCTTACGTCCCTGATCTTCAATAGTATTACCCCAACCTGTATACGGGCAGTGGGGTCGTCAAGTAAATCAATGAGCGGCTCGACGGCTGGCGCGCCAATTCCAACAAGTATCGGGGTGACATACAAACTGGCCAGCACATCCTCGCTTTTTAGTATGGCAATGAGCGGTTCTACAGCAGGTTCACCGATTGCAACAATCGTTTCCTCGACTTCCCTGATGGCATCTTTATCATTATCCTTGAGCCTGGCGAGCAGCGCCTCGATTTCCTGTGTGCTGACAGCCTTGTCTGGGGCTGAGGACATACCGGCTTGTCCGGCATATTGTTCGAAACGGGCAGCGCAGGCTGCGCACAATCCCCAATCGGTGTTGTCGCTCATCACCTGCTGAACCCATTGGGCATGAAAAGCGTCGGTCGATACTCCGAGTTCGCTCATCCTCTGGCTGGAACTGCCCGGCGGACGGTAGCCCGCCCGGACGGCAGCACGCATCTGGTCGGCTGAAACCTTTTTTGCGATAGACGACATTGATGAACTACAGATGTCACAGGTGTACATGCGCTCCTCTTTTCGTATGTTTGAAATGTTGATTCAGTGTGGTATCCCCGACAGCGCAGTGTATTATGACTCTCACGCTTTGTACTGCCAAACACAAAATATTATCCACTCACCGACATTGCCCATGCCCCCTGGCAGGGTTTCACCACCAATTCTCTCGGAGCATAGGTTGTTCGCCTGTTTCGAACGTTCCCCCTGCCAGGAAAATATGCTACGATAAACTTACTTGATTATGTCATAACGAAAGAGACCCGGTGTGGCAATCGAAGTCGGCTGGCATGACAGGGAGAAAACGGTGCTCGTCTGGACGATCAGTGGAGCGGTCACCGTTGCCGAATACTACCAGGCGAGCCGGGTCAGCCATGAATGCCACGATTCAGTTTCCTACGATGTGACCACCGTGTTCGACGTCCGCCGGTTGGTGGAACTTCCCAACGATATTTTCAAACTGCTCTCGATAGCCGCTGCCGATGTCCCCACAAATCAGCACATGGCGTTCGCCCTCGGTGCGTTCGGCAGGGTGCGTACGGTGGTCAACATTTTTTCGCGGGTGTATATCAACATTTTTCTGGTCGAGTCGATGGACGAAGTCTATGAGATGATCCACGACTACCGGGAAGAACTTCTCAAGCGGCAAATGGATAGGGGAGTCACTTGAGAAGACCTTCGGTACAGCGCATCAGTCTGCTTGAAGCGCTATCCGAAATCCACACAGGTGGTAGCCATCGACCGGATACGGTCCATCCCGGAGCGTGATCATCAGGTTAAGCAGGCTGTCATTGACCCAGCTACCGCCGCGCACGATCCGCCGCTCGCTGCCTTCGAGATCGGTGGTGCCGGACTCCCAACCGGTGCGGCACCATTCCCAGACGTTCCCGCACATATCCATCACCCCGAACGGGCTGACGTTTTCCGGGTACGCGGTGACCGGTGCGGTGCCGTCATATCGACGCGCCCAGTTGCAGATATCCGGCGTTGGATCGACATCGCCCCATGGGAAGAGCCGCCCATCGTCGCCCTGTGCTGCCCACTGCCACTGCTGCTCGGTCGGGATAGTGACCGGCTGCCCCGATTCGGCACTCAACCAGCGGCAGTAAGCCATCGCCTCGAACCAGGTCACGCCGATTACCGGCGCATCGGGATGATCGTAGTCAGACTGACCCCAGAAACGCGGCTCGATCCATCCATTGCGCTCCCGGAACTTCCAGCCTGATACAGTCCACCACGCCTGATTCGCATAACCGCCTGCCGCAATGAACAATTCGTACTGCCGATTGGTGATCGGGTACTTTCCGATGGCGAAGGGCGCGACATCGAAGGTGGCCGGTTCGGGCAGGTAGCCGCCCGCTTTGAGAGTCACCTGCCCGCCGGGGATCGCGATCCACTCGAACGGGGGCGGGAGAAGGGTATTGTCGATAAAGGGTTGGTTTTGAACCATGCCGGCAACTTATGCCTCCAGGTCTTTATTCTTGACCCAGAATGCCGCCTGCGGCTTGATCACCAGGATGTCAACCGGGCCGCCGACCGTCTTGGGGCGCGGGTGGAAGCGCATCGTATCGATGGTCACCTGGACGGCGTACTGGGCGTAGTCGATGGCGTCTTGCAAGGTGAAGAATCCCCACTGCACCGGGTAGTTAGGCAGCGGTTTGGGTTCTTCGTCAGGCGCGGTGATCGACACGGGCATGATCAACCGGGTGAGGATGTCGGTGACGCCGCGCCACGAGGCTCCCCACTTGTCCGGCTTGTTCAGGCGGGTCACCCGCTCAGACTTGATCAGCGCCTCCCAGACATGCTGTTCGGCCCCGTATTCGCCGGGTTTGTAACCGGCGACGATGAAGCCCGAATCGGGCGAAGCGTCGAACTGCCGGAAGTAGTCGACCAATGCCTGGGGCACCTCGTCGACCTGGAGGTCGTTGCGATAGAGTTCGTCGCTGATGAAGGACTCGATATAGCCGGAGATCGGCACACCCTGCACCTCCGGCGCGCCGAACGACGATATGCCGATATGGTTCAACGTCAGGAAGGTCTTGTAGGTTGAGTCGGAAAGGCCGACGCCGAACTGGATGATCTCGCGGCCTTCCTGCACCTGCTTGGCGGAGAGGATCAGGCGGCTGTCGCTCGCCATGACGATCCCCTCGCGGACGTAAAGTGTAATTATGAACGACATAGTTGACTCCTCAGTTCGATGCGTACGCGAGCGTAAAGGGGGTGCCGTCAGAATAGAAAATAGATCGAGACGGCTCCGGTCAGCAAGCCAATAATCAGAAGTGCCCGCTGCTGCTTCAGCCCGTAGTATAGACCGGAAGCGCCCAATGCTGCTGCAAAAATCCCCAATATCAGGCCCAGGCTGGTAAACAGGCCAAACCATACAGAGCCGATCAGTGGGCCGCTGCCAAACACGACCATCAGCACAATTGCCGCCAGTACAACAAATATACTGGCACCACCCGACAGGATACTGACGATTGGAAAAACCCGATCAGCCCGGTTCGTTACAGGGACGGATTTCATCTCTTCCGGCAGGGTGGTGTAGGCGTAGAAAATATTGCGCTGGGTCAGGAAGAAAACAAAAAACATCAAGCATATGATAATAGAAATCAACTGCCATATATTGAAATTCTGGCGATACAGAATGAACTGGCGGATCGAATCAGCGATAAACACAAGATACAGCAGACCCATCGAAGCCGGTTCCCGGATGAAGAGCGCCAGCACGCCGCTCAGCAGAAAAACGAGGCTGGCCGGGAACGCAATCGCCAGGCCGGGATACTCCTCGATCATCAATAATTGACTGAACCAGACAAAGGAGTTGAAGATCGCGAGGCCAATCAGCACAAAGCCGAAATTACGCACCTGGATCGGCATTTTCCGGTAGGCGTCTATGATTTTCTCGTCTGACAGGCTGCCAGGATTTCGGCGCGGCGGAGAAATTTCGACGCCATCAACGACCAATGGTTTTTGAGCGGCCTTTTTCCTGGCCGCGACGCGGACACCGGCGACAATAACAATCACTACAAACAGGGCGATTGCGCCGAAGTATACGAAGGCAAAGAGTGATCCAAAATCCATTTTTCGCTCCCGGATTTCAGTGAACAGAACAGCCCGTATTCTATTGTCACGATTTCGATCGTGCAAAACACCCGGCCCTACAACAGCGCCAGCGCCACCCCGATGATCGCCGCGAGGATGCCGATCAGCCAGAAGCGCTGCACGATCTGCGTTTCGCTCCAGCCGCCCAGTTCGAAGTGATGGTGGAGCGGTGCCCGGCGGAACAGGCGGCGATCTTCGCCCAGGAAGCGCCGAGAGAACTGCGCCGACAAAACCTGCAAAACCACCGACATTACCTCTGCAACCGGGATGATCGCGATCAGGGGGAGGATCAACCACTGCCCGGTCATCAGGGCGACGGTCGCCAAGACTGCGCCTAATGCCAGCGACCCGGTATCGCCCATGAACAACTGCGCGGGGAGCGCGTTGAACCACAAGAAGGCAAAGCAAGCACCGACCATCGTAAAGCAGAACATCACAAGGTAGGTCTGCCCCTGAAGTTGGGCGATGATCCCGTAAGCGGCAAACGCACTTGCGCTGATGATCCCCGACAGCCCGTCGAGGCCGTCGGTCAGGTTGACCGCGTTCGACATCCCGACGATGGCGGTGATGGCAATCGGCATGTACATCAGTCCCAGGTCGAACTTGAAGGGAATGCCCGGTATTGCCAGCGAGTGAACGTCAAGGCCGAAATAGAGGACGAGGGTCACGCCGACCGCGCCGACTAGTTGGAGCGCGAACTTGACTCGCGCCGAAATCCCCTCGCCGACCGCCCGTGTCCCGCGTATTCCCTCCCAGTCGTCGAGCGCGCCCAGCCCGCCGAAGTAAACCAGCACCGCCAGCGGCAGCAGGATCGAACGACCCGTGAGCGTGATGTTCGGGCCGACAAGATTGACGAGATTCATACCGAGAGTCACGATCAGCACCGGGAAGAGGATCAGCAGACCGCCCATCGTCGGGGTGCCGATTTTGCTCGAATGCACGTCGGCAAGCTCGATGCGCACCTGCTTGCCGATTCCGAGCCGCCGAAGAATCTCGATAAAGGGGTCACCCCAGATGACGGTCACCAGGAAGGTCAACCCGCCGATAGCCAGCGCGAAAGCAGTATCTCTCATCGGAGCCTCATCATCACATCTCTTGCGTTGAGGTGTACTTCAATCTTGCGGACAGATGTTTTATTCGAGCCTGGAACCCCCTCCGCCTGCGGCACCTCCCCCTTGAAAGAGCGAAGCAAGGTCAAGAGGGGGTTTTGTCGCCAAATCTGAAAAACATCTCTTGCGTTGATTGTCATTTGCTGTCTGCCCCGCCAAGCGCCGACTCCTGCAAGATCGAGACGATGCGATCCATGCCCACCGCCCGCGACCCCTTGACCAGGATCGTATCCCCCTGCTCCACCACGTCCTGAAGGTAGGCGGCGGCCTCTTCCGCCGTATCGAACGATACCACGTCCTCCGGCGGCATCAGGCCCCGGACGGCTTCATCGGCAATGATGCGGCCACGTTCGCCGACGGTCACCAGCAGCGACGCGACTGCCGCTGCCCGTATCCCGACATCGCGATGTCCGCGCTCCTCGAAATTGCCCAGCTCAAGCATATCGCCCAGGACGGCGATCCGGCGGCCCTCGACGAGATCATTGAGCAGGTTGAGCGCCGCAATCGTCGAGGGCGGGCTGGCGTTATAGGTATCGTCGAGGATGACCGACTCGTTCGGCCCCTTGACGGCAAACAGGCGAAGCTGGGAGCGCCCGGCGTGGAGGCCGCCGATCACCTCGTCCCAGGTCAGGCCCTCGACCAGTCCGACGGCGACGGCGCGCAGCGCGGTATGGACGCTGTGACGGCCCAACATCGGGAGCTTGACGAGGTAGCCTTTATCCTCGTAATGAATCCAGAAGCGAATACCTTCCAGGCCCAACCCCTCGATGCGGTCGGCCCACAGGTCGGCGGTTTCGCCCAACCCGTAGGTGAAGACGCGCGCCTGAGTGCGGCCCATCATCGACATGACCCGCTGGTCGTCGGCGTTCAGAACAGCGACCCCATCCGGGGCGGGCGGCAGAGCTTCGACGAGTTCGGCTTTGGCGTTGACAATCGCCTCCATCGTACCGGCCCGTTCGAGATGGACGGGGGCGATCAGCGTGACGACGCCGGTATGAGGTGGAGCGATGCCTGCCAGCAGCTTGATCTCGCCGGGGACGTACATACTCATCTCAAGCACGGCCCGCTGGTGATCGCGCAGGTTCAGCACGGTGACCGGGATGCCGATCTCGTTGTTGTAGGATTTTTCGCTTTTAAGCGTCTTGTAACGCATGGAAAGCACGCGGGCGACGAGTTCCTTGGTGGTCGTCTTGCCGACGCTGCCGGTAATCCCGATGATCCGGCGGGAGGAATCGGCTTCGAGCCAGCGGTGGCACCATTCGCGAGCCGCCTGCTGAAGCGCGATCAGCGCATCATCGACGCGAAGGAGGAGCGGGGTCGGCGGGAGGGTGGAAGGAATTTCCGATCCGGGACGCAGGTCGACGACCGGGTATGGAAGGCCAAGGTGCCGATCGACCAGCGCGGCGGTGGCACCCTGTTTCAGCGCCGTCTCGACATATTCGTGACCGTCGGTGTTTTCGCCGCGCAGCGCAACGAAGATCAATCCCGGCCCCGCCTCGCGTGAATCGAAAACCGGGGTAGTGATCCGTGTGCGGCCCTTTATCTCAACGCCGCGCAGGGCTTCTATGAAAAATTCGAGCGTTAGTTTGGCCATAGGCAATTGTTTTTTAATTGGGCAATTGTTCTCAATTGCCAGGGAGTTTCGGCTGCGCCGAAACATCCAACTCAACAGTCAGTACCAATATTTACAGTCGGATATTTACGGGCTAGTATAGCTTAGAACGCGGCGGGGACATAATCGGGATGAATAGAAAATTCATGCAATTCACGGACGGAATCCCGCCACGAATATCCTTTCGCGCCGAATCGGTGTATGATGATGATCGTAAACCGGGGAGGGTATGTGTGACAGAGAACGATTCAGCCGCCGGGCCATTTCTCAAGTGGGCGGGCGGCAAAAGCAGCATGATCGAGCAGTACCAGGTCTTCTTCCCTGAGGAGAGGATCAATACCTATTTCGAGCCGTTCCTGGGCAGCGGCGCGGTCTTCTTCTATTTACGGGCCAACGATATCGCCCGACAGTACTGCCTTTCCGACATCAACGAGGAATTGATCAACGCCTACCGCATTCTGCGCGACCGGCCCGACGAACTGCTGGCCCTGCTTGCCTATCACCAGGCGATGCACGGCGAGGAGCATTATTACGCGGTGCGCGAGGTGGATCGGATGGACGGTTGGCCGCAGTCGGCGGACGTGGTCGCCCGCGCTGCGCGGATGATCTACCTCAACAAGACCTGCTACAACGGGCTGTGGCGGGTCAACAGCCAGGGACAGTTCAACGTACCAATGGGACGCTATGATAATCCGCCCATCCACGACGAAGAACGCCTGCGGGCGGCGTCGGCGGTGCTGCAAGGGGTTTCGATCACCGCTGCGCCTATCAACGAGGCGATGCGCGATGCGGGGGCAGGCGATTTCGTTTACTTTGATCCGCCCTATGTGCCGCTCAACGAAACGTCGGATTTTACCGCTTACTACGAGGGTGGTTTCAGCGCGGAGGATCAGCGCGAACTGGCGATGATCTTCAAAGACATCGACCGGCGGCGCTGTTTGTTGATGCTCAGCAACTCCGATACGCCATTCGTCCGGGAACTATTCGAAGGCTACCGGATCGAGACGGTGCAGTCGCAGCGGCGGATCAATTCAAACGCCGACAATCGCGGCCCGGTCGACGAGGTGGTGGTGCTGAATTACTGATTCACCCCTTCACACATCGCCGTAACTGTGTGTCGATCCCCATGATGTGATTTTTGATCCAGTCTCCGAGTCCCACGTAGGTCTGCCGCACCAGCGCCGGGGCGATCTCGGATTCCTGCCACTGGTCATAAAACTGGCCGAACATCTCGATGAACTGCGCATGGGCTTTCCTGTTCGCTTCAGCCGCCGGGCAGCGGTGCTGCTCCATGAGGATGAGGGCATTGGCTATGTCCTGTCGGGCACTTCAAGCAGAGTTCATATGCTTGCCTCATCCCCCCCCACTTTGTCATGCTACCGCCGACCGACCTTACATCGCCATCTGCCGCTGCCGCTCCCTCTCACGCCGCCGCCTCGACACGAGCAGCCCCGTGCCGACCCCCGATGCCATGATCCCAAACCCGATCCAGCGCCAGACGCGGGAAGGCCGCGACAGTTCGTCAACCATCTGCTCCCGGTTACCCCCATAGATTTCGTTGGGACGCAGTTTCCCGTCGGCGGTTGTCTCCCCGATGATCGTTACCGTGTCGCCGTTATAGAATCCGCGCACCCACCGGTCGCCGTTGACCGGCTGGCCTTCCAGCGAGTCTTTCACCTCGTGGAGCCGCCCGCTGAATGCCGGGTTGACCCCCTGTGCGGTAGGGATCGTCCCGCTCCCGGCGATCACGTTAAGTTCGGGCACAAACTTACCACCTTCCAACCACGCACCGTTGGCAAATTCCTGGTTCACCGTCCAGATCAGTGGGGCTATCGTCACGAAATCCCCCTCGACGGCTGGATTGCCTTCCAGCACGCCGCTGATCACCACCTGAGTGCCCGGTTCGATATAGTCGAACAGCAGCGCGTCGATCTCCTGCGATTCCTGGATCATCGTGCTTTTCGCCGCCGAGGTCGGCGCGATAACAAATGTTACCATCGCTCCAAGCAGGAAGATAAATACCGCAAATCCCTGCCCGGACAGGAATCCACTTTTACGCTTTTTCGTTTTATTGACCATTCTCTTTCGTTCCTGGATGATCGCTGCCCGATGGGCTGAATACTATCCCCCGATTGGGTTATTGACACCAGTATAGCGCGTAGTAGGCTAAGGTAACACCCTTACGCCTGCTGGCCGGTACCAGCCACCATTCTCCCGACCTCCCTTTGATCCCCGGCCCCGGAGCGCGTACAATAGATGCCGGTGCCGGTACGAATTTCCGGATTTCCGCTGTGACTTATCGACTGATCTACAGGTTGTTTCAACGGAGAAATGCCAATGCTCCCTTTTCCGCGTATCCAGGGTAAAACTCGCCGGATCATCCTGCTGCTGGTGCTGCTGATCTGTTTGATCGGCGCGCTGGCCCTCTCGTTCGGCGACCCGGCCCCGGTCAGTGCCCAGGGCGATGGGGCCAGCCTGACGGGTGTGGTGCTGGATGCGCAGGATCAGGCAGTCTGTGATGCCGAAGTTTCCGTCATGATCAACGGCAGTGAAGAACCCTACGATACGGTTCCCACCCACTGCGACGACGGATCGTTCTTCATCGAGTTTGCTCCCGGCGAGGAGATTTATTCTCTCCACGTCGAGATCGAGCACCCCCATTTCGATGCCTTCGAATGGGATGCCGGTTCTGCCGATCTGGCCCGCCTGAATCTCGGCGCGACCGCCCGCGTGGAGACGATCGTCCTGGAGCGCCACATTACCATCGCATTCTGGATCGCCACGCTGGTTTTCGTCGCCGTGCTGGTCTTCATCGCTGCCGAACTGCTGCACAACACGCTCGCCGCGCTGCTGGGTGTCGCCGTCGTCCTGATGACCGGCGCGTTCAGCCGCTTCATCCCCGGCCTGTTCATTTTCGATTTCGAACATGCGCTGTCGTATGTCGACTTTGAAGTCATCTTCCTCGTCATGGGCATGATGATCGTCATCGCCGCCATCGAAGAAACCGGTATTTTCCAGTGGCTCACCTACCAGTCGTATCGACTCTCCGGCGGCAAAGTGTGGCTGCTGGTGATCATCCTGATGTGTACTACCGCCGTCACCTCGGCGCTGCTCGACAACATCACCACGATGCTCCTGATGACCCCGCTCACCATCCAGATATCCCTTGCGCTGGGCGTCAACCCGATCTCGCTCCTCATCCCCGAAGTGATGGCCTCGAACGTGGGCGGCATCGCCACGCTGATCGGCACCCCGACCAACATCCTGATCGGCTCCTATGCCGGGCTGGGTTTCAACGACTTCCTCGCCAACCTGACGGTCGGCGTGCTGCTGGCCCAGGCCGTGCTGATCATCTACGTGGTGCTGCGCTACCGCAAGGGCTGGTCAAAGGCGACCGGGGGCGAGCTAAGCGAGGCGCTGCTCGAACGATTGGCCGAGGCGGGGAAGATCAAAGAGCCGAAAAAGCTGCTCAGGGGCGGGATCGTGTTTGCGTTGATGATCTTCGGCTTCGTCATCGGCGAGAAGTTCCACATGGCCCCGGCAGTCATTGCGATTGTCGGCGCGGTGCTGATGCTGCTGTGGGTTGCGCCCGACGTCGAGACGATGATGCAGGTTGTCGACTGGACGACGCTGATGTTCTTCATTGCACTGTTCATTCTGGTCGGGGCAATTCAAGAAGTGGGGCTGTTGAGTATCGTCGCCGGTGCGATTGGCACGCTGGTTGGTGACAGTTTGCTGGCGGCGGTGCTGGTGCTTGTCTGGTCGGCGGCGATTCTCTCAGGGGTGATCGCCAATATCCCCTTCACGGCGGCGATGCTGCCGGTGGTCGGATTCCTGACACGTACCATCCCCGGAGCCGACAGCATGGTGCTGTTCTATACCCTCTCGGTCGGATCGGCGATGGGCGGCAACAGTTCACTGATCGGTGCCTCGGCCAATATGGTCACGGCGGGAATCTCGGAGCGGGCGGGCTACCGGATCACCTATATGGAGTTTCTCAAGGTGGGGTTCCCCGCCATGCTGCTCACCGTTGCGGTGGGGTCGCTGTGGCTGCTGATCCACTTCTCGATCTTCGGGGGCTGACAATCGGGGGTGTATTTCACTTCAGTGCGGAATTTGCTCAGTACGGGCACAGCGTGCTGTGCCCGCTGGTCGACCACAGGTCGACCCCTGGGCGGGGACAAGCCCCGCCCCTACGAGACGGGATCGGAACAGCGATCTGTCGAAAGATCAGGCCAATGCGCTGGTTCTTGAATCAGATCGCACCAACTTGAAATGCACCCGACAATCGGGCAGGGCTTGACTTGTTTCAATTGATTCGATATAATGGAACAGATGTTCTGGTTATGTTCGCCATCTGTGGCCGGATATTCGTTACGTCACGAAATTGGGGATATGGACGTTTCGTAACGTGGTTTTTGGGGCTGGGTATAACGGGCCAATGCCGGGGTTTTGTAACACGATTCTCATTGTGTAATAACATACATTCCCCAAACCCGGAGGCGATCAGGTATGGCGCGATTTGTTTGCCGGTTGGAAGTGGGGTCACTACAATAGTGAAGCCGGGCCGAAGATTCTCATTTGCCCGATCTTGGTGAATTGATAAAACCAGTATACAAAGGTCATCAGCATGGTTTCAGACGAACAACGAATCGCGCAGGAAAGCATCAAAGCACTGATCGACAAATACAACGGACTGAACGACGAAACCCGCGACAACATGACCGAGGCCAGCGTGGTAACTCAGTTCATCGAGCCTTTGCTGGAAGCATTGGGCTGGCCGACCAGAGAACCGGGTCGCTATGTGAAGGAACTGCACACGGGAGCAGGCAGACCCGACCTGACGCTGATTCCCGAAGAAGGGGGCACGATTTTCGTCGAGGCGAAGCGATTCGGGGTAATCAAGGAACTCAAAGAGGCCCGCAAAACGGTGAGCGGGATCGTGACGCCGGGACAACTGACCCTGCCCGGCATGGCCGCCGACCGCACCCCGCAGGAACAGCAGGCGATCAACTATGCCTTCGAGAACAACGGCACCTGGGCGATTTTGACCAACTTCGAGAAGCTGCGCCTGTTCAACGCCCGGCGCGACTGGCTGGTGCTTTCTTTCGAGACTCCGGCAGCTTACTTATCCCAGTTCGACTATTTGTGGCAGCTTTCTTACGAGTGCATCCTGAACGGCGAACTCGACCGGCTGAGCAGCCAGCGCCACCGCGAAGACGTGGACGCCGATTACCTGAGCTTCATCAACGAATATCGCCAACTGCTGGCCCAATCGATCATCGCCCGGCACGGGGCGAACCGCTGGGCGTTCATCGAGGAGAGCGACCGGGTCGACCTGCCAAAACTGCGGGACGTGGTGCAGCGATTCCTCGACCGGCTGGTGGTGGCGCGATTTGCCGAAGATCACTTCGTGCTGAAGCCGGGCACGCTGCGCAACCTGATCGAATCGAACCGCAACAGCGATTACGGCTTCTCGCTCAACATCGTGATGCGGCAGTTCTTCCGCCGCTTCGACGAGCAGCACAACTCGGCGCTGTTTGCCTACGACCAGATCATCGACCACGAGGCCGATTTCGACGAGGATTTGATTTTGCGGCTGGTCGACAAGCTCTACGAGGCCCGCTACCGCGCCATGCCACCCGACATCATGGGCAATACCTACGAGCAGTATCTCGGCACGGCGCTGGTGCAGGTGAACGGGGAAATTGGGACACGCTCGAACCTGGAAACGCGAAAAAAGCAGGGCAGCTATTACACCCCGCAGGTGATCGTCCGCTACCTCGTCGATCACTCATTAGGGCGCTATCTCTACGGGACGGCGAACGGCAAACCGGACGGCGAAAAGATCAAAGGGGAGCAGCGCAAGCGATACGACGAGATCGAAAAGCTGCGGGTGCTCGACCCGGCCTGCGGCTCCGGCTCGTTTTTGATCTACGCCTACGAAGTGCTGGCCGAGTTCTACCGGGCGGAGATCGCACGGATCAGGCAGGAAGCCGACGCCTACGGGCAGGAACGGGCGGCGGAGGGGATCAGCCTGCTGGAAATCGAAGGAGTCATTAACGCTTACACGGGCGAACACCTGCCCTATCTCCAGAGCTACCCACACCTGATCCTCGAACGGCACCTGTACGGGGTCGATCTCGACCCGCAGGCGGCGGAACTGGCGGCGGTGAACCTGATCTTCCGGGCGATGGAAGACATGCGGCGGATGGGGAGCGACAAAAAGCTGCCGCTGATCCTGAACCAGAACATCAAATGCGGCAACGCCCTGATCGGGACGCTCGACCGGCTGCCGGAAGGAGTCGACGGCGGGGAAATCGCCGGGGCACTGGCCGACCTGCGGCGGCTGCGCGAGCGACTGGCGCGAAACTCGCACGACGAGGCGGTGATCAAGCAGATCGCGGAGACCGAGGCGGGGGTAAACGCGAAACTCAACGCCCACCTCGACGGGCATTTCGAGGACGTGGACGCCCGCCGCCCGCTGAACTGGGCGGCGGCCTTCCCGGAGTGCTTTGTGGATGAAAATGGGCAGTGGCTTGGCGATGGCGCGGGGTTCGACGTGATCGTCGGCAACCCACCCTGGGAGATCGTGAAGCCGAGTCTTAGAGATTTCTTTTTCTACCGATTCGATGAAACTTTCTGGAAAGAGCATTCCCGAAGAGATGCAGACGGAATAATCGCAGAAACTTTTTCACAAGAACCTGTATTGAGAAAAGACTGGGAGTCTTTAAATACAGCATATTCGGAGACAATAAGCTACTACGACACAAGCGGTGAGTATACGGAGCAGGGAGGCAGTGATAAAAATACTTACAAGTTATTCCTTGAACGTTGTCATTCGCTTCTTCGGAATGGTGGGCTTTCAGGGCTTGTAATTCCGTCAGGCATATATTCCGATCTTGGAACACAGCCTCTGCGGAATCTTCTATACGAACAAAGTGAAATTCTATATCTACTTAGTTTCGCTAATAACAAGAGGATTTTCGCAGACATCCATCCATCATTTAAGTTTGTACTTCTAGGATTTAGAAAAGGCTCTCCCACAGATTCATTTTCGGTTCTCTTTCGGGTAACTGTCGAAGACGCAGTTGACGTTGATAGTTTTGGCGAAGTAGCCAACGGTAGAAATAATCTCATATTGCTTACAATGGATCAACTACGATTCTTCAGCCCGCATTACAATGTTGTGCTGGAATTAAAATCTCAGCGCGACATAGATATTCTCACAAAAGTGTTTAATGTAGGCCCTTTACTAGGTTTCAATGAGCCGGGTTCATGGCAGTTCGTTTTGAACAGTGAATTTCATATGACTAGTGATAGAAAACTGTTCACCGAAAAAGTCGTGGGTTGGCCGGTATATGAAGGACGCATGATAGATCAATTTGATCATCGCGTAGCGTACTGGGTAAGTGGGCATGGAAGAAGTGCAACTTGGAACTACTCTGCTTCACCGGAGCGTTTTTTGCCACAATATTCGTGGAGAGCACAATACTATATTGATCCTATAGATGCAATTGAAAAGCAGGAAGCTAAATATGGGCGTCGGTGCTGGCGCATTGGTATCTGTGATGTGACTGCGCCAACAAATCGACGTACCACCATTGCTGCCATGCTTCCTATGGACGCTGGGATAGGTAACACGATCAATACGGCAGTTGTTGATATTGATCATGATTATAAAAGCGAACTCAATGATCAAGAACTTAACACTCTGGAAAGCCGAACTGCAATTTATTGTGTCTCCATATTGAATAGTATGATCTTTGATTACTCAATCCGTTTTCGAACAAAGCTGCACTTAAATCAGTTTGTTTTAAACGAAAACCCAATGCCCCGACTCACCCCCGGCGACCCGTACTTCGACGCGCTCGTCCCGCGCGCCGCGCGGCTGACCTGCACCACACCCGCTTTCGCCGACCTATGGCAGGAAGTGATGGGCGAGCCGTGGGACGAGACAAAGGGGGCGACCGACCCGGCAGAGCGCCAGCGGCTGCGGGACGAGATCGACGCGCTGGTGGCGCATCTCTACGGCCTGGGCCGGGACGACTTCGAGCACATCCTGGGGACGTTCCCGCTGGTGTTCCCGAACGACGGGGAAGGCCACGCAAAGAAAGAGGCGCTTTTGAGCGTGTATGACGAGATCGAGGAGGTTGGATTATCAGCCTTCGGCTGATAAACAGGAGTTTTGGCTGCGCCCCACATTACCCGCCTTCCAGCACCCGCACGATCCGGTAGAACGTCTCGTTGACCGGCGTATCGATCCCGTATTCGCGGCCCAGTTCGAGCACTTTGCCGCCGAAAATCCCGACTTCGGTTTTGCGCCCCGCCTCGATATCCTGCAAAAGCGAGGTCTTGCCATCGGGGGAGAGGCTGTTCATCACCGGGTACCAGTTCTGAATATCCTGTTCGCTCAGATCGACGCCCACCGCCTGCGCCAGCGCGATCACCTCGCCCATCAGCGCCTCCATCAATGCCTGGGCATCGGGCGAGGTCTGCACGACGCCGTAAGGCGCACCGAGCGCCCCGGTCAGTTGATTCATCCCCACGTTGATCATGAACTTCCACCACAGCATCTTGATCATGTCCGGCGGGGTTTCGTGGGCCAGCCCTGCCCGGTCGAGGATCGCCTGGACGCGCCGCACCCGCCCGCTGATCGAGTCGTTGCGGGCCTCGCCGAACACCAGCTTGCCGACATGCGCGTAGCTGATCGCGCTGTCCTCCCGCACTGCGTCCATCCCCAGCGCGATGCAGTACAGCACCCTGTCGGGGCCAACCGCCTCGCCGATCACTTCCTCGCTGCCCAGCCCGTTCATCACCGAGATGATCTGCGTCTCCGCGCCGACAAACGGGGCGAGGTCGGCAGCCGCCCCGCGCAGGTGTTGATCCTTCAGCGCCACGATGATCAGGTCGGCGGGGCCGGGTGCATGATCGGGATCGTAGACGGGGATCGTGTATGCCTTCTCGTTGATCACCAATCCACCGGCTTTGAGCCGGTTGTATCGATCCCCGCGTGCAATGAACCCGACCGGTATACCGGCATCGTAAAAACTGGCGGCGTACATCGCGCCGAGCGCGCCCGCACCTAAAATCGCTACGTTTGGATTTTCTGTCACTGAACCTTTCCTATCTGACTAATCAATGCCAATCATCGAAAAATCGCGGTCGACATGCTGGTAACCCGTCTGCGCCGGGACGCGGCGCAGCCCGCCCAGCCTGAGATCGAAGCCGACGATGTCGCCGCCCAGTTCGGGGATTACCCGCGCGGCGTACAGTCCTTCCGATTCAGGGAGGATCACCTGCGCCGGGGCATCGAAGCCCGCATCGATCTCCCCGACCGGCGGCCCGACTGCCGCGTGCAGCCCACCCGTTTCCGCGTCGAAGCAGAACCGCCCCAGGCATGAAAAGACCACCACCAGCCGCCCGTCTTTCCGGTAGACCTGAGGGACTTCGCACTGGCTGAACGTTCCCGGCGAAAAAGCAGGCGGCAGCGCTTCCCATCGCGTCAACGATCCATCGACCGATCTCAGCAGCCCTACCGATCCCTTATGCCTGAGCGGCTGCGACCGGCTGTTGGCGACGATGACCATATAACTATCGCCGCCGTCCCGAAACAGGAAAGGATCGCGCCATGCGTGGGCCATCGCGTCGCCTTCGACGGATCGAACCTCGTAGAAGGCGGGGTCGGCGGCAAGGCGGAATCCCTCGACTCTTTCCCAGGTGCGGAAATCCTGCGACACCGCGATCCCGACCTGCTGGGTCATGCCGTCATCCTGATCGCCATCACGCGAGGTGTAGAACATCACGCAGCCATCACGCGTGCTGATCACGTCCCCCGACCAGATCGCCCTGTTGTCCCAGCCATCTTTGCGGGCGTGGAAAACGTCGTCGTCGATCCAGTCAATCGATGTGAAATCGCGGGTGATGGCATAGCCCACCTGCGCCGCGTTGTGGTGCCTGTCGCCAGGCACCAGCGCGGGGTCGGCGTTGAGATAAAGCAGGTGAAAAACCTGCTCGTCCGGGTCGAAATGATACCAGAAATCCCAGGTGAACCGATCCGGGTGGCGGATCAGCGGGTAGGACATGGGGACCTCTCTTTCACAAATCGACGGAGACGAATCGCTCGTCTCCGTGTTATTATTATTGTAACGCATCCTGACGGGCTGGAACTTTAATTGAGTCTTTGCGTAGAAGATTGTGCAACGCGGCAGCAATTCTAATCGGGTGGTTGAGGAGAAAATTTATGCGTAGAAGGGCAGCGCTCAATAAAAAGGAAGCTGACAGCCATGTCGTGCGCCGGATCGGAGTACTGGCTCTGCGCGGGGTGATTATCGTCCTGCTGGGGCTGATACTGGCGATCTTCCGTGTATCACGCATCGAATCGATTCCTTCGGAAACCGGCTGGCGGATCACCAAGACCAGGGTCGGTTATAAATTCGGGTAGGCCGGTAAGTCAGTCCGATGAGCAGCATCGATCTCGCCAGGAAATACCCACCATCGAAACCATGCTCGTGCGACATCTGCCTGAGCTACTGCAAGCGTCCCGGCTGGTGGACGGTCGAGGAGGCGGCGCGGGCAATCGAGGCCGGTTATGCCGGTCGAATGATGCTCGAAATGTCGCCGGAATATACTTTTGGCGTTCTCGCGCCTGCCTTCAAAGGCTGCGAGGGGAATCTTGCCCTGCAATTTTTTACCCCTATGGGATGCACTTTCCTGAAAGACAATCTCTGCGAACTGTACGGCACGGGTATTCAACCGCTGGAATGTCGATACTGTCACCACGCCCGCCAGGGCAAGGGTGAGAAGTGCCATGCCGATATCGAAAAGGACTGGTTCACAAAAGAGGGGCAAAAACTGGTCATCCACTGGTGTACGTCGACCGGTTTTTTCGAGCGGCAGGGGTTGATCATGGCCTGTAGATAAAGTCTGTACAGGTAAAGAGAAATAGAAAAGCGCGAGAGGAAACCATCCCTCTCGCGCTTTTGCGCCCAAAGAAACCTATGCAAAATTCGCTGCGCTCATATCGCATAGGTGGAAAAGTTTTTGCTTAACGCGTTCCGGCAAGGCGGGGGTCGATGATGTCGCGGAAGGCATCGCCGATCAGGTTCCAGCCCAGCACAAAGAGCAGGATCGCCATCCCCGGATACAGCAGGATGTGCGGGTAGGTCGACAGCGAGGGAATCCAGTTGCGGGCAAAGCTGATCATCTGCCCCCAGTCGGCATAGCCCGGCTCTGCGCCCAACCCCAGGAAGCTCAACGAGGCGAAGGTCAGCACATAGGTGCCGATGTCCATCGAGGCGATAACGAGCGTCGGGAAGATGGCGTTGGGGATGATGTGGCGGATCAGGATGCGCATGTCGCTGGCACCCAACGCGCGGGCCGCCTGCACATAGTCACGCTCTTTGACAGCCAGGATATCACCCCGGATCAGGCGGGCGTACTGCGGCCAGCCAAACGCGATCAGGGCGATCATCCCAGCGACCAGACTGGTGCCGATCCGAGTGCGGAGCACCGAGGCGAGAGTCAGCGCGGCAAGCAGGAAGGGGAACGCCTGGATGATCTCGACGATGCGCATCAGGATGTCGTCGAGGGCACCGCCGTAGTAGGCCGCCAGCGACCCAAACAGGATACCAATCGCCATCGTCGCGAAGGTGATGATCAGGCCAACGCGGAACGCGGTGCGCGTGCCCCAGATCACCCCGTAGTAGACATCGTACTGGCGCTCGGTGGTACCGAAGGGATGCTCGGCACTGGGTGCCTGCGGTTCGGATCGGTAGCCATCGTGGGGGATGATCATCGGGTCATTGGGATTGGCGGGTGGGGCCAGCAACGGCGCAGCAATTGCAATCACAATGAAGAAAGCCACCAGCACGATCCCGACCAGCGAAGTGGGCCGGGTAAAGAATTGGCGGATGATGTAGCGCGTCCGGTCGTCAATATAAATGCCGAGGAAACGGCGTTCTTCTTCGGCCTGCTCTGAAGTAGTTAGTGTGGGTGCCTGTTCGGTCATGTGTATCTCACCCTTGGATCAAGGAACGCATACAGAATATCGGCGGCGAGGTTGCCGACCACAACCAGGACGGCATAGAAGAGGGTGAAGCCAAGGACGGAGATCACGTCGAGGTTGAGGGCCGAGTCGGCAAAGAAATAGCCCAACCCGCGAATGTTGAACACCGTCTCGGTGATCACCACACCGCTCATCAAGCCGATGATCACCAGGCCACCAATCGTGGCGACCGGGATCAGGGCGTTCCGTTTGACGTGCTTGTTGATCACCACCCGTTCGGGCAGCCCCTTGGCGCGAGCCGTCGTCACGTAGTCCTGGCGGAGCGCCTCAAGCATCGAGGAGCGCGTGACGCGCAAAATCTGCGCCCACCACAGGTAAGAAAGTGTGATGACGGGCAGCACAAGGTGACGGATGGCGTCGATGAAGACATCCAGCCTGCCGTTGAGCAGCGAATCGACGGAATACATGCCGGTGTATTGTGTATACAACAGCGGGTCCTCGATGATACGTTTGAAGACCTCCGATATTCGCCCGGCGGGGAAAATGTCCCACTTGGCGTAGAAGATCATCAGGACGAGCAGGCCAAAAACATAAGTCGGGAAGGACCAACCGATGATGCTGAAAACCCGCAGGACATGGTCTTGCAGCTTGTCATGGTTGACCGCCGACCAGACCCCCAGTTGAATCCCGATGCCAAGCACCGGGAAGGCTGACCAGAGGGTCAATTCCAATGTGGCCGGTAGATACTGCATGAGGGCGGAGGCAACCGGCTGGTGCCCGCGGAACGAGAAACCCAGATCGCCGCGCAGCACGCCGCGCGAGCGCATCTCCTGCTCCGGGACCTCTTTCGTACCCAGGTAATCATCGCCCAGGAGCCAACGGGCATATTGAACCGGGATCGGGTCGTTCAGCCCGTAGTGGTCAATGATGCCTTCGATGTCGCCGCGTTCGGGGCGGTCGGGGACATAAAGCCCAAGCCGCTCGTAAGGCGTGAGCAGCATCAACATGGCAAAGATAAGCAGCGTCACACCGAACAGGATGATCGGAAGCTGCAATAAACGTCTTGTGATGTAAGTCAGCATAAAACTTCTCCAACTATTCCGGTAATGGGCGCAGGGTGGCAGAGAAGTGCCTGGGTGGTTTTTACACCACCCAGGCACCCATTATTAAACGTTACCGTCCGAGTTAGGGAGCGACCTTGCTAAGTGAAGCATAGTACGGATCGCTGAACATTGGATGGTAGTACCAACCTTCGATCCACAACTGCTCGTAGTGGCGTCCGGTCGACTGGTCGATGAAGATGTCGATTGCATTCTCCATCGAGGCGGCCTGGAGCTCTTTGTAGATCGCTTCGGCGGCATCCGGATCAGGCCCGGACAGACGCACTGCATCGCCGATCATATCATCCCAGGGGCCGCACATTTCTTCGGGGAAGTGCTGCGCGCCGGAGAAGTCACCGTGGCAGCTCATGTAAGGCAGCACCCAGTTGTGCGGGTGATGGAAGTCCTCGATCCAGCCGGTGAGGTGGACGGGCAGACGGCCAGCACGACGCTCGGCCAGGTAGGTCGGCCAGGGCAGGTCGGCGATGATGATGACAAAGTTCTCATTCAGTGATGAGATATTGTCACGCAGGATTTCGTTGGCGATACGGCGGGAGTCATTGCCGGAGTTGTAGGCCAGGGTCATCTGGAAACCGTTCTCCCAGACTGCACCGTCCCAGGCCAGCTTGAATTCTTCTTCACACTTCGCCAGGTCGAAGTCATAGATTTCGGAGTTTTCATCATAGCCCATCATATCAGCGATGATCGGGCCGCGATGCGGGATGCCTTCGCCCTGAGCAACCTCCTGAATGAAGGTGTCACGGTCGAAGCAGTAGTTGAAGGCCTTGCGAACATGAATGTCACTGAAGAAGTCGGCGGGAATGCCCATGCCGTTCAGTTCACCGGAGCCGAGCCACGAGTTGCCGCCCTCGGTGTCGATGTCGAAGTTCATGAACATGTCATCGGACTGTGGCCGTGGCAGGCCCTGAACCAGACGGAGGATACCGTTGGGGTTGTGCTCGGTGGTTTCCCCACCATAGACCGTCCACTCTTTGACCATATCGTCGGTCTGAGAAGCGAACGCGATCTCCGCGTCGAACAGGTCAGCATCGCCAGCCTGGACAGAGGCCAGGCGGGTGCCCCATTCCTCAACTACGCTGGTGACGACGGTCTTGATTGCGGGAACGCCATCAACTGTGGAGCCTTCCCACAGGGGTTCGTCGAGCCACCAGTCTTCGTTGGCGGCCAGAACCAGCTCTTCACCGGCGGTCCAGTGATCGAGCTTGTAGGGGCCGGTACCGTTGGCTTTGTCGTAGAGGGTTGAAGCGGAAACATCCGGGGCGTACCAATCACGCCAGGTGGAGCAGTCGCCATCCCAGGCACCCTGCTCGACCATCCACTCCATGTCCTGGATACCAGCCCAGGGCTGGGCCAGAAGCTGCGGGAAGTAGCCAGCATCATAGGCCAGATTCATGGTAACTGTGCCAGCGGCGTCATCAGCCGAGATGGTGTCTTTGATCAGCTCGCAGACGGCAACGTCGTCGCCGTCGATGCCTTCGGCAGCAAGCAGGCCGTAGCCGTCTTCGCCGCCCATGCCCAGACCATACTCAGACGAATCGGCAAAACCGTTAAAGAAGGGGTCGAAGTAGAGACCCATTGGGCCACCCATTTCCAGGAAGTCCCAACCCAGGAGCAGGTTGCGCTGGAAGGTGTAGGCCACGTCATGGGGTTCAAGCGTGCCACCATCGTGGAAGGTGACGCCTTCGCGGATCTGGAAGGTGTAGGTCAAGCCGTCATCACTGACATCCCACTCCGTAGCCAGCATGGGGACGAACTCGTCGACCTCGCTGCCCTTGAAGAAGACCAGCGTATCGTAGATATTGCGCAAGGTGCTGATACCGGAGGACTCGTAGGTCACTGCCGGGTCAAGCGATTCAGGCTCAGCGATGGACAGATAGGTGAGCGTGTCGGGGTTCTTAAACTCGACTGAGTAAGTCCCCATTTCTTCCCCTTCTTCTGCCGGAGCGGCCTCTTCTTCTGCCGGTTGTTCAACTGGCGCGCAGCCAGAGATAACCAGCAAAGCCGTCAGCAGGAGCAGGAAGATAGCAATCTTTTTGTTAAACATCTGTTAACTTCTCCTCTTTGTGTAGATTAACGTAACTCGTTTTGGCCAAAACAGTTACCATACTGAGTAACCGGCGATAGGCACCTCCTTTGTCGTCTGCTTACAGATGCTCTAAGCACCCTTTATTTGTTCTTCAGCAACAAAACAAGAAGTAAAGTGTTTTGGCGTTAACTCAATCAGTTCCGGCTCGTCACGGAAACAGCGCTCCGTTGCCACCGGGCAGCGGGTGTTGAAGTTGCAGCCCGTGGGTGGGTTGGCCGGATTCGGGACGTCACCTTCGAGAATGGTGCGCTGGCGGGTCGCCTCGGCTTCTGGATCGGGCACCGGAATGGCCGACAGCAGCGCCTTCGTATAAGGATGCTGCGGGTTGTTGTACAACTCGCCAACATCGGCCAGTTCGACGATCTTACCCAGATACATCACCGCGACACGATCGCAGATGTGACGTACCATACTGAGGTCGTGGGTGATGAACAGGTAAGTGAGGCCAAGCTCATCCTGAAGGTCTTCCATCAGGTTGACAACCTGTGCCTGGATCGAAACGTCGAGGGAGGTAATCGGCTCGTCGGCAATGATGAAGGACGGGTTCAGGGCGAGGGCGCGGGCGATGCCGATGCGCTGGCGCTGCCCGCCCGAAAATTCGTGGGCGAAGCGCCCGGCGCACAGCGGACCGAGGCCGACACGCTCCAGCAGCTCGTTGACTCTTGCCCGCCGCGACTCACCGTCGCCAACACCGTGGATTTGCAACGGCTCGGCGATCATCGCGCCGACGGTCATGCGCGGGTTGAGCGACGAGAACGGGTCCTGGAAAATGATCTGCATCTGCTTGCGATAGTGGCGCAATTCACGGTTGGACAGGCCAGAAAGGTCGACGCCTTCGAAGAAGACGCGGCCCTCGGTGGGCTTGTGAAGCCGCAGGATCGTCCGGCCAAGCGTCGATTTGCCGCAGCCGCTCTCGCCGACCAGTCCAAGCGTCTCGCCCTGTTTGATCTCCAGTGTAACGTCGTCGACCGCCCGCACATGGCCGACGGTTTGCTTGAAAACACCCTTGGTGATCGGGAAATACTTCTTGAGATTTTCGACACGCAGGATGACCTGGCCGTTGGTTTGTTCCTGGCTCATGCGGTCACCTCCTGGGGAACGGCTTCACGAACGTCGACCCAGCAGGCGATCTCGTGGTTGGGATCGATTTCTTTCAGCGCAGGATTTTCGAAACGGCAGCGGCTGATCGCATAGGGGCAGCGCGGCTCAAACGGGCAGCCCTGCGGCAGGCCAACCAGATCGGGCGGAATACCGCCAATCGGCGTCAGGCGCGTACCGGCCACACGGCCCTTGTCGACACGCGGGAGCGACTTCAACAGCCCCAGTGTGTAAGGGTGACGCGGGTCGCCATAGAGATCGTTTACGTCCGCCTTTTCGACGATGAACCCGGCGTACATCACGTTGACTCGCTCGGCAAGTCCGGCGACGACGCCGAGGTCGTGGGTAATCCAGATGATCGACATGCCAATCTTTTCACGCAGCCCGCGCACGAGGTCGATGATCTGCGCCTGGATGGTCACATCCAGGGCGGTGGTTGGCTCGTCGGCGATCAGAACCTGGGGATCACAGGAGAGACCCATCGCAATCATCGCGCGCTGGCGCATCCCGCCGGAAAACTCGTGAGGATAGGCTCCCAGGCGCTGCTTCGCATCGGGAATGCCAACCAGGTCGAGCAGTTCGGCGACCCGATCCATCGCGGCTTTCTTGCTCAGATCGGTGTGCTGAAGCAGCGCCTCGGCGATCTGATCGCCGATGGTAAAGACCGGGTTGAGCGAAGTCATCGGGTCCTGGAAGATCATGGCAATGTCGCCACCCCTGACCTGGCGCATTTCGCTTTCCGATAAAGCCAGCAGGTTGCGCCCGGCAAAGTGAACTTCGCCGTCGACGATTTCACCGGGAGGGCTGGGGATCAGGCGCATGATCGACAGGGCGTGGACGCTCTTCCCGCAGCCGCTCTCGCCGACGATGCCGAGCGTCTGGCCCTGGTAAAGATCATAGGATACGCCGTTGACGGCGTAGACGGTGCCATCCTCGGTAAAAAAGCGAGTCGTAAGGTTGTTTACTTTCATCAGAGGCGGATCAGACATAGATATAGGTCGCCTTTCTATATAGGATTCTCAAGATGTAATGGAACGTTACCCGCCGCCAGATGGTCAAATGTAGAACCGACACAAGGCTCTGTCACCAAGGCTGAGTGGAAAATTATCCGGCAGGTTAACAGGCGTGATAAACTTTTGTTGTAGAAATAGTATACGGTATCTCGATGCGGCTGTAAATTTTCAAAGAGGATCATAGATATTTAAAACTGAACCATTCTACAGAACATAGCACAGTAAAACCCTACAACCCTGTCTATGCGTATGCGACAGCAGGGGTGCTATTCAGTTTTTGCGGGCCTTCTCGTCTAATGCTAAATGTTCCTGAATTCCAACAGTGATCTATTCAGTCTTCATATAACAAAAAAACAGTATAAGGAATAATCTATTTAATCAGATTGGTCTGAAGTTTACCAGAGAAATCGAGGCATGGCTACCCACCCAAACGGGTAGTTTGGGCAGGGCCCGGCACAGACCGACACCGCCCCCCACCTACGGAGACAGCATCCAGCGAAAGATCATGATGAAAAAGACATTCCCGGCGACGATGGCGATGACCAGCGCGATCAGGCGACTGCGGTCACAGCGCAGGCAGCGGATGCCGGGCGGCAGGCTGCGAACCCGCCGGTAATGCTGATCGCTGCTGTCGGTGGGTTTGATCAACTCCTCCTGGATGCCGGTGCGATAGATGGTCGTGTGGCGGCGGCAGATCGACAGGCCGCAGTCATCACATTTGAGCAGGTCGTACTCTTCGACGCCGCAGATCGCGCAGTGGGCGGGATCGGACGTGCGAGGTTGAAGCCGGATCAGCAGGAAGCGCAGCCCCCGGTAGATTCCATAGGCACCGCCCAGCGAAATCACGACGAGCCACAGCCACTTTGACAGATTCATTCCTGCTTCGACGCCGTTGGACGCATCCATCGCGTATTGAACCCTCACTTATTGGTGTGTTGATCAATTCCGCTTGTAGTGTATCATGCTGGGCGGCCAGAAAAAAACTGCCAATCCTGTGGGATGTCACAAGTTAGTGGGTTTTATCGGAACCCCCTCCGCCGAACCCCCGGTTCGACTCCTCCCCCTTGCAATGGGGAGGACATCGACCGAAGGCCGGAGCGAGGTCAGGTGGGGGTTCACCCACCGAACTGAAACAGACCCAAAACCTGCGGGATGTCACAACCGGCGTGGTGACGGTATTTGATCTATGGTGGTGAAACTCAGAGCGTGGTTGTGCGTAGAATGTAGAGACCCGGACAAACAACCTGTTCAAGGAGTAGAACTTTGACCGAAACACAACCGGCTGAAAAGCGAATCAGCCGCCGGGATTTCCTGCGGCTGCTGGCGGCTGGCGGCGCGACCGCCGCTGCCGGTCACCTGGCAGGCACTTATACACCCTGGATCAACATAGATCGGCGGGCTGAACTTGCCCGGAACACACTTTTCGATATGGAGGAATCAATGGCAGCGGCGCAGTTAGAAACGATCCACGCGGCGACACTCGCGGCCAACAGCCACAACAGCCAACCCTGGACGTTCATTATTAATGAAGACGCAATCGAGATTCACCCGGACTTTTCGCGGGGACTACCGGTAGTCGATCCCGAAGACCGCTCACTGTGGATCAGCCTGGGCTGCGCGCTGGAAAACATGGTGATCACGGCGCAGGCTGCTGGATACGAGAGCGAGATCGCCCTACCCTCCGGCAGCGCCGACGCGATTTCGGTGACGCTCAAACCGGCGAACAGCGAAGGCCCATATCACCTGTACAATGCGATATCGATCCGACAGTGTACCCGGTCGGCGTATGACGGCAGGCCGGTTCCCGGCGAGACACTCGATCAGATCGCGGCGATGCCGGGCGAAAATGGGATCGACATGGCGATCATCACCGACGGCACCCAGCGCGAACAGATCACCGAATTGATCATGGAAGGCGACCGGTTCCAATATGGCGACCAGGCGTTCATCGATGAGCTGGTGGCGTGGCTGCGCTTCAACAAAGCCGAAGCCGCCCGCACCGCCGACGGCCTGTTCACTCGCTGCACGGGCAATCCGCAGGTGCCGCGCTGGTTGGGCAAGATGTTCGTGACGACCGGCAGCGCCGGACAGCAGGCGGAAACCGACGCGGCCAACGTCCGCAGTTCGGCAGGGTTGATCGTGATTACGTCAGCGGAGGACAACCGGCAGGCATGGATCGACGCGGGGCGAGTCACCCAACGACTGGCGCTGACGCTGACCACGCTGGGGATCAAAATGGCGTTCATAAACCAGCCCATCGAAGTCGCCGAACTGCGCCCGGAGTTGCAACGCGTCCTGGATAGCGATATGCTCCCGCAGTTATTGATCCGGTTTGGCTATGCGGAGCCGATGCCGTACTCGCTGCGCAGACCGGTCGAGACGGTGCTGGTGTGAGCGGCAAGAAGCCAGTCCATACAGGGCATCGTTTTCACCCCCTCCCTCAAGGGAGAGGGAACAGAATCGCGGGGTATTTTACGTGGAATTTGATTACCTCATTAATTTGCAAAAGAGCATGAGGTTATCGGCATCCCACACCATGTGGGGTAAAGGTTACGACAAATCGGGTACAAAGATAGGGAATATTTTGGCGTGCCTAAATATTTACCGGACACGCGTTCAAAATCGAACAGGTTGATCAATGTTTATCGAATGAGATATGGTATGTGTCGGAATGCAAGAGGAATATCAGAAACTGGTCAACTTTTTGCACCCTTTTTGTGACTTATACGTATCTAAATAACGGAAGCGCCTGTCTGAAATCCGTATGACGGATATCAGCAGGCAAAAAAATTGAAGACCAGTCAATTTAAAACCTATCCGCAAATTCACTTCGTTCATTTCGGATAGGGACAGAAACAGACCTACGTGGCGCTGTTATAGAAGAACGACTTGAGGAGAACACAGTAATGTTTGGAATGAGGGGAAAGAAAACCAACGGGAATGGTAGAAACAGCCAGGAAAACCAGCCCATCATCGACCTGCGAGGAGTGAGCAAACACTACCAGACCAGCGCCGGTGATTTCACCGCGCTCGACGGGATCGACTTAACGGTAGAACACGGCGAATTCGTCGCCGTAATCGGGAAATCAGGCTGTGGAAAATCGACACTGTTGAACATGATCACCGGCATCGACCACCCATCGGACGGTGAAGTTTACGTCAACGATACGGCTGTGCATGAACTCAACGAGGGCGAGATCGCCAAGTGGCGCGGGACGAACATCGGGATCGTGTTCCAGTTCTTCCAACTGCTGCCCACCCTGACGGTGATCGAGAACGTCATGCTGCCGATGGACTTCTGCAAGGTAATCCCGGCACGCGAGCGCGAGCAGCGAGCAATGGAACTGCTCGAACTGGTCGGGATCGAAGAGGAAGCCTACAAGCTGCCGACGGCGCTTTCAGGTGGACAGCAGCAGCGCGTGGCAATCGCCCGTTCACTGGCGAATGACCCGCCGCTGATCGTCACCGACGAACCGACCGGCAACCTCGACTCGCGGACGGCAGAACGCATCTTCACGCTGTTCAAAAAGCTGGTCGCCGAGGGCAAAACGATCATCATGGTAACCCATGACAACGATCTCTCCGACCGGGTCGACCGGGCCGTGATCCTGGCCGACGGGCAGGTGATCGACTACGGATATGATCGGCGCGAACGCGAAGAAGCAGCCGACTACAGCGAACTGGTCGCCACGCCTGCATAATCGATCTATCTGAAACGACCTGCGTTCGTTTCAGATAGATAATGAGTTTGTGAAGATTTATAAAACAGCCGGATAAGGTGGAGGGTGTTTTCACCCTCACCCCGGCCCTCCCCTCAAGGGGGAGGGAACATAACTATAAAACAGACGCCCAACCGGGCGTTGTACCATGTAATGGAAGAAAGCAATGATCATCAGTCCGCGATGGCGGAAAGTAATCAATGACCTGTGGGAGAACAAAGCCCGTACCGCGCTGGTTGTGCTGGCGATTGCGGTGGGCGTGTTCGCCTTTGGCGGCGTGTTCATCTCACGCGATATCATGATCGCCGATATGAATGCCCAGTGGAAAGCGACCTCACCGTCGAGCATTTCATTATCGATGAGTAACTTCGACGAAGACGTCGTGCGGGCAGTCACCTCGATGCGCAATGTCGAGGCCGCCGAAGGGCTGGCCTACGCGCCCCTCAAGCTGATCGGCGACAAGCGCGACTACAACATCGACGTGTACGCGCTCAACGACTATGAAGACATTAAAGTCAACAAGCTGTTCCCCGAAGAGGGTGAATGGCCTCCGGTGCGCCGCCGGATTTACCTGGAGCGCCAGACGGCGGATTTCATCGGCGCTGACGTGGGCGACACGATCACCGTCGAACTGCCCGACGGACAGCAGAAAGACCTGGTCGTCGGCGGGACGGTTCACGACTACAACGCGATTCCCCCGACGCTGTTCCCGTGGATGACCGGTTACGTGACGGTCGAAACGCTGGAATGGCTGGGGTTGAACGCGGACTTTACCACACTGCGGATCGCCACAGATCCCTCGATTACCGATATGGAGGAAATCGACCAGATAGCAACTGACCTCAGAACCGCCCTTCAGCATGACGGTTACTGGGTAGGGTTCAGTGAGACCACCGATCCAACCAAACACTGGGGAGCCGATACGACCAACGGGATCACGGTCGTGCTGGCCGGGATCGGGTTCTTTACGCTGATCCTGAGCGGCTTCCTGGTGGTCAACACCATCTCAGCGGTGCTGACCCAGCAAAAGCGCCAGATCGGGATGATGAAGGCCATCGGTGCCACAGGCGGGCAGGTCAGCGGTGTTTACTTTACGATGGTCGCCGCCTTTGGGATACTGGCGCTGTTCGTCGCGCTGCCGGTTGGCATCGCCCTCGGCTACTGGATGACGAAGATCGTCGCCGACTACCTGAACTTTGACATCGCCAACAATGGCATCATCTCGTGGATTGTCAACGTACCGCGCTGGGTGATCATCGCCCAGGTCATCGCCTCGCTGATCGCACCGCTGATCGCGGCGATCTTCCCGGTGCTTTCGGGCACGCGGGTGACGGTCCGCGAGGCGGTGAGCGACTACGGCATCTCGGATACCGGCAAAAAGCGCGGCCTGCTCGACCGGCTGATTACGCGCGTCCGAGGGATGTCACGCCCGGTGCTGCTCTCGATCCGCAACACCTTCCGGCGCAAAGGCCGCCTGCTGCTGACCCTCACCACGCTAACGATGGCCGGGGCGATCTTCATCTCGGTGATCAACGTGCGCACCTCGATGCTGGAAGAGATCAACCTGATCGTCAGGCTGTTCCAGTTCGATATCCAAGCGGCCCTGGACGACGGCTACCAGGAGCGGACGGTGATCCGCGAGGCGAGCCAGGTCGAAGGGATAACCAGCCTGGAAGCCTGGACAGCCGCCGACGTCGCCATCACGCGGGAGGACGGCAGCGAAGGTTCGACTTTCACCCTGTTCGGCGCACCGCCGGATTCGCCCTTCATCGACGCGGAAGTGATCGATGGACGCTGGCTGGAACCGGGTGACAAAAACGCGGTGGTACTCAGCGACAACATCCTCGCCAACGATCCGGGGGTGGGAGTCGGTGATGAAATCATCATGGAGGTAAACGGCGTGCGCCGACGCTGGGAGATCGTGGGGCTGCTTGGTTCGTTCGGCGATGCTTATTTCGCCTATGCACCTTATGAGTATCTGAGCCAGGTGCAGGGGATTCCCGGGCTGGCCTACGTGGTATTCGTGGGCACCGAACAGCACGACGGCGACTTCCAGTCGAATGTCGCGTTCGATCTCGAAGAACACCTGAAGGATCGCGGGATCGGGGTCAGCCAGTTGATGACCGGCGACGAGATGATCAAGTCGAGCGTCGGGCAGATCGATTTCCTGGTGCTGTTCCTGCTGATGCTCGCCAGCCTGATCGCCATCGTCGGCGGGCTGGGACTGGCAGGGACGATGAGCCTGAACGTGCTGGAACGCACGCGTGAGATCGGGGTGATGCGATCGATCGGGGCGGGGAACCCCAGCCTGCGGCAGATCGTGGTGACCGAGGGCATCCTGATCGGGCTGATCAGCTGGGCGCTGGCAATCGTCGTCAGCATCCCGCTGACCGCCTTCTCGGTGCACTGGATAGGCATCGCGGTCATGGAACGCCCGGCGGTATTCGCCTATTCACCGCTGGGGGTGATTATCTGGCTCATTATTGTTACGATCATATCAACGGTTGCCAGCCTGATGCCCGCGCGGAGAGCCGCCCGGACAAGCGTCAGGGAGGCACTGGCGTATGAGTAGCCAGATCGGATTAATGGGTGTATTTTGAGTAAGTTAATCGAACTCAGAACCCCCTCCCCCGAACCTCCGGTTCTTCTCCTCCCCTTTGCAAGGGGGAGGAAAGTCCAAGCGGAGCGAGGACAGGGGGGCGCTCACAAATCCGCAATGCAATCCTGAAGCATTGAACTTATAAATGATTTGTTTCAGCGGGCACAGCACGCTGTGTCCCCCGGATAACCTGACAAATAATTGAACTTGCGTGCAGTAGGACGGAGAACATAAGATGCGAGAAAAATCCTGGAAATTGATCGTGATCAGCGCCCTGATTGTGCTGGCGCTGATCGTCAGTGGATGTACCCAGCTTGGGATCGGCGGCACCGAAGAACCGACCGAGGAAGCGCTGACCGCGCCGATGGACGTGAACCCGGTGGTCAATGCAACCGGAGAGGTCGTTCCGGAGCTGTGGACGGTGCTCAGCTTTTCCGAAAGCGGCACACTCATCGAGTTGAACATCGAAGAAGGCGACAGCGTGCAGGCAGGCGACGTGATCGCCCGGCTGGACGACGCCGAATTACAGGCAGCGCTCGACGAAGCCGAGGCCAACCTGGTCGCTGCCGAGGCCAACCTGGCAAAGACACAGGCCGGGCCAACCGAGGAAGAGATCGAGGCGGCAAGGCAGTCAGTCAACGCGGCCAATGCGCGCGTGGCCGCCGCCGTCTCGCGGCGCGACGCGCTGTATAACGAAGTAACGCCGCAGGAGATCACCGCCGCCGAACAGCGGGTAAGAGACGCGGCAAACTTCCTGGTTCAATCACAGGGGCAGTTGAGCGATATCGAGCAGTTCGACCCGTACTGGTGTAAAAACTATGACGCGGAACTGGGACAGGAATGCCCTGCCGGGTTCTGGCCTGCCTACCAGGACCGGGTAGACGTGGCACAGTTGGACTTAGCTGCGGCACAGGCTTACCTCGAAACATTGCAGGATGGGCCTGAACAGAGCCGCGTGGACGTCGAGAATGCGCGGATTTACGCCGCCTCGACCAGCGTGATGGTCGCACAGGCACAGTTAGACCTGCTGCTGGCCCAGCCCTTCCCCGAAGAGATCATGGTCGCGGAAGCGAAAGTCGAGCAGGCCCAGGCGGGGATTGACTCCGTCCAGGCGAAGATCGACAAGCTGACGCTAACCGCCCCCTTCGCTGGCACGGTGACCGATGTCCCGGTCGATGCCAGTGAGTTCGTCGGTGCCGGGCAGGTGATCGCCAAGATCGGCGACCTGGAAGGCTTGCAGGTCGAGACGACTGACCTGAGCGAGATCGACGTCGCCCGGATCGCGGTCGGCAGCACGGCCAACGTGGAATTCGACGCGCTGCCCGAAGAAGGCACGACCGGGGTCGTGACACGCATCAATCCCAAATCTGACGAAGGTGCAGGAGTCAACTACACAGTCATCATCGAACTGGACAACCTGCCGGAAAATCTCCGCTGGGGAATGACGGCCTTCGTCGATATCGACGTCGTAGAATAGCCATCTATCCAAAAATTCACTTCGTTCATTTCGGATAGAACCGTCGAAGCGATTTCAGGACAGATTGAACCAACATGGAGAATGAGGTTGCCATGAAAAACCAAAACAATTACTGGAAACTAATCGGGTTGATCGGGCTGGTAATAGTATCACTGGGCATCCTGGTGGGCTGCGGCGAAGAGGCTGCCCCCACCGACGAGGAAACCCAGGCAGCAGCGGCGATCGCAGCAGAAGAGTCGGCGCTGGTGAGTGCCACCGGCAAGGTCGTACCCGTTCAAGAAGCAACATTGAGCTTTATGGGCGGCGGCACGGTAGTTGATCTGCCGGTCGCGATCGGCGATGCAGTCAGCGAAGGCGACCTGATCGCCAGCCTCGACACGTCGGTGCTTGACGCACAGATCGCCGAGGCGGAAGCAGCGGTGGAAGTCGCAAAAGTGGAGCTTGAGCGAGTCAGCACACCGCCGCACGAGGAAGAGATCGCCGAGGCCGAGGCGCGGGTCGCCGCTGCCCAGTCCAATACAAGCGTAGCCTACGCGCAGCAGCAAAACCTTAACGCGCCACCCGAAGAATACCAGGTGCTACAGGCCCAACTGGATGTGATGGTCAACGAGCAGGGACTTGAAGAATCGACCCGTACCCTGGGCTTCGTGGTCGAATCGCAGGAGAACCAGGACGATTTCTACTGGTTCGAAGTGCGGTCGACCTACAATATGCTCGACGATACGCAACGTGCCCTGGAAGCCTCGCAGGCGGCGCTGGCCGAGTCGCAGGAGCGACTCGAAGACCTGACCAACGGCCCGATCCCTGAAGACAACCAGGCGGCACAGGCCGAAGTCTGGGCGGGATCGGCGGAGACGGCATCGGCACAGGCCGACCTGGCCAACATAGAAGCCGGAACGCGCGCGGAAGATATTGCCATTGCTGAGGCCGCCATCGCGCAGGCCGAAGCAGCGGTCGAATCGGCCAAAGTGACCCGGAGCCGGTTGCAGATCGTCGCGCCGTTCGACGGCGTGATCGTCGAAGTGCCGATCCAGCCGAACCAGTTTGTCAGCCCTGGCGAACCGGTGGTGCTGATCGCCGACCTTGACAGCCTGGTGGTCGAAACGACCGACCTGAACGAGATCGACGCGGCGCAGGTTGCCGTCGGCGATGTGGCGGATGTCAGCTTCGATGCGCTGCCCGATATCGTCGAAGGTACGGTGACGAATATCTCGCCGATGGCGGAAGAAGGCGCGGGGGTCAACTACACGGTGACGCTGGAACTCGACAAGCAACCAGACAACCTGTTGTGGGGTATGACGGCCTTCGTGGATTTCTATTAAGCCGTTGCCTTGATATAAACTGTTCGCAAGATGGGCGGGCCTGAGACAGGCCCGCCATTTTTTGTACGGGGGAAAGCCTGCCCAAAATTCATAGTGACTGATTTATGAGTCCTGAGGATAATGTACTTTAACTTTTAAATCCGGTAATGAGAGTGGGCGAAGGTCAATCCCCTCTGTTTCCTACGGAAACATCTCCCCCAGGGGGGCAAGTCCGGGTTGGCGCTACAATGATTATCGGGTTATTAGAAATGCACCGGTACAGCAAGAGGCAATAATGGCAAAGACAGGTACGGATTCCAAAATAAAAGGGCTGCTGACAGCCAGCAGCGCCATGATATTCGTCGTTTTGATGGGGTTGACCAGTCTCTTCTCGGACATGACCTATGAGGCCGGTCGCAGCCTGTCGGGCCAGTTCTTGCAGCTTCTCGGCGCGAGCGCGTTTGCGGTCGGGACGGCTGCCGGGGCCGGGGAACTGCTGGGGTACGGCCTGCGGCTGTTTACGGGGTATGTCGCCGACCGGACGGGCCGGTACTGGCTGCTGACCATTGGCGGGTATGCTGTGAACCTGCTGGCCCTGCCCTTCCTGGCTTTCGTCGGACGGTGGGAGATCGCGATCGCGCTGTTGTTCATCGAGCGGATCGGCAAGGCGATCCGGGTCCCGGCGCGTGATGCGATGCTGTCCCATGCGACCACCGAGATGGGCCGGGGCTGGGGATTCGGTCTGCACGAGGCGATGGATCAGATCGGGGCGGTGCTTGGCCCGCTGCTGGTAGCCCTGATTCTCTACCTGAAGGAAAGCAAGGACGGGACTATCGCCGCTTACCAGTCAGGATTTGCGATTCTGTTCATCCCGGCCAGCATTGCGCTGATCGTGCTGATCGCCGCGCGGTTCCTGTTTCCGCGCCCGGAAGACCTCGAAAGCAAGACCCCGACCGTTGCAACCAGGGGATACAGCCGGAGCTACTGGTGGTATCTCGCCGCGACCTGCCTGGTGGCAATCGGGTTCGCCGACTTCCCGCTGATGGCGTATCACTTCCGGGCAATCGACCTGACCCCGGATCACTGGATGCCGACGTTTTACGCGCTGGCGATGGCCTTCGATGCGATTGCGGCGCTGGTGTTCGGTCGGCTGTTCGACCGGCTGGGGCTAAAGGTCATGGCTGCCGCTTTCGGCGCTGCGGCGCTGTTCGCGCCGCTCGTCTTCCTGGGCAGTCTTCCCCTGGCGCTGGCAGGGTTGGTGCTGTGGGGAATCGGGATGGGGGTGCAGGAATCGATCATGCGGGCGGCGGTGGCAGGGATGGTGCCCACCGACAAACGGGCGACCGCTTACGGATTATTCCACACGGGATTCGGCATCGCCTGGTTTGCGGGAAGCGCATTGATGGGCTACCTGTACGATCAATCGGTGATGGCCCTGGTGATTTTCTCCGTCGCCGCGCAACTGATCGCGATACCGCTGGTGATCACGGCGAGTCGAAAGCAGCAGACGGTCTGAGTCAAGTGGGGAGGGATTCAGTCCACAGATTTCACAGATGCCACGGATATTTATCCGCGAATTGCACGAATTACAGGCGGCGGACTACCGTCCGCCGAGAGAAATTATCACCGGGTGGGACAGATTTGCCTGCGATTGGATTACCCCCTTTGTCCCTGCGGGACATTTCCCCCTGGAATGGGGCAAGGATCGTTCCACCGGCTTTCGTGAGGAGCAGCGCGGCGCTGTCACAAAGATTTCCGGCGTAGTGTTTACATGGTGTACAGGTTTTATTGTAAATCCTACATTCGGAGATTCTTCATGCATTATCGACCACGACTATCGAAAGTCATCGCCGACCTGTGGCAGCAGAAAGCACGCACCCTGCTGATCATCATCGCCATCACCATCGGCGTTTCCGCCTTCGGCGGAATGTTCATCACCCGGCAGGTGCTCATCGAAAATATGAACACCGCCCATGCCGCCACCAACCCGGCGACGGTCAGCCTGTATCTGAACTCGTTCAACGAGTCGCTGCTGCGAACGGTGCGCAGCATCCCCCAGGTTTACGAAGTGACGGCCTACAAGGATTTCTCCGCGCAGGTATGGAACGGCGAATCCTGGCTGATGGGCAACCTGAGTTACACCGAAGACCTCTCGAACGCAGCGGTGGATCGCGTGGGGCTGGAAGCGGGCACCTTCGACATGGGACGCGGCGAGATCGTGCTGGAGAGGCAGTCGATAGCCCTGCTCGACGACGTGGGACTCGGCGATACGGTGCTGATCGAGATCGAGGAAGGGGAAGCGCACGAATATACAGTCGTGGGCATCTGCCATAATACCGGATCGCTGGCGGCGAATTCGACCCGGATGGTGACCGGGTTCATCTCGAAAGAATCACTGGCCAGCCTGGGGATCACCCCGCTGTACAGAACCCTCGCACTGACCACCGATCCATCACTGACCACCCGCCCGGAGATCGAGGAGGTCGCCGAGGAGATCGTCAAGCGGCTGGAAGGACAGGGCTACGTGGTCAATGGCTACGGAGTCGATCTACAGGAAGAACACTGGGCGGCGAAGTTCATCAACATCATCGTGCTGGCGCTGGCCGGGCTGGGACTGCTGTCGCTGGGCCTGTCGGGGCTGCTGGTGGTCAATACGATCAACTCGCTGATGACGCAGCAAAAACGTCAGGTGGGGATGATGAAGGCAGTCGGGGCGAACGGGCGAGACGTGATCGGCATCTACATGCTGCTGGTCGGGTCTTATGGCGTGCTGGCGCTGATATTCGCGATTCCGGGGGGGATTCTACTGGCGAAGGGCGCGACGAACCTGCTCGCCTATTTCTTCAACGTCGATATCGTGCATTTCTGGGTGCCGCCCTGGGTATTCCTGCTGCAGGTGTTCACCGCGATCATCGCCCCGCTGATTGCCGCGCTGATCCCGGTGATGAAGGGGACGCGGGTGACGGTCTACGAGACGGTCAGCGACTACGGGATCAAGGGAACGGGCGGCAAACGAAAACGCGAACGATCCGGCAAACGATCCCGCCTGCCCCGCCCGGTGCTGCTCTCGCTAAGGAACACGTTCCGGCAAAAGAAGCGGCTGCTGCTGACGCTCGCCGCGCTGTCGGTGGCCGGGGTGACGTTCCTCGGCGTGATCAACGGCTACGCTTCGGGCATGGAAGTGCTCGACGAGTTCCGGGGGATGTTCGACTTCGACATCGAAATCGCCCTGAGCCAGCCCCAGCACATCCAGCGTTTACAGCGCGAAGCCAGCCGTGTCGAAGGCGTCGATACCGTCGAAGGCTGGGCAGCCATCGGGGGGACGATCCTGCGCCCGGACGAGGTACTGGATCAATACGGCGGATCAAAAGAAGGCTCCAGCATATCGATCCTGGGCACGCCATATGATTCGGCGTTCCTTACCCCATCACTGATCGAAGGGCGCTGGCTCCAGCCCGGTGACGGCCTTGTGGCGGTAGTCACCAGCGAAGTGTGGCGCTACGAACCCTACCTCGAAGTAGGCGACGAAATCCATATCGATCTGGGTGATCGCAACTGCAAGATGACGATTATCGGCTTTGTAGACCTGATCGGCACGAAGCAGATTTATGCCCCCTACGATACGGTTGCCCGGCTGGATGGCACACCGGGCCAATCGATGATGGCACTGATCCGCACCGAGAGCCGTTCCGCGAAAGACCAGGAGATCGTCGGGCGGGCGGTGGAAGAACGCTACCGGCAGGCGGGCATCCCGGTCGATCAGGCGGTGACGATCAACAGCCTGTTCGGGATGATCGTGGGGATGATCAACTTCTTCCTGTATTTCGTGCTGCTGATGGCGGCGCTGCTGGGCGTGGTCGGCGGGCTGGGGCTGGCGACGACGATGAGCCTCAACGTGCTGGAACGCACCCGCGAGATCGGGGTGATGCGGGCTATCGGTTCGGCAGACAGATCGCTGCGGGGGATTTTCCTGGCCGAGGGGATGGTCACCGGGCTGCTGAGTTATATCATCGCGGCGGTGGTGAGCATCCCGGTGAACATCATCGGGATACACTTCGCCGGGCCGCTGATCCTCAACCGCGCCATCGATCCCGTTTTCACGCCGCTGGGATACCTGATCTGGCTGGCGGCGGTGGTGGCGATCTCGACGGTGGCGTCGCTGCTGCCTGCGCGCTGGGCGGCGCGGGTCAGCGTGCGCGAGGCGCTGGCCTATGAATAAGTGAGAATCCACAGATTTCACAGATTGCACGGATATCAAGGGTTGGCGAGACTATTGGCGCGGGGGCTTGAGTCTCACCACACCTGCCGGGCTTGCAGTTCTCTTTGCAGATCGGCGGCGTTCTGAAAGAGTATCCCGTCTATACCGGCAGAGGCCGCCGACGCGATATTGTGCGGAAGGTCGTCGACGAACAGGCATTCACCGGCAGGCCAGGCCATGATGTTCAGCACTTTGGGGAAGGTCTGCGGGTCTTTCTTCATTCCCCCGATCTCGAACGAGAAGAAGGTCCGGGTGAACAGATCAAAAAACGGGTGAATCGACCGGATGTAGTCGGCCCATTCCCGAATATGGTCGGAGAGCAGCACGATCTCGTATCGATCTGACAGATGCTTCACTATCTCGATGCTTCCCTCGATTTCTTTGTGGAAGTTCCGCCTGATCAACGTTTTGAGCGTCTGTGCATCAACCGGCCATTTTTCTCTGATCAGTATTTCTTCCAGGTACTCATCTTCAGAGATGAGGCCAAGAAAGGCTTTTCTGAAAGGCTCGCCTTCCAGCCCCTTCAGCACTTCGCTTTCCGGAACATTCACCAGGGGCGCGATCTGCTTCTCGATGCCAACGATGCCGCATATCAGTACTTCTGATAAATCGAATATGAATCGGGGAGTCATAATGTGCCTATCGAATAGACTATTAGCCGATGTTCCAGGAACATGGCTATCAATGGGAAATACCACACCCATTATGCCGGTTTCTGCGGAGGACTACCATCCGGCGGGGGAAACGATCACTCTGGTGGGGTTATGGGATAGCAGGCAAAGAAGGTTGTACCCTGTTCTCTGGTTGATGTGAAATAGACTCGCCCATGCAGGTATTGTTCAGTGAGCAGGCGCATACCGTAGGTGCCCAGCCCTCGATCTTTGCCCTTGGTCGAGAATGACCGCTGGAAAATCTGAAGCTGTGCATTGCGAGGAATATGAGTGGAGTTATGTACGCTGAACTCCACCTCATCACCCTGTGATAAGCACTTGACGGTGACCGTCTCGCCGGGTTGTGCGGCCTCCAGAGCATTCTTTACCATGTTACCGAGCACTCGCCGCAGCAAGGTTGGGTCGCTCTCAAAGCGTACCGGCTCAGAGGCGGGATCAATAAACAGTGTAACGCCTCTGGCAAGGTCGCTATGCCTGTGTACAGCCACCAGATCGGTGAGAAGTACCAGCGAATCTATCGCAGCCAGTTCGACTGCCAGATCGCCATCTTCAGCTGCCAACAATCCCTGGTGCGAGAGAATCTCGCACAGCAGACGCTCGGTTGACTCTTCCAGCGTATCTTGAAGCATAACCTCTGTTTCGGCATCGGATTCTCTGAGCATGTAAGCACTATTCAACACAATAGTCATGACATTCAGGATATCGTGGAAGAAGACCCGTTCCAGGGCGCGTCGGCGTTTTTCGTGGCTGATATCTTTGACCGTAACGACCGTATACGTCTCGCCTTCCAGATCAATGGGAACGGCATGCACCTGGAAATCGAAGGAGACGCCATCCTGCCGTGTAAATCGACTCTCCTGAATATCCAAAGCCCCCGTCCGCTGGCTGTTCAAGACGGCCCGCAGCGCGCCACAGGTCGCACAGGGTTCAGCCGTCCCGCAGCCGCCTTCCTCCTTATCACTGTGCATGCAGCCAAACAGCTCGCCGGGGCGTCTCCCATCCAATTCAGGGGAAGAACTGATCCCGGCCAGTGACCGCAGGGCGCGGTTGGCAAAGATAATCTGACGTCGATCATTCACCAGCATGATCAAATCAGGGATTGCGTCGAATATTTCGGGAAGGAGGGCAATAGAAGAAGCCCGGTGCATCTGTTCGGCTAATTCATCAGGCGAATAGCGTTCGGCAGGAGCGTAGCGGGTCGGCAGTTTTTCAATAGACGTCATCACCGTTTTCCATTTTATCCGGGATGGCGGGCGTTGCTTGCGAACAGGATCATCACTGGTGTTTCAACTGATATTGTAGTCTGATCGATACCTCATTAACAACTATTGCAACTGTTGTGCCGTTAGTCCTCAAGGAGGAGGCAGCGGGACGCTGCACATGTACACAACCCTGGTATATAAGTGGAGAGTTTGAGATAAAAAGGGTGGAGGCACGAAAATATCGCACCTCCACCGACAAATCACAGGAGCGATTGCAGACAGACTCCCGTATACGAACCGCTTACCCCGGCGATCTGCTCCGGGGTGCCCTCGGCGATCAGTTCCCCGCCAGCTACCCCACCTTCCGGGCCGAGGTCGATCACCCAGTCGGCGGCGGCGATCACGCTCAGGTTGTGTTCGATGGTCACCACCGTACCGCCATCGTCCACCAGTCGATTCAGCACGGCGAGCAGCCGGGCGATGTCGTCCGGGTGCATCCCGGTAGTCGGTTCGTCGAGCAGGTAGAGCGTGCGCCCGGTCGAGCGCCGACCGATCTCCTTCGCCAGCTTGACGCGCTGCGCCTCGCCGCCCGAAAAGGTGCTGGCCGATTGGCCCATTTGCAGGTACCCCAGCCCGACATCGGCCATGAGTTGAAGTCGGCTGGCGGCGGCAGGCAGATCGGCAAACAGGTCGAGCGCCTCGGCGACGGTCATCTCAAGCACATCGGCGATACTGTATCCGCGATAGCGTGCAGCCAGCACCTCCGGCTTATATCGACGGCCCCGGCAGACCGGACAGCGAACCGTCACATCGGGCAGGAAGTGCATTTCCACCGACAGCACCCCGGTACCTTCACAGCGATCACAGCGTCCGCCGGGAACGTTGAACGAGAAATGCCGGGCATCAAGCCCATTCTCGACCGCTTCGGGCACAGCCGCGAAAGCCTTCCGGATCGACGTAAAGGCATCGGTATAGGTGGCC
>JAFGOY010000054.1 GCA_016926255.1 Anaerolineae bacterium | reverse complement strand
GTTGAGGTAGTGCATCTTCTCGACATAGGCATCGGGACTCATCAGCCCCTGCTCCCAGGAGTACTGCACCCGCTCCACCTGCTCTTCGAGCTTCCTGACCTCCTCCAATGCATCCGAGTTGCTATCGCGGGCCTTGACCGTCGCATCGATGCGGGCCATCACCTCCGGCGGCGGCTTCATCGTCGAGAGGATCCTGACCACCTGGTCGAGCACTTCCTGCTCCCGGACATAGCCCTGAGCACACTTCCGGTAGCCCCGGTCGCGGGCCACACAGCGATACTGGGCGGCATCGATGCGGTCGTACCAGGCCAGGCGCATCTTGCCATAGTGCTCGTCGGCCAGGTTCTCATGGTCTTCGGCGATGCAGTGGGAGCAGTAGACCCGGTCGGGGAGGATGTAGGTGTGCATCCGGGTGGGATTGGTGTAGGTGCGGCGCAGTCCCTCGCGCACGGTGAGACAGGTCTCCAGCACCTGATCAGGGACAATGCCCTCGTGCTTGCCCTCGTACCAGGCCACCCGGCCCCGGCGGGTCTTCTTCTTCTGGCCGAGTGAACTGCCATCATAGAAGGTTTCCGAGTAGGGGACTTTGCCGGTGTAGGTGCGGTTCTGGAGGATGTCGCGGACGGTGTCCTTGCCGACCGGCTTTTGCCCTTTGCGCGCTTCCTGGACTGCCGGTTGGGCGTTGAGCCAGTCGGCGATGTCGGGGTCGCTGTACTGCCCGGTGGCGTAGCGCTCGAAGGCCTCGACGATGATCGGCGCGAGCTCCGGATCGGGATACAGACCGGCGGGTTGCTCGTCAGTCGCCTGGCTCTTCCTGACCAGCCGGTAGCCAAGCGGCGGTACACTGCCGTTGAACTCACCCCGCAGGGCGCGGGCGCGCTTGGCGCGTTTGGTGTCGCTCGATAGATTGCGGGAGTAGAAGGCGGCGAAGACCGCGATCATCTGCTCGACCAGCGCCGCGTAGGGCGAATCGTTGTCATCCTCAGAGACACCCTCGACGCAGTAGAGCTTCAGCTCGCACTGGTGGCGGAGCAGGGCCTTGATCATCACCGTGTGGTTGTGATCTCGGGCGAGGCGGTCGAACTTCCAGAGCATCACCGCCTGGAACTTGCCTTTCTCGGCGGCGGCGCGCATCGCCTGAAAGCCATCGCGATCCAGGCTCCAGCCGGATTTGGCCGAATCTTCGTAGGTCTCAGCCACGCGCCAGCCGCGCCGGGCGATCTCCTCGCGGCAGCGGGCAATCTGGTCGTCGATGCTGATCTCGTTTTGCATCTCGGACGAGTAGCGGGCATAGATCGCGACCCGGTAGGTGAAGTCTCCGTTGTTGTCAGGCTGCTCGGTCATCGGGCGGCTCCTTGGGCTGCAATGGGCGGACAATGCGCTTACCGGTGTCGGATGGGGTGATGATGAACAGGACTGCGGAACGCAGCGGTGACTGGCGTTTCTTCGGGCGCAGGACTTCGTCGTCGGTGACCTGCACCCTGCCATTTGAGAAGATGTAGCGCGCCATCAGGATAGCCTCCCGACGGAAACCGCGCAATTCGATTGCAAGTGCGGACTAAGATGCTGTAGAATAGAGGCATCAAGCCTGTCATACCAGACCGGGTTGAGTGAACCGCGTGACGTTTTGACCGACAGCACGCGGTTCTTGCTTTTTGATTGGGACAAGGTGAGTTCCTCCTCGTGATAGAAACCGAATTCTTACGTTATCCCTATATTAGACCAACTGTTCGGGTGAATGCAAGGCCAAAAGGGGCATATTAACAAAATTGGTAAATTTGGTAGAGAGATTCGCCTTGACAGCGGGAAAACGGGCTAAATAGATAAACTTGTCGCAGACTGATCTGATATACCGCCATCACCTGAGACTTGCGTTGATTACCACGCTGTGGATACACAGATCATCCTGTGATAGCTTGGTAGCCTGTTCAGCGAAGTATTGTTCAGCCTCATCAAGTGATGTGAATTGCCGATCTGCGGCCTGCTGCCGACTATCATTTACATCCCACTGACTGCAAGTGAACCAACCAACAAGATAGAGGCCATGTCTACAAACATTGTCTTTCAGGTATCGGTCAACAAGTTGTTCTTTCATGGCAGACTTAAGTTCACGATGCCAATTTCCTTTGACTTCGATAATTGCGGTGATGGTATTGTATCCTTCACCAGACGATGACTGAGTAACGGCATCAACAATGATATCAGTGCGTTCGCCAGAGGCGCCTCCAGTCCCACTTCGTATCTCGACTTCTCGGTTTAGGACGATACCACTGCGTTTTAAGTCTTCTTCAAGATGCAGTTTCACAAAGTCGGAGAATTCATTCTCTGTTTTGGGTCGATAACATTTATCCCCTACTTCGTTCCATAGAAAGATTGCCGCTGGCGTCTCAGACTGCAATTTGCTTTCCAGTCGCTTGAGTGATTCAAGTAGAACATCAAGCAGTTGGTTTCCATTTTTTATCAAACGCCCGTCCTGTCGATTGAGTAGTGCGACGACTTTTTCAGGTTGAGGAGGATCCCACGATTGTCGATGGGCGATCTCTTGTGCATTTGCAAGCACCTGATTCAACCAATCATCGTCTGGGAATTTCTGTTTGATGCGTTTGATTGATTCGACCGCCTCAAATGTACCTTTGTTCTGCAAGAGGTAGAGAATAGCATTGCGCCAATTACCGACCTCCTCTCTCGATGTTACCATATGCCCCCCTTCTACATATGGATCTTCGGAGCGTGGGTATTGATTGGCGAGCCATATGTAGAAATCAGCTAATTGCTCCTCGTTTAGATAATTCTCCAACTGAGTGCGCCCGCGACTTGGTGCTTCAACAATGCCAGAGATAACTTTATCGGCAAACTCAGTATCTGCTTGAAATGCGGGCCAGACTACTCCCCATCCAGCGTCGTCAGCGTACTGAAGTAGAACTTGAGCGGCTGCGACTGCTCTCGCTTCGGCAACTTGATCCTTATATGGGGGACAAATTACCGATTCGGCAAAGGATCGTGCATCTGGTACCCGGCGCTCCATAAGACCGCAGAGAATTGTTCGAATTGAGTTGGGATGCAAAGTCTCATCAATAACCATATCCAAGAGAATGTTCGACAATCGTTCGTCCCAAGATTCCTCAAAGCGACGAAGGATATTGCCATTCTTGTCTTCTCTCTGAATTACCGTTAACAAACCGTCTATCATTTCGTCTGGAGCATGTTGATAACAAATCTTTACAAGTTGTTGGAATGTCTGGTCTTCAGGTGAAATCGGATAAACGGCCACGAATGGTGCCCAAGCTTTCCAGGTTTCGGTAGCGATATGATCAAGATGTTCGGCTGACTCCTGAAGCAATAAAAGCAGAGCCGCTAATCCTCCATAGATTGGCCAGAATAGTAGGGTGTTCTCCTCAAGATAACATTTCAGTTGTTCTTGGGGGTTGGGCTCATACTCTTCAATATATTGTTTCGCGGCATTGATCAAAGCATCCCTTAGCGCTTCATCTGCATCTTCCCAAACAGGCGTGATCGTGATATCAATAGCACCGACAACGTCCAAATGAGTACTTCTTGGATCTCTGATTAGTGCCAGATAAATCTGCCACCAGGCTTCAGCATCTCCCTCTTTGCTCTGAGCCAGCAATTTGTCGATCTGTGTGATAAGAACACTGATCTGCTCAGCTTGATGATATTCGTGCTCTTTCTGTTCTTGCTGCCAGTTGTATGAGTTTTGCCATAATTCCACTTGCGGCGAATCTAGCTCCACATATAAGAAATGCTCCAGTTTGCTGTACAATTCTGGAATGATGTCACGAATGGAAAGTATAACTTCAAGATGCGCTGGGTTCCGCCAATTAAAGACTGCTTCGGCCAATTTAAGAATGGCATTTTGTATATTTTTATCCTCAATGGTTTGGTAAATATTCAATAACCACACGAGGTCTTCAGGAATACACAAAGGTGTTTCTGAGTTAGTAAGCCAGAAGAGGTTTTGTCCGGGATCATTCAACAGTGGAAGCGCCGCCAGCAGAACTTTGCGTCTTTTTGAGTGTTCGAGGAACAGCGCTTGTTTAAAACTCTCTTTTCCCGATTCAATTCCGTTGTTAGCGTCATTCCAGCGTCGTTCATCTCTTACAATGGCATCGTGACGCGCTAATCGTGACAGAACCGCTTCGGTAAAAGCTTGAAGTATAGCCGGCTCATTGATGTTGTTCCATGCCTTACGCATAATCGCGTTAATTGCATCTTGGAAGACATTTCTTTTGGGACCCGGCATGAGAGACTGGTTCTGTACCCACTTTAGTGCTATTGGCAACTCATCAATTGGTATGTCGTCAACAAAATCACCTCGAAGAAATAGCTTATAATGGCCCAACAAGTTACTTCGTTTGGGATATGAAAGTGTGTTGAACAACTCTTCAGTTGTAAGGTGATTTGGCCATACGGCTAACAGGCCGTATCCTTTCAATTCATCGTCGTCATCTGGACCTGCGATTCCAAGAGCTAGAGGCTTTAGTTGAGCTTTAAATGCATCATCTCCAATGCGTAGAACTACGTATGCTGCGTCAGCACGAAGATAGCCTTCCGCTGGATCCAGGGCCATCGCTACGAGGTCTTCCTGTAACGCACTGACTTCGCATACTTTTGCAATATTGATTGCTGCTCGACGTACATACAGGTTTTTCTCGCGGTCTCGAATGTATTCTCTTAGCTGACTCGCCAACCCTGGATGGTTCAGATTCCGATACTGTTGGTAGCTAGATTGTGGTTGTAGTTGTCTCTTCTCATCGTATAGATTTAGGACAGCAGCAACTATCTTCGCTCGCATTTCAGATGCGGAATTTGATAAATCGCTCTTTAGGAGTACCTCTGGGTCTGAACGCAGAATCTCCTCACACACATCCTGTCTTAGAGCAGCTAGCCATGCAGCAGTATCACTCAACTGCGGAATGATCTTCCCTGTGTCGTCGCTTCCAGAGACAATCAGACTCATGACTGATTCTAAAAGTGTCTCTTGTTCGTAAACACAGTAGGCTGCCAGAAATTCGGCATATGTTTGGTGCGCCCATCCAAATCTTGAAGGGCCACGAGATGTGAATAAGCCGGTGCCCAGAGTCTCTCGAATTAGGGGTTCCGTCAACACTGCTTGACGATCTGCTTTCAAAGCGGTCAACTGATGAAGTGCTAAATCGCTCTCTGGAACATTGCCCATATCCGGGCCGGTCCACAATGTGGGGTGATTGGAAAATACCATTGCAGCGGCAATCCACATAGCCGCCTGTAACCGATCATCAGTTGGATAGTTTCCTGTTAAACCAGCTCCAAGTCGGCTTTCGTTAATCTCTTCACAAAGTAATCGACAACCTTCATAGTACAATTCGATCTGCGTTTCCGAGAGTTTGTGGTCTCGTTTAAACCGCTTCAAGAGGAAGTTGAGGGTTACTGGTTTTGTCGCTAATGGAACAACATCAATATGTTCAACCGCATCCAGAAAGTGAATTGGAACGATGTCATTTTCCTGAGCAGCAACTTCAATATCGATGCGACGCAAAGGTGCCAGCTCATAGATTCCTAGAGAATCCTCCTCCCATACTCGTTTAAATCCGTCCTCCAAATTTAATGGCCAGTCAACTGTGCGACACGCTATTCGAAGAAACAAATTGTCACAGGGTGAGACTTCACTCAACTTGGCTTTGAGAATTTCGGATACCGTATTGATTCGAAGTTTGCATTCGTCAAGGCTATCAAGAAACAGATGAAAAGGTCGCTTGTTCTCTTGCCAATCCAGGAAATCTCGATGCTGAAAGATATCGTCAATAAGCCGAATTTCTGAAGCATACTGGTTCAAATCAATACAGAGAGCTTTGCCACCTTCATCTAGCAATTGCTGCTTTGCTTCTTCATAATGTGCCTGCATTGCAGTGGATTTTCCGATGCCAGGTTCTCCTAACAAGACCAGGCATGGAATACCGGCGATTTGGTCATATGTAACCACGTCCGTATAGAAATGTGCATACTCCAACCCCGGATCGAGCAAGTAGCCGTTATCGGTTAGCTTTGGAGTCTCCCCTCGCTGGCACCAGAACCGCTTCCAGTTATACTTTGTCATGTCGAACTCTCCGGAAACTCATCAACGTTCCTGTGAGCAAAAATTCTATTTCCTGCCTGTCACCGCACGAAATGGCTAAAACTCGAACGCATTCAGCTTGCGCTTCCGCTCCTCCCAATCGGGCATGACCGTGCCCAGCAGAGCATGAAACTCGGCGCTGTGATCATGCACGACCAGGTGACACAGTTCATGCACAATCACATAGTGAATACACTGCTTTGGGGCCTGAACGAGCTTCGGGTTAAGCAGGATTCTGCTGCCCGGCGTGCAGCTCCCCCAGCGGGTCTTCATGACCCGCAGCACCAGCTCAGGATAGTCAATCCCTCGGCGCTCGAAGCGGGGAAACCATTGATCGAGGCCCTCGCGGAAGACCACTTTTGCCCGCTTGCGATACCAGCCATCGAGCAGCGCCCCGACGTGCTCGCGGTCTGATGGGTCTGCGGCGTAGACCTGCAACCTGCCCCGGAGCAGCTTGACCACCTCGTAGCTGGTCTGGCTCTGCATGACCTTGAGCCGGTACTGTTTACCCAGGTAGCGATGTGTCTCCCCGCTGACGTATTGACGCAGCGGCAGGTGGGGCAGGTAGCGCGAAAAGTCGCGCTGCTGGCGGAGTATCCACGGAGCGCGCTTCCTGACCTTCTCCGCGACCAGGTCGGAATCGCTGCCGATGGGAGCAGTCACCGTGACGCGCAGATCGGGGTGAACGTCAATGCCCAGCGTCTTTCGCTCGCTGAACTGAAGCTCGTAGCGAATGGTTCGATTGCCGAACTCGACTTCATAGGTGTCTGACATGATTAGAGCGCAGCCCGTTTCCGGGACAGGTCGACCAGGTTGTCGATCAGCATATCGAGCACCTCGTCCGGCAGTGAAACGCCGATCTCGTCCATCACCGCGAAGACATGATCCTCGATGTCCAGCATGATCCGATTCAGCACATCGGGGTTGTCCGCCCAATCGCGGATTTTGTGCTGCTCGATGATCTCCTCGATGCCGACTGCCATCTCCGCGACAAGCTGATCCCCTCCCTCGCCGAGATCGATATCGGAGAGAATCCCCCGCATGATGCCGTAGTAAGCCGGGGCATGTTTGTAGGGAGCCAGTATCGCCGGTTGATTGCGATCCTGCCCGGTACGAACCTGCTCAAGCGCGTCCTCCATCTCACCGAGATAGGTAAGCTCGTCGATCCGGCCCTGGTAGTAGGCTTCGATGGTCTCGTCGATCAGCTCCGAGAACCGGCGATAGAAGGCCGGGTCCTGCTCCATCCGCTCGGCGATGGTGCGCTTCAGCCGGTAGGCGATGGTGTCGGCTCTGGCCGCCGCCCCGACCACCCGCTCGACCTCGCGGTCGAATGCCTGCCGGTCGAAGATATTGACCAGGTCGGTGATGGCGCGGGTGCCCTCGGCGCTGATGTGATCGTCGAGCAGCTTGCGAATCTTCTGCTCGTATTCCTTGTAATCGATAGCCTCCGCGTAGCGCAGCTTGACCGACATCCGCAGGTTGTGGAAGAACTGGAGATCGCGCTTGTAGGCGTTGATCGTCCGCTCCGGCGTCTGTTCGTAGAAGACGACCGAACTCAGCGCCACCCGCAGACTGCGTGCATAGGCAGTCAGCGCATCATAGAAGCGGTGACGCACGTCCTCCGGCTCGAGGAAACGCTCGACCGCTTCCGCATCGTCGGTATCGACCGCGTTGAACACCGCCCACAAATCCGAGTGAAGCTGGGGCAGCTTCTCGACCTCGGCGGCAATGTCGGTGATCGTCCCGGCGACGTCCTCCGGGTCGAACTCCTCCAGCGCGTTGTAGGTCTGCATCGCCTCGTTGAGTTCGCCCAGCACGCCCCGGTAATCGACCACGTAGCCGTAGTCCTTGCCTTCGAACAGCCGGTTGACGCGGGCTATCGCCTGGAGGATGCCGTGCTCCTTGAGCGGCTTGTCGATGTAGAGCACGGTATTGCGCGGCTCGTCGAAGCCGACCAGCAGCTTATCGACCACGATCAGGATTTGAATGCCCTCCTCATCGCCGAAGCTGCGCAGAATCTCGCGGTTGTAGCCATCCTCATCCTTGTAGCGATCCATCATCCGCTGCCAGAAAGCCTGCACCTCCGGCAGGGTGAAATCGTCGATTGATTCGTGGCCCTCGCGGGTATCGGGCGGGGAGATGACCACCGCCGCATCGATATGATGCTCCACGCCATCGCGGTAGTAGCGCGCCTCTTCGATATAGCGCAGGTACTTGATCGCCATCTCCTTGCTGCTCGTGGCAAGCTGGGCTTTGGCTCCCGTCCCCCGGAAGTTCAGGATGAAATGCCTGACCACGTCATAGGCGATTTCCTGGATGCGCTGGTCGGCCTTGCTGATCTCCCCGGCGCGGCTCATCTTGCGTTTGAGGTCGGCTTTCTCCGCATCGCTCAGCCCGGCGGTGTGACGCTCGAACCACTTGTCGATCTGCGCCTGGTTCTGATCGAGCGACACGATGCGGCCCTCGTAGAGCAGCGGCACGACCGTCCCATCCTCGACCGCCTGGCGCATGGTGTACTTATGGATGAAGCCGCCGAAGCGCGCCGCCGTATCCTTCTCGGCGCGGGTGAGCGGCGTGCCGGTGAAGCCGATGTAGCAGGCGTTTCTGAACACCTGACGCATCATGCTGTGCAGCCGACCGTACTGCGTGCGGTGACTCTCATCGACCAGCATGAAGACGTTGACCTCGTCGCTGGTGACTTTCTCCTGGGCGACCGTCTCGAACTTGTGGACGGTCGTGGCGATGATGTCGGCGCGGTTGGAGTTGACCAGATCGATCAGGTTTCTGCCGGAGTTGGCCTTCTCGATGGTCTTGCCGCAGGATTTGAAGGTCCCGTAAATCTGCTCGTCGAGGTTGACCCGGTCGGTGACGATCACCACGCGTGGGTTGGCGATGGCCGGGTGCAGCGCCAGGGCTTTGGCGAGCATCACCATCGTCAGCGACTTGCCGCTGCCGGTCGTGTGCCAGATCACCCCGCCGGTGCGCTGCCCCTGCGCGTTGAGATGCGCCACCCGGTCGAGCGTGGCCTGGATCGCAAAATACTGCTGGTAGCGGGCGACCTTCTTTCGGCCCCCGTCGAAGACCATGAACTGGTAGGCGAGTTCGAGCAGGCGCGCAGGGTGGAGCAGGCTGAACAGCGTGCGATCCTGCTCCGTCGGGAGGCGATCCGCCAGTGAATCGAAGTGACGCCGTACCCAGTAGGCGTCGTCGCGCCAGTCGTAGAGCCGCGCCTGCTGATCCTCACTCAGCGGCTGGCCGATCAGGTCACGGGTGGCGGCCTCGTGCGCCTGGAGATTCTCTTCCTTCCACACCGACCAGAATTTCGAATCGGTGCCGGTCGTCGCATATTTCGCATCGTTGGTGCTGATCGCCAGCAGGAGCTGCGAATAGGCGAACAGGTGCGGGATTTCATCCGGCTTCTGGTTGCGAATATGCTGCGAGACGCCCTCTTCGACGCCCTTGCCGTGCTCCGATTCCTTATCCGGGCGCTTGCACTCGATGACCACCAGCGGGATGCCGTTGACGAAGCAGACGATATCCGGGCGGCGGGTCTGGTAGCTGCCCGTCCGCTCGACGCTGAACTCCTCGGTGACGTGGTAGACGTTGTTTTCCGGGTGCTGCCAGTCGATATAGTGGAGGCTGTAGCTGCGGGTATCCCCGTCGAGGGTCTGCGGGAGGCTGGTGCCCAGCGTGAGCAGGTCGGTCATCGCTTCGTTGGCGTTGACCAGCCCCCGGTTCATCTCGACCGTCGTCAGCCTGCGGAGGGCGGCCTCGATATTACTGTCAGTGAAGGGGATGGCCTCGCCGCGCCGGTCGATGGTGTTGTGCGTGCGCAGCCACGGCTCCAGGATGCCGGTGAGCACCACGCTGCGCTTCTTGCCCTCGCGCAGCGCGAGCGCCTCGGCGGGATTGAGGTACTCATAGCCGAGGTGGATCAGGACTTGCAGCGCCGGTATCTGGGAGATCAGTTCTTCGCGGTAGGATGGTGTGGGCATGGAAGATTATATCCTCATATTTCTGCGCTACTCGTAGCTCGCAATTATCAAGGGTTTAGCCCGCTCCAGATCGGCATGTGAGGAAATGCGGATTTCCAGATCGCCTGTACCAAAGTGACCAATCTGGCGAACGTCACGGGTAAATCCTTCTTCCAACTCAACATCATCGGGATTCACTTTGACGAACACCAGTAGTTCTTGATCCCAGGTATGGACCTCAACACAGGCAAAGTTCTGGATACGTTTGTAGGCAAAATAGACTTTCAGCGTCTTCTTTTGCACATCATCACCCAGCGCCATGATGAAACTCTCTAGATCATGAAAAAGATTGTACAGGTCGGTGTCTGCCTGTTCGAGTGCCTCTGAGACGGTACGCTGGGAACTCCTGGCATTTGTTGTAACCTGCGTGGGCACAGCATGGGTTGAAACGGCATTGACCAGTTCCAGTAGCAGTAACTCGTGATTGCCGTATGTGCGGTAACGAATCAACTCGATGTTCCGGTTGATTTGCTGAACCGCGTGCTCATCATATTTGGTGAAGTCACCGGCGATACAGATGAGGCGCGGATTTGACCACTCGATATGTTCAGCTACGTCCTGCCCCAGTTTCTTCATGACCAGCAGTTCGAACTCGCCCTGATGATCGACCAGCCAGTTGAGATAAAACAACCCCTGATTGATGACGTTCTCATTGGTTGCCCGTTTGTACTCGATGATGACCGGGAAACCGTTCTCATCGATGCCCAGCGTATCGATGCGTCCGCCGTGTGTTTTACCTGTGGAATATTCTGTTTCCAGAAAGCGAACGCCGAGGAAATCCTCAAGGTGTCTTTCGATCAGTGTTTGCAGCGATTTCTCCACCGCATAGGATTGACCGGGCAATTCTTCGGCTGAGTCATTTGCAATGTTGAATAGTTTTATATCACCCACAGTTTTTTCTCCCTTGTATCTATGCTATACCCGAACCTGCCCCGTGAGCAGACGCTGCATCAGGCCCTTTTTCTGCTCTTTGAGTGCTACGAGTCGTTGCTCAGCTAATTCAATTCCCATATCCGCTATTTCAAGAACCTCTGAGATGGCGATCTGTTCCTCTATAGATGGCAATGGCACCCTGATCCTTGAGAAGTCATTCCAACGCAGGCTTCCCCGACGATTGACGGTTCCGCTTGTATTCACCTCGAAGATATGGCGGTACAACTCTGTCTTGAGTAGCTTATAAAGGTAACTGTCGTTAATCAGTTCCCCATCGGTTTCAAAGACCGTATACATGGGACTGATGAGCGCGAGATCATACAAATCCTGATAGCCTATCGAGCCTTCTTCGATATGGTTAGTTGCATACGCGAACTGACCATATGCAACAAGCTTGTAGGTAGAAGTATCGTCACTGAAAATCTGACGACCGAAATATCCAAGCGAATCAACCAATCCCTCGTACTTGGTACATGAAAGGACAGTCAGGTCAAGGTCTTCATCGTTCTTTTGTGATACCTCTGTCGCCACCTCGCCGATCTGCACGTGACCCCACTCAACAGGAATCGCCCCGAATCTTGTTTCTTGCGTTGCACCGGACTGGACAAACCCCGGAAACCTGACCTCGCCGGTGAGCAGACGCTGCATCAGCCCCTTTTTGCGACGCTCCAGCGCGGCGATAAGCTGCTCGGTCAGGGTGATCGCCTCGTCCCACGTGCTGAGGATGTCGGCGATTCGGCGCTGTTCGTCGAGCGGGGGGAGGGGAATCTTCATAAGACGTTGAAGCTGGCTCTGGTTGACATTAACTTGGCTAACGCCTTTGGTTCCCAACATTTCGACATACCGACGAGCATATTCAGAATTGAAATAGTAATTGATGAAACGAGGATCAACTGAATTTTGATCTAAAACAAATCGGATGAGATAGGAGGCAAAAACATAATCACCCTCTAAATCAAATAGTGCTGTTTTCCCAACATGCACCCAGCTATTAGTTCGGTTAAAAATTAGATCGAACTTGTTGAGTCGGTATTTTTCTAAGTCTTCTTCTGACAATGCGATACGTGACACTTCGTCGAGCACAATATTCCCGTCTTGTAAATTTGACATCCCGAGGTAAGGTGTTCCAACTGAAGTACTCTGTTCACTTAATCCATATTGCGATGACACACAAACATCACTGAAATTACACCATCCCCAATCGGAGGGTATGTAATCCAAGCCTTTTACAAAAACAAACTCGTCAGATGCGCTACTCATCCAGTCCCAACTCCCTCAAATACACCATCTGCGAACACCTCTCGTTTACAATCCGGTATAATATCATCATACGGTATTACAGGAGGTCGAGCCATGATCGCTACTCCCGCCGCGATGGAAGTGCCCCTGCGAACCGATCCGCAGGGAAAAATCCGTGTAGGCGACACCCGTGTCCTGCTGGAACTGGTCATCTATGCTTTCCGTCAGGGCGAAACGGCTGAGGATATTGCAGACAGCTACCCCACCCTGAAACTCGCCGACATTTACGCTGTTTTCGCCTACTACCTGACCCACCGCGCCGAAGTCGATGCCTACGTCGATCAGGAAGAAAATGAGGCGAACCGGATTCAGCAGGAAGTCGAAGCCCATTATTCCCCTGAACAATTGGCGCTGCATGCCCGCCTGCGCGATCACCGGCGGCGCTCCCGGTCATGATCCGCTTTCTGGCCGACGAAAACTTCAATGGCAAGATTCTTCGCGGCGTCCAGCGCGAACGTCCCGATACCGACATTGTGCGTGTCCAGGATACGCTTATCTATCAGGCACCTGACCCGGAAGTACTTGAGTGGGCGGCGCAGGAAGGGCGCATCCTGCTCAGCCACGATATCGCCACAATAGTTGGCTATGCCAACGAGCGTATTGCGCTTGGTTTGCCGATGCCCGGGGTGATCGTCGCACGCGCTTCACTGCCTATCGGCCCGGTCATCGAAGACCTGCTCACGATACTCGACGCCAGCGAAATGAGCGATTGGGACAATCTCGTCGCGTTCCTCCCGCTTTAAGCATCCAGCCCCAGCTCCCGCAGATAGTCGGCCATGCGCTGCTCCACGTCGGTAAGCTGTGATTTCAGGTCGCGTATCTCGGCGTTCACCGCCGCCATATCGACCGGCGGCTCCGGCTCGAAGGTATCGACGTAGCGCGGAATGTTCAGGTTGAAATCGTTCTCCTCGATCTCCTCATAGCTCGCCAGGTAGCTGTACCTGTCGATGGTCTCCCGCTGCCGGTAGGTCTCCTCGATCCGGTCGATGTCCTGATCTCGCAGCCGGTTCTGGTTGGTGCCCGGCTCGAACTCGCGGCTGGCATCGATGAACAGCACGGCGGTATCGGCCCGCCTGCGCCTGAAAATCAGGATCGCCGCCGGGATACCCGTCCCATAGAACAGGTTCTCCGGCAGGCCGATCACGGCATCGAGCAGGTTTTCGCGGATGAACGCCTCCCGGATCTGGCCCTCGGCCCCACCCCGGAACAGCACCCCATGCGGCACGATCACACCCACCCGCCCATCCGCTGAGGGTTCGGCGTAGGTCGTCTCGATCATGTGCGTCAGGAAGGCGTAGTCACCCTTGCTCTTCGGAGGCAGTCCGCGCCAGAAGCGGTTGTATGGGCCATCACCACCCGCCTCGACGCCCGCGTCTTCCTGGCCCCACTTGTCGAGCGAAAAGGGCGGGTTGGCAACCACCACGTTGAAGCGCATCAGCGTGTCGCCTTCGAGCAGCAGGGGGCTGCGCAGCGTATCGCCCCACAGGATGCGCGGCTGGTTGACGTTGTGGAGGAACATGTTCATCATGCACAGCGCCCAGGTCGAGCCGTTGCTCTCCTGCCCGTAGAGTGCGTAGTCGCTGCTGCCGACTTCATTGGCGCACTTGATCAACAGCGAGCCGGAGCCGCAGGCGGGGTCACAGATGCGCTCGCCGGGCTGCGGATCGAGCAGGCGGGCCAGCAGCTGCGATACTTCGGCGGGGGTGTAGAACTCGCCGCCCTTCTTGCCCGCCCCCGCCGCGAACTTACCGATCAGGTACTCGTAGGCGTTGCCGATGATGTCCATCCCGTTGATGCGCGAGGGGCGCATGTCGAGGCGCGGATCGTGGAAATCCTCCAGCAGGTTCTTCAGCCGGGCGTTGCGATCACGGGTCTTGCCCAGCGCCGCCTCGGAGTTAAAGCTGATGTTGCGGAACACCCCTTCGAGCTTCTCTACGTTCGCCTCTTCGATGGCTTCCAGGGCCTTGTCGATCTCCTCGCCGATGTTCGGCGCATTGCGGTTCTCGTAGAGCGTGTAGTAGTCGGCGCCATCGGGCAGCACGAAGCGCTCGTAGCGCATTTTGCGTATGGCGCGATCCTCGCTGCCGGTCTCGGCCAGGTAGGTGTCGTAATGGTCGATCCAGACATCGCTGATGTACTTCAGAAACAGCATCACCAGGATGTAGTTCTTGTACTCAGCCGGATCGACGGTGCCCCGGAAGGTGTCGCACGCCTTCCAGAGAATCGCGTTGATTTCGTCCTGACTGATAGACGTATGGTTTTCGGTTTGCATGGTTTGTGTGCCCTCTGGGTCGACTCGATGTGGCCCGGTAGGTATTAGTTTAACATCATCCGACAATTGTGTGAAGTATCAGGACTGCCGAGATGATCAGGGGGATCGATGGGGGCTTTTGATTCCGAGTCTTTGTATACTGCCATCAAGATAGCATATTCAGCTAGAGTCCGGTTATAATTGCCAAAATGGATAATTATTGAGTCTATTTCTGTGCCTATTCCGGGAGCAACGAAAATGACTGCCGCCGATAAGCAAGGCTGCCGAACTCTTTTGACCCGTCTCTTTCGGAAACCCTCAACAGCAAAGCCCACCGAACAACTACCCTACCGCATCAATCGAAAGTTTCTATCTCCAGCTGAGATCAGCTTTTACCATGTGCTTAACCAGGCCATCCAGGGGAAAGCGATTATCTGCCCGAAGGTTCGCATGGTTGACCTGTTCTACATTCTCAACTTGCGGGAGAACTTCTCATATCGAGCGAAGATCGCGCAGAAGCATATCGACTTCACATTGTGTGATCCGCAAACAATGCAGCCGATTCTTTGCATCGAACTGGACGACAGCAGCCATCAGCGGCTCGACCGGGAAGAACGCGATGCTTTTGTCGATCAGGTTTTCCAGGTAGCCCAGCTTCCGCTTATTCACCAACCCGCGCAGACATCGTACAACACGAGTGAGATTGCATCCGTTGTATTGCCCTACATAGAAAACGCACCAAAGCAGCCAGAAACGCCACTTTGCCCAAAATGTGGAATCCCGATGGTATTGAAGACTGCCCGGCGAGGAAAGTATCAGGGTGGACAGTTTTGGGCATGTCCGAATTACCCGGAGTGCAGGGAGACCATGCCAACCTAACGCAAATAATAACTCTGTATGAAAGGAACTTAACAATGACAGACAAACCTGTTCAGGCCCCCCCTCGATCAGACAATCCCGATGTAATTGAACTTATATACCAAAACGAGCTAGCTGCCCGAGACGAAATATTAACAGACTGGCACAATGTAAAAAGAGGCTCACAACTAAACCTCACTACAAGTGCGGTTTTGTTAGGTTTACTGCTCAACCTCGGGCAAGTAGAAGCATCCAGTTCCTGGTCTCTGGTAGTAATTATTCCACTAGCAATATCTGCCAGTTTGCTTCTTGTAAGCTCCGCAATTAGCTTACAACTACAGTTCACAAGCAGCCAACCTACTGGATTTCTCCGCTCAGAGATACTCCTTAAAAAGTATGATTTTCCTCAACCAAAAGACTTAAGACTGAAGCAGATAAACAATTTAGTCAAAGTGCGCATCGAGTTTCTAAAAACTTTAAAGCGCGTAGGAGATACAGCAAACATTGGTCGAATTATCATCGTGGCTTCAATATTGTGCATTGGTTTTGCACTGATTTATGACCTTTTTACACGAGTTATATAAGGAGTTACTTATGACCAAAAAAGCAACTAAAATACGTCAAAAACCCACTAAAAAACCCGACGAATCTCCAAAACCAGGTACCAAGGCCGGTGATGAGGAACAAATCATAACGATTAAGGAGGGTGACAAAGGAAGATAAAGCAAAAGGGCAGCAGTCTCACCTTTGCTGCCCTATGTTCAAAAGGGTCTAGTGTTCTTTGTCTTTCGGCGGGTTAGGGTCTGGCCCATAGCTATCCTTGCTGCGTATGGTCCCATCCTTGCGCTGAATGATGAGCTCAGTCCCATCATTACGAGCTTGCTCACGCCCAGCTTCAATTGCCTCGCGCTGAGTATCCGTCACTCGAGATGGACGTTTGCCACCTTCCCGCTGCACTTCCCAACCACCATCTTTTCGTGGTGATATCCAGATCGAATCCTTCTTCTTCGACATTTTAGATTGTCCTCCGTATATAGTGTTATTTTGGCGGAGGATACAACCGACAGTTTTTTCGACTAATAATTGACAAGCAAGCAACCTTGCTTTAGTATTTTGTCTACAATCACTATCGGTGAGAACGATTGTATCTCTCGCCAATTGCCCCAAGGTGCAACTTGGGGCTTTTTCGTTAGTTGGCGAGTGTAACCAATCGCTAATATCGATGCAAATCACTTTTAGGCAAGAAAACCTTAAAGATTTCAGCCATTGAGAATTTTTAACCAGACTGACAAAGATCGAACCTTGCCCCAGATTGTGCGGCAGCCGCCGGTCGTGCTCCTCACGTCCGCGCGCTGCGACGTCTCGATCCGCGGCTCTGGATCAAGCCCCTGGTCGGCGAACAACCTGCCGAAGTACGCCTGCCGTGCATCTATCTTCTGGACGTCTTCATCACACATATGACGAACGCGTTGGCGTTTCGTCCTGGCGCGATCCATCTGCTGCGCCTGCCGCTCTCGTTCCTGCCGAAGTTCTGACTCATGCTGTTCGCGGCGGCGGGCATGGCTAGTTCACCATGTCCGGCGGGGGCTGGCTATCCATCCGGCGCTGCCCCTCCAACTCGGCATCGTCGATGGCGGCGTTGACCCGCGTTTGCACCCGCCAGCCCGACTCGACCAGGCGCTCCTCAGCGATCTTCAGGATATTGCTGGCGCTGAAGGTCTTAGCAGTCGCCTCATCCAGGTCGAGCGAATGGAAGATGATCACCGAGAACATCTCGGCCAGCATGATCGTGATCAGCGAGAGGTGCCAGCTCAAGTCGCGGCGCAGCATGCGGACTTCATCGCGGAATCGCCCGGTGAAGTAGCGGCGGCTGCCGGTGATCTCACCCCGGTCATCGATGTACTGCCGGATAGCTTCGCGGATGACGTCGCCGATATATCTCTGGTCACCTGCCAGCCGTTTGACGTTGGCATAGAGCGCATGGGTCATGCGGACGGTGACCACCTTTTTCTTGAGGGAAGACTCTGAATTTGTCATAACGCGATGATAGCCCGCTGGGCTTTGTGCATCAAGGTCAGTGATGATGCCTGTTTAGCAGTGAATACACCCAAAACACTGAACCTTCAGGCGGGGAGTGCGAGATGTGGCGGTTTACCAGTTTTGTGAATACACCTGAGAGACTGAACCTTCAGGGACAGCGGTCACAACGTGGTCGCTGCTTTTACCTTGCCACCCCGACCAGCATCGGACGTTGCGGTGGCGCGCAGCGCCAGGTCGGCGGTGGTAAATGCCCGGCGCGAAGCCGGGCGGGGCGCAGACAGCCGGGTATCATTCGAGAGAAAAAGTAACCGCGAAGTCGAAAAAACAGACTCGACGAGAGCCAAGTCCAGCCTGGTTTTTTAGAGTTGGGGGTAACTGCCTGCGGAGCCCGATTTCAGTGTGGGCTGGCTGAAGCTGGCGGCGCAAATAACCGGGGCTGATGTCACCGACTAACAGTAGGACAGTTTCGGGGACCGGCTCGCCGCCGGCAAGTTGGAGAAGCTGTTCGAAAGCCACACCATTATTTGATACAAAAGTGTCAATTATTGCATTGGTTTTGCTTCTGATTTTTCTCCGGCGGCTGGTTCCTTCTGCAACCAATCCTATCTTCCCCGCGTAAAAGTGCGTAGAATTTATCCTCCTGATGAAGGGCCTATCGGTGTTCATGAAAAGAGTGTGGACAGTTTCATTGATCTGGTTAGTCGTGTTGATTGGCACCGGCTGCACCGCATCAACAACCATCGACGCGGCAAAGGCTGATGCACGGCTCGACACATTGCTCGATGCGGCGGTACGTGATGAAAACGGCGAGCTGTATCGCAACGCCGCGATCAAAGTCTCGATGCCAGGTTACGAATACGAAGGTGCGGCTGGCATCGCCAGAGTCGATACCGGCGAAACGATGACGGTCGATCACCAGTTTGCGATTGCGAGTGTCGGCAAGCCGATGACGGCGGCGATCATCTACCAGTTGTGGGAGGAAGGTGCCTTCGGCCCGAAGGGACTGGATTCAACGTTG